>NZ_JBNFVY010000050.1:0-375 GCF_049943335.1 Aliiroseovarius sp. PTFE2010
CCGATTGCCGATCTGGTGCTGGTCTATGCCAAGACCTCGCCGGAAAAAGGGGCCAAGGGTATTTCCGCCTTTATCGTGGAAACCGACACGCCCGGTTTCAAGGTGGCGCAGAAACTGAACAAGATGGGGTTCCGCGGCTCGCCCACTGGCGAGCTGGTGTTCGAAGATTGCCGGGTGCCGGCCAAGAACTTGGTCGGCAAGCTGGATGGCGGCGTCGCAGTGACGATGTCGGGGCTGGATCTTGAACGGGCGATCGGCAGCTTCAGCGCGCTTGGCATTTCGCAGCGGGCGCTGGATATTTCCATCGACTACGCCAAGACGCGCCAGCAGTTCGGCAAGCCGATCGCCAATTTCCAGATGGTACAGGCGATGTTG
>NZ_JBNFVY010000051.1:0-375 GCF_049943335.1 Aliiroseovarius sp. PTFE2010
CCGATTGCCGATCTGGTGCTGGTCTATGCCAAGACCTCGCCGGAAAAAGGGGCCAAGGGTATTTCCGCCTTTATCGTGGAAACCGACACGCCCGGCTTCAAGGTGGCGCAGAAGCTCAACAAGATGGGGTTCCGCGGCTCGCCCACTGGCGAGCTGGTGTTCGAAGATTGCCGCGTTCCGGCCAAGAACTTGGTCGGCAAGCTGGATGGCGGCGTTGCGGTGACGATGTCGGGGCTGGATCTTGAACGGGCGATCGTCTGCTTCAATGCCATGGGCATCGCGCAGCGGGCGCTGGATATTTCCATCGACTACGCCAAGACGCGCCAGCAGTTCGGCAAGCCGATCGCCAATTTCCAGATGGTACAGGCGATGTTG
>NZ_JBNFVY010000052.1:0-355 GCF_049943335.1 Aliiroseovarius sp. PTFE2010
ATTCCAAGCCGCGCCTTCTCCTGCGCGATCCGCTTCAACAACTCCGCCGCCGGTTCATCGCCCGCATCTTGTTCCACCAGCTTCCCGCGCACGGCGAGGTTCAGGATGGTTTGGCGGAGGGTTTTGATTTGGTCGGGGCGGGTGGTGAGGGTGGGGAGGGATTGAAGGGCGAAGCGGGCGTGGGATTGGAAGGTGTCCGCGTCGGTGTCGGGGGCGGATAGGCGGGCGAGGCTGGCGGTGGTCAGCCGATCCCGCACCGCCTCGCGCCCCGCGCGGGCCTGTCCCAACTGATCACACAGCGCCATGAGTTCATCGACCTTGGCCACAATCCGGTGCTGCTCGGCGAGGGGTGGGA
>NZ_JBNFVY010000053.1:0-341 GCF_049943335.1 Aliiroseovarius sp. PTFE2010
GGCTATGCGCCGGATTTCGTCAAGGCGCTGGTGCCCTGGTTGCCTGAGATCAAGGCCAAGGGGATCAAGGTTGTGGCCAATGCCGGCGGGGTCAATCCGCGCGGCTGCCGCGATGCGCTTGCCAAGGCGGCGGCCGAGGCGGGGATCGATCTGTCCATCGGCGTGGTGCTGGGCGACGATCTGTCGGCGCAGGCCGACGCGATCCGCGCCCGCGGGCAGAGCGAAATGTTCTCGGGCGCGCCATTTCCTGACGATATCTGGAGCATGAATGCCTATCTGGGGGCGCGCCCGATTGCGGCGGCCCTGGACGGCGGGGCGGACATCGTGATCACCGGGCGCTG
>NZ_JBNFVY010000054.1:0-341 GCF_049943335.1 Aliiroseovarius sp. PTFE2010
CAGCGCCCGGTGATCACGATGTCCGCCCCGCCGTCCAGGGCCGCCGCAATCGGGCGCGCCCCCAGATAGGCATTCATGCTCCAGATATCGTCAGGGAATGGCGCGCCCGAGAACATTTCGCTCTGCCCGCTGGCGCGGATGTCATCGGCCTGCGCCGACAGATCGTCGCCCAGCACCACACCGATCGACAGATCGATCCCCGCCTCGGCCGCCGCCTTGGCAAGCGCATCGCGGCAGCCGCGCGGGTTGACCCCGCCGGCATTGGCCACAACCTTGATCCCCTTGGCCTTGATCTCAGGCAACCAGGGCACCAGCGCCTTGACGAAATCCGGCGCATAGCC
>NZ_JBNFVY010000055.1:0-311 GCF_049943335.1 Aliiroseovarius sp. PTFE2010
CGCAGCGGGCGCTGGATATTTCCATCGACTACGCCAAGACGCGCCAGCAGTTCGGCAAGCCGATCGCCAATTTCCAGATGGTACAGGCGATGTTGGCCGACATGTACACGCGGATCGAAGCGGCGCGCAGCCTGTCATTGAAGACCGTCGCCATGTGCGAAGGTCTGGAAGAGGGCGAAGGCGGACGCGGTGAAATCCACAAGCTGACAGCGGCCGCGATCTTCAAGGCCGCCGAGGTCACGTCCTTCGTGCTGGACAGGGCCGTCCAGATCCACGGCGGGTCCGGCTATATGCGCGATACCGAAGTGAAC
>NZ_JBNFVY010000005.1:0-150488 GCF_049943335.1 Aliiroseovarius sp. PTFE2010
GCCGCCGCCATTGCCGCAAAACACGAAAAGTGGGACGAACGCCCGGTTCTCGTGGCGGTAAAGGCCCCAACGGCAGATGTATCAGAGCAGGAAGTGATCAACTTCTTCGCCGACAAGGTCGCTAAATGGCAAATGCCCGACAAGGTCATCTTTGTCGAAGAATTGCCCCGAAACGCAACTGGCAAAGTCCTCAAAAACAAGTTGCGCGAAGAATACGGGAACGTGCTGTTGGCGTAGCCAAAAAAGGGCAGGCGGAATTGCAGATCGCAGTTTCCGCCTGCGCGTCGCTGCGCGTGAAGCGCAGAAAATCAATCAAAAGGAGGAAGACATGAAACACACTGATCTGGTGTCGAAAGTGCCTTGTGCTGCGCACGTCATGGGAATCATGGTGGTTGGCTGCTTTGCATCGCCCCACACCGCAGTTGCGGAATCGCTTTATACCAAAGGCGACTGGCTGGTCGGCGTGAACGCAGCAAAGGCGTTTACCGAAGAGTCACTGGATTCAATTAGCGCAGGTGGCGCGCCGATACCGGGAGCGGGTGTTGATATCTCAGATGACACGACACTCAGTTTCGATGTTTCTTATTTTCTGGGCTCTTCTGTCGCGATCAACTTTTTTGGCGGTTTGCCAGCAAGTGCAAATCTAACAGGGGCAGGTAGCTTGGCAGGAACGCCCGTCGGAGAAACAAAATACGGCCCCGCGATCTTGTCGCTACAATATCACTTTGCGACCAAATCATCTTTCAGCCCGTATGTTGGTGCCGGCTTAGGTCGAATCCTGTTTCTGGAAGAACAAGGGAATGCCGTGGCGGATCTTGATCTGAACGATGCCTGGGCGCCGGCGCTACAAGTTGGAATGCGCTATCAAGTGAGCGAGAATTGGTTGGCCAATGCAGATATCCGCTACACCCCATTCAAAACAGATCTCTCGGGGACACTCGGTGGGGCACCGGTCAAAGGCAGTGTCTCGGTAGACCCAACAATCCTGAATATAGGTTTTGCCTACCGTTTCTAGGGCATTGCCCATAGAAAAACTGCGGCGAAACGCGACTGGGCATCGGCACAACGATGATCCATCAATGGAAGCGCGCTTTGCTTGAAGGCGCCTCTGTCGTTGTCGCAGGTGGAAAATGCAAGACGCCGGAGGTGGGTGCGGAACAGGTAAACGATCTGCTTGCCAACACCGGGGGGTGGCTGTCGCAGAAGCCAAAGCAGACATCAGAACGTGGATTGAGTTCTTCAATCACAAACGCCCGCATACCGCCTTGGCGGCAAACCCGCCCTTGTGATCTATTGGCAGCGACCTCAAGCCCCCCCTTTCGGTGAGTGACTCTCACCTCTCGGAAAACGGATCAGAAAGTATAAAGAATAGCCAAAATGACGCCAGATACTGTCCAGTAAATGGAGGGTAGTTCAGCGTCCACTTGTGTCCTCTGAATTCGCCGATAGTATGCTGCTTCGCCAATACCGGGTCTCAACGAGGGGATAGCGTCATGTTTTTTCGGTATATTGACAGCTTGAATGAGCTGGTGGGACGCATCGTTTCGGTGGTGGCAGTCGTGTTTGCGGCAATCATCATTTACGATGTTTTCATGCGCTATGTGATGAACGCGCCGACCCGCTGGGCCTTTGATGTCACAAAAATGATGTACGGGTTCTATTTCGTGCTCTTGGGCGGTTACGCCCTTCGCCACCAGGCACATGTCCGCGTCGATCTGGTCACCGAGGCCTTGGGGCCCACGGCCCGCCGCATCGTCGAGATTCTGGGCTATTTGATCTTTTTCTTCCCGTTTTCCTGGGTTTTCCTGACACGGTCTTATGAATTCGCCATGCGTTCTTATGTGCAAGGCGAAACGACCTACGGGTCTGTGCAACTGCCGGTCTATCCACTGAAAATAGCGATGGCTGTCGCTGCAGCATTGCTGATGTTGCAGGGCATCTCGGAAGTATTGAAGCTGGTATTCAACTATCAAGAGGACTTGCGCAGTGACGCCTGAGTATATCGCACTTGCCATGTTCGGCCTTTTGTTGCTGGGCCTGTTCATGGGGCACCCGTTGGCCTTTGTCTTGGGGGGCACGGCCGTATTGGGGACGCTCATCGCGGGCAAGCCGATGGTGCTCGGCATCGTCATCAACCGTATTTTCGGCGACGTATTAGACAACTTTACCCTGATCGCCATCCCTCTGTTTATCCTGATGGCAAGGTTTCTGTCAGACAGCGGCGTGACCGACAAAATGTTCGAATCTCTGCGTCTGATGATGTCGAACGTGCGGGGCGGTCTGGCGCTGGCGGTGGTGTTTATCTCCATCTTGCTTGCGGCAACGACAGGCATTATCGGCGCCTCGATCACGGTCATGGGCGTGATGGCCCTGCGCCCGATGCTGCAATATGGCTATAGCCCGACACTGACCACGGGCGTGATCGCGGCGTCTGGCTGTCTGGGCATTCTCATCCCGCCGTCGATCATGTTGATCCTGATGGCAAGCTACTCGCCCCTGTCGGTCGGCGAACTTTTTGCCGGGGCCATGGTGCCCGGCGTTTTGCTGGGGCTGCTTTACGCGGTCTGGGTTGTGATCGTCGCGATCGTGCGCCCTGACATGGCCCCGGCAGTTGAGCCTGACGAAAAAATCAGCAAATCCGAACTTGCGCGTATGCTGGCCATCGAGGCGGTGCCGCCTCTGGTGCTGATCCTCGGCATCCTTGGCTCTTTGCTGGCCGGGATCGCCACGGCGACTGAAGCGTCGGCGATCGGTGCTGCGCTGGCCTTGGGAATCGTGATCTTGCGCCGCAAATTCACATGGCCCAGTTTTTATGGCGCAATGCTGGAAACCGGCCGCACCTCGGCGATGATCCTTTTCATTGTCATAGGCGCGACGGCGTTCACCGGCGTGTTCAATATCACCGGTGGCCTGCGCGCCACGCAGGAAATCATCCGCGCGCTGGAAATGGAGCCGTGGTTGCTCGTCACCATGATGCTCTTCATCGTCTTTATCCTTGGGGCCTTCCTGGATTGGACCGGGATTGTTCTGCTGTCGTTCCCGATCTTTCTGCCGATCGTGCAGGAAATGAACATTGACTTGCTTTGGTTCGTGGTTCTGATGTCGGTTGTGCTGCAAACATCCTTCCTGACCCCGCCATTTGGGTATGCGCTGTTCTACCTGCGCGCCATTGCGCCAGGTTCAGTGAAAACGACACACATAATCGTCGGGGTGTTGCCGTTCATCGGTTTGATCCTGATGATGTGTCTGGCCGTGGCGCTGTTCCCGCAATTGGTCACCTGGCTACCCGACACTCTTTACAATAACTAAACCAAGGAGGATTTTCGATGTCTATTAGAACTACTGTTTTTGCTGCTGCGGCACTTGCGGCCGGTCTGACAACGCAAGCGGCGGCACAGGAAAGCTGGACCATGACAACGACATGGCCCACGTCCCTTGAGCTGATCGAAATCGACAAGCACTTTGTCGAGCTGGCCAACAAGCTGACGGGCGATGATCTGAATATCGAATTCTTCGAAGGAGGCGCGCTCGTTCCGGCAGGCGAAGTTTTTGGTGCAGTTGAATCCGGCACGATTCAGGCTGGTGCTGACTGGCCGGGATATTGGGCCGGTCGCAATTCGGCTTTCTCGCCGTTGGCTACTACAGCCAGCCTTTTCAACGCTGTTGATTACGTCAACTGGATCGAACAATGGGGCGGCGCCGATCTTTACAACGAAATCTACGGCAAGTTTGGCATGGTCTATCTGCCCTATGGCGTGACCAACAACGAATCCGGCTTCCGGACCAACAAGAAAATCGAAACGCTTGAAGACCTCCAAGGCATGCGCCTGCGTCTTTCTGGGCTTGAGCAAGGGCGTCTGCTTGAAAACCTGGGCGGCAGCCAAGTGTCGATGGCCGGCGGCGAAATCTATCAGTCGCTGGAACGCGGCGTGATTGATGGCGCGGAATTTTCAACGCCGAACGTCGATTTCTCGGGTGGGTTCCACCAGGTGACAACCCACTGGGCGACCCCCGGTTGGCACCAATCCGCGTCTGCCTTTGGTGTGATGATCAACAAGGCGTCCTGGGATGCACTGTCCGAAGAGACGCAGGACGCGCTGAAAATCGCCGCTCAGGCCAACCTGGTCTGGTCGCTTTCCTTCACCGAGAAGCGCGCGACCGAAGCCTACCAGCAGTTCAAGGACGCGGGCATCGAAATCACCCGTTATGATGACGAAACGCTGGCCAAGGTTCAGGAAATGGCCAACGAAGTGATCGAGCAAACCGCGTGCGAGAATCCCGATTCCGCCAAGGTTTACCTGAGCCAGCTTGAGTATCTTGCTGACTACGCCAAATGGCGTGACGCATCTGCCCCCTTCAACCTGGGCCGCACACCCAACGGCCCGGACATCGAAAAAATCCGCGCCTGCGTGGATTGATTTGACCTTGCAATGATCCCGCACAGGCCCGCAGAGATGCGGGCCTGTCGCATTTCTGTGTCATATGGAATTGTCAGACGCAGATCCGTGCATGCCCGTAAATTTTGGGCGATCAACCCAAAACTGCCACATCGCCTCAGACGCTCGGGACACCACAGACTGGCGCCCGGCGGATCAGAACAGGACGGCATGAATGCCGGTTCAGCCCGCACCAAAAATCGAGCTGTGCAGATGCGCCAACCTCTCTGCTTTAGACGATGTCTTTGAGTTTCCTGCGGTCACGGCGTTTTTGCATCAGACCCGGTCATCGGCCAAAAGGCGAGTCAACCAAGGATGGTGTTTTGGCAACATGCCCCGTTCCTCAAGTTCAGTCAGCCGCGTTCTGACAGCTGTGAAGTCATCGTTATCATTGGTCGCGCGGGCTTTGACGTGCAGGGATCGTAGGTGTTGGCAGGCATAGACCCAGTCGTCAGGGGCACAGCCGGCCAGCAATCCACATTCGTTGACTGCCTGTTCAGTAAAGTGCCGTGTACGATCCACATCCTTCGCAACCAGCGCCGCTTCCGAGGCGGCGATATAGAACATGGATTTAACTTGCGGAAGAAAATGGCTGGTGGGTTCTTCCGCAGCGCGGCACAACGGTTCTTCAATGGCAACTGCGTGATCCAGGGCATCGTTTGCCCCGCCGGTATCGGTGGACAAAATGATCTGCTGCACCGCCAGGTAGTTGTCGACGCACGCGGCGATGTAGGTCTTTTTCTCTGAAAGTTCCAAAGCCTTGTCCCCGGCCTGTCGGATGTCTTGCAAGACTGACCTGCGCGTGTCGGGATCACCATCGATATCGGCCGCGTCGAGTTCCGACAGACGAATTGCAAATTCATGTAGGGGCGGGTTGGGATTGTTCGGCCTTAGATCTGCCGATGACTTGATGGCCAGTAATGCCCTTTCCAGGGCGGACCGGGCGGCGGTGGCGTTGCCCTGAAAGAGTGCGATCGCGGCCCAGGACTGGGCCACGCCGGCCTCTAATTCGAGCGCAAAGCAAGGATCGTCAACGGCGGACCGAACTGCGGGCAGCAGCGCTTCAGCGTTCTCTGTTTCTTGGATCGCGCTTTGAATATTCCCCATCGATTCAAGGGATTTCGCGTGATCCACATGGGTCGATGCCAGCGAATAGAGCTGCGAGGCATTGTCCGATCCTTCACGCAGGTCGATGGATTTGGCGAACGCCATAGCGGCTTCTCGATGTAGATGCCGCGGGCTGTAGATATGTCCAAGGCGGAACCAAAGGGTCGCTAGCCGCGCGCGCGACAATTGTTTGCCGCCTTGGTCCCCGTCAGCCTGTTGCAGCTTTTCCACGAGGTCAGGCAAAAGATGATCCGGTTTGCCGAACCGATAGTGCTGCGCCGCTTGCCGAAGCAGCAGGTCGTAGAGAGCCAGTTGGTTGTCCCGGGTCCAGCGGCGATCAAGCTGCATCTGCTTGAGCTCAACCAGTCGATCGATGTGCTCTTTACAGGCTGTGTGATCGTCGCTCTGAGCTGCAAGGATAAGCTGCTGTTCGCGAATTCCAAGCTCGACAGAAATGGCGGCTTCGGGGTTGTCGACCACGCGCGCGGCGACAGACTTGGCCCGGCCGATCCAGACTTTTGCGGTGACCAAGTCATGGTCACGTATGGCTTCGGCGGCCTCTCCAACATAGGCTCTGGCGAGGTTTTGTTGGGCGACGACGTCTTCGGGGTATTCTGCTTGCTCCTCGGCCAAGGCCAGAGCGTCGGCCTGGTAGCGACGCGACGTGTCAAGATTGCCCATCGATCGGGACACGAACTGTAGTTTCGATTTCAGCACAAGCTCGTACCGCTCTTCCCGGCGGTCGGGGGCGTTCGCCGAACGGTCGACCAAATCCAACGCCTTGAGGTATTGTTGTTCCGCAAGGTCTGATTTTTCTGCCGACACCAGCAAATCGCCGTAATCTAGCAGCGCGTCCATGTAGTTGTGGCGTCGCGAGCGGATCTTGTCGCCATGCGCGAAGTGCTTATGCAAAATCCCAACCGCCTTTTGGTGCTGCAGAACGGCCTTTTCGTATTCATTCATTTCGCGATAGGCACCGGCAATTGTGACGTGGCACCTGGATTTCGCGACAGCCAAGCGCGCAGCTTTTTCGTTCGTGGTCGCCATTGCGTCGCATTTGCGCAGCGCTGACTCTGCCAGCGCCAAACCCTCTGAAAGACGTCCCTCGCTCACAAGAAAAGCCGCATGGATGCGATCGGAATCCAGTTCTCCATGCACGGTCTTGAAGTCGTTCGGATTTAATTGCGCCAGATCGCGGTATAGGCGGCATCCTTGTTCCGACTGTTCCAACGCGGCTGCGTGATCGCTATCTTCATTGCGTTGAACGTAGGCGTCTGCCATCAACCGGTGCGAGTGTGCGAGCAAAACCCGTAGGTGCGTCTTTCCTGGGAATGACGACGCCAGGTTCTGGACGGTCTCATGGGTGTCGCGAACCAGGTCGAAATACCGCCCGACATTCATCTGGTCTTTGGCGAAAGCAGCCAATTTCCACTGTATCAGGATCGCGTCTTCCTGCTTGGATACGTTGCCTGGATCCTCAGATGCGCGTTTGGCAACCAAATCGCAGGCTTCATGCAGGCTGTTTTCGGCCCCCATCGCGTTGCCCAGTTCGGCGCGAAGCGACCCGACGCCCTCTAATGCGATTGACAGATTGCGTATCGCACTTGAACGGCCGGTGTCGGCGGCCTGGCGCGCGTCTGACAGCACCTTGTCCTGCAATTCGATTGCCTCGGCGACATGCCCCTGGCGTGTCAGGATCCTTGCACGCAAGATCCCCGACCAAATCCGGTGGCTGCGCAGTTCATCCGGGCGAACAGCCACGGGCAGCAGCGTGTTGATCAGGCTTTCGATCTGGTCCAACTTGGCGATCGCGCGGCTTTCGTCGCTCAACGCGTCTAGGGCGAAGGCCCAATCCAGGATTGCGGCGACCTTGTCTTGGGCGATCAGCCGGTTGTCCGGGCGTTTCGCCAGCGCGTCATCATATTCCGGCAGCAGGCGGGAATAGATATCGCACGCCCCTTCGGGATCGTCAGAAACCCGCAGCAAGTACCCGTGTCTCAGCCGCGCGCGAAGCCGCTCCAACATCAGGTCTTCGTCGTCCGGTGAGAATTTCAGCAATTCTTCATAGAGCGATGATGCGCGGTCCAACGCAGCCGCCGCTTCAATCGGGGACCCCATGTCTGCCCTGACGATGCTCTGTGCCTCGTAGGTGTTGGCCAATGCACGGACGGTGTCTTCGTTCGACGCGTCCGCAGCCGCCGCAGCGCGCGCGGTGTCCAGCGCGGTGTCGATCAATTGGCTTGCGGATCTGACGTCACCCCCTTGCGCTGTCGCCAGCCCTTTGCGCATCATGGCGCGCGCCTTCGTCGCTTTGTCCTTGGCGCATGTCATCGCCGCGTCCGCGGCGGCAATCGCGCCGTCTATATCATCGTCGGACAACAATAGCCGCGACAGGCGGCAATGGCTGGCCGCGTCGTCAGGTTTCAAGGTGGTCGCCTTTTTTAGTGCCCCGATCGCACGGTCGTGGTCGAAAGGCGTCGCAAATACCGCGACCTCGTGCCACTTGTCGGCGCCTTCGGCCCCCGCCGCTTCGGCCTGGGCGGCAAGCGTTGCCAATGCCGATTGACGATCCCCCCGCGCGTATTTCAGGATCACCTCGCGATCTGCCATTTCGTCGGACATCGCAAGCTCTTGCACCAGTTTGGAAAACGCGCGCCGGTCTTCGTCTTCTTCGACCAGGGGGCGCAGACCTTCCGAAGCTGGCGCGATGCCTTGGCCCGCGTCAGTCAGCCCGTCGTCTGCGATGGTGTCACGCAAGAACGCCTGACCAAGGGCGACAGCATCTTCGCCCGAAAGCTTCTTTGTTTCGATCAGCTTGAGGATGCGAGTCAGTTCCAGATCGTCCTGCGTAATGGGCGGGGCGTCATCCGATCGGCGCAGCACCTTGATCGTTTTCCATCCCCCCGCAACGGCCGCGAAGGCAAAGGTCAACCCCCCGATGGCGAAAGTGGCTTGTTCTGTCGGGGTGAGCGCCGCGAAATCTTGCGCCACCAACGACAGCCATTCAAAAACCAAGGCAGGCCCCTTTTCCAATCCTGACACCACGCGGCCAAGAAACCGGATTCTGAGACGCTTGGCCAGCGTCGAGCGCTTTGGAACCTTCTGAACGTTTGGAAAACGGGATTCGGGCGGCGTTTTTGAGGCATATTCGCCTGTCCAACCGACTGACCGCGACTAGCGACACGCTCTTGCATGTCTTGGCCTTGTCGCTACACTCTTTTCCCGAGCAGGGCCGAGTATTTGGGGACGAAAAAAACATACGCATTCAAACTGCTGATGAGGTTTTCGCACGGAATTACCAAAGGCGAAGAACCGATTTCTGCGGCCGAATATCGGTTTGACGATTGCCCGCGATTGACACGGGTGGCCGGCGGCCCAAATAGAAGTCGGATCGTACAGGTTAGTCGCCGTTTGCGATCAAACGAGACACAGGAAAAAGAAGCGTGGCAATAGAAGACAGTTCGCTCATCCTCATCGCCTTGCTGCCGTTTCTTGGGGCTTTGTTTCCCGGGCTTATGATCCGGGCAGGGCGCAATGCCTGTGCTGTTTTCGCGGCTGTTCCGACGATCCTTGCGCTGACGATGCTATTGCTGCACGCGCCAGCGGTGTTTTCCGGTCAGATCGTGACGGCAAATGCGGTATGGCTTCCGCAGCTTGGTCTGTCGGCCGCGTTTTTCCTTGATGGTCTGGGGTTGTTGTTCGCGTCGATGATCCTAGGCGTCGGGCTGTTGATCACGCTCTATGCGCGGTTCTACTTGTCCGGCGAAGACCCTATGGGCCAGTTCTATACCTTTTTGTTGCTCTTTCAGGGGGCGATGCTGGGGATCGTGCTGTCAGACAACATCCTGCTGCTGCTGATCTTCTGGGAGTTGACCAGCCTGTCGTCGTTCCTGCTGATCGGGTATTGGCGGCATTTGCCCGAAGGGCGACAGGGCGCGCGCATGGCCCTGACCGTAACCGGCGCAGGCGGCTTGGCGATGATCGCGGGCATGCTGATCCTGGGCAATATCGTTGGCAGCTACAATCTGACGGATATTCTGGCAGCGGGCGATTTGATCCGATCATCAGATTGGTACCTGCCCGCGTTGATTTTAATTCTTCTAGGGGCCTTCACGAAATCGGCGCAATTCCCGTTTCACTTCTGGTTGCCACACGCGATGGCCGCGCCGACCCCAGTGTCGGCCTATCTGCATTCGGCGACGATGGTGAAAGCGGGCGTGTTTCTGATGGCGCGCATGTGGCCCGCGTTGGCCGGGACCGAACAATGGTTCTACATCGTGACATCTGTGGGGTTGTTGACCATGGTTTTGGGGGCCCTGATCGCCTTGTTCAAGGACGATCTCAAGGCGCTCTTGGCCTATTCCACGGTCAGTCACCTGGGTCTGCTGACGATGCTTTTGGGGTTTGGAACCAAGATGGCCGCGGTGGCGGCTGTGTTCCACATCATAAACCACCTGACATTCAAAGCGGCGCTGTTCATGACCGCTGGTATTGTCGACCACGAGGCGCACACGCGTGACATCAAGCGCTTGGGTGGGTTGCGCACATTGATGCCGATCACTTTCGTGATCGGAACGGTGGCAGCCCTGTCGATGGCAGGCATCCCGCTGTTCAACGGCTTTCTGTCCAAAGAGATGATGCTGGAAGAAGCCTCGCACACCTATTGGGCGGGCAGTCCTTATGCTGTGCCCGTCCTTGCGACCATCGGCGCGCTGTTGTCAGTTGCCTATTCGTTTCGGTTCATTTGGCATGTCTTTTTTGGCCCCGTGCGTGATGATTATCCGCACACGCCACACGATCCGCCGGTCGGTATGTGGGCGGCCCCAGCCCTGCTTGTGGTTTTGGTCGTCCTCATCGGCGTTCTGCCCCATCTGGCCGAACCTCTGGTTCGCACAGCAGCCGCTGCGGTCATCGGCGGCGATCTCCCCGATTTTCATCTCAAGCTTTGGCATGGGGTCACGCCCGCACTGGCCATGTCGGGCGCGGCGATCGTGGGCGGGTTCATCCTCTTGTTGCTTCACGCGCCGTTGAACCGGGCGTGGAACGCTGTGCCACGGCCCGACGCCAAGGCCATGTTCGACAGGGTGCTTGCATGGACTGTCGCGCTATCGCGCCGGATCACTGAATCCACCCACGACGGGTCGATGACACGCTACTTGGCAATTTTCGTGTCTTCGACGACCGTCATCGCCTATCTTGCCTGGTCGAGCAGCGGTCTGCCGTTGCCAACGCGCACGCTGATGCCGGTGCCGCCGCTGGTCTTTGTTGGGTGGGTTTTGCTGTTGGTTGCCGCTTTGTCGGTTGTCCTATTGCACCGCCAACGGTTCCTGGCACTGATCGTCATCAGCATCATTGGTCTGATGATCTCGGTCGGATTTGTTTACTTGTCCGCACCGGATCTGGCCCTGACGCAAATATCGGTCGAAACTGTGACGATCATGCTGCTGCTGCTGGCGCTGCATTACATGCCGAAAAGCTCACCGCCCGAAAGCGGCATCGTGCGGCGGGTCCGTGACGGTGTGATCGCCATTGCGGCGGGCGGCGGGATCGGCGCGCTGGCCTATATGTTCCTGCTACGCGATGTGGACACGATTTCCAGCTACCATCTGGCCAATGCGTACAAGGGCGGGGGCGGTACCAACGTAGTCAACGTGATCCTTGTCGACTTCCGCGGATATGACACCTATGGCGAAATTATTGTTCTTGGCATCGCGGGTCTGGTGATCTTTGCGCTCATGGAAGCGCTACTGAACGGGCCTGCCGCCCGCAAACTGCGCAACATGGATTTCTCCAAGAATGTTTCCCGGGATCGCCACCCCTTGATGATGGTGGTTTCCACCCGGGTCATGATGCCGGTTGCCATCCTGGTCGGGGCCTACATCTTTTTGCGCGGGCACAATCAGCCCGGCGGCGGTTTTGTCGCCGGTCTGGTGGTATCGATCGCGTTGCTCATGCAGTATATGGCATCCGGTTTCGCATGGACGCAGCGGCGTCAGCGCATCGAATATCATGCGATGATCGGTCTCGGGGTCTTGATTGCCGGTTTGACAGGGGCAGGTGCGTGGTTGGGCGGCAAACCGTTCCTGACCAGCGGGTACGATTATTTTGAAATTCCGCCGATCGAAGAATTCGAACTGGCGACTGCGATGATCTTTGATGCCGGCGTGTTCTTGGCCGTGCTAGGCGCTGTGATGTTGATGCTTTACAGCTTGTCGCGGATCGCGCGATACGCGGGCGATACGGTCAACGTCGAGCCAATGGATTACGATCCGTCTGCCAATGTCCAAGCCAACGAAGCGGAGGCGTAAGTGGAAGTTATCGTCGCCTCTTCCATCGCCGCGCTGACGGCGGCTGGAATTTACCTGATCCTGCGGATGCGGGCCTTTGCCGTGATTTTGGGGCTGGCGCTATTGTCCTATGCGGTGAACATTTTCCTTTTCGCGTCGGGTCGTCTGGCTACGAACCAGCCGCCGATCCTGTCGCCCTATGGCGAGGCAACCTATACTGACCCGTTGCCACAAGCCTTGGTGCTGACCGCGATTGTTATTTCCTTTGGTATGACGGCGGTCTTGGTCATGGTCGCGCTGGGATCTTTCCTGGAAACCGATGATGACGGGATTGACGGGCTGGTCGATGATCCGGTTGAACCTGAGACGGACGGGGACAAAGGGACATGAACCACTGGATTATCGCCCCGATCATCCTGCCTGCACTCTTGGCGCCGATCATCGGTTTCGTGATGCGTCACGACATGGTGCTTTCGCGGGTCGCTTCGGTGGCTGGCAGTGCATTTCTGGTGGCCATCGCGGTTGGCCTTTTTATTTCGGCTTCAGCAACTCCACAGGTCTATTATCTGGGTGACTGGCCTGCGCCCTTTGGCATTGTCCTGGTGTTGGACCGTCTTTCGGCGCTTATGGTGCTGATCACTTCGGTGTTGGCACTTTTCGTTTTGCTGCACGCAATTGCAACGAAATGGGATGCGCGCGGCTGGCATTTCCATGCTCTTTTCCAGTTTCAGCTGATGGGCATCAACGGTGCTTTCCTGACCGGCGACATCTTCAACCTGTTCGTGTTCTTCGAAGTGTTGCTCATCGCCTCGTACGGTTTGATGATCCACTCAGGTGGGCGCGAGCGTTTGCGGGCGGGGCTGCAATATGTGGCGATCAACCTTGCCGGTTCGACGCTGTTCCTGTTTGCGCTTGGGGTTCTTTATGCCTCCACCGGCACATTGAACATCGCCGATCTGGCCCTGCGCCTGCAACAAGTACCGGCGGACGAGGCTGCGCTGGTCCGCGTTGCGGCGGTGCTCTTGATGGTGGTGTTCGCGCTCAAGGCTGCGCTTTTCCCGGTCCAGTTCTGGCTGCCGGGGACCTATGCGAACGCCCCTGCGCCGGTTGCGGCCTTGTTCGCGATCATGACCAAGGTTGGCGCATATTCGATCCTGCGCGTTCACACGCTGATTTTCGGACCGGGGAGTGCATCGACAGAAGACCTGGCCGCGCAGTGGCTGTTTGTCGGGGCCATTGTAACGATCGTGGTCGGGGCTATCGGTGTGCTGGGGGCGCGCCGCCTCATGACGTTGATCGCCTTTTCCGTCGTCGGGTCCATGGGGACGCTGATGGTTGCAATATCGGCGTTTTCCCCGGGCGCAACCACGGCCGCATTGTATTACCTGGTGCATTCCACTTTCGCAGCCGCGGCGCTGTTCCTGATCGCCGACCTGGTCGTCACGCGGCGCAAATCAGACGTGTTACACGCGCGCGCCCCTACGGTTCACAACGGCTTGTTTGCATCACTGTTCTTTGCGGGTGCAATTGCGATGGTGGGCATGCCGCCGCTCAGCGGGTTTCTGGGCAAGCTGCTTGTCATGGACGCCATGCGCGATCCGGCCACCATCGGCTGGGTCTGGGGCGCAATATTGGTTGGCTCACTCATCAACATTGTTGGGTTTGCCCGCGCGGGTAGTACACTATTCTGGAAATCTACGGCACTGACGGTCGAAGCGGTTGGTGAACAAGCGCCCGACGATGACGCGGCACAGCCAGAGCCGAACCCGGCCCGCGTGGCCGAACTGGCCCCAACCTTTGGGGTCATTGCCGTGCTCGCGTTGTTGACTGTGTTTGCAGGGCCGATGACCACTTACCTGGATGGGGCCAGCGCGCAATTGTTTGACCGGTCAGGCTACGTCGACGCGGTCTTGGGCGACACGGGAGGAAGTTGACATGATCCAGCGTCTCGTGCCGCACCCGCTGCTCAGCATCATGCTGACGATCGTTTGGCTGGGCCTGGTGAACAAGTTCACCTTGGGCAATCTCGTGCTGGGCGGCTTTCTTGGGGTTGTGGTTCCCATGATGACAGGGCCCTACTGGCCCGATCGCCCAACGCTGCGCCGCCCGGTCGTGGCGATCCGCTATGTGCTGATCGTGTTGATGGATATTGTCGTTGCCAACGTCAAGGTCGCCCTGATGATCCTGTTCAAGCGCAATGACGATTTCCGGTCGCACTGGATCATCGTGCCGCTTGAGTTAACCTCGCCCGAAGCAATTTCGGTTTTGGCCGGGACCATCACCATGACGCCTGGCACGGTGTCGGCCATGCTGACTGCGGATGGCAGTGCCATCCTGGTCCACTGCCTGCACACCGACGACCCGGACGCTGAAGTCACCAACATCAAACGCCGCTACGAGCAGCCGCTCAGAGAGGTTTTCGAATGATTGCCGCCGCACTTTATTTCGCATTTGCCTGTTTCGGGCTTGGTCTGCTGTTTTGCCTGTGGCGCGTGGTGTTCGGCCCGAACCCCGCTGATCGTATTCTGGCCTTGGACACAATGGTCATCAACGTCATCGCACTTCTGGTTCTTTATGGCATCGCCGAAGGTACCGCCGTGTATTTCGAAGCCTCCATGCTGGTTGCCATGGTGGGGTTTGTTTCAACCGTCGCCTACTGCCGCTTTGTATTGCGCGGCGATATCATCGAGTGATCTGAGAGTGATCTGACCCATGTCTGATATTGCGGAAATACTGGTTTCGGCGTTCATCGTTTTCAGCGGGGTGTTCGGCTTGGTCGGATCGTTCGGGCTGATCAAGTTGCGCAGTACGATGCAGCGGCTTCACGGCCCTACCAAGGCAACCACTCTGGGCATCGGCTGTGCGCTGATCGCGTCGATGGGCTACGCGTTCTTCGCCAACGGGCACCTGTCGTTCCACGAATTGCTGATCACCTTGTTCCTTTTCATGACTGCGCCGATCACCGCGAACTTTATCGCCAAGGTCTATATCGCGCGGAACCTGTCGAAATCTGACCTGCCAACGCCTGACACCGCCTATGGCTGGGCGATTTATGATGACCCGCCGGTGATGCGCGACGAAAACTGAGCGAAGGACACAAGGTCAGGCCAAAGCTTCGACATCGCGACCGTCTATCACCAGAGCAAGATTCCAGAATTTGACCAACTGAGCCTCGGCGCGGGCCGCTTGGGCTGGATCGCTGGGCAGGCGTTCGACCCTTAGACCGAACCTTTCCAGCCCGCAGCTGTCCAGAGGTGTCAGAATGATCGGGACAACCGATTTTTCGGATGCGGCCGAGATCAGGCGCATGGCCGTCGTTGCAGGATCGGCTGGTGGCTGTGTCACACGGATCCCGATATGTGAGGTCAGCGCGTCGGCTTGCGGAAATGCGCGCTCTGACGTGATTGGCACGTCCAGGGGAAACAGGGTCATTCCCCGCTGCGGATCACTGCGGATCAGGTCATCCACGGCGACCGGGGCGTGGCGTGTCAACCGGCTCAGGATCGCGGTCCAGCTATGTGCCATCATGCAGCCCCCCAGGTTTTTTCCGCGATCAGCTTCGCGGCGTTTGTATTTCCGGTTTCGGGCAGGTCCAGAGCCTGCAGGTTCTTGCGCAATTGCGCGCTGCAGTCCTGATCCAATAGTCGCGAAATCCAGGTGCCGAGCTGCATCAACTCGGTGCCGTCGACCAAGCCGCACAAATCTCGCTTCGCCAGTGCCTCGGCGCGCCGCGCCTGATCATCCATGAATGGCGCTGTCTGCGGAATCAGGATTGCCGGAATGTGGTGGTAAAGGATCTCGTGAATTGAATTGTACCCTGCCGCCGAAATCATCAGGTCCGCGGCCATGGCCAAGGCCAAAGCTTCGAACGATTGGACGATCCTTGTGTTGGGCCAAGCATAGAGCGCGGCAGCGACCGTTGCGCCGGGCCAGACCACGATCAGGTGCAATGTGTCTTTTCGCGTGGCGATCATTGCTGATATCGCTTGCAGTTGCGCGGTACGATCGGCCGCCACGCCCCCGCCCAGCATCGACACCACAAGCCGGTCAAAGCGGATGTCGAAGCGTTCAGCCAAGCGGGCACGCAGCCCATCGCGCCCGCCGTCAGGCGTCGGTGCGGGGCGCACAATGGGGCCGACGTTGCGCACGCTGGGCGCGATGGAATAGACGTCGTTCAGTTCGGCAAACGCTTCACCAGGAACAATGACCTGATCGAAAATCCGTTCTCGGTCCAGCATGTCATTCGCCGCCCTGCCGCCAGGCCAGAGGCCGCGCCGAATCCAGGTTGCGCCCAGCCCGTTTTCGGTAACGGTCCTGGCAACCGAGTCAAAGACATACCCCCCATCAAAGACCAGTCGGTCCTTGGGGCCAAGCAGGTGTGACAGCCGTAGATAGTTGGCCACGTCATTCGCAAAGGGCTGTGCATGATCGCCAGAGCGCTGGATCAGCGGCATACAGTCATAACCGCGCCCCAGGATCAGGGGCACACAACTGGGAAACGCTGCAAAGCCGGTATCGTCGCGGTGTTGCATCTGGTCGGCAATGACCGCGCAGCGCTGAGCGTGCCCCAAGCCGACGCCGTTTGTTGGCATGAAAATTGCGCGGGCTTGGCGTTGGGGCTCTTCCTGCGGGCGGGCAGGTTCCAGCCCCGCCGCCTGTTCGATCCGCGACAGGTCGGCGACCTGAACCCAAGGTGAGCGCAGTGCGGTTTCCCCGATTTCCGGCAAATTCGGCAGGATCGTTCCCGTCAGGAACATGTCCAGCGCGGCCTGCATTTCGGGCCCGCGAACGGCTGGCGCGCCGCGCTCTAGAAACGCGGCGTCCTGGGTGCAGTCTACGACGGTGCCGCCCTGGGCCATGAGACAGACTGCGAGCGCGGCCATGCGATCACCGGGTATGCCCCGGCCATACACGACAAAGACATCCGTGCGCTCGGCCAAGGTTACGGGGGATAGTTCGGTAAAGGTAATTACCGGCAGGTCATGGAACCGCGACGCTTTGATCCGCTTTTTCTGGCCGGCGGACACAATGACCTTCAAACTGTATGCAGGGCTGTGGGACAGACCGGACAATTCAGCCATTGCTGCGGGCTCGTCCAGCGCGTCCGGTCCCAGCACGATCGTGACAGACGGACGTGCGCGGGGGCTGCGCTGTTTCTTGGAAAGAGGGGCCAACAAAGGAGCGATCGCGTTGCTCAAAAGCTGGCGCGGTTGCAGATCGTTCAGATCAATGACCACAGGGTCGCGCCCAAGCGCATAGGCGATCTTTGCGCGCGCCCCGATGAGATCCTGCGGGGTGTCGAACCGACCTATCGCAACGAACGCGGCCGCAGGATCCAACGTCAAGCCCCGGATGCGCTGCAGGGTCGAATCCGCAATTTCATCGGCGCCGACAAGCATGACGGCCGAGGGGGAAATGTCGTCGGTTTCGCGCAGGAAGGGGGCCGCTTCATAGGTTCGACCGCGATCAAGAGCATCCTCTATGACGCTGGCGTCGATCACGGGATCATGGCCCCGCGCAGCAAGCTGCCAGGCGAAAATCAACTGGGCGTCAAATGCGCGAAGGGACGGGGTGCCTGCCTCGATCAGGATCATGAAACGGCGCGCTCCTTGGTCAAAATTATTTTGGCGAACTGCGCCTTGAAATTCGCGGCTGAGTAACGGGACAGGCAGTCCTGCCCGCGTGCAACCTGTCTTGCGTAGGATTTCGGCGCGGCCACGAAACCGGCAATCAGATCGTCCACCTGATCGGGTGCACAGGCCACTACGCCATCGCCGAACGGTGCCGCCGTCTGCGGGTCCGTCAGCACCACTTTGCCAGCCGCGATGCCTTCGGCGATCACGCGGCCGAAACTTTCGCGCCACGTTGGTGCCGTGAAATAAACCATGAAATCAATCATGTCGAAAAACCCGTCCACGGCGGTCGTACCGAAAGGCAGAAGTGTCCAATGCGGCCGCGCCGCCTGGGTGTTGATCAGCATGTCAGCCCCGAGGATGACGTTGGCCTGCGCATGGGGCGGAAAACACTTATCCAAAATTTCAATGGCCGGGAATTTCTCGAACCCGGGTCGCGACAGGCGACCGCGGCGGTCTGAAGGGGCCGGTGATGGGGCCGAAAATTCACCGTCGAAAATGTTGAACCAGTCATGCTCTACCACGTCCCACGGGCCTCGGTTCTGCGCCAGCCATTCCACAACCCCTTGTCGATTATGCGCAGATACCGGTGCAAGGCGCTTGTGAAGCGCAAGGCTTGCCCGATCGATCTGGTCAAGACATCCGGTTATGTCGAACCCTGCAGCGCCACCCGGCCGCAGGACATTTTCGTGGGTTACGACGATCAAGTCCCGCGCCACGATGCGGCCACCAAAATCAGATTGGTGTTTCAAAAACGCCGGGTTGTGCAAAATGACCGTATCGGCGGAAATAACCGGCGCATCCCATATGATCGGCAGGCCAAGCGTGTCGATCACGTCTGAAAGTCCTGGGTGAACCCGCTGTTGGTCGCCAAACATGGCCGAGCGGCGCGCGTGGATTTGCACCCGACCCAAACCGGCCGCAATGGGAAGTTCTGCGGCAATTGCAGCAGAAGTTCCCCCACCAAAGCGGGGATCCAACACATAGGCCAGTCGCGGCGGGAACGTGCCCTGATCAGAATGCGCCGTTATGTGTGTCAGTAGATCCCGCCCCCGAACATACTGGCAGCCGAGTTGGTTGCATCAATGGTTGAGGTCTGGGCATTGAACCGCGACACATCGGTCCGGCCCATTTCGGCGGCGAAGGATCGTAGTTCGGCTGCCAATTCATCTTCGCCCTGCATCAATTCGGGATGTACCGCGAGGAACTGCAAAAGACCGCGCGTGTCGTTCTGACTGAGATAAGCGTCGATAGTGGTCAACTGGTCCCACGATGGCGCGCCCATACCGGGCGATGCCCGCCCTGCGATCAGCAAGAAGCCGGTAACAATGGCAACGAGTCGTTTGTTCAGGATCATGTGGTTCGGGTTCCGTCGGTCATTGCGTATTGAGCCGGTTGAGCTTGTTGATCAACTGGCGCTTCAACTGTGCGGCGCGGCGTGCCTGCAGTTCTTCTGCGGTGGGATTGCGCACTTTCTTGGCGGTGCGCACCGGGCGTTGAGCCGCGCTTCTGTCGCCCTGTAGGTAAAGCTCGATATAGCCTTGCGGAGGATTGTTGCGCGAAGAGGAAAAATCACGCGCCTCGGCGCCCATGGTTTTTGCCAGATCAGCCGCCTTTTCGGCATCTTCGGCGTGATAGTAGCGCACGTTGGAGCGGCTGACCTTGAAATTGACCCGGGTGACGTCTTCGGTCGCGAAGCCGTCTTTCTGAAGCTGGTCAAGTTGCGCTGACAAGGCGTCGCTTTTGATTGTCGCCGGGGCGAATACATTGACCACCACGCCTTCACCAACGCCGCGGCGGTCGTAAACCGGCGCGGTTTCATCGACGAAGGGCCGGGCATTTTGGTCCGACGTCAAGGCCAATGGTTCGATCGGCCCGACAGTCTGGCGCACGGCGCCAGTTTCAGGACGGCGCAATTGCAATGACGCCTCCAAGGGCGAGGACATGGGGGCGTTTAAGGCAGCGGGCACCAACGGGCGGGGTGCACCCGCGCGCTCTGGAATTTGGGGCGGGGCAATTTGCGCTGATGCCAGCGTAAAGCGCGCCGCCGGCGTCCGATCATCAGGAACAGGATCGAATGAGGCCCAATTCACCCCGCTGGGAAAGTTCGCCGCGGCGGGCGGACGTTGCGCACCCCGGACTGTGACCGGCGCGGCAAGGTGTGCAGGTTTCTGCAATGCGGCCAGCGACGTGTCTGTTTGCGCATCTGTGGCCAACATGAGAGGCGGGGCAACTGGCGTTGGGGCAGACGTGGGGGGACGCGGCAGCTGTGGACCAGTCGCGCGGTCAAGTTCGACGGCGCGGTCCAGAACGGGTAAACCGGACACGGTCATCGCCTCAGGCATCGCCGCCGAACGGTCGGACACCGCAACAGACGCCGCGTGGTCAGGTGTGCGTAGCCGCAAGGCCATCGGTGTGCCGCGCGCCGGAAAAGACTGCGCAGAATTTTGTGCCCCGTCGGGCATCGTCATGACCTTAGGCAACGGGGCGCCGGCCCATGGCGGCGGCGTGTTCATCGCGTCAACGCCGGTCAGCAAACGCGGTCCGGGTGCGGGTGCCTCAGTGGGGATCTGCGACGATTGTACGTTCATCGATGGGGCATCTGACGCTGAACCGCTTAGCCGCCCAACGAGGTCGGGGACTTGCATCGCGATGATCCCCGCAGTCGCGCCGCCAAGAAAAACGCCCGCCAGCACCCATAGGGAACGCGTCTTTCGGGCGGGCGGTTTGGTCTGCTTGCCGGGTTGAGCGGCCACGGCGGCCAAGGCAGCTTCCAGCTTTTCGATGCGCTCATCCAGCGGCGCTACTGCGGTTCCAGGAGCCGCCGCGTCGGCTGCGTCGTTGTTGTCCGCTTGCAAATCTGCCGTGGGCTGCGCCTGTTTGCGCGGCTCGAACGGAACGATCAGCGTGTCGGGTTTTGCGAAGTCGGGCGGGGCCGCGCGCGCGAATTCGGGTTTGGCGGTCGCCTTTTTTTGCTCAAGAATCTTGGCGCGCTTCAGACGTGCTTCTTCGAGACGCTTTTCCCACGCCTCAGAGTTCATTCTGTCCAGTACTTTGGCGTGGTCATCCGCAGTGGTGCTTGTGTCCGGCTGCGATGCCCCCGCATCAGCGAATTCGCCCATGACGCCCACACCCCTATGAGTGGGAAATAAAATAACTATCAACGCACTTAAGGGCAAAGATGTGCCCATATTCAGCGCAAATTGAAACGATCAATTCGTCCCCCAACATAGTCGAAGGGATACGCGAGAAACAACACTACAATTGTATCCAATCTGGGCCGAAAGAGCAAATATCAACGCCGTGGACGGGGCCTGCGCCCCCGAAAAAGTGGGGTTTGATTGGCGATCCGGCCCGAGGGGGCTGAAAGCGGCCCTGTATGCGCCAGCGGCGAGCCGTAAGGCAGATCGATCGCGGCCTTTTGGGGGGCTGATTCTATTGATCAATTCGTCTGGTCAGCGACACCGAAGCGTCATTTGACTTGGGATGTCGTCGGCCAGACATGTCTATCGACACGCACCGTGGGCCCGCCGGCATCGCGCTGCGCATCCGGTGCCTTGCGCGACAGCGATGAGATTTCGAATGCTGATGACAGGCCTGATCATGCGTTCGGGTGGGGCCCGCCTTGGGAACTGCTACCGGAGGGTGCGGGGCGCTGTTCATCGGCGTTGGGTTCTGTCGTCTGCCGAGCCGTCGGGGTGGCGCGCCTACGTGGCCGCTGATGGCGTTCAGGCCGGTCTCTGCGCTATTGCGACTGGCCCGGTTTCGCTAGGCCGTCACGACACGGCGGTATTCCTTCAGAAGGTCGTCGACATGGCTGAAGTAACGAATTCGACCGTGTTCGAGAAGAATACCGCAATCGCAGTAGTCGCGAATGGTATTTGCCGAATGCGAAATCATGATGATCTGGCTCTTGCCCAATTTTTCGTTAAAGACAGCCTGGCTCTTTTTCTTGAACTGCTCGTCGCCTACAGCGGTGATTTCGTCGATCAGGTACATTTCGAAGTCGATCGCCATACTAAGGCCGAATGCCAGGCGCGCTTTCATCCCGCTTGAGTAGGTCTTGATCGGTAGTTTCAACGATGGCCCGAGTTCAGAGAAGTCTTTCACGTACTGGATCACCGCTTCGGTATCCTGGCCGTAAATACGCGCGACGAAACGAACGTTTTCGATTCCGGTCATCGAGCCGTTGAAGCCTCCGGCAAATCCCAGCGGCCACGACACACGGGCGGATCGGTAAATTCGCCCGCTATCGGGCGGTTCTGTCCCGGCAAGCAGGCGCATAAAGGTCGACTTGCCAGCCCCGTTGCGCCCCATGATCGCGCAGTTTTTCCCATCGGGAAAATCAAAGCTGAGGTCTTGCAGGATGTTCTTGCGAACCCCTTTCAGCTCATAGGATTTTGAAACGTTCTGAACAGAAAGCATGGGTCAATTCGTCCGCTTTTTTCGAAAGAGGCGTTCGCCGGCAAGGCCCAGAAGTATGAGAAGCGTCGCCACCATAAGAACATATGATTTGTCCAGAACCATGCTGTTATACCGCGGGTAGAAGCCTTCGCGCATCCATTCGACAAGATGCAGGACCGGGTTCCATTTCAGAACGGCGATCGCTTCGGGGGGAAGCTGACTGGGAACATAGAAAATCGCAGAAACGAAGAACAATGGGCGGGTCAACACGCGCTCGACCTGAGTCCAGGTGTCCCACATCGACGACACGACAGCATTCATCAGACCCATCCCAAACCCCAGCAACCACGTTGTGATGAAGGCCAGAATGAGAGCTTCGGGATGGGATGGCCACGGTGCCAACCCAAGTGATATCAACGCCCCAAAGAAAAGGACCATAATGGCCAGGTACGTCGCCGCGATGAGCAGCGCCCGTGCAATCAATGTGTCCAGTTCCCGAATGACAGGATAGGTCAGCAGCGCCCGGTTCGCATTGAACACCGAATTCAATTTGTGGGACAGTTCGCTAAAGTATTGCAACGCCATGATGCCCGTTCCGAAGAACAATGCGAGGCTCGAGCCAAAAGGCGCTTGCCGCCCGACCAGGGTGAAGACGAACACAAGAACGCCGACACTTGCTGTTGGCGTGATGATTGCCCACAGATAACCGAAGTTGGATGTTCCAAAGGTCGCGCGTGTTTCGCGGATCACCAAGCTGGCAATCACCCGCACCTGCAGGATCAGCAATTCACCAACCGAAGTATGCCGTGTCATGACAGGTGATCCCGAACCGAATACGTGAGCAAGGTTGCGATGCTCCAGAAGGCAAAGAAGACAAAGCTGACGATTGCGGTGTCCTTGATGCGTTCGGGATAGGCTGCGTCTTGGGGGATGCTGGGTTGTAGGTGGATCGCGAGATAGCGTTGCTTGCGGTCCGCATCACGGCGCGCCTGTTCCAAAGAGTTGAGCGCGGACGCGTAACTCTCTTCGGCAAAACGGCGTTCGACCTCTAACGTTTCAAATGTGGTCAACTGGTCCGATGTGCCGTTGGGGATATCGATCGTTCCCGAGATTTGGGCGCGTCTGGCGGCAATCTGTTCAAGAAGCGCATCTTTTTGTCTGTGCAGTGCGACGAGAGATGGGGCATTTTCATCAAGTAGGTTTTCGATCGCAGCGATCCGCGCGTTCAAATCGACGAGTCGCGCTTCAAGCGCCCCCAAAAGCTCAATGTCGAGCGCTGCGGTTGCGGCCGGATTCACCGATTGCTCTTGTTGTCGGAACGTGCTGAGCGCGGCCAGGGCAGAACGCAGTCGTTCTTCCTGGCGCGTGACTTCCGCTTCTGCGAAGCGCAACGCATCTTGTCGTGCCTGCGAGGATAGATCGTTGACCAAACTTTGACTCATCCGAAGGATTTCGGTGGCAACAGCTTCGGCGTGTTCAGGCGAAAAGGACTGAACTTCGAAATTTATGATCCCCGAGGTTGAATCGAAGCTCGTCGAAATGACCTTTTGCCAGTACTTTACAAATTCCTCGATGGTTGCGTCGGGTTTAAGGCGCATCAAGAAATCATTTTCAGGGTCGCTGTACGTGCCGCGCAGATCCAACTTCGCATCCAAGTCTTCGACCAACTTGCGGCTCTGCAGATATTCAAGGACGATGTAGGAATCCGATGTGGTCGAACCGGTACTGGCCAGCCCGGTCAGCGCGCCAATGCCATCCAGCCCCATACCAGCGTCGACACCGCGAACAGAAAAACCGGCTGACGACGCGTACCGGTCCGAGGCGATGGCAAAATAATAGAAGATCGCCGCGATAATCGGGGCAAGCACGCAGAGCCCAAATGACAATGCGAGCAGTAGGCGTCTCTTCTGTTGTGGCCGAAGACGCTTGGTCCCCGCAGGGCCTGCTGTGAGTTCTACGACCTCGCCTTTTGGCTTTTTAGCACCCGGCTTCCGGATGTTAGCACCTGGCTTCGGGGTGTTAGCACCTGGCTTCCGAATGTTAGCACCCGGCTTCGGGGCGTCTTTTTTTGGCTTCGCCATTGTCTTGCCTCTCGGTCATGATCTTTGGGACCATAGCCATTTTATTGAGTTTATTGCGCGCTTGCGCGTGTTGCAGTTGGGTATTCGGATGCCCCGAGATTACTATCCTTGCACGTGTTGTCTGCGCAACCTGCAGAAGATCAGGTGTTTTTTATAGGCCAAACCGCCAACTGCTACAATTCTCGGTGGGTCAACCACCGCCTCAAGTAAGTTCTGCTGCTGTGTTGAAGGTTTTTTCTTCATTCTACGTTAAAAAACCGAGAGTATTCGTTGCGCGAACAGTCGGCTCTGTGCTGCCTGACAGGTGCAATTATTTCAACTTGCAAGAGTAGGTTACCACAATGGGTTCATTCAGGCAGGTGATCGCCGGTTGTCGCGAGAGGCGATTGGACCCGGTGCAACTATTGCGCTAGTAGTGCGGTTGCGAGGGTGAGTTGGCAGAAGGTCGCTCGTATCGAAAGTCGAAGCGTGATGAATAATAGTCCGAATTGGGCAATGAACCCGATTGTCGACGAGCAAGTAAGCGCGCGCTCGGAAATACCGCAGGTGGGCCCTTCCGGCCTTCACCGGCCGTTGAACGTCCTCTTGCTTCAGGGCCCCGTAGGGGGGTTTTTCTCTCAGTTGCGAAAAACCCTGGGGGCGCGTGGCCACAACGTCACACGGTTCGCGTTCAATGCGCCCGACCGGATGTTTGACCGCCATGCGGGGCGCAGGGACTTTGCTGGTACTTTGGATGACTGGCGCGAAGAGCTTGAACGCACGTTCGCTGAACTCGACACCGACTTGGTCCTTCTTTTTGGGGCCTGTCGCCCGATACATACGGTTGCGCGAGCGGTCGCACTGGCGCATGGCATTCCGGTCTTGTGCCTCGAAGAGGGGTACATTCGCCCCGGATATGTGACGGCCGAATGGGGCGGGAACAATGCTGGTTCGCCTGTTGCAGGCAAGGTCCCTGATGAGTTTCCCTCATCTTGCCACCCGCCTGAACAAACAGACTTTCAGGGATTCCATGATCTTCTGTTCAAGTCGTTTTGCTACTACGGATTGTTGAGTGCCTTCGGTAGCAACCAGGAACGTTCCATTTCGCATCGTCAGATCCGCCCGTTCCGAGAGGTTCGTCTTTGGCTATTGAACCTTGCGCGCAAGCTGGCGTTCGAGAGAGCGGATCAACGATTCATCGACCATCTGGAAACGGCGCGTGTGAAATACATGGTTGTAGCGCTTCAGGTTCCCAACGACTTGAGCCTTGGCGAGGCAGCCTTTGGCTGGACTGCCGAGCGGCTTGTACGCAACACGATCGCGTCGTTGGCATCCACCGGCCCAGAGGATTTACACTTGGTGTTCAAGGCACATCCGTTAGCACGCGGACATGATCGCAGTCTTACCATGATCCCCGAAATCTCTGCGCAAATGGGTGTCGCGGATCGTGTGCACCTGGTGCATGTGGGGTCGCTGGGACAGTTGGTCCGAAACTCAGCCGGATTGATCACCATCAACAGCACGTCAGGCCTGTCGGCAATTGCGCATGGCAAACCACTGATGGCTGTGGGGCGGGCAGTCTATGCGAATCCGCGCATTGCGACATGCGCCAATGGGAAACCGGATTTTGACGCATTCTGGCGTTCGAATTTTGTTGCCGAAAAGACTCTGCGAAACGCCTATTTGAATTGGCTCGTTGCGACGTGCCTGCTTCCCGGCGATTACTATGCAAAGTCGGGTGTTGAGGTCGCGGCCAACGCGATCGCCGATAAGATTGAGGCGGAATGCAAGTAGAATCCTTTTTTTCGTGGGCGCCGCGCACGTTTTTGGTGACTGCTGTGATCGCGCTTGGCGGGTGCGCGTCATTGCCAGCGCATGGGCCGTCCACTCAGGCGATCGTCGGGGATCAAAAGCCCTCGGAAACCATCGATGTCGCAATGGAATACGAGTTGGTAACGCTCACTGCGGAAAGCGCAAAAAGGCATGGCGCCCGGACGCCTGAGCGCTTTTCCGCCACGACGCGGTCACGGACCATCCGGACCAATCGCGATGTCATTGCCGAGGGCGATGGACTTTCAATCAGGATTTGGGAAGCAGGCGAAGAAGGCCTGTTTTCGACAGCCGAACAACGTGACACGGAAATCCTGGTGACAGTTGCCAGTGACGGCACGGTACGGGTGCCCTATGCCGGGCAAGTCACTGCGCGCGGCAAATCCTTGGAAGATCTGCGTGCAGATCTGTTAGAGGCCGTTAGCGGAAAAGCACTTGAGCCGGAAATACAAGTGTCGCGCCTGCAAAGTGATGCGCTGAGCGTTTCGGTGTTGGGGGACGTGAATCGACCGGGTCGGATCGAACTGCCCACCCAAAGCGCGTCACTGCTTGATGTGATCGCTTTGGCGGGGGGGCAATCTCAACCCGCGTGGGAGACCCGTGTTACCTTGGTGCGCGGATCGCGCCGTGAGACCATTCGTTTGGATAGCGCGTTCGACGTCGCCGCAAATAATGTCGCAATTTTGCCAGGCGATACCGTCCATCTTGAATTCGCCCCCCGATATTTTTCGGCTTTTGGTGCCGTGACCAAAAGCGGAGAGCAGCGGCTCGCCAAACCTCGTGTAACCCTTGCCGGGGCGATCGCAAATGCCGGCGGCTTGCGCGATTCTCAGGCTGACCCGGCATCGATCTTCTTGTTCCGGTTTGAGGACAAGGCGCAGTTTGGCGCTTTGACCCCAGAGCAGCGCGCCAAGCTGGTCGGCGACAAGCTGCCCGTCATTTACAGACTGGATATGAGCCGGGCAGACGCATTTTTTCTGGCTAAGATTTTTGAAATCGATGATGGCGATATTCTGTACGTCGCCAATGCCCAAGCCAGTGAACTACGGAAATTCGTCATCACATTGCTGTCGCCGGTTCTTGCGAGTTCGAACGCAGCAAACAACCTGAGAGACTGAACCATGCCCCGTCCAATCATACAGTCGCCACACGACACCGTTGACGCCGCCGATCCGGAAAGCCTCGAAGAGGTTGCATTCGGCGTTGTCCAAAACGAAGCGGACGCCATGCTGAGATTCGCGGCCAACCGCGACCCCGCTTTGATCAGTGCGATCCGACTGATTCACGCCTCGACCGGCCCGTTGATTGTGGCCGGCATCGGGAAAAGTGGCCACATCGCGCATAAAATCGCCTCAACCTTTCGCTCGCTTGGGAAGCGTGCTGCGTTTTTGCATGCCGCAGAAGCCAGCCATGGTGACTTGGGCATCATTCACGATGACAGCGTGATTCTCTGCCTTTCGAATTCAGGCGAAACCAGCGAGCTTTCGGATTTGCTTCATTATTGCCGGGCGCACGGGAACCCGGTGATCGCAATGACCTCAAGTGCTGACAGCACGCTGGGACAGTTCGCGGACATCCCCATTGCTTATGGCAAGTTTCGCGAAGCGTGTCGCAACGGCCTGGCGCCGACGACAACTTCGACGCTGAGCCTGGCAATTGGCGATGCCCTTGCTGTGGGCGTGAGCCATCTGATGAACGTCATGCCAGAAGATTTTCGGCGCTATCATCCCGGCGGCAAGCTGGGCACCCGTCTGTTGCGGGTGGAAGATGTGATGCGTAAAGGCGACGATCTACCTATCGTCGCGCCCGATACACCCATGTCTGAAGTCGTTATCACGATCACCCAAAAGGCGCTTGGCGCGGCTATGGTGATGGATGGCGACGAATTGATCGGGATCATCACCGACGGAGACATGCGGCGGAACCTTCCAAATCTGATACATGCCTCGGCCGCGGATGTCGCGACGGCTGACCCTGTGTCCATCGACAAGTCGATGCTGGTGTCTGATGCGCTGGACGTGATGGGGCGCCTTGAAATTTCGGTCATGGTCGTCCGCGATGACGCCGAAGGCGGCTACGGTCTTGTCCACATCCACCACTGTACGTCAGGCTTGGCCAAATGAGCAAAACGGTCATTATTATCCCGGCGCGCTACGCCTCGACCCGGTATCCGGGCAAACCCCTTGCTGAACTGCGCGACAAGTCGGGTGAAGCGCGCTCACTGGTTCGGCGTAGTTGGGACGCCGCCATGGACGTGCAGGGCATCGAAGACGTCTTTGTCGCAACCGATGACAAGCGGATCGCCGATCATGTCGAAGCATTTGGTGGCAAGGTTATAATGACCTCGCCGGGGTGCGAAAACGGAACCGAGCGCTGCGCCGAAGCCCTGCGCGCGCTTGACCAAGAGCCGGACCTTGTCGTGAACCTGCAAGGCGACGCCCCGTTGACGCCGGCATGGTTTGTCGAAGATCTGGTTGCGGGTATGCAGGCCCGCCCCGACATGGATCTGGCTACGCCCGTGCTGCGGTGCGACCGTGAAACGTTGCAGAACTTCATGGAAGACCGAAAGGCAGGACGTGTTGGCGGAACGACGTCAGTGTTCCGCCCTGACATGCAAGCATTGTATTTTTCGAAAGAAGTGCTGCCGTATGTTGATCCGGACAAGATGGAAACATGGTCCCAGATGCCGGTTTTCCATCATGTCGGTGTGTATGCCTATCGCCCTTCGGTGCTCAAGGCTTATTCGGGCTGGCAGAAAGGTCCGCTCGAGGATCTTGAAGGTCTTGAACAGCTGCGATTTCTTGAAAATGGACGCAAGGTTCTGTGCGTTGAAGTCGATGGCAAGGGACGCGTCTTTTGGGAGCTGAACAATCCTGAGGATGTCGCGCGCATTGAGCGTGTGCTGACTTGATCTACGGACCGTTCAGGCCGGTTTTGTCGTTTCAGCAAGGTTGAGACGCATCTGTTGCGTTATCCGCAGAGCCTCCCAGACATCGATCGGGTCGCTGGTCAGTGGATGATAATAGCGGGGGTATAGAACGTAGGCTCCGGCGATGACCTCGCGCAGGGTAAGAGAGCGGCGGCGCTTGTCAGGAATGTCGGAAATACCGTGGTCGATTGTAAATCCCCAGCCTGAATAAAATGGCATCCCGTACACATGGACATCCAACCCGGCGACCTTTGCTTCCAGCCCCGCAAGCGAGGTGATCACATGCGCCTCGTGCGCGGCGTCGAAGCAGTCCTTGAGAGCCCACTCGGATCCAAGAACATGGCAGATATCATTCACATCGACCGGGTCGGAATAATGCGGTTTGCTAACGGCGATTGATTCCGGGTGCGGGCGATAGAGTATCGTTGCTTCGGGGTTTTCGGCGGCCACCTTCCGCACAAGATCGTTTCCCGACATGAACCCGTCGATCCCGTATTTGATCGACAGATCGTCTTCGACCTGCCCCAGCACAAGGATCCGCCGCCTGTCCGGATCAAGCCCCAAGGTATCCACGACCGAACGCGAATTGTGATCAAGTATGTATTTCGTCAGCCCGGACTGAAGCGCGCTCATGACCGCATCCGCCGCAGCCATGACGTCTGCATCTGCTGCGAAATCATAGGTATTCAACAGGTCGTCCAGGTCAGAAACCTTCCCCCTGTCAAAATGCATCGCGCGGGTATCAAAGACCAGGGACATTGGGCGCGATTTTTGGGTGCCCAGCCCAACCGAGCGTACAAAGCCATCTTCGATCAGCGTCAGTGGAATACCAGCGTCGGTACACACATCGCGTGCGCGCTGAGGGAACTTGTAGCTCCAACCAAAAACATGCGGGCGTGGAAAATTGGGAATCTTGTCGATCAGTCGGGGGTCGATGACCGGACTGTGCCCTATGAACACCACATGATAGTCGGGCAGAACGTCATTCATCCACATCTTCCAATCGGAAAACCCCAAAAGAATGGCCGTGGGTTTGCCCGACTTGCGCGCTGCGCGGATACGGGGGCGCAGGCGCAATGCCGGAAAACGCTTGATCAACGCATCGCGAAAAAACGCTTTGGGTTCTCGGGCGAGTTTTCGAAGTTTAGCGTTCATGCAAATTCCGATTTCCTGCGCGTTTCCTGCGCGGCCGCTTGGGTTGACAGGTGATGCCCCGACTTTCGGTCGAAGGTCAACTCGCGTTGTCGAATTGCCAATGGCCGCGCCGCGCGCCACATTGGGGTGCCTTGTCCAGATCGGAGACACGCCATGTTCACGACCCGCCCGGAACTTTCAGGCACCTTCGGCATGGTCGCATCGACCCATTGGCTGGCATCGGCCGCGGGGATGAAAGCACTCGAGGCGGGGGGAACAGCCGCCGATGCAGCCGTGACGGCCGGGCTTGTTCTGTGCGTGGTTGAGCCGCACTTGAATGGTCTGCTGGGCGATATGCCCCTGCTGGTCTGGCCCTGTGGGGATGACGCGCCTGTTGTCCTTTGCGGTCAGGGCCCCGCGCCCCGGCGTGCCACCGTCGAACACTACCGCTCTGAGGGGCTTGAGATGATCCCCGGCGCGGGGTTGCTGTCTACGGTGATCCCGGGTGCCTTCGGTGCCTGGATGACCCTTTTGCGCGATCATGGGCGGCTGGAACTTGCCGAGGTCATGGCCCCCGCGATTTTCTATGCGGCCAAGGGGCATCCATTGCTTGCAAACGTGTGCAATTCCATCTCAGCAAATGCGGCAATGTTCAAAAGCGAATGGCCCAGTTCTGCCGACGTGTGGTTGCCAAACGGCGAAGCCCCGTCGCCGGGCGGCCTGTTTTGCAACCCGCAATTGGCAGATACGCTGCAACGCATCGTCAACGAAGCGGCGGGCGCCCCGGACCGCGGCGCCCGGATAGAAGCCGCGCGTCGCGCCGTATATTCCGGCTTTGTTGCAGAAAAGATCGACACCTACCTGTCAAAGTCCTGCGTGATGGATGGTACCGGGGTGCGGCGCAAAGGTGTTCTGGATGGTCAGGACATGGCCCATTGGCAAGCCAGCTATGAAGTGCCCGTTTCGGTCGAAGTCTCGGGATGGAAAATATGGAAGCCGGGGCCCTGGTCGCAGGGGCCCAGCCTGCTTCAGGCGTTGCGCGTGCTCGACAGCGCCGGAATTGAAAACTGCCCGCAAGGCAGTCCCGATTTTGTTCATCTTGTGGTTGAGGCTTTGAAACTGGCTTTCGCCGACCGTGAAGCCTATTACGGCGACCCCGATCATAGCGACATACCGCTGGCGCAATTGTTGTCGCACCCCTACGCATCCAGGCGCGCGGGTCTGATCACGCGCGGCGCTTCGCATGATCTGCGTTCTGGCGGGGTGCCAGGCTTTGAAATGCAGATCCAAGCATTCGAAAAACGTGCCAACGCCCAGCTCCCCAAGCACACAGGATATGGTGGCGGCGAGCCGACAATGGCGCATCTGTCCAATGCCGAAGGTGACACCGTGCATCTGGATGTCGTCGACCAGTGGGGCAATATGGTTTGCGCAACCCCATCGGGCGGCTGGCTGCAATCAAATCCCGTCATTCCCGGGCTTGGCGCACCGTTGAATACAAGGGCCCAGATGTTCTGGCTTGATCCGACGATCCCAAGTGGGCTGGCCCCAGGGCGCAGACCGCGCACCACTTTGTCCCCGTCCATGGCCCGCGCACCCGACGGGCGGAAGATCGCATTTGGTACACCTGGGGGCGATCAACAGGACCAATGGCAATTGATCTTTCTGCTTCGGCTCATGCATGGTGATCGCAACATGCAAGAAGCAATTGATCTGCCGTTGTTCCATACCGGCCATCTGCAAGCCAGTTTTTACCCGCACGGGGTGCGCTTGGGACATTTGATGATCGAACCGGGTTTTTCTGAAAGTACCATTCAAGATTTGCGCGAAAGGGGCCATAGCGTTGAAGTCAGTCAACCTTGGTCTGTGGGTCGGCTGACGGCCGTTGCGCAAGGTCTGGACGGAATATTGAAAGCCGCGGCAACACCAAGGCTCATGCAGGCATATGCAGTCGGCAGATAACCCGCCCCAATCGTCTCCAGGTTGTGTTCCGTGGGGGGCAATGTAATAATTTCCCGAACCGAATTCGGCGGTTTGCTTGCCGATTTATGAACGCAGGACGAACGGCGTTGTTCTCGGCAGGGAATAGGCATTAAGTCGTCCACAACAGTAGGCTAATCGAAAGTACCACACGCTACATGTATTCACGTTTGTACGACTTCGGCGAAGGCCGTTTGCCCTCAAGCCATCTGGAAACCGAAAAATGCCATCTGACCCTTCTCGTGGATGTCGATGGTGCGTCTGACACGATCGCCATGGTGGAACGTCTGCGCCAGGTGCGGGACGGTCGCATCATGGTTCTGTCCCATGCGGACCATTGCGCCGACGCGCAGGAACTTCCACCCGAGACGATCATATCCAATGACTACGCAGTGAATGCCTATCTGTGGAGCGAGAATATCGACACCCGGCCACTGCCGCAGCAATTGGTTCGGTACCTGTTCAACACAAACCTGCGAGCGACAATGGCAGTGGATGGCGACGGATGTGTCAAACACTATCAACGTCCCGAATGCGGTGATCGGAACGTGTTGTTCGTCTCGCCGGGCTCAATTTACCCGCTGTCAATGGGATCACACCAGCGGATGTTTGATTCGCTTATGGGTTTGGCCGAGGCGGGATACGATATTGATGTGGTATTTCCGCGCCGGCCCATGCAGCTTCAAGCAAGCGCCGAGGCGGCGTTGCGGCTGATTGCGCGGGATGTGGAAGGTTACAAACCGCAGAAAGGCAAGCTCAAGGGCGACGTCAAGCGGCGCCGAGATTTGCTGGACCGCGCGGCAAAGCTTTTGAAGCAAAAGACGTCCCAAAAACCGACGCTTGCCGAAACCACCCAGACTCGTTCGTCTTTCTGGCTTCGCCAGTCCATCGACACCAAGGTCGAAAACCGCAATTATGATCTGCTCTGGGTCAATTACGCCTGGATGATGGGCCAGGTGTCTAAAGAGATTTCCAGCAAGTTCGGATCGATTGTCTGCGACACGCACGACGTGCAGTTCTATCGAGATGCCGCCAAGAAACATTGGCTCGACGAGCGTTTCTTTTCGAAAAAGTACCTCAGGGCATACGAACTTGAACTCTTGCAGAGGGCGGACCACGTTCTGGCGATTTCCGACCGTGACTATGGTATCTTGAAAGACGCGGTACGCGGCGCGCAAGTCCATCTGGCGCGGCCGTCTTTTGTCACGTTCGAAAGGCCAGTTCATCCACTGGACATGAAGTCGCCCATCACCTTCGGGTTCATAGGGACGGGCATGGACGCGAATGTGCAGGCGCTGGAATTTGTGTTGACCGAGTGGTGGCCGCGAATTCACGCCTACAGCCCTAAAAGCACTTTTCGCATTGCCGGAAGTGTTTGTTCGCAAAAACAGGTGATGACGCTTGCGCTTATGGAAGAACAGGTCGAACTTTTGGGTTTCGTCGATAACCTGTCAGACTTTTATGAGGGGGTGGATGCCCTGTTGTCTCCGGTTTTGGTCAAGGGGGGGCTCAATTTCAAGAACATTGAAGCGATCGTGGCGGGCAAGCAGGTCTTCACGAATGCGGCCGGCGCCGAACCTCTGAGCGACCTTGACCTGCCTACCGTAGAAAACAGTGACCATTTGATCGACCTGTTACGGGCCATTGAAGCCGACCCGTCTGCAGACGCGGATGTGCGCCGCGCACGCCAGGCAAAGGCCCTGAACATGTTCCGGCGTATTGATCTTGGGTGCATTCTCGAAAAAGAGGCCAGCGCAGAGCAATGAAGTATCGAACCGGGGACCGTGTCCTGATCCAATGCGGCGATGTGATGGAAAACATGTACCGGATCCTTCCGCTGGCCGAGACGCTTCGGGCGCGGGGCATGGTTCCCGTCATCATGCCCTACACGCCTGGTGCCGGGTCGTTCTTTCTTGCGCGAGGTTTCGAATGTGTGGGGCTGGGTCCTTACCAGCAGAGCGTAACATCGTCTGACATCAATCGCACAACACTGCCCGACGAATTTTTCGATGACGCGTTCACGCCAATCTATCCTTTCGCCTTCTCGTCGTCTGGCGGCGCGAATAGCGAATTGAACAAGCAACGCTACATGCTTCGCAGGGCCGGGGTCGCGGTTAGTCGCCTTGTGCGCGATCATTCAATTGACTGGATCATCACCTGGAACGGCGTGACGGGGGCCGTGGCCAATGCATTGCGGCTCTTTGCAATGGCGCGCAGTATGAACGCAGGGTTCCTCGAACGGGGGTATCTGTCCGGTTCGCTGTTTTTTGATCAGGTTGGCACGAATGGCGCGTCGTCGATCGCCGACGGTTTGACCCGCAAACATGACGCGCAAGCGATCGCCCGCGCCGTGTCGCGTCGCAAGGCAGAGGTCGACCAGGCGCTACAGAACTTTCAGCCCGACCCGGCGCAACGGGAAAAGGTGATTTTTGTCCCTCTGCAAGTGCAGGGCGACAGTAATATCTTGCTCTATTCGCCGGTGGTCAAGACGATGCGCCAGCTTGTTCTTGACGCGCTGGAAATGCGAAACGCGCTTGGCGAAGGTTGGCGTGTCGTCGTTCGTGATCACCCTGAAGAAATCGAACCAACCCTGAACATCCCGTATGATCCTAATCTGACACGCGATGTCGTCACCCCGCTTGAAGACATGCTGGATCGTGCCCGCATCGTGATGACAGTGAACAGCACGGTCGGTCTGAGTGCGGCGTGCCGAGGTGCGGTTGTGATTTGCCGCGGGAATGGGATTTATTGCGATGAACCCTTCGTGATCAAGGATGTCGATGGGGCCTTGCTCGATCCGGCCAGTCCGGTTGCCAAGCGAATTGCCTGGGGCCCAAATGAACAGGACGTGCGCGATTATCTGTCACTTCTGTTTGACTATCACACGGTGGCATACGCCGACGATTTTGGGGATCGGAACGGCGTTGCGCTGTCTGCCTTTGGACAGGCCGGCGCGCAAGCCAAACAGGATACCCCCCTGGATTTGATGACCAGGAAATTACAGTCATTCCAATCCCAAGAGCGCACGCCCCTGCACGTGGAATCACGTCTGAGCTACGACGAAACCCTGCTGCGAACGTATCGCGTTCACGAAAAGGCGACGCCGAAAACAATCAAGGAAGACCTTGCCAGGATTTATCCTGGACTTGATGTCAGTATTTCGCACGACCGGTCCGATCGGCCCAAGTCCGAGACGATCTTGGTTGTTGCGTCGAACGAAAGTGTTTCAGAGGCGGATAGGGACTATCTCGCCGTGCTTGATGAATACGGGTATCCCCATCAAGAGACGCTCCGCTAAAGCTGTCGGAACCGCGCGAAGGCACGCGCCGGGCCCGCGACATACATTTTCAGCTCAGTGTCATTTGGCAGATCGGGCTTGATAAGGCCGATCGCGTCGCTGACGACAATTCCCCTTGCCGCGCATGTCCACCGGCTTGCGCTTTCGGTGATCTGCTGATCGAAACGGCAACGAATTGCACCGGCGACGCGACGGCGCATGTCAATTCACGGCGCGCGGTGGTACTGCGCGTTTGGCCACACCCGCAGAGCCAATCGACGGGTTTACAAAATCCCGAGCGGGTTTTTAAATGAGTTCAGCTACCTACGACGAATTCGCAACGTCCGACCCTAACAGCAATCGAGCACAATGTGACGAACACCAGATCCCTGACCTTAGCGATAGTATTGGTGGCGGCCGCCGTTATCGGTTTCTTTTTCTGGCAGAGCAACGGCAATGACACGATCCCAGAGGGGTTCGCGCATGGGAATGGCCGGGTTGAAGCTGTCGAGATTGACGTCGCGGCCAAGCTTCCCGGGCGGATCGAAAAGGTTCTAGTCAAGGAAGGTGAGCTCGTCGAAGCCGGCCAGGCGCTGGTTGAATTCGATACACGTCAGCTCAAGGCCAGCCGCCACCAAGCCGAGGCTGAGCTGCGCCGTGCAGAAATCGCGGTCGAGAATGCGCGCCTTTTGGTCGAACAGCGACAGGCCGAATTGCGCGCCGCCGACGCTGTTCTATCCCAACGTAAGTCGGCCGAAGAGGTCGCCAAGAGCCAGCTTGCACGCTCCGAGACGCTGGCGCAGAGCAGTGTCGCGTCTCAGCGGCAGCTCGAAATCGACCGCTCGAACGCGTTTGGTGCCACGGCGGCGGTCGCCTCGGCCGAGGCGGCAATCGCCGCGTCGGCGGCGGGGGTTGCTTCGGCGAAAGCCTCGGTCGTTGGGGCCGAAGCTGCTGTGGCCGCGGCGACTGCGGCGATCGAGGCGATCGACGTGCAGATCGAGGACAGCACGTTGAAAGCCCCCCGCGAGGGACGGGTTCAATACATCGTCGCGCAGGCAGGCGAAGTCGTGGGCGCCGGAGGTCGGGTCATCAACATGGTCGACCTCAACGATGTTTACATGACGTTCTTTCTTCAGACCGCCGCAGCGGGGCGCACAGGAATTGGGACAGAGGTGCGCCTGATCATGGACGCAGCACCTGATATCGTGATCCCCGCCACGGTTTCGTTCGTATCGAGCGTGGCGCAGTTCACTCCAAAGACAGTCGAAACCGAAGTCGAGCGCGAAAAGCTGATGTTCAGGGTCCGCGCCAAGATATCGCCTGATCTTCTGGCCAAGTATCTCAACTACATCAAGACCGGCCTGCCGGGCGTCGCATGGGTTCGGCTGGATGCCAACGCGCCATGGCCCGATGCCGCCGAGGGCAGGGTGCTGGAATGACGGCCTCCGGGCTTGTGGTGCGGGCAGAGGGGCTGTCCCTGCAATACGGAAAAGTCCGGGCGCTGGATAACGTTTCGATTGATCTGCCGGCGGGGTGTATTGTCGGTCTGATCGGACCCGATGGTGTGGGAAAGTCCAGCCTTTTGGGGCTCATCGCCGGGGCGCGGCGGCTGCAAGCGGGACAGCTCGAAGTGTTGGGGCGCGACATGGCCCGTGCACGCCATCGTGCCAAGGTCGCTCCGCGCATCGCGTTCATGCCTCAGGGGCTTGGGCGCAACCTCTATCCGACGCTGTCGGTGCGCGAGAACCTGGATTTTTTCGGAAGCCTCTTCGGAGAAAGCCGGGACGAGCGCGATCGACGCATCGCCGAATTGTTGGAAGCCACCGATCTTGCCCCATTTGCGGACCGTGCGGCGGCAAAACTGTCCGGCGGCATGAAACAAAAACTGGGCCTTTGCTGTGCACTGATCCACGATCCTGACCTCTTGATCCTCGACGAGCCGACCACAGGTGTCGATCCGCTTTCGCGGCGGGAATTCTGGACCCTGATCGATCGCATTCGTTCTGCGCGCCCGGGGATGAGCCTGCTTGTATCGAGTGCCTACATGGAAGAAGCCGCGCGTTTCGACCACTTGGTAGCAATGGATGCAGGCAAGGTTCTGGCGACCGGCAGCCCCACAGAAATCCTGCAGCGCACGGGCGCCGCCGACCTAGACGAAGCTTTCATCGCGCTGCTTCCCAAGAAAAAGCGCGCGGGGCACCGCGATCTGGTCGTCCCGCCGCGCGACACTGACAACACCGACGGCTACCAGATTGAGGCCGATAACCTCACCGTTCGGTTCGGCGACTTCGCGGCGGTCAAGAATGTGAGTTTTCGCATCAGAAAAGGCGAAATTTTCGGTTTTTTGGGCTCAAACGGATGCGGCAAAACCACGACCATGAAGGCACTGACTGGGCTGTTGGAGCCGAGTGAAGGCACCACCAGCATTTCCGGGCGCAAGGTCGAGGCCCACGATATGGCCACACGCAAGCGCATCGGGTACATGACGCAGTCGTTCTCACTTTATTCCGAGCTGACTGTGCGGCAAAACCTTGATCTGCACGCGCGGCTGTTCGACATGACGCCGTCCGAAATCCCGCACAGGATTGCAGAGCTTGCACAACGGTTCGATCTCGAAGATGTGCTCGACAAATTGCCGTTGCGCCTGCCGCTGGGTATTCGCCAGAGGCTATCGCTGGCCGTGGCGCTGATCCATCGCCCGGAAATCCTGATCCTTGATGAGCCGACCTCGGGCGTTGACCCCGTGGCGCGCGACATATTCTGGCAGGCTCTTGTCGACTTGTCGCGAAAAGATGGCGTGACGATCTTTATTTCAACTCACTACATGTCCGAAGCCACGCGCTGTGATCGGATATCGCTGATGCACGAAGGCCGTGTGCTTGTCAGCGACAGCCCCCAGGCGATCCAGGAAAACGCCGGCGCCGAGACGCTCGACGACGCCTTTGTCCAACATCTGGAACGCGCGGCGCGCGAAAGCGGCAGGCCAGCGCAGCGCCCGCACGGACGCCTTGGCGCGGATGTGAAGACCACGAAAAAACGGCGGTCCGGGCGTTTCAGCCTTGCTCGGCTGCTGAGCTTTTCCTGGCGCGAGGCGCTGGAACTGCGCCGCGATCCAATCCGCCTGACGTTGGCTAGTATCGGTAGTGTCATTCTGATGATCGTGCTGGGCTACGGCATTTCGATGGATGTCAACAATCTCAAATTCGCGGTGCTGGACCTGGATCAGACCGTTGCCAGCCAATCCTACGTCAACGATCTGTCCGGATCGCTCTATTTTGAAGAACAACCCCCGCTCGTCAGCCAGGCCGATCTTGATCGGCGGATGCGCGCGGGTGAGATCAGTTTGGCTTTGGAAATTCCGCCGCGTTTTGCCGCCAGTCTGGAACGCGGTCGCCCCGTCACTATTGGTGCATGGTTCGACGGCGCCATGCCGATGCGGGCAAATACGGTGTCCGGATATATTCAGGGGATGCACGTGCACTGGCTGACCGAACAAATGCGCCAAGCCTTTGGCGACGACGCGGTGGCGGGTAATTTCTCGCTTGAGGTCCGCTATCGCTACAACCCTGATGTCGAAAGCCTGGCCGCCATCGTGCCGGCGGTCATCCCGCTGTTGCTGATGCTGATCCCGGCCATGCTGGCGGTGCTTTCCGTGTCGAAGGAAAAGGAAACCGGTTCGATCATCAATCTTTACGTCACTCCGGCGCGAAGGTTAGAGTTTTTGCTGGGCAAGCAACTGCCTTACATCGTGTTGGGGGTTATCAACTTTTTCCTGCTGCTGGCACTGGCTCTGTTCGTTTTCAGGGTTCAGATGACAGGTAGCCTTCTTGCGCTCACCTCTGGTGCGGTGATCTACGTCACGCTTGCCACGGGACTTGGCCTTTTGATCTCGGCCTTTACGCGCAGCCAAGTGACAGCGCTGTTTTTTACCGCGCTCGCCACCCTGATCCCGGCTGTGCAGTACGGCGGGATCATTGATCCCGTTTCTGCGCTTGAGGGCACGGGCCGGGTCATCGGCGAGGTTTTCCCCACCAGCCATTTCGTGACCATTTCCCGCGGGGCTTTTAGCAAAGCGTTGAGTTTCGATGATTTGATCGGATCGTTTCTGCCGATGTTGGCGCTTGTGCCCGTGCTTGTGTTGCTGGGCGCAGCTTTCGTGCGCAAGCAGGAAAGGTAACAGATGCGGGCCAAGCACGTCTTCCACCTGGCAACGAAAGAATTGCGCGGGCTGCTGCGCGACCCGCTTTTGTTGGTGCTCGTTCTTTATGCTTTTTCACTGGACATTTATGCAAGCGCGACGTCGCTGCCCGAGGCGTTGAACCGCGCTTCTATCGCGATCGTGGATGAAGATGCTTCGCCGCTCTCGCGGCGTGTCGCTGACGCCTTCCAGCCGCCTTATTTCGGTCCTCCCACCCAGATCGACATCACCGAAGTGGATGAACGAATGGATGCGGGAATGGACACGTTTTCGCTTGTGATACCGCCCGCGTTTCAGCGCGACCTTTTGGCGGGGGACGGGCCCGAACTACAGCTGAACGTTGATGCCACACGGATAAGTCAGGCGTTCACCGGTGCCGGCTATATTCAGGCTATTGTAAGTCAGGAAACCAGTGGCTGGCTGGCACGGGATATGTCGCCTACAGAGTCGCCCGTCGAACTTGAGGTCCGTGCGCGCTTCAACCCGTCTCTTGATCCGAGCTGGTTTGGTGCGCTGACCTCGATCATCAGTTCCGTCACCATGCTGTCGATCATTCTTTCCGGCGCCGCTTTGATCCGCGAACGCGAGCATGGCACGATCGAACATCTGCTGGTCATGCCGGTGACAGCGGCAGAAATCATGACAAGCAAGGTGATCAGCATGGGGGGCGTGGTGCTGGTGGCGGCCGCGCTTTCGCTTACGTTTATGGTTCAAGGGGCTCTGGGCGTACCGATTGAAGGATCGGTGCCGCTGTTTCTTTTGGGCGCGGCCCTGCACCTTTTCGCCACGACATCGATGGGGATCCTTTTGGCCACGATTTCGGGGTCAATGCCGCAGTTCGCCATGCTGCTTATGATGGTGCTGCTACCGCTGGAAATCTTGTCCGGGGGCATGACCCCGCGGGAATCGATGCCCGAGGCGGTGCAGTACGTCATGCTGGCGGCGCCCAACACGCATTTCATCGCACTGGCGCAAGCGGTTCTGTTCCGCGGCGCGGGGCTGGCGGTCGTCTGGCCGGAACTCGTGGCTCTTGTGGTGATTGGGGCCGCGTTATTCGCATTCGCCTTGCGCAGATTTCGCGACTTGTTGCGTTGACATGGGGCGGTGGGTGATACTGGCTAACCTTTGTGGAACGGCCCTGACCCCAGACCAACCGTTGCCCGCCCAGCAAAACGCTTGCCGGCCGCATGACCGGCATTGGCCAACGCAAGGTAGTGCTTGCGCGCCAGGCTGTGTCTTCAGCAGCTAGAACCGCAACGCGAACTTGCAGTCATGCGCCAGATCAACATGCGTCTAAAATCTGAAAATATTGGTCGGAGTGAGAGGATTCGAACCTCCGACCCCTGCCTCCCGAAGGCAGTGCTCTACCAGGCTGAGCTACACTCCGACCGTAGGGCCGCGATTTAAAGACTGGGCTGCACCTTGGCAAGAGGATTCGCGCCCGCTCAGCGTTTCAAGAATGCAGAAATGCGGGGCGTGCCGGGGGAAATGCCGCGCGAGCGTGTCCGGAGGACAGGCGTGGTACGCGATGCGCCACCACGGCTTTCGCGAAAGACGATATAGAGCCCCGAGACGATGATGACGGCCGCTCCGACAAGTGTGGGGACATCGATGCTGTCGTCAAAGATAACTACGCCAAAGAATGACGCCCATATGATCTGGCTGTACTGCATCGGTGCAACAATCGCCGCTTCGCCCGCGTTATAGGCCGCGATCAACAACAGCCCGGCCACAAAGCCGAATAGAGATACGATCGCAATCATGCCCAAGTGTTCAATTTCCATTGGGCGGTACACGGTTGGCAACATCGCCCCCATGAGAACAAAGATCGCCACCATGGGATAAACCATCAAGACCACAGGCCGCTCGTCCCGTCCAATCCGCCGCAAAATGACGGATGACACCGAATTGCCCACCGCAGAGAGCAAGGCCGCCGCATGGCCGAGAGTGAATTCCGTGGCGCCAGGGCGCAAAACGATCAACACCCCGCACAGGCCCACAACAACTGCCACCATGCGGCGCCAGCCTACCGGCTCGCCCAGAACGGGAATGGACAATAGGGTGATAAGCAGTGGCGCCGCAAACAGCAGTGCGTAGGTTTGCGCCAAGGGCAGCACGGAGAAGGCGTAGAATGCGCTCAGCGCAGTGACGACAGACGACAGTGTGCGTGCTGCAATCCAGCCAACATTCACAGGACGCAGTGTGCCGGATTTCGGATCGCGCATCAGCAACAATGCGACGAGAGGAAACGAAAACAGCGTCGAGAAAAAAACCACCTGAAACGGCGAAAACGACCCGCCCAACAGTTTGATGAACACGTCGTGAGTGGCAAAGATCGCAAACGCCAATAGCGCCAGTAGGATGGATTTGACGGACATGAAGGCACCGTTGGTTTGGGTGGTCTTGGGCCCACGGTAGCGCTCTGGGGTGGATTGGAAAGGGGGCACAAACATTTTTCGATTGCTATGCAGGATCGGTGTTCAGGCAAACCAATAGCCGACGTTCCATGTCGACCCAGGATTGATGTGCCCCCAGGCCCGGCCCGAAAAGATCATTCCAGTCGTGTCGTGCAGGTTTGGGCAGGGCCGCGTTTCAGCCCATCGACCACGACCGTGTCGCCGTATTGCCGAACGCGCTGTTGAGAATTATCCGTGGTATCGCGTGAACGAACCCGATCCTGCCCGCAAGCATGGTCCGCGCAGCGCGCGGGTACTTTGCAATGCCGTGCAGAACTCTGATCAACCTTGCCTGCCATCAACGGACTGCCCGACGGATGCCAGTTAGGGTAAAGCTAACAAACGGCGGCGATTTGTGATTGATTTGGACAGCAATTCGGCCACACGACAAGAAAGACTGAGCTCAGGGATGCCAACGGAATGACACGCCAGATATGGATTGAAACGGTTCGTCACGCAATTGACGAATTCAGCGGGACCGACGGCCCCTTGCTGCCCGTGTTGCACAGGATCCAGGACACCATGGGATATGTCCCGCCCGAGGCACTGCAACAGATCGCGGACGCATTGGGTGTCACCCGCGCCGAAGTCCACGGCGTCGTATCGTTTTACCACGGCTTTCGTAACGCCCCGCCTGCGGATCATATCGTCAAGATTTGCCGGGCCGAAGCCTGCCAAGCCCGTGGCGCCCAAGCGCTGGTTGATGGTGCCCGGATCAAGCCGGGTGAAACGGCCGCCAATGGGAAGGTGCAAGTGGAAGAGGTGTTCTGTCTTGGCCTTTGCGCATGTGGACCAGCGGTGTTGGTTGATGGCCAGCCGGTTGGACGATTGGACGCGCAGCGCCTGAACGACATTCTGGTGGAGTGCGGGGCATGAAGATTTTCGTTCCCCGCGATGCTGCTGCCCGCGCGCTCGGGGCGGATGAGGTGGCCGAAGCGGTGGCGCTGTGCGCGCCTGATGCGACCGTTGTGCGCAATGGATCGCGCGGCATGGTGTGGCTGGAACCGCTTGTCGAGATCGAAACCGAGACAGGTCGCGTGGCGTTCGGTCCGATTTCCCGGGACGAAGTGCCAGCACTGATCGCCGCGCCAGACGCGCATCCCAAAGCGCTTGGCGCGGTGGAAAAGATCCCGTTCTTCGCGCGGCAATCGCGGCTGACCTTTGCGCGCTGCGGCGTGACGGACCCACTGTCGCTGCAAGACTATCGCGAACATGGCGGGTTGGTCGGGCTTCGGGCGGCATTGTCCGATCCCGATGCAATTGTCGCGGCGATCACCGAAAGCGGGCTGCGTGGTCGTGGCGGGGCAGGGTTTCCGACCGGCCTCAAGTGGAAAACCGTCGCCCAAGCAGACGCCGATCAGAAATACATTGTCTGCAACGCGGACGAGGGCGATAGCGGCACTTTTGCCGATCGCATGTTGATGGAAGGCGATCCGTTCTGCCTGATCGAAGGCATGGCGATCGCGGGTGTCGCCGTCGGTGCGACCAAGGGGTTCATCTATCTGCGCTCGGAATATCCTGACGCCATTGCCGTAATGCGCGAGGCAATTGATATCGCGCGGCGCGACGGGCTTCTTGGCCCGTCGGTGTTGGGCGATGGCCCTGAATTCGACATCGATCTGCGTGTAGGCGCCGGGGCCTATGTCTGCGGTGAAGAAACGGCATTGCTCAATTCGCTTGAGGGCAAGCGCGCCGTGGTCCGCGCCAAGCCCCCGTTGCCGGCGTTGCAGGGCGCTTTTGGCAAGCCGACTGTCGTGAACAACGTGATTTCCTTGGCCTCGGTGCCGTGGATCATGGCCAAAGGGGCCGCGGCCTATGCAGATTTCGGGCTGGGCCGGTCGCGCGGGACGATCCCGATCCAGATCGGCGGGAACGTAGCGCGGGGCGGTTTGTTCGAAGCCGACTTTGGCATGAGCCTTGGCGAGTTGGTTGACGATATTGCTGGCGGCACGGCCAGCGGGCGACCGGTTCGCGCCGTTCAGGTCGGCGGGCCGCTTGGCGCCTATTTCCCGCGTGAAAAATTCGACACGCCTTTTGGATACGAAGAATTCGACGGGCAGGGTGGTTTGATCGGCCATGCCGGGGTCGTGGTGTTTGATGACAGCGTCGACATGTTGGCCCAGGCCCGTTTTGCGATGAAATTCTGCGCCAAGGAAAGCTGCGGCAAGTGCACCCCGTGCCGCGTGGGCGCAGTGCGCGGCGTGGAAACCCTAGACCGGATAGCCGCGGGCGATGGGGACGCACGCGCAATTCTGGAAGACCTTTGCAACACGATGAAATTCGGATCGCTCTGCGCACTGGGCGGTTTCACCCCCTACCCGGTGCTCAGCGCGTTGGATCACTTCCCCGAAGATTTCCCCAATTCGCAGGAGGCCGCGGAATGAAGGATTTCGTCATCCCAGATGCTGACCATGGCACCCCCGCCAGGACGGGCCCGCCCGTCGCGCTGACCATTGATGGGCAAAGTGTCACCGTCCCCGAAGGCACCAGCGTCATGCGCGCGGCCAAGCTGGCAGGCATCGCCGTGCCCAAGCTGTGCGCGACGGATAGTGTCGAGGCGTTCGGCTCGTGTCGGCTGTGTGTCGTCGAAATCGAGGGAATGCGCGGCACGCCGGCGTCCTGCACCACGCCCGTGGCCGAAGGGATGGTCGTCCGGACCCAGAGCGCTCCGGTTCAGCGCATCCGCAAAGGGGTGATGGAGCTCTATATCAGTGACCACCCGCTCGATTGTCTGACCTGTGCAGCGAACGGGGATTGCGAATTGCAAGATATGGCCGGCGTCGTTGGTCTGCGCGATGTGCGCTACGCAGCAGGCGAAAACCATTTTGATACCCGTAGCGCCGGGGCAGAAAATCCGCTGTATATCCCAAAGGATGACAGCAACCCCTATTTTTCTTACGACCCAGCCAAGTGCATCGTATGTTCGCGTTGTGTGCGTGCCTGCGAAGAGGTGCAGGGTACCTTTGCGCTGACCATTGAAGGGCGCGGCTTTGACAGCCGGGTCTCGGTCGCCGCCCCCGATTTCATGACCAGCGACTGCGTGTCGTGCGGCGCCTGCGTGCAAGCTTGCCCCACGGCCACGTTGCAGGAAAAATCTGTCGCCGAATTGGGGACGCCGACCCGTTCTGTCATCACCACCTGCGCCTATTGCGGTGTCGGTTGCAGTTTCAAGGCCGAATTGAACGGCGACCAGCTTGTCCGGATGGTGCCTTACAAGCACGGTAAGGCAAACCGGGGACATAGCTGTGTCAAAGGCCGGTTCGCCTATGGGTATGCAAGCCACGCTGACAGAATCCTGAACCCGATGATCCGAAACAGCATCGACGAGCCATGGCGCGAGGTCAGCTGGGACGAAGCCTTGGCATTTGCCGCCAACCGCTTGCAAGCGATCCGGTCAAGCCATGGGCGCAATGCGCTCGGCGTCATCACGTCGTCCCGGTGCACGAACGAGGAAACCTACCTTGTGCAAAAACTGGCGCGCGCGGTGTTTGGTACTAACAACACCGATACCTGCGCGCGCGTGTGCCATTCGCCCACGGGGTATGGGTTGGGCCAGACCTTCGGGACCAGCGCCGGGACGCAAGACTTTGACAGCGTCAAAGCGTCCGACTGCGTGATTGTAATCGGCGCAAACCCGACAGATGGGCATCCTGTTTTTGCATCCTTGCTACGAAAGCGGCTTAGACAAGGTGCTGAATTGATTGTCGTTGACCCGCGGCGGATAGATTTGCTCAAGACGCCTCACATGGGCGCGGGCCATCATCTGCCGCTTACGCCCGGCACTAATGTCGCGGTCCTGTCGGCCATGGCGCATGTGATTGTTACAGAAGGATTGATAGACGAAACTTTCATCAAGGACCGCTGCGACTGGAACGAATTTCAGGAATATGCCGCTTTCATCGCCGATCCGCGCCACGCGCCCGAAGCAACTGCGATGCTCACCCAAGTGCCTGCCGCTGACCTGCGCGCGGCCGCGCGTGCCTATGCCAAAGCACGCAATGGCGCGATTTACTATGGGCTGGGCGTGACCGAGCACAGCCAAGGATCAACCACCGTGATGGCGATCGCCAACCTTGCGATGCTGACCGGCAATATCGGGCGGCCGGGCGTGGGTGTGAACCCTCTGCGCGGTCAAAACAACGTCCAAGGCGCGTGCGATATGGGGTCGTTTCCCCATGAGCTGCCTGGCTACCGACACGTCAAAAATCCCGAGGTGCGCAAGATTTTCGAAACCCTCTGGGGGACTCAGATCGACGCCGAACCAGGGCTGCGCATTCCCAACATGCTGGACGCAGCCGTCGCGGGTGATTTCAAGGGGCTCTATGTGCAGGGTGAAGACATTCTGCAATCCGACCCCGACACGCGGCACGTCGCCGCCGGATTGGCGGCGATGGATTGCGTGATCGTGCACGATCTGTTCCTGAACGAAACCGCCAACTACGCACATGTATTTCTGCCGGGCAGCAGCTTTTTGGAAAAAGACGGCACGTTTACCAATGCCGAACGTCGCATCAACCGGGTGCGCCGGGTCATGGCGCCCAAAAACGGCTATGAGGATTGGCAGGTCACGCAGTTGCTGGCGAACGCAATGGGCGCGGATTGGGGCTATACCCATCCGGCCCAGATCATGGCCGAGATTGCCGCGACCACGCCGGGTTTCGCCAATGTGACCTACGAATTGCTCGAAGAAAAAGGCAGCGTGCAATGGCCCTGCAACGATAGCGCGCCCGACGGCACGCCCATCATGCATGTCGATGGCTTCGTGCGCGGTAAGGGGCGGTTCATCGTGACTGAATATATCCCGACAGATGAGCGCACTGGCCCACGCTTTCCACTGCTGCTGACGACGGGGCGGATTTTGTCGCAATATAACGTCGGCGCACAGACCCGGCGCACGGAAAACAGCCGCTGGCACGACGAAGATGTGTTGGAAATGCACCCCTCGGACGCCGAAAATCGCGGACTTCGTGACGGCGACTGGGTCTGTCTGGCCAGCCGGTCGGGCGAAACATCATTGCGGCTGACGATCACAGACAAGGTCAGCCCCGGCGTTGTCTACACAACCTTCCATCACCCTGCGACGCAGGCGAACGTGGTGACAACCGACCATTCTGACTGGGCAACGAACTGCCCGGAATACAAGGTCACGGCGGTGCAGGTCAGCGCGTCGAACGGGCCGACCGGCTGGCAGGACCGCTATGCAGAGCGCGCTGCGCGCTCACGCCGCATCGAGGGTGCAAAATGACGGGCGACGATATTACCTTGCCGCACGAGGTAGCGGTTGCGTTGGTATTCAACGGATCAACCGCGGCTGTGATGATGGCGTCACCCGACGACCATATGGACTTTCTCCGCGGTTTCGCGGTCAGCGAAGGTGTCGTCGGCGCGGCGCGCGACGTGACGGATATTGAGGTGATCGATCACCCCAACGGGATCGAAGTGCGCGGGCGCATACCTGAAAACCGTGCCAAAGCCCTCAACGCCAGGCGCCGCGCACTGGTCGGGCCAGTGGGGTGCGGGCTGTGCGGGATCGAAAGTCTGGATGCGGCGATGTCCAGCCCGCCGTGCGTGCCCGCCGCTGCTGCCGGTATCCGCGCGGCTGCCCGTGCGGCCCTGGCCGAACTGGACCGACTCCAGGCACACCGGGCCGAACCACGCGCCATGCATGCCGCAGCTTTCTTCAACACCGCGGGGATTGTCCTGATGCGCGAAGACGTAGGTCGCCACAACGCGCTGGACAAGGTGATCGGCGCGGTGGGCGGCATGGATGTTTCAGCGGGGGGCGTTTTGCTCACGTCGCGTGTTTCGCTGGATTTGCTGCAGAAATGCGCGCGTGCGGGGGTGCCCGCGCTGTGCAGCGTATCACGTCCCACACGCGCGGCAGTTGACCTGGCGCGCCGGGTCGGCATGACGTTGTGCACCCTGACCCCGCAGGACGATCTGGTGTTTTCGGCGCCCGGTGAGGTGCCGGAATGAACGATGAAAAGCTGATCCGTATGGCCAATCAGATCGCCCGGTTTCATGCCACGCAAATGGACGGTCATGCCGGGTCTGTCGCGGACCATTTGAAAGATTTCTGGGCCCCGCCGATGCGGACAAAGCTGGCGCGCGTCGGACAGGCCGATCCGGACGCATTGCACCCGCTGGCGCGCGAAGCACTGGCGTTGCTGCGCGCCACCAGCGACCCATCCGACGATTGACAAGCCGAGCGCGCTGGCAAAAGGTTGCGGCCCTGCAAGGGAAGGGACTGACACTGTGAAATTGGGGATCGCGACGCTTGTGCTGGCCTATGTGCTCAGCCAGTTTTACCGGGCATTTCTGGCTGTCCTGGCCCCCCAGCTGCAGACCGATATTGGCGTGGCTGCGGATGTCCTTGGGCAGGCATCGGGAATTTGGTTCCTGACATTCGCAGCGATGCAGATCCCGGTCGGCTGGGCGCTGGACCGGATTGGACCGCGCATCACGGCTTCGGTGCTGCTGGCCTTGGGCGGCGGTGGCGGAGCGTTCTTGTTCAGTGTGGCGCAAGGTCCCTTGGCGATCAACGGCGCGATGGCGCTGATCGGAATCGGCTGCTCGCCTGTACTGATGGCCTCTTACTATATTTTTGCGCGCATGTACCCGCCGGCCATTTTCGGAACGCTTGCGGGCGCGATACTGGGCACGGGGTCCTTGGGAAATATTCTGGCCTCGAGCCCGCTTGCCTGGGCGGCCGAGACCGTCGGGTGGCGGGGGGCTATGGTGGCTCTGGCGGTTGCGACGATCGTTGTGGCGGCATTCCTGGCGTTGGTTTTGCGTGATCCGCCGCGCGTTGAGCCCCATGACGACGGCGGATCGCTTCTGGATATTTTAAAGATGCCGGTCATCTGGCCGATCCTGGCGATCATGTTCGTGAACTATGCCCCTGCTGCGGGTATTCGCGGGCTTTGGGCCGGACCTTACTTTGCGGATGTGCATGGCCTTGATGCGGTGGGCATTGGCCGCGCGACGCTGATCATGGGCATCGCGATGATTATTGGCAGCTTTGTCTATGGCCCCTTGGACCGCGTGCTTGGCACGCGCAAATGGGCGATCTTTGCAGGCAATGGTTTGGGGGCGCTATGCCTTGCGGGGCTGGTTTTGTGGCCCGGTATGTCCCCTGCCATGGCAATCGCATTGATTGCGGCGATCGGGTTCTTTGGGTCGTCATTTCCGTTGATCGTGGCACATGGGCGCAGCTATTTCCCGCCGCATTTGACTGGGCGGGGGGTTACCCTGTTGAACCTGTTCGGTATCGGCGGAGCAGGTGTGATGCAGATCGTCACAGCGCGCACGTTTGAAATCGGAACGACCGCCCCGGTCCAATACCAGATCGTTTTTGCCACTTTCCTTGTGGTGGTGATTTTGGGTCTTGTGGCGTATCTGTTCAGCCGTGACACAACGCACTGAAACCCCGGCAGGCCCCCTGCGCTTCTGCCTTGCTGCCAGGCGTGGCGACGATCACGTCCTTGGGCGGGGCGCGACGCCATTGGATGTACTTGCGCACAGCTTGAAGGGCCGTAGCGTCGCGCTGGTCGGCAACGCGCGGGCCCTGGTTGGCACGGATCATGGCGCCGCGATTGATCGCGCTGACATCGTCATCCGCATCAATCGCGCCCCGATGCCTTCTGCCCAAAGCCACGGGACCCGTACCGATTGGCTTGCCCTGGCCACATCGCTGAAGCGGTCCCAGTTCGCACGGATTGCGCCGTCGCGCCTGCTGTGGATGTCCCACAAACGAAAGCGCCTGAAACGCTGGATGGCGCGGGGTCCAGCCTTCACGCTGTTTCCCAAGGCCCGCCATGACGCGCTGGAAAAACGATTGCGGTCTCGTCCGACGACAGGTGCCCTGCTGATCGATTGGCTTGCGGAAACCCAGGTGGCGCAGCTCGACCTGTTCGGGTTCGATTTCATGTCATCGCGGTCTTTGTCGGGACACCGCGACGCGGCAAAGGTTCCACACGACTTCGGGGCGGAAGAAGCCTGGGTCATGGCGCTGATTGATGCCGATCCGCGCGTGACGCATCACCGGATGGAATAGGCCCAATCACACGAATTCCCTTTAACCGGCGTGCGCATTGGATTATGTGCCAGCGCTGAACCGCAAGACACCTGATGTGCAGGAGTTAAGGAGCAGGAAAATGGGCTATAAAGTCGTCGTCGTCGGCGCCACGGGCAACGTGGGTCGCGAAATGCTGAACATCCTCGCTGAACGTGAGTTTCCGGTTGATGAAATCGCGGTACTTGCCAGCCGGAAGTCGCTGGGCACAGAAGTCAGCTTTGGCGACAAGACACTGACCACCCAGGACCTTGATGCTTTTGACTTCACTGGCTGGGACATGGCCCTGTTTGCTGTCGGGTCGACCGCGACCAAGGAATACGCCCCAAAAGCGGCCAAGGCCGGCTGCGTGGTGATCGATAACTCATCGCTCTATCGCTATGATCCGGACATCCCGCTGATCGTGCCCGAGGTGAACCCGGACGCCATCGAAGGGTATGCAAAAAAGAACATCATCGCGAACCCCAACTGTTCGACCGCGCAGATGGTTGTGGCGCTGAAACCGCTACACGATCGCGCGCGGATCAAGCGCGTTGTTGTCAACACCTACCAGTCGGTGTCGGGTGCCGGAAAAGAAGGTATCGACGAGCTGTGGGATCAGACCAAGTCGATGTACAATCCCACAGACGACAAACCGGCCAAGAAGTTCACCAAGCAGATCGCGTTCAACGTGATCCCGCACATCGACGTCTTCTTGGAAGACGGTTCGACCAAAGAAGAATGGAAAATGGTCGCTGAGACGAAGAAAATCGTCGATCCGGCGATCAAGGTCACGGCAACCTGCGTGCGTGTGCCCGTGTTCGTTGGCCATTCCGAAGCGATCAACATCGAATTCGAAGACCACCTGGACGAAGAAGAAGCGCGCGAAATTCTGCGCACGGCCCCTGGCGTTCTGGTCGTTGATAAGCGCGAAGACGGCGGCTATGTCACCCCGGTCGAATGCGTCGGGGATTTCGCGACCTTTATCAGCCGCATCCGTCAGGACAGTACCATCGACAACGGGATCAACCTGTGGTGCGTCAGCGACAACCTGCGCAAAGGCGCGGCCCTGAATGCGGTGCAGATTGCCGAGCTTTTGGGGCGCCGGGTGCTGAAAAAGGGCTGAACAGGCTTTCGGCCGCAATGACACACGAATGTTTGCACAAGGGCGCTTTCGGGCGCCCTTGTTTTTTGGTTAACGGTAGGCAAAGTTGGTCTACGTTCATTTGTAGGAGGCCGGGCCTTGCGCTATTCGCTTATTCCGATTTTGTTTTTCCCGATTGCAGCCATTGCCGAGGATTTTTCGGTCCAAGCCCCGGTTGCGTCGGCCGAGGTCTATCCCCGCGGGGCCTTGGTGACCCGGATTGCCCAGGTTTCCGTGCCAAAGGGCCAGCATCGGTTGATCGTGACAGACTTGCCTCCGTTCGATCCGGCGACCATGCAAATTTCGCTCGGGGGTGGTGCGGTTGTGTCTTCGACGCAGGTGGTAGATGCGTCTCTGGCATCGGCCACCTTCTACGAGCGCCCGGAAATCCAGCAAGCGCAAGCTGTCTTCACCGAAGCCCAGTCTGCGTTGCATGCAATTGAACTCGAACGTGCAGAAGCGCAGGCGGCGATCGAGGCCGCCAAGGCCCGCATAGAATTTGCAAAGGGTCTTTCGCAGGGGGAAGGCGCAACGCCCGATCGCCAAGCCATCTATGATTTGGCCGGCGTCGTCGGGGGGCTGGTCACCGACGGAATGAAGACGCGTATTGCGGCGCAGCAAAAGCTTGAGGCGCTCGCGTTTCGTTTCTCGGCGGCCGAACGTGATCTGGCCCGCGCGCGCGAAGCGCTCGAGGAAGTCATGCCCAAAGCCGGTGTATTCCAGTCGGTCATCCTGAACGTCTCGGCCGATGCGGCGCTCGAGAGCACGCTGGAGATAACCCACGCTGCTGACGCATCTTGGTCTCCGAATTACGAGGTGCGCGTGACCACCGGCGACACCCCGATGCTCGAAATCAAGCGGCGCATTGGCCTGACCCAGCAGACGGGGCAAGATTGGACCGACGTCGATCTCAGTTTCTCGACCCTCACACCTTCTGACGTTCTGGATGCGCGCGAACCTGCGCCGCTGCCCCGGCGCATTGCAAAACCAACGCCGCAACCGGCGCAGCCCCGCATGGAAATGGACAGTCTTGCATCGGGCCTGAAAGCGGCCGTTCAGGCCGAGCGTCGCGATCATGTTGCAACCCAGTATCTTGGGATGGATGTGCGGTATGCGCCCGCTGCCAAGATGGACGTCGCGTCGTCCGAGCTTGGCGGCCAAGTCACACAGGTCGAGCTGGACATGTTGTCTTTCGATCTGGCCGATCTCTATGCGATTGCTGTGCCACAAGAATATGAGACCGCTTTTCTGCGGGCCAAGGTCAAGAACATCACCGACGAGGTTCTGTTGCCCGGTCAGGCGACCTTCTATCGCGATGGTCTCTTGGCGGGTGGCGGGCAGCTTCCGATGCTTGTGCCAAATGCCAGCAAGGAAATCGGTTTGGGCGAAATCCGCGGTTTGCGTCTCAAGCGGATTATCCGGGACCGGCTGGAAGGCGACAGCGGGATCATAACACGCGCCAATGAAACCACCGAACAGGTCGTGCTGCGGGTCGAAAATATCACCGACCGTGCGTGGGATGTCCGTCTGATGGACCGTGTTCCCTATTCCGAACAGGAAGACTTGCAGATCACATGGAGCGCTGACCCGACCCCGACTGAAGAGGATGTTGATGGAAAACGCGGGGTTCTGGCCTGGCGGAATCAGGTTGCGCCAGACCAAACATGGAATGTCACCCTGTCACATAGAATCAAATGGCCCGAGGGGTACATTCTGCGTTGAGGATTCGCGGCAAACCTGGGGCACTGAAGGCAATGCGGTGCCGACAATGTGGCAGCAATGTGCGTTTGACATTTCCGTAACCTGCTGAAAACGCTTTAAGAAAATTGTAACTCCGCGCCTAATTCATTCCCTATTTCCGCTAAGTTCTTGAAATTGCGACGGCCAAATATGGCCGGCTCGTAACGTTCGGAATATTGATTAAAACTCTCTCGTTAACACCCGAGACGCCCTTGAGCACTCGTGCTCAATTGTTGGTGGGAGCAACGAGAGAGCAAGGAAATTCGATGTTCAGAGTTTCGTTCAATTTCGACACGCTTCTTGCCGAAGCGCAGCCGGTAAAGCCGGTCAAGACTTCGGCAAGACGAAGTGCCAAGGCAAAGACCAGAGAGGGCCTATCCCGCCGGGAAATGTGCCAACTGTTCTTTCCAAGCGCGATCCAAAGTGGGAAATGCGCCCGCTGCCATGGAAATTGTTTCGCCTGAACACCTGACTATCAAAAAGGAGCTAACAAATGACCAACATGATCGAAAAAGCCCGCGCCAACCGTACCCGTGCCCTGCGTATGTATGCCTTGCGCACCGCATCCGTCACCAACGTGTTCGGCCCGGTGCCCGGTCTTGAAGACGGTTCCGAAGCCGCACGTCAGATCGTCACGGATGACACCCGTCGCCGGGCGCACCGTTCGGCCCCGCGTTTCGTGTCTACACGCCAGATCCAGACGCCTCACGCGGCCTGATCAGATCGCCTCGAATTCCTGTGTTGCGGGGATGTATTGATACAGTCCGCCCTCGCCGATGTCCGTCCACAGGCCATGCAGTGACAACGTTTCACGCTCGACGGCCTCGCGCACAAAAGGGAAAGTCATGAGATTGTCCAGCGACGTCAAAACGGCCTGGTGTTCCAAGGCGCGCAAGCGGGCCGCAGGGTCTTCGATTTCGGCAACCTTGTCGTATCCTGGTCTGAGGATATCCATCCACCGCCCCACGAACGACGTCTTTTCTTCCAGCGCAGGTGCCTTGCCGCTGCACATGTCGTGGCAACCCAGCACGCCGCCGCAACTTGAATGGCCCAGCACAATGAGATGCGCGACTTTCAGAGCGGTGACTGCGTATTCAACCGTGGCCGAGGTGCCGTGATGATCGCCATCGGGTTCATAGGTTGGAACCAGGTTCGCGATGTTGCGGTGAATAAAGAATTCGCCTTGGTCGGCCCCGAAAATCGATGTGACGTGAACACGTGAGTCGCAGCACGAAATGACCATAGCGCGCGGGCGCTGCCCTTCGTCAGCCAAACGGCGATACCAGGCCTTGTTTTCGGAATAGGTTGTGGCTTTCCAACCTTCATACCGTTTGGCCAGGTAAGTCGGCAGAGGTTTTGCGTAGTTCATCCGGCTATCCTTTGTGTTTTCGGGAAACAAATCCATGACGTTGTAGTGAGGATTTTCGTGAATTTCGAGAGACAATTGGCTGGACGTTAAATCTTTTCTTGAACTAAGTGCGCGATATTGAGTGTGAGTTTTCTGTGGGGGCAGAATTTTGGGGTACAATGCTATGGTGGTGAAACTGCGTATCGAAGAAAAAGTTCGGCTGGACCATGACCGGCTAGAACATTTGTATATGCAACTGGGTCCCTCCGGGGCCGAGGGTGTCGTTGCGCGCGCAATGGAAGAGCTTGCAGCGCGATTGGCGCGCGTTGAACGATTGTTCAAGCGCGGGGAACTTGTGGAAATGCAGCGGGCGGCCCGTTCAATGATTGCGATTTCCGAACAGATCGGGATGGAGACATTCGCGCGGGTCGCTGCGGATGTAGTTGCGCTGTCGGACAAGGGCGATGCCGCGGCACTCGGGGCATGCGTGAGCCGTTTGATCAGGATCGGAGAAGGGTCGCTCATGGCCGTTTGGGATTTGCAGGATGCCACGATTTGAGGCAGTGAATTCCGGTTGCGGGCGCTGACAAACGGCTTAGGCTGACGGAAATTTCCTCGGCCGGAGCTTGTAATGACCCTTACCTTTGCTGAACCTGATGATACGGCGCGCCCGCTCTTCGCGGTGACGAAGGAAGAATTTGACCGCTGGATGACCGGGCAAGATGCGGCAACGCGTGAGTGGATCGAAGCCAACGGTTTTCAGCCAGATATTGGCAAGGTGCTGGTATTGCCCGGAGGGTCCGGCATTCAAGGCGCCATCTGCGGTTTGGGTGATCACCAAGCGCGATTGCGTGGTCGGTTCGGTCTTGCTGCGGCGCGCGGGGCCTTGCCAGCAGGGACATGGTCTTTGAAATGCGACTTGACGGGCGATGAATTGCATCAGGCCGCCCTTGGCTGGCTTTTGGCCGGCTATAATTTTGACAAGTATGCGAAATCGACTGGTCCGAAAGCACAACTGATCGCGCCCGACGGGGTAGATGCCGCACGGATCGAAGTGATCGCAACGGGCGAGTATTTGACGCGGGACCTGATCAACACGCCAGCGTCGGATATGGGCCCAGACGAACTTGAGGCGGCCGCGAAGGATCTGGCCGAGACATTCGATGCCGCAGTCTCGGTCATCTCGGGCGAAGCATTGTTGGAGAAGAATTTCCCGATGATTCATGCGGTGGGGCGCGCCTCTCCCCGCGCGCCGCGTTTGATCGATATGACGTGGGGCAACGCTGGTCCGTGCCTGACATTGGTCGGCAAGGGTGTGTGCTTTGATACGGGTGGGCTGAACCTCAAACCCGGCGCGTCGATGGGGCTGATGAAAAAGGACATGGGTGGTGCTGCCACCGTTTTGGGCCTAGCGTATATGATCATGGCGATGGATCTGCCGATGCGTCTTCGCGTGCTGATCCCGGCGGTGGAAAATTCGGTCTCTGGCAATGCGTTTCGCCCCCAGGACATCCTGACGTCGCGCAAGGGCCTGACTGTCGAAATCAACAATACGGACGCTGAAGGACGCCTGGTGTTGGCCGATGCCTTGGCGCTTGCCGATGAAGACAAGCCGGACCTGGTGATTTCGATGGCGACACTCACTGGCGCGGCGCGCGTGGCGGTCGGTCCCGACCTTGCGGCCTATTTCTCGCAGCGGGACGAAGACGCGCAGACCGTCGAGGCCGCAGCGGCCCGCGTTGCCGATCCAACCTGGCGCCTGCCATTTCATGACCCCTATGAGACAATGATCGAACCGGGGATCGCCGATCTGGACAACGCGCCCAAGGGTGGCTTTGGTGGCGCAATTACCGCCGCGCTGTTCTTGCGGCGCTTTGTGACGGACACGCCGCGCTTTATGCATTTCGACATCTACGGCTGGAACCCCACGGCCAAACCTGGCCGCAGCAAGGGCGGAACCGGGCAGGGTGCACGCGCGCTGTTCGATGCCTTGCCCGGCCTGCTGAATCTGTGAGCGATCGGCGCCTGACCCCTTGCAATGGTCGCGTCGCACCCGCCGGGTGGGAGGACCGCGTTTGCGCCGAACGTTACGTGCGTCCTGAGCCGCACCGGGTCACGGTGCCGGTGACCGATTTGTGCGGCGCACCGGGCGGTGCGCGCGACAGGCAAATGCTGATGGGGCGAAGGTTTGACGTTCTGGAAACCCGGGATGGATGGGCTTTTGGGATCGCGCCACGGGATGGGTATGTCGGTTACGTGCGGCGGGGGGATCTCGGGGCTGATGACGCCCCCAGTCATCGCGTGATTGCGCGGTCCTGTTTGCTCTATGCCGCGCCGTCTGAAAAAGCCGACGCGCGTCTATCCCTCAGCTTTGGTGCGCAAGTCAAGGTTGTTGCCACTGAGGGCCGGTTCGTCCGCACGCGCGAAGGTGGGTTTATCCCGGGGCACCAAATTGCCCCGCGCAGCGAGGTGATGAAAGATCCGGTGGCCGTCGCTGCGCTATATCTGGGCACGCCGTATCTGTGGGGCGGCAACAGCATGGGGGGGATCGATTGCTCGGGGTTGGTGCAGGCGGCGCTTTGGGCATGCGGTAAGGCGTGTCCCGGCGACAGTGACATGCAAGAGAAAATAGGAGAAGAGATTGCCACAGAGACGCCGCTTCAGCGCGGCGATCTGGTGTTCTGGAAAGGGCATGTGGCGCTCTGTGTCGACGAGAGACGCCTGATCCATGCCAACGCCAATGATATGGCCGTGGCCTATGAGGGGATCGATGATGCGATCCACCGGATCGCGGCGCAAGGCGGCGGGGCCGTGACGGCGCGGCGGCGCATCTAGTCGATGGCGCGGATCAGCTTGCGCTCTAACACCCGCAGGACGGTTGCCAGATCGTGGCCGCGTTTCAGGATCTGCCCATCCATGCCGATGACGCAGTATTGCCCTTGCATTTTCCGCAGCTTGGGACGTTTTTCAATGCGGTAAATGGGATGCTCGGCGGTGCGGCGGAATACTGAAAATATGGCGGCGTCCTTGAGAAAGGACATGCCATAGTCGCGCCATTCGCCAGCGGCAACCATGCGACCATAGAGCCCCATGATCTGCCCCAGTTCGCGCCGGTCGAAAGCCACGCGTTCGTGGACAGATTGACCGGGGAACGGGGTGGGTGTCTGGATTGTCATGGAAAAAGCTTGCGTCCTTCGTCGCGCGAAATCAAGCCTGCCGCGAAATTGCCTTGAAATGACCGGCACGGTTTCCCAATCGCTCCCTCATACCGCCCCGATTGACGGCGATAACGTTCCTACAGCGAACGAAAGCGCTGCCCCCGGTGTTGCGGTCTTTACAGCCCCCACCCAGTTCGTGACGCCGGGGACTGGTTTTGCAAGGCTCGGATGCTTCGGCATCCGGGTCTTCTTCCTTTTTGGGTCAGCAAAACGATCCGTGACAGAACCAGCCCGCCGACATCGTTCCCCCATGGGCATAGAACAGCCACAGACGTTCGCCTTCGGCGCAGGTCAGCTGCCAATAATCGCGCACGCCGGTGCGCCAGTTCGGATCGTCCAGCCACCATTCGGGTGCGATCCGTTCGGGTCCGGAACATTCGACTGTGCAAAGTCGCCGCCCCCGCCATCGGAACCGGATCGGTGGGCGGGGTGTCGCGCCATCGGCATGCACCGGTTCCGGTGCCCAGAGCAGTAGGGGGCGCGGCCGTCCCAATGCCGGCCACGGAGCGGATGCAGGCTCGGACCAGGCTGCGGCCAGAACCTGCGCACCCTTTTCAGGCAGATGGCTGTCAGCGGGGTGCAGGCGCGTCATGGCTTCCAGCCCGATCCGCGTACCCAAGCGCCCCACCAACGCGTCAATCCCGCCGGTGCCAAGGGCTTGTGCTTGGGTTGCGGTGCGGGCCGCGTCCAATTGGCCCTTGTGTTGATGGTGGGTCAAAGGTTCGGTCACATGGGCTTCGATCCGCAACGTATCGATGCCGAAGCCCGCGTCGATATCGTCAAGCTTCATCAGCAAAAGCGGGCGCAAGGCGTCGGGTCTGTCGGTTGGACGGGCCAGCCCGACTTCGAACGTTTCGGTCCCTTGGTCGGCGCGAAACGCTTGCAGGCGGATGCGTCGCGCGCCGCGCCCCTTGTCCTGCAACTTGGCGCAAAGCGCAGGCAGCAGCCGGTCAATCCCGGCGATCAGGTCATCGGTCAGCCCGATAGGATCGGGCAGGGTCAGGCGCACGGCAAAATGCGTATCGGCCCGCAGAGGAGAGACAGGTTCAGGTTCCCTGCCCAAGGCCTGGTCCAGCCGTTTGACCAGCCCGCGCCCAAACCGCCGGGCCAGGGCTGCACGGGGCATCCCGATCACATCGCTTACCCGTTTCAATCCCACCCGCGCCAGCGCGGCTGTTGTGTCTTGGTCCAGCCGCAGTGCGGCCACGGGCAGGGGGGACAGGGCCATATGCGCCTTGCCGGGGATAGAAATGGTCAGTTCGGGTGGCGCGGCCAAATTCTGGCTGGGGGCCGCGCCGCCGCGTTCCCAATGCCGCCGCTTGGCCGCGCGTGAGCGGGTGGCGCGGGCTTCTTGGTCGATCGCATCCCCGTTCAGGTCGTTTTCCGGCGCGCGGCCGGCATACCGCGCCAGCGCCCAGGCTGCGCCGACTGTATCGGCCAAGCCAGCCCGTACAGCGAGCCCGAGGTCAGTGCATTCGGCATTGATTTGAGACACCAGCCCCTCTTCCCCGCCGAACAGATGTGCGCACCCGGTAATATCCAAGACCAACGACGCCGGGGGTTCGACCCCCACCCAGGGTGTGAACTTGCCTGCCCATCGACGCAAACTGGCCAAAAAAACCGCATCCGCCTGATCGCTGTGCAGATGTGTTATCAGCCCGGGACAAAGCGCGCGGGCATCACGGATCGGCTGTCCCGCGGTCAGGCCCCGCGCGCTGGCCGCGGGCGACAGCCATGTCAGCACCTGTGCCTGCCCCGTATCGCGCACTACGGCAAACGGCTGATCGGACATGACAGGGCCGCGGCCCGAACGGATCAGGCGGTCGGCCCCAAGGCGGGGAAACCATAAGGACAGGATGCGACGATTGGGCATGGAGTCAAATTGTTCATGATTTGTTCCAAACTTATTGGCGCGTCTGCGCCGAGTCGAGTCTTTGTGATTATTCTTTCAGTCATTGCGCATTAAAGTCGGGATGTAGCCAACAAGGAGACTACCAGATGATCAAACAACTTTTTGCCATCGCTGCCCTCGCCGCCATGCCCACACTGGCACACAGCGAAGTGACCAACGAGGCCGTGAAAGCGCGGATGGCGGCTATGAAAACCATCGGCGGTGGCATGAAGACACTCGGCGATATGGCCAAGGGCGCGATGGCCTTTGATGCCGTTGCCGCGCAAGGGGCAGTCGACAGTATTGAGGTCGCCGCCGCCAAAGTGCCTGCCTTGTTCGAGCCGCAGGAAACCGACCCAAAATCCGAAGCCAAGCCGGAAATCTGGACGAATTGGGATGACTTCGTCGCCAAGGCCGAAGCCCTGGAAAAAGCCGCCGCCGGAATCACCATCAGTGCCGAAGCTGATATCGGTGCGGCTATGGGGGCCTTGGGCGGTGCCTGTAAAGCCTGCCATTCCGATTATAAATTATAGGGGTCAGCCGCAGAAAATGCCGGTGATATACCCCTGATCGTCAATGCGGAAATTCAACCGGTTCCGCACGTAATCGCGCGTGACGGCCGTTGTCGGGTCGATCACGCGCTTTGGGGTGTATTCATACCCGAGCGCCGCGCTCCGGTCCGCGCCAACTAGCGTCTGGATCGCGGGGGCAGGGCAGGCCTGTTTTTCGATCGAGGCCAATTTGGGAAAGCTATCTTCTTGCTGGGCGCAAGCGGCCAGCCCGCACAGGGCTATCGCAACAACAATTTTCATCAGATGGTCCTTTTGCCCCATGTCCCTATGACTGAAAACTAACCAGATTATTACCGCGAGGGAAATATCGTGAAAACAACCGCTGCAGTTGCGTTGGAAGCAGGCAAGCCGCTGGAGATCATGGAGGTCAACCTGGACGGCCCGAAAGCGGGCGAGGTCTTGGTTGAAATCAAAGCCACGGGCATTTGCCATACTGACGAATTCACCCTGTCTGGGGCAGATCCCGAAGGATTGTTCCCGTCAATTCTGGGCCATGAGGGCGCGGGTGTTGTCATGGAGATCGGCGAAGGTGTCACCACGTTAAAGCCCGGCGATCACGTCATTCCCCTTTATACGCCGGAATGTCGCGAATGTTACGCGTGCCTGTCAGGAAAAACCAACCTGTGCACGGCGATCCGCAACACTCAGGGACAGGGCCTGATGCCCGACGGAACCACGCGCTTTTCCATGCTCGACGGTACACCGATCTATCATTACATGGGCTGCTCGACCTTTGCGAACCACACGGTCATGCCCGAAATTGCGTTGGCCAAGGTGCGCAAGGACGCCCCGTTTGACAAGATTTGCTACATCGGTTGTGGCGTGACGACCGGGATAGGCGCGGTCATCAATACGGCCGGGGTCGAAATCGGATCGACCGCAGCCGTGTTCGGTCTTGGGGGGATCGGTTTGAACGTGATCCAAGGGCTGCGCATGGCGGGCGCCGACATGATCATTGGCGTCGATCTGAACGACAGCAAGGCCGAGATGGCCAAGAAATTCGGCATGACGCATTTCATCAACCCTTCGAAGGTCGACGGGACTGTGGTCGAAGAGATCACCAAGCTGACCCGCACCGAGCTGGATCAGATTGGCGGCGTCGACTATTCCTTTGATGCCACTGGCAACGTTCAGGTGATGCGCGATGCGCTGGAATGTTCGCATCGCGGATGGGGCGTGTCCGTTGTGATCGGCGTGGCCCCGGCTGGCGCGGAAATCAGTACGCGGCCGTTTCAGTTGGTGACCGGGCGTGTGTGGAAAGGGACCGCGTTCGGCGGCGCCAAAGGCCGGACCGATGTGCCCAAGATCGTCGACTGGTACATGGACGGCAAGGTCGAGATCGACCCGATGATCACGCACACCATGCCTCTGGATGACATCAACAAAGCGTTTGATTTGATGCATAAGGGAGAGAGCATTCGCTCGGTCGTGCTTTACTAATTGCGGCACAGATCGCAGATTAACACCTGCCCGGCGTTGCCGGACAGGTGTTTTTGGCAGGGAATTTTGGCAGGGAAATTTACGGAGCGGCCAATGCAAATTGAAGCGATCAGCCATGGCGATGCGGATGATGCCGTTTGGGCGATACTCAGGCCCGTATTCCGCGCGGGCGACACCTATGCGATCGATACCGACATCAGCCGCGTTGACGCGCTGGCCTATTGGCTGGCTGAACACGCATATCTGGCGGGCGACGGATTGGGCACGTATTACCTCAAACGTAACCAGAAGGGCGGGGGCAGCCATGTGTGCAATTGCGGTTTCATCACCGCCACGCAGGCCCAAGGCCGCGGCGTTGCCCGTGCCATGCTGGAACATGCGCAGGACCAAGCCCGCGATCTGGGGTTCAAAGCCATGCAGTTCAATTTCGTACTGGCCAGCAACGCCCGGGCCGTAGATACATGGCTAAGGGCAGGATTTCGCGAGGTTGGTCGCCAACCACGCGCTTTTCATCACCCGAGTTTGGGCTATGTCGATGCCCTGATCCTTCACAAAGACCTTTAGGAGGGCTCATGCCTGAAACCCGCCCGCTCTATGCTGTTTTGATCGACGCTGACAATATCCCGGCGAAATATGCCGGTGCGATCCTCAAGGAAGTTACATCTTTTGGCGAACCTGCCTTGCGGCGGGTCTATGGCGATTGGTCATCTGACCGACTGAACAAATGGTCGCGAGAGGTCCGCGAATTGGGCCTGGTCGCTCATCAGGAAACCGCCAACACGGTCGGCAAAAATGCCAGTGACATCGGGTTGGTGATTGATGCGATGGATATCCTTCATACGGGACGGTTTGACGGGTTTGTGCTGGTCAGCTCGGACAGCGATTTCACCGCACTGGCCAACCGCATCCGCGAACAGGGGCTGGACGTGATCGGCATCGGCGAGTCAAAGGCCCCGGACAGCCTGCGCAACGTCTGCAACCGGTTCATTCTGATTGAAAACATCGTCGACGAACCGGCGCCCAAGGGCGAAAAGACCGCCGGCAAACTGCCTGTTCAAGACGCGATACCGCTGATTCTGAGGGCGATGGACAAAATTGCCCAAGACGATGACTGGTACGCGTTGGGGCAGTTGGGCCAGTATATCGTGGCGGACAATCCCGATTTTGACACGCGGACCTACGGCAAGCGCAAGCTGTCGGACCTGATTGAAGGTTTGTCGCGGTTCGAAACCCGCAGCCAAGGCAATCAGCTGCAGGTCAGGCGGGTAGATTAGACCCCGTACCGCGCCAGAAACATGTCGACCGCGCCATCGATGACGCGGTCGATCTCGGCTTCGGTTGGCTGCTCTTTCAGACCCAGCAGGCAACAAGGGTGCAAATGCACCTTGCAAAGTTCGGCAAATTGCTCGGCGGCCAGATCGACATCGTTGATGACCAATTCTCCGCGCTCAGTCGCCGCGCGCAGGTACAAGCCCAGGGTATCGCGCATCAGTTTCGGCCCGCTTTCATAGAATTTTCGGGCCAATTCGGGGAAGCGACCGGATTCTGTCACGCCGATTCGAAATATGTTTTGTCCAACGTCTGACAGCAAGAACTTCAAGATCTTGCGCCCGGCTTCGGGCAACACTTCTGACGGCGGGCGCGTCAAGTCTGCGGTTTCCAGATGGCCCTGAGTGACCCGCAAGCATTCACGCGACGCCGCTTCGATGAAGAGCATCCGTTTGTCCGGGAAATAGGAATACAAGGTGGCCTTGGATACCCCGGCCTCGCGGGCGATGTCATCAACACCGGTGGCTTCGAACCCGTTGCGCATGAACACCGTTCGGGCACCGTCCAGTACCTGATCGAATTTTCTGCCTTTTTTGATCGACGAAATCGGTTTGTTCATGGCCACTCCTCAACTCAGGATAAACTTGACGGTTTTCTAATAGAAGATCAAAAAACACGGCTTTTTCTTGGCTATTGCGTTGACCCACCGCGACACCCAACCAACTGCCTGCCAGAGAAGTGTCAAACGTCCAGCAGACCAAATGCCGTTCCTTTTGGCAGGCCAGCGCAATGTGGCTGATACACAAATAAATTGCGTGCGGGGGTCGTCGCGCCAACACGGCCAAACTCTATTCGGGTGTTCAATACGCGCCCGCTGAAGGGTTGGCAGGGGTCGATCAGCACTGTGTGCGGGGCTTGTGTGGACGCACGGCACATGAGAAACCAAAGATGATCCTGGCAACTGACCGCGCGGCAACAAATGCGCCCGGGCTGGACGCCGCCAGGGTAAAAACGCTGCTGGACAACTCTTCAGCATTTTTCAAAGGTGATGACACGTGAAAACCTTATCGGAAAATAGGTGCTTTGGCGGCATTCAGGGCGTTTATTCCCATCAAAGTGCTGCGACCGGCACGGAAATGACATTCGGCCTTTTCCAGCCTGCCGAGGCGCAAGATGGTGCGGTCCCGGTTCTTTGGTTTCTGTCGGGCCTGACATGCAACCATGAGAACGCGATGATCAAGGCCGGGGCGCAAGCATGGGCTGCGGAACAGGGTTTGGCCGTCGTATATCCAGACACCTCTCCGCGCGGCGAAAATGTCGCTGACGACGACGCTTATGATCTGGGTCAGGGCGCAGGGTTTTATGTCAATGCGACCCAAGACCCTTGGGCAAAACACTTCAAGATGTGGGATTACGTGGCCGACGAGCTGCCCGCACTGGTATTTGAACATTTTGCTTTGGATCGGGACTGCCAGGCGATAACCGGACATTCAATGGGCGGGCACGGCGCGCTCACGCTGGCTATGTCGATGCCGGGTCGCTTCCGGTCGGTTTCGGCCTTTTCGCCAATCTGCAATCCGACCGACAGCGATTGGGGGGCCAAGCAATTTGGCGCGTATCTGGGGGGCAATCCGGAAACTTGGCGCGCACATGATGCGTCCATTTTGATGGCCGAAAACGGTTTTGACGGGCCGGTTCTGATTGACATCGGGACCCAGGATCAGTTCGTTGACCTGCTGCGCCCTGAAACACTGGCAACAGCAATGGCGGCGCGGCGCCAACAGGGGGTTTTCCGAATGCAACCGGGCTACGATCACTCGTATTTCTTCGTGGCGTCCTTCATGGAAGATCACGTGAATTTCCACGCCGAGGCGCTTTGGGCGTGATTTACGTCGACGCCGATGCCTGCCCGGTTAAGGCCGAAGCCGAGCGTGTGGCCACCCGGCACAAGCTGCGGATGTTCGTGGTGTCCAACGGTGGACTGCGCCCATCGCAAAACCCGTTGGTGGAAACGGTGATCGTTCCCGAAGGCCCAGACATCGCAGACATGTGGATATCCGAGCGCGCCGGGCGGGGGGACGTGGTCGTGACGGGGGATATTCCCCTAGCCGCAAAATGCGTCGAAGGCGGCGCGCAGGTCCTCAAACATAACGGCGAGGCGCTGACCCGGGCCAATATCGGCAATGTATTGGCAACGCGCGACCTGATGGCAGATATTCGCGCCGCCGATCCGTTTCGCCAGGGTGGCGGCAAAGCCTTTTCCAAATCCGACCGGTCGCGTTTTCTCGATGCACTGGAACGGGCGGTGCGCAAAGCTGCAACGGAGGCAAAATGATCGACGCAGTGATTTTCGATATCGGCAACGTGCTGATCGAATGGCAACCTGAACGCCACTACGACCGGGAAATTGGCGAAGAGCGCCGTCGCGCCCTGTTCGATACCATCGATCTGCATGCGATGAACGATGTCATCGACAGCGGAGGGCCCTTTAAAGAGACGATCTATGCCACGGCCGAACGCCACCCCGATTTTCAGCACGAAATTCGCATGTGGTTCGACGACTGGATCGAAATGGCGCGCCCGGCGATTGACCATTCTGTGCGGCTGCTCCGCGCGCTGCGCACAAAGGGCGTGCCTGTATTCGCCCTGACAAATTTCGGAATCGACAGTTTCGCCTATGCCCAGACCCACTATGATTTTCTGAGTGAGTTCGATCAGGCGTTTGTGTCGGGCCACATGGGCGTGATCAAACCCGACCCGCGCATCTATCAGATGGTGGAAGAGGCCTGCGGGATCGCCCCCGACCGGTTGCTGTTCACTGACGATCGCGCGGACAACATATCCACCGCGCGCGCACGCGGATGGCAAGCGCACCTGTTCGATGGCCCGCAAGGTTGGGCCAATCGGCTTGTGGCTGACGGGCTTCTATCGCCCGGTGAAGCCAAGTGATCCTCTGGGTCCGCGCATTTATGCCGCCCTATTCTGGCCATGCGACGGTGCAAGGTACATGACATGATCTGGGTTATCATTGGCGCATTCATTCTAGCGATTGCTGTGGCGCCCTTCGCGTTCGAGGCGCGCAAGAGCAGGCCTTCCGGCAAAGCCTATGATGCGGCGCCCGGCGCGCTGGCCAAGTTGACGGATGGCAAAACGTACTATGAATGGCACGGGCCGGTGGATGGCGACGTTCTTGTTTGTGTGCACGGGCTGTCTACCCCCAGTTTTATCTGGGACGGCTTGGTGCGCAATCTGACCACCATGGGCTACCGGGTGCTCACGTATGATCTCTATGGGCGCGGCCTTTCGGATGCACCGCCTAGGCCACAAACGCGCGAGTTTTTCCTACGCCAGCTGCGCGAGCTTTTGGCGCATGAAGGCGTGCAAGAGTATTCGCTTTTAGGATATTCCATGGGCGGGCAGATTGCGATCGCCCAGACCGCCGAAGAACCTGAATTTGTCGAGCGTTTGATCCTGTTGGCCCCCGCCGGGTTCGCAATTCGCGCGACCGCAGTGACGCGTATGGTGCGCGATCGGGGCTGGATCGGGGACTGGCTGTTTTTTGGATTGGGCGGACGGAAACTGCGGCGTCAAAACAACCGTCTTGCCGGGGTGGAAACGGCGGTGCCGGATCTGGCCCGGCGACAGAATGCGCAACTGGACCAAAAAGGGTATTTGACCAGCGTACTGTCCAGCATGCGCCATATGCTGGCGGACGACGCAGAAAAAGACATGGCCGAAATCCAACGCGCCCATGTGCCCGTTCTGGCCATTTGGGGCGAAAAGGATGCCCAGATCCAGGCCAGTGCCGTCGGATGCCTGGCGAAGGTCAATCGCGATGCCCGGCACGCCACGATTGCGGGGGCTTCACACTGGCTGCCCGCCACGCATCCGGGCGAAGTCAGTCGGGCAATCGTGGAATTCCGCCGCGACACCTAAACTGCGACCGGCGCTGGCCGGTTTTCGCGCACCGGCAGATGCACGATGGCCGAAAACGCACCAACACCGACCCCGATCCACCACACCATCGTGTAGTCCCCGTAAATGTCATACAGTCGGCCGCCCAGCCAAACGCCTAGAAAGCTGCCCAACTGATGGCTGAAAAATACGATCCCGTAGAGCGTGCCCATATACCGCAGCCCGTAAATATGGGCGATCAAACCTGAGGTCAGCGGCACCGTCGCCAACCACATCGCCCCCATCGCGACCGAAAAAACCAGCACCGAAATCGGTGTGATCGGAAGCGAAATGAACAGCGCGGCCGCAATGGTGCGACCGGTATAGATACCGGCAAGTAGGTACTTCTTTGGGAAGTGATTTCCCAGGTATCCGGCCAGCAATGTCCCGGCGATGTTGGCAACCCCGATCAGCGAAATTGCGACCGCCCCCAAGGTGGCCGTCGTCGATATTCCCAATGAGGCAAGGGTGCCGGACGGGTCAATCGCCCCGCACATTTCCGTCACCAAGGCGGGGAAATGCGCGGTCACGAAAGCCAACTGGTACCCGCATGAGAAAAAGCCAAGGAAAATCAGCGTAAAACTGGGATCCCGGCCCGCCCGAATCAGGATTTGACCAAGAGTTTCCTCAAGCTCGGATTTGGTTGCGGGCCGCCCGGTGCGCAACATCGGAAGAAAGGCCAGCGTGCAAAGGATCGCGATTGCAAAAATGACAAAGACCGATTGCCACGGCATCATGCCAAGCAGCCACTGCGCCAAAGGCGCGCCGAACACCTGCCCGGCGGATCCTGCAGCCGTGGCGATGGCCAGCGACATGGACCTGTGCGCATCGCTTGCCGCGCGCCCGACAACTGCCAAGATCACGCCAAAGCCCGTCCCTGCGATGCCGAAACCAACCAGCACCTCTAACATTTGATGCGCTTCGGGCGTCGTTGCGAAGGATGACAGCAAAAGCCCGGCCGCGTACATTCCCGCGCCAAGGGTGATGGCCAACCGTTCGCCAAGCCGTTCGGCCAATGCGCCAAAAATCGGCTGGCCGATGCCCCATGCCAGGTTCTGGATCGCGATGGCCATGGAAAATTCGCTGCGCAGCCACCCATAATCTTGCGCGATCGGAATCTGGAACACACCGAACGACGCGCGAATGGCAAAATTGATCATGATGATGCCGCAACCGGCAATCAGCACTGGGGTCACGAGCGAAGCGCGTGTGTGGTTCATCGGGATCTCCTGTTCGATCAATGCATTGCCCAGACCTGTCGTAAGGTCAAATGAACAATCGTTCTGCCATTCATCATCTTTCCTAATCCCGCCCGGCAGGCTAGACCGGCAAAAATGAGCCAGACGATTCAACAGATTTACGAACAGCGGGTGCAGGCGGGCGATTTGCAACGTGATCCCGCGCAAGAGGGGGCCTTGCCCGAACTTGAGCGCATTCGCAGCGCACTGGCCGAACGCAAGCCTGCTTCGGGCCTGCGCGGCTTGTTCGCAAAACCACCCGAGCCGCCCCGCGGCCTTTATATGTGGGGCGGTGTCGGGCGTGGAAAATCCATGCTTATGGACCTGTTCCACGAAGCTGCGCCCGTCCCCTCGCGCCGCGTCCACTTTCACGCCTTCATGCAGGAAATCCACACCGGCCTTGCGCGCGAACGCGATGCTGGCGTTGATGAGCCGCTGTCCAAGATCGCAAAAGCTGTTGCAAAGGATGTACGGCTGCTTTGCTTCGACGAAATGCAGATCACAGACATCACTGACGCGATGATTGTGGGGCGCTTGTTCGACCTGCTGTTCGAAGAACGGGTGGTGGTTGTCACGACCTCGAACCGGGTGCCGGACGATCTTTACAAGGATGGTCTCAACCGCCAGCTTTTCCGGCCGTTTATCGACCTGATCAAAGAGCGGATGGTCGTGCATCACCTGCATTCGCCGGTCGATTACCGGCAAGGCCGGCTGACCGGGACGCCTGTCTATTTCACCCCGGCCGATGCGCAGGCACGCACTGCGATGGATGATATCTGGCACGACCTGACCGGAGGCGAGGCCGCGCCTCTCAAACTCATCGTGAAAAAACGCGAGGTCGTGTTGCCGGCGTATCGGAATGGGATCGCCCGCGCGCGGTTTTGGGACCTGTGCGGCACGATGCTGGGGCCTGGTGACTATCTGGCCGTTGCGGACGCGGTGAAAGTGCTATTGCTCGAAGATATCCCGCAGCTGGGCCGCTCGAATTTCAATGAAGCCAAACGGTTCGTCACTTTGATCGATGCCCTGTACGAGGCAAAAGTGCGCCTTGTTGCATCCGCCGCCGCCCCGCCCGAACAGCTCTATGTCGAAGGTGAAGGGCGGTTTGAATTCGAACGCACGGCAAGCCGACTGCGTGAAATGCAAGCCGCAGATTGGGGTGTGGACCCTGAAGATATACCAATCTGACGTTTCCAAAGGTACGATTGGCTGGCCGTTCGAAATTGTGTTCGGGTTTTGGGGGGAAGTCGCGCTTGGGCGCGAAAGTCTTGCTGAAAAGCGATGGCGCCCCGGAACTAAGCCGAGAAATGCAGGCACGGTGCCCGTCGCGAAATTGTCAGCCGTGATCGCGTAGAATTCGACCGGCAAGATAGAGTGACCCGCATATCAAAATGCGCCCGCTGGCAGTTTCCTCTGCGATCTTGGCTACCGCGTGGGGCACAGATGGCGCCGACGTGGCAGGCATCCCGACCGACTTCGCAATTTCACAGGTTTGCGCGGCATCCATCGTATTCGTTTCGCCCGGAATGGATACCGCTACCAGACTGGCGGCGACTTTGGACAAGGGGCGCAGATAGCCGGCCACATCCTTGGTGTTCAACATGCCACAAATCAGGTGGGTGGGGCGCGGCGCAAGCGATGCCAGCGTTTCGGCCAGTGCTTCGCCCGCTGCACGATTGTGCCCGCCGTCCAACCAGAGTTCGATTGGGTTGGCCAGATCGACCAACGGACCTTTGCGAAGACGTTGCATGCGCGCGGGCCACACCGGAACAACGACGGCCGCTTCGCATGCTGTGTCGCTGGCGCCAAGCCTGCGCAGAGCGGCGATTGCCGTGCCGGCGTTCTGGACCTGGTGCTGGCCAAGCAAGCTTGGCATCGGCAGATCGAGCAAGCCCCGGTCGTCTTGATACACAAGGCGCCCGTGCTCGCTTGCAACGTGCCAGTCCTGTCCGTGGACAGACAGGGGTGCGCCCAGCCTGCGCGCCTGGGCTTCAATGACGTCCAGCGCATCGTCTTCTTGTCGGGCCACCACACAGGGGGTGCGTCGCTTGATGATACCGGCCTTTTCGCCGGCAATTTCCGCCAGCGTGTCGCCAAGGTATTGCTGATGGTCGATGGACACCGGGGTGATCACGCTCAAGGCAGGCGCGTCGACCACGTTGGTTGCATCCAGACGCCCGCCCAACCCAACTTCGAGCAAGGTATAATCCGCCGGGGTCCGCGCGAACGCAAGGATGGCCGCGACCGTTGTGATTTCGAAATAGGTGATCGGTGCGCCGTCATTCGCAGTGTAGCATTCATCGAGCAAGCTGGTCAGCTTGTCTTCGGTGATCAATGTACCCGCCAGCCGGATGCGTTCATGAAAGCGCGCGAGATGCGGCGATGTATAGGCGTGCACACGGTGGCCGTCAGCCTCAAGCCCCGCGCGGATCATGGCTTGGGTCGACCCCTTTCCATTGGTTCCGGCGATATGAACCACGGGCGGCAGATCGTTTTGCGGATTTCCCAGGGCGCCCAGCAAGCGCCAGACACGGTCCAACACAAGGTCCATCACCTTGGGGTGCAGCGCCATCATTCGTTCGAGAATGGCGTCCGAACGGACCTGGGTCACGGCGTGTCGGTCTCACCGGTATTGCTGGCGTCTTCCTTGGCCTCGGCCACCGGCGGAGGCGGCAATTCGGCCGCCACCGCAGGGCGCAGACCCAACAGCATCCGCACGATGGTGATCAATTCGTCGCGCAGGTGCTTGCGATGGGTGACCCGGTCCAGCATCCCGTGGTCCAGCAGGTACTCGGCCCGCTGAAAGCCCTCGGGTAATTTTTCACGTATCGTCTGCTCGATGACACGCGGGCCGGCGAAACAGATCAGCGCATTGGGTTCGGCGATCTGAACATCGCCAAGCATGGCATAGGACGCCGTAACGCCGCCCGTTGTCGGGTGGGTCAGCACGACGATATAAGGCAGGCCAGCTTCCTTGAGCATCTGAACCGCAACGGTCGTACGCGGCATCTGCATGAGGCTGAGAATGCCTTCCTGCATTCGTGCGCCACCTGCGGCCGAGAACAGGATCAGGGGGCGTTTCAGTTTGACGGCCCGTTCGGCGGCCGCGATGATCGCGTTGCCCACGTACATGCCCATCGACCCGCCCATAAAGGTAAAGTCCTGTACGGCTGCCACGATTGGGGTTTTGCCCATTTCGCCTTCGGCGACCAGCATGGTTTCGTGCTCACCCGTCGCCTTTTGCGCGGCTTTCAAACGGTCAGGGTATTTTTTCTGATCCTTGAACTGCAGCGGGTCGGCAATCGGATCGGGGACCGCGATTTCCGAAAAAACGCCACCGTCAAAGATTGACCGAAGCCGTTCGCGTGCAGACAACGCCATATGGTGATCGCAACTTGTACAGACGTTCAGATTTGCGCTCAGTTCCCGGTGGAACAGCATCGTGCCGCACTCGGGGCACTTGGTCCACAGGTTCTCGGGCGTTTCATTGCGCGAGAAGATCGAGTTGATCCGCGGGCGGACGTAGTTGGTGATCCAGTTCATGTCAGCCTTAATTACCTGCTGTTCTCTCTAAAAACCATCTAAGCGCAGCACGCGGGAATTGCAATCAACGCCGGATCGCAACGCGGCAAGCCAGCCACGAAATCAGCAGGTGAACCAGATCGAACAGCATCAGGGGCGAAGCCTCCGCGATTTGGGCGGTGGTGTAGGGGTAGTGGTACAACGCAAGACCCGACAGGCTGTCTGGCAGGGACACAATCAGCATTGCCATCGCGTTGTTGACGAAGTGCATTGCAATGGCCGGGCCAAGGTTGCCCGCACGGGCCGTCAGGTCGCCCGCCGCCACACCGAAAAGAAGCGCCCAGATGATAACATAGCCCGCGACAGCGCCAGCGTTTGGATCGTAATGTCCGAGCGCAAACAGCGTCGATGGCACAAGCAACCAAACCGCGGGGTTGGCGAACCGTGCGGCCAATTGTTGCTGCAGGTAGCCGCGAAACAGGATTTCCTCTGATCCGACCTGAATGATCAACCCAACCAAGGCAAATGGAAGCAACATGATCCAGGTGCCAAAGGACAAGTGCGGGATCAGATGCTGGCCTTCGGGCGACGGGATCAAGGCAAAGAGAAAAATGATCGGTACCAGAATTTTCAGACAGGCCAGAAAATCGCGCATCACCATCATCAAGGGGCCCATGGCGGTGCTCAGCCCTCGGCCATGAAGAATGCGCAACGTGGCGGCGACCGCGATGATCGCCAACCCAAAGCTGAGCAGCACGACAAGCAGGCTCATCGGGGTTTGCCCCAGCCCCGCGCCCTGCAGATAGGTGCGCGACCACTGTGGCGCGACAGAATCCACCACGGCGTAAAACCCGGCATTCAGGAACCCGGTGGCGACAGCGATGGCCACGAATCCCGCGGCCGTGCGCCAAGCTTCCGGCCGGGCCATGGCCGGACGGGTCATCATCGCATGTTCGTCATAGTTCATGTGCAAGCTCCAGCCGTTGACAACTACCTAGTCTTCGCACGGCGCCAGAGCAACGCTGGGGCTGGAATGGCGCTTGTGAAATCTGCACGCTTCCAATATTCCAATCTTGATTTTCTTTCCGGGGAGGGCTGAGCCATGAACACCCGCAAGTTCGACAAGTCGAAACTGCCAAGCCGCCACGTGACCGAGGGCCCTGAGCGCGCCCCGCACCGTTCGTATCTGTACGCGATGGGGATTGCCGATCACGAAATCCACCAACCTCTGGTCGGCGTGGCCACATGTTGGAACGAGGCCGCGCCTTGTAACATCTCGCTCAGCCGTCAGGCCCAGGCCGTCAAGCTGGGCGTCAAGGCTGCGCAAGGCACGCCGCGCGAATTCACCACCATCACCGTGACAGACGGGATTGCGATGGGGCATGAAGGCATGCGCAGTTCGCTTGCTTCGCGCGAAGCGATTGCCGACACGGTCGAACTGACCATGCGCGGTCACTGCTATGACGCAGTCGTTGGGCTGGCAGGGTGTGACAAGTCGCTGCCGGGCATGATGATGGCCATGGTCCGCCTGAACGTTCCGTCGGTGTTCATCTACGGCGGGTCGATCCTGCCGGGCAAGGCACCACAGGTTGACGAAATCCCCGAAGATTTTCGCGCGCGTGATCTGACGGTTCAGGACATGTTCGAAGCCGTGGGCCGCCACCAGAACGGCGATATGTCCGACGCGGCGCTGGATATGCTGGAACGCGTAGCCTGCCCGTCGGCTGGGGCCTGCGGTGGCCAGTTCACGGCCAACACCATGGCATGTGTGTCCGAGGCCATCGGCCTTGCGCTGATGAACAGCTCGGGCATGCCCGCGCCCTATGAAAGTCGCGATCAATACGGTGAGGCGTCGGGCGTCGCGGTCATGGATCTGATCGAAAAGAATATCCGCGCGCGTGACATCGTCACCAAGGAATCGCTGATCAATGCCGCGCGTGTCGTGGCGTGTACCGGCGGCTCGACCAATGCAGGCTTGCACTTGCCTGCCATCGCGCACGAAGCGGGCATCGACTTCTTCCTTGAAGACGTCTGCGAAATTTTCCGCGATACGCCTTATTTCGTCGATCTCAAACCCGGCGGCACCTATGTGGCCAAGGATTTGTACGACGCAGGCGGCATCCCGGTTGTCATGAAAGAGCTGCGCAAAGCAGGTCTGATCCACGAGGATTGCATGACCGCAACCGGCCGTAGCATCGGCGAAGAGCTGGACCTGATCGACCGCGAGGCCGACGGCAAAGTGATCTACCCGATTGAAAACCCGATCACCAAGACTGGCGGCGTTGTCGGCCTGCGCGGCAACATTGCCCCCGAAGGCGCGATCGTGAAGGTGGCAGGGATGTCCGAAAAAGAGCAGGTGTTCACCGGCCCGGCGCGCGTATTTGAATGCGAAGAAGACGCTTTCGAAGCGGTCAAGCAACGCGCGTACAAGGAAGGCGAAGTCATCGTGATCCGCAACGAAGGCCCATCGGGCGGCCCGGGCATGCGAGAGATGTTGGCGACAACTGCGGCCCTGTCCGGCCAAGGGATGGGCAAAAAGGTCGCTCTGATCACTGACGGGCGTTTCAGTGGGGCAACCCGCGGGTTCTGTGTCGGACACGTCGGCCCGGAAGCGGCCCATTGCGGCCCCATCGCGCTGTTGAAGGACGGCGATGTGATCACCATCAATGCGCTGACCGGCGATATCAACGTCGATCTGACGGATGATGAGCTGGAAGCGCGCAAGGCCGATTGGAAAGGTCCGCGCCCGACGATGTATACCTCTGGTGCGCTGCAGAAATACGCGGCTCTGGTCGGTTCGACCCGGCTGGGCGCGGTGACTCACCCCGGGGCCAAGGCGGAAAAGCACGTCTACGCAGACCTGTAGCCGATGTCATGGTCGATGAGGATAGCACCGTTCGCATTGATGGTGCTGGCGGGGTGCGACGGCGCGCCCGTGGTCACATCGACATCATTTGCACCGCGCCAGATTGCCGTCACTGGTGATGACGTCATTATCGCAGCGCCGCGTGGCTATTGCATCGATCCCGATACCACGCGCGAGGTCGATGATACGGCAATCGTCGTCATGGCGTCTTGCAAAGGCGACAATTCGGCGTCTGGGGTGCTAACCGCATCGGTTTCGCGGCAGAACGGGGCCCAAATCAGCGGCGCACTGCAGGGGTTGGCCTCTCACTTTGACACGCCTCAAGGCCGCGCGGCGCTGAGCAGAAACGGAAACCCCGACGACGTTGCCGTTCTGGATGCCTTTGCATCGGACGAGACGCTGTTCTTGCACGTTGAAGACCAGGTTGACGGGTTGAACGGTCTGGCCAAGGACTATTGGCGCGCGATGTTCGATCTTGGCGACAGGATCGCAACGGTATCGGTGCGTGGCCTGGATGTGCAGCCAATGGGGGATCGCGCTGGTCTGGAAAAGGCCAGGGATCTTGCACAGCGGATCAAGGCTCGGAACTGAGTTTGTTGCCAATTTCGCATCAATGCAGAAATTCCAGCGGGGTTTGTTGAGCAGTAACCATTCCAAGGGATAATCTGGCGACATCGATGACGCGCGAGGCAAAAGGCGAAAATGAAGTCCGGTCCCGGAAGGCTGTACGAAAAGCTGGTATTTCGCGGCATCTTGCGCCGGTGGAAAAAAACTGCGCGCCGCGCCCAGAGTGTCGATCTTTCGACATTGCGCTCGATCCGAACGCGGGCCCGTGAATTGCGCCGTCAGATCGACAAGGTCCTGCACGTCGCGGACGCGCGTCTGACTTTGCCGCTGATTTCTTCAAATGCCATGCAGCCGCCTTTGCATTCAGACTGGGCTTGGCGACCTGAACTGTGGCGCGGTCCGCTGAACCCGACCGGAATGGCGGCGGTCAGATCCAAGGCGACCCTTGGCGACGAAGTGACGATTTTCCACGATTGCCGAATTTCCGAACTGACGCTTCGCCAAATTCGCAACACCCAGGAAGAGGATCTTGCGCCGTTCGGGCTACGTATGGACGTGTTTCGCTTTGATGGCAGTTTCCTGTCCCTTGCGATCAATTTGCCGAACCAGGCGGTATCGGGGCTGGGACGCAATCATATCGTCCGCCTTTCTACCGTGGTTCAGATGGAAAAGCCGTTGGAAATTTTCGCGCGCCTGAACATCCGCCACGGTCCGAACACGGAACAAGTGGTGCGTGAACTGCCCCGCGATAGTGGGGAAGTGGCGGTGGATTTTGACCTCGCCTATACAAAGTTGAACGAAAAACGGGTAGATTCGATGTGGGTAGACCTGATTTTCGAAGGGCCGGAAATGAACCAGATCACCTTGCGCGATGCCACATTTTCGCGTCGCCCAAGGGCCGAACTGTAGGGTGACGCCATGAGCGATATGACACTGACCAAAACGCGGATCATGGGGGGATTCTGGGAGGGCGTATTGTCCATCCAACCCGACGCCGATCACGTGCCCGAGATCGAAGTGACCCACATGGAGCAACCTATTTCGGGGCACGCGTTGACCCCCACTCCTGATGCGCCGGGTACGTTTCACCTGCGCATCGCGATCCCGCCCGATGTCCTGGCCGATGGCGTGCAGACTTTTGTCATCTGGGACAAAGTGGACGGCGCCAAGTTGGCCACATTTTCCATCGTGACCGGGGAACCGCTCGAGGATGATATCCGCGCCGAAGTGGACCTTTTGCGGGCGGAATTGGATATGTTGAAGCGCGCGTTCCGGCGCCACTGCCTGGAAACCATAGGTTAACATAAAGTCATGGTTTGCCACATTTGCGTTTCCCGGACGCAAACGATCCTTAGGTTATCCACGACATTGTCGGGCGAATTCCCCAATTTAGCCCGATTTGCGCTTCATACCGTTTCTTCAAGGGGCCAAGACTACGGGAACAACCTATGGACCGATTGACGGAAATGGAAGCCTTCGCCACTGTCGTGGATCAGGGCGGCTTTACCGACGCTGCAAAGAAGATGGGGATTTCCAAATCCGCTGTCTCCAAGCATGTATCGTCGCTTGAAGCACGACTGGGCGCACGCCTGTTGAATCGTACGACGCGGCGTGTTTCTCCGACGGAAATCGGGCTGGCCTATTACGATCGCGCGCGGCGCGTGCTCAACGATGCGGGTGAAGCTGACGCGTTGGTCACGTCGATGCAGTCCGCGCCGTCTGGTTTGCTGCGAATCTCGGTCGCGACAGATTTTGGTGTGAACCACCTTTCCCCAATTCTTGGCGATTTCCTGCAGGAATTTCCCGACATCACGGTCAACATGGTCCTGAACAACCGCTATGTCGAACTGATCTCTGAAGGGTTTGACATGGCCATCCGGATTGGCGAACTGGAAGATAGCACGTTGCGCGCCCGCAAGCTGACCGAGACCACGAAACGCATGATCGGCAGCCCGGCATATTTCCAGCAGTATGGCCGTCCGATGAAAATCGACGATCTGAACGAACACAAGCTTCTGCACTATTCCAATCAAGCCAATTCAGCGGTTTGGAAACTGACTGCGCCGTCGGGCGAAAAACGGCAAGTACGCACAGCCGGCTGGTTGTCAGTGAACGACGGTCAATCTTTGCTCAACGCTGCCATCTCTGGGTTGGGTATCGCTTACCTGCCATCGTTCCTCTACGCAGATGCGCTTGGGCAAGGGCTGGTCGAAGAAGCCATTCCCGATCTGCCCGCCGAAACTCAAGGGATCTACGCGGTTTATCCGCCCGGGCGTTTTACCCAGCCGAAAGTGCGTGCTTTCATTGATTTTCTTGTCCACAGCTTTGCTGAAAAAGGCCCTGACGTCTGGTGACGCTGGGCTAGTCGGGACTGTTAGCGGGTCGAAGTCAGGATGGCTTCGACCCGTCTGTTTTCCTGACGTCCCTCATCGGTAAGGTTTGACGCGCGGGGCGACAAGAACCCGACGCCCTCTGCGGCAACTTGCGCGGCCGAAACCCCCAGATCGTTGACCAGACGTGTCCTTACCGAGGCGGCACGTTTTTTGGACAAGGCCAGATTTCCTGCCAGAGACCCTTCGGAATCAGTATGTCCGACCAGAGTCACGCGCGCGTCGGGATTTGCCTGTAGCCATTGGGCCAGATCGGACAAGGTTTTAAACGACCCTGCGCCAAGACGCGCTGATCCGGTTTCGAATTCCAGATCGCTCAGCACCACAAACCCGTCGGACAAAAGACCTTTGCCAATCTGGCCCGCGGATTGGTTCGTGGCGGATGAATCGGTCTTGGTCGAGGCATTGACCGGCGTAACCGGCGTAACAGTTGCCCCGATTTGCGTGATTTGCACGAACCCCGTGCTGGAACTGCGCGAGACAAGCAGCGTCACGAATTCTGGACCCTGGTCCGAATCGCGCCGCGCCGCGAGATAGCGGAAATCGCCCAAATCGACATGCATATTCGGTTCGGGCAAAACCGTAAGCGAATACCGAAAATCAAACCCGCCGCAGGTTCGATCCTTGCACGTGAACACTGTATCATATCCGGCTTTGGCCAATTGGTCGCGGAGGGGCGCCAGTATCTGCAACGTCGTGCGCGACGACGTTTCGATGCGCCACGCACGGCGTTGCAGCGGGCCTTCGGCCTGGATCGAAGGCACTGAGCCATCTTGCCATGGACCCGCCGCGATCAATTCACTCGCCGCTTCAGATGTTCGCACCGCGGTACGCACCGCATCCCCTGGTAAATCCAGTTCGATGCCCAGAGCGCCAGAAGGCTCGAGGCAACAGAGCAGTATCGCGGCTCGAAGGCTCATCGCGCGTGGGAGTGATACGCGTCGTTCGGTTCCATTTCGGTCGCTGCAGCAACACGATTTGTCATGTTGAAAAAGGCCGTTATCGAAGCGATATCGAAAATGTCACGATCAGAGAAACCGACCTCGCGCAGGGCGGCGCGATCAGCATCGGTCACGCGATCAGGTGTTTCGGTCAAGAGAATCGCAAAATCCAGCATGGCGCGTTGTTTGGGGGTCAGGTCGGCCACACGATAGTTCATGACCATCTGTTCCCCCAGAACCGGATTGCCAGAGAGCTCGCGCACGGTAGCGCCATGGGCGACCTGACAGTACCAGCACCGATTTGTCGAAGATACTGCCACCGCGATCATTTCACGTTCCAGTTTGGACAGGCTGCTATCGCCGAGCATCAGGTCATTGTACATGGTCGTGAACGCGTTCAACTTGTTGATATCAAATGCATAAGCCTGCAAAACGTTCGGAACCATGCCCAGCTTTTCAATGCAGATGTCAAAGTACTTCTGCGTTTCTTTGGGCAAGGGATCAACCATCGGCAAATCTAGGGCCGAAATTGGTTTTGTAGAGTTTGACATCAGGGCCTCGAGCTTTTTCGTTTTCAAGAAGGGGCGACGCGATAGTGATAGTGACCTACCACGGTCAACCCCAAGGCTGAGTATAAGGCATGTGCGCCAGCGTTGGTATCCGTTACTGCAACGGCGATTTCATCCGCGCCGAGATCTTGTGCCCAAATGGCTGCACGCCGCATCATGTTGGTGGCAGTCCCTTTGCGGCGCAGCGTTTTGATCACATCCAAGGCGTGAACCATGCAAATATTTTGGTGAATTGCGGCGAAAGCGGCCCCTGCTGGCGCGTCGTCTGTACGCCCCAGGATCGCGGCTTTCGGATCCGGTGTGCGGTGCATCAGGGCCAGCCGCGCCCGGTCCGTTCCGCATTCTACCCAAATATCTTCGACTATGGCCAACGGGGGCCATATCACGAAACTGGATACTGGCGGGGGGCGCTGGTCCGTCAGTGCGGAAATCGGGGCCGCGAAAATCGATGTCGGATCGAGGGTGCGGTAACCACGTTGTTCAAGTTCGCCATCCAAGTCGTCCTGACCGTCCTGAACCATGAAGAGCGCTTTCATCCCGCGCGCGCGCATGTCGGTTTCAGCAGCGGTGACGCCCTCGGCGGAAAAGGGTCCGGACAGGCTCGCCGCCGTTGCGCGTTTGCCCGCACCAGCCCCGTCGCGCAGATCAAACCCCTGCACATGCCAAAGTTCGGCTGCAGGCCATGTCGAATGCAGTGTTGCGAAATAATCACTCATGGCGCGGCGTCCGGAAACATGTGCACCAACCGGGTCATGGCCGTGTCGACCTGCCCGCCATCCTGGCCGCGGATCACAACATTGGTCCCGAAGACTCCATCCTGAATGAACGGGTACGAGCCGATCGAAAGGTCGGGAAAGTCGTTGGCCAGCACCGCCAATGGCCCAGCGATGACACCTTCGGGTTGTTCGATCCGCAGGCTTTGCGACAATATCGGTTGCCCACCGGTAAGGGTTGGCAAGACGCTGGCCAGCATCGCTTCGAAAATATTGGGGACCCCAGCCATGACATGCACATTTTCGATCGAAAACCCGGGCGCTATGGAAACGGGGTTTTCTATTAATGTCGCACCATCCGGGATGCGCGCCATGCGCATACGTGCTGTGGTTTTCTCGACCCCGCGCCGCTCAAAATATTCGGTCAAGAGCTTCTCGGCATCGGGGCGGATGTCGATGTGGACGCCAAAAGCTTCGGCAATGCAATCAGCCGTGATGTCGTCATGCGTCGGACCTATCCCCCCCGAAGTAAACACATGCGTGTAAGCGTCGCTGAGGTTGCGCACCGTTTTCACGATGACCGGGGCGTCATCCGGAATGAACCGCACTTCGCGCAGGTCGATGCCCCGCGTGGTCAGTTCCTTGGCCAGATGGTTGGCGTTGATGTCGCGCGTGCGCCCGGAAAGGATTTCATCGCCAATCACGATCATCGCAGCAGTTGGGTTGGCCATCTGGGTCTCCTTGAGCAGGGTTCGCCAAAGGTATAGGCCCCCCGATATGCTGTTTCAAACCCCTTTGATGCCGGCGCGGCTGGTCCGACGATACAAACGGTTCCTCGCCGACGTTATTTTGCCAGATGGCCAACAGGTCACGGCCCACTGCCCCAATCCGGGGTCCATGATGGGCCTGGCCGAACCGGGTTTGAAATGCTGGATCGAACCAAACGACGATCCCAGAAAGAAATTGAAGTATGGCTGGCGCATTGTCGAGCTGCCGGGCGGGACCATGGTGATCGTCGATACCATGCTGGCCAACCGGATCGTGGCCGAGGCGCTAGAGGCCCGGACCATTGATGGATTGCCGGCCTTTGACACGGTACGGCCCGAGGTAAGATATGGTCACTCCAGTCGGGTCGATTTCCTTTTGGAGGGGCCGCAGCGCTGTTTCCTTGAGGTCAAATCGGTCACATTGTCGCGCACGTCAGGTGTCGCAGAATTTCCCGATAGCGTGACAAAGCGTGGCACCAAGCATTTGCACGACCTGGCGGATGTCGTGCGAAACGGGGATCAGGCCGTATTGCTGTTTCTGGTTGCGCGCAATGATGCCGCGCTCGTGCGGCCAGCGGGCGATATTGATCCGGAATATGCGCAGGCATTGCATGATGCCCACAGGTCCGGGGTTCAAATCATGGCCTACGACACCTGCATCACACCGCAGCAGATCACGCTGGGCAATCGTTTGCCGGTGAACCTGTTCTGATCGAAGGGGTTTCCCTTTGGTCCTTGGGCTACTATATCAACGCCCGAAACAGGAGATTTCCCGTGGACGACACCCATAACGGACGTATCACCAAGGACGGAATTCGCATCCACGAAGCGGCGGATTTCGAAGGGATGCGCATTGCAGGCAAGCTGGCGGCGGAAATTCTGGACGAGGTGATCGACCTGATCGAACCCGGTGTAACGACCGAGGAAATCGATTCCCAAATCACCAAACGTGTTGACGCGGCTGGCGCGACATCTGCGACCATCGGGTACCGCGGCTATCAACACGCCAGTTGCATTAGCGTGAACCATGTTGTGTGTCATGGCATTCCGGGGCCAAAGGTGCTCAAGAATGGTGATATCCTGAACATCGATGTGACGGTGATTGTAGACGGATGGTATGGCGACAGCTCACGCATGTACGTTGCGGGCAAGCTCAGCCGCAAATCCGAGCGACTGATCCAGGTCACGCACGATTCGTTGATGCTGGGGATCGAAGCGGCCAAGCCCGGCAATACTTTCGGTGATATCGGCTATGCTATTCAGAGCTTTGTCGAAGGCCACCGGATGAGCGTGGTTCGCGATTTTTGTGGGCACGGGCTGGGCCGTGTATTCCATGCCCCGCCCAATGTGCTGCACTACGGCAGACCGGGGCAGGGGCCGGTGCTGGAAGAAGGGATGTTCTTTACCATTGAACCGATGGTGAACCTGGGACGCCCCGAAACCAAGATCCTGGCTGACGACTGGACAGCCGTCACCCGCGATAAATCCTTGTCGGCGCAGTTCGAACACTCAATCGGAATTACCGCCGATGGCGCGGAAATCTTCACCCTGTCGCCAGCCGGACGGTTCCACCCGACCTACGGGGAATAAGGCGACGAAAGTCCCCGCTGGACGGAATTTTTCGATGCCCTTCAGTCGCTTGGCGGAAAGGTCAGGTATTTTTACCCGTCTTGGTGTTGCGAGCGAGTTGCAACTGGACTAGGCAGTGTCCACCTATGTCTCGCTGCAAAGCGGCACTTGGAACCACAGCCTGAAAAGGAGGCTTGCCCATGACCTATTTTCTGAAATCAGCTGCCATTGCGGGCGCGATGTCGCTGACGGCCATTCCCGCATTCGCTCAGGACGTCACTTTGCGCTTCCAGCACTTTGTAGCGCCTAATTCTGGTAGCCCAGAATATTTCATGGGGCCTTGGGCAAGAAAGGTCGAAAAAGAATCCAACGGACGCATCAAGATCGAACTCTTCCCGCTGATGGCTCTGGGGGGGCGCGCGCCGGATCAATATGACTTGATCCGCGATGGGGCGATTGATGGCGGGTGGGTGATCCCCGGCTACCAGCCTGGCCGCTTTCCCGAGGTCGAAGCGCTGGAACTGCCTTTCGTGACCCCGAAATCGGGTGAACTGGCGTCGATTGCCGCGTGGGAATTCACACAGAAATACCTGATGGACGACTTTTCGGATGTTCATGTGATCGCCGCCCATATGCACGGCGAAGGGCTGGTGCACAAAAAAGGCGACGCCATCGCCAAAGTCGAAGATTTCAAGGGCCTGAGCCTGCGTGCGCCGACCCGTACCTCGACCCTGCTGCTGGACAAGCTGGGGGCCACACCCATCGGAATGCCGGTTCCCGCGTTCCCCGAGGCGTTGGCCAAGGGGGTCCTGGACGGCGGCGTGATCACCTTTGAAATGGCGCCGTCGCTGAAGCTGGACGAACTGACCGACAGCCACACCGACATGGCAGGCGATCGCAGCTTTTATAACCTTTATTTCATCTGGGCGATGAACAAGGCCAAGTACGAAAGCTTGCCCGATGATCTGAAGAAAGTGATCGATGACAATTCGGGCCTGATGGCTGCGGCCTGGTCGGGTCGCGCTTATGACATGGGGGACGAGGACGGGTTCAAGATCCTCGATGCGTCCGACAACCAGATTGCCGTCCTTAGCCAGGAAGAAACCGACCGGATCAAAGCCATGGGCGACGAGGTGATCGAAGCCTGGATCGCCGATATGGACCGCAAGGGGTATGACGGCGCGGCCTTGGTGGCAGACGCGCGACGCGCGGTGGACAATGTCCTATCCGCCCACCCCGAAGTGGACATCATGGGCGCTGCAAGCCACGCCACCACATCCAACTGATCCCTTTGGGCATCGATGCCCGGCCAGACACACGTTTGGCCGGGATTTTTGTGCCTAACCGGTGGCGCGAAGGAAAGTGATGTGGGTGTCGCCGTATTTGCGCGCATCCTCCATCGAAAATCCGTCAGGTGCGGTTTGCGGCGCGTTCTCTTCCCACACGATCAGGGCACCCGGCGCCAACCATCCCCGCGCCAACGCAACTTCAAGCGCCTTTGTCCCCATGCCCTTGCCATAGGGCGGGTCGAGGAACACCAGATCGTGCGCGTGGGGCGCAGGGCCGGGGCGCATCGCATCGCGCCGCACCACCCGGGTGCCTTTGGCGCCGCACAGTTGGATATTCTGTTCCAGCAATGACAAGGCTTTGCGCCCGCTTTCAATGAAGGTGACCGACGCCGCGCCGCGTGACAGCGCCTCTAGCCCCAGGGCGCCGGTTCCGGCAAACAGGTCCAAGACCTGCGCGCCCGTGATTGGATCGTCACCCAAGGCCCCTCCGAGCAGCACATTGAACAGCGACTCGCGCACCCGGTCAGTCGTTGGGCGCAGATGCGCACCCGCGTCCCCTTTGCCGACGCTGGTCAATGTCTTGCCCCGAAACTGTCCCGCGATGATCCGCATTCAGGCGCTCAGCAACGCTTTGAGGTCAGTTTGTGGATCGCCGACCGCATCAGCTGACGGCGATTTGCCGCTTTCGATCAACCGCTTGCCCACCATATAGGCGCGTGGATCGTCCATGGCATCGACAGCGATCAGCCGCTCGCCCGCATAGTACCAGAACGATACCCCACCATCGCCGTGACGTGTGACGATTCGGTCCTGTGTGCCCGACAGCCCCGCAATTTGCAGTTTGTGGGCATATTGATCAGACCAGAACCAGGGTTTCGCGGCATACACCTTGTCTTGGCCAAGCATGTTGCAGGCAACGGTTTCGCCCATGTCGATGGCATTGCCGACTGATTCCAGCCGCATCATGCCGGCAGGACCGGGGAAGGATGCGCAATCGCCCGCAGCCCAGATCGAAGGATCCGAAGTGCGGCAATGCACATCAACGGCAATACCATTGTCGATCGTCAGGCCGGCAACTTCGGCCAATTGGGTGTTCGGGGTGATGCCAATGCCCAGAATGCAGAAATCGGCCAACAACTTGCGTCCATCCGCCAGTTCGACCCCTGAAAATCGGGTGTCACCGAGCAGCTTGGCGATGGCGGTATTTTCCATGATCCTGACGCCATGATCGGTATGGGCCTTGCGGAACCAGTCGGCAGTTTCTGCGCAGGCAACCCGTCCCAAGATACGCGGTCCAGCTTCGATCAGCGTGACGTCCAGCCCTAGCCCTGCGGCGACCGCTGCTGCTTCCAGGCCGATATAGCCGCCACCGATCACCATCAGGCGGCGACCTTGCGCAAATTCGTCTACCATCGCGTCGACATCTGCCAGCGAACGTACCGTGAAGACCCCTGCCAGATTGCCGCCCATGTTGTCGGGCAGGCGGCGCGGAACTGATCCCGTGGTCAGCGCCAGTTGATCGTAGGGCAGTGACGATCCGTCTGACAAAGTGACGGTTTTGTCCCCCGGGCTGATCGTCTCTGCGCGCATACCTTCGGCCAAGGTGACGTCGTTGTCAGCGTACCAGCTTTCGGGGCGCAAAAACAGCCGTTCGCGCGCCATTGTGCCCAGCAGATAGGCCTTGGACAGGGGCGGGCGCTGATATGGGGGCACCGGTTCATCACCGATCATCGTAATGGCGCCGTCGTACCCTTCGCTGCGCAGTTTCGCCGCGAGCGATACGCCGGCTTGTCCAGCCCCAACGATGACCACACTGTTCATGGCGCTCCCCTTCTGCTTTCAATTCATTGCGGGCAACGTATATTCTCGCTCACGGGAAACACAACAAAACACGGATAAACGCATGACATTGAAAGTTGGGGACAAGCTGCCCAGTGCCACTTTTGTAAAGCTGAACGACGACAGGCCCGAGGCTGTTTCAGCAGCATCGGTATTCGAAGGCCGCTCGGTGGTTCTTTTCGGCCTGCCCGGCGCCTACACCGGAACCTGCACGACGGCGCATGTGCCTTCGTTCATTCGAACCATCGGTGATTTCAGGGCCAAGGGGGTGGACGCGGTTATTTGCATGTCGGTGAATGATCCCTTTGTCATGGATGCGTGGGGCAAGGAAACCGGCGCGACCGAGGCCGGGATTGAAATGCTGGGCGACGCCGAGGCCGAGTTCACCAAGGCCATCGGCATGGAATTCTCGGCCCCTCCTGCCGGGCTCATCAATCGTTCAAAACGGTTTGCACTGTATGCGGTCGATGGGGTCGTCAAAGTTCTGCACCTGGAAGAAAACCCGGGCGTTTGCGATGTTTCTGGCGGCGAATCCATGCTGGCCGAAATCTGATTTTGCGCCAATCAAAATCAAGAGCCGCCGAATTCGGCGGCTCTTGTAGTTTTAAGCGTCTTCGTCGGTTTCATCGATACCAGCGCTTGGTTTGATATCTGAAACGGTCACGTCACGGTCAGACTGTTCGGATTCGATGAACAGGGTGCGTGTCGGGAACGGGATATCCACCCCCTTGGCATCCAGGGCTTCCTTGACCCGACGTTTCATGTCGGCCTGGAACTGGAAATAGTCTCCGGCATTGCACCAGACCCGAACAAGGAAATCAACGGACGATCCGCCCAGGTTGTTGACCTGGATGAAAGGTTCGGGGTCGGTATGAGCGCGTGGATCCGACAGGATCGTGTCGCGAATGACGTCCTCGGCATCTTGCAGGTTTGCGCCGTAGCCCACGCCAAATGTCCATTCAGCCCGACGGGTCGTGTTCACCGAATAGTTGGTAATCGTGTTGCCCCAAACTTCTGAATTCGGGATGATCACCTGGGCATTGGAAAGGTCCGAAAGCTCGGTGTAGTTCAACGAAATCTCCTTCACCGTGCCCATCGACCCGGCAATGTCGACGAAATCGCCCACTTTGATCGGGCGAAACAGGATGATCATCACGCCCGCCGCCACGTTGGACAGTGTACCTTGCAACGCCAGGCCGATCGCCAGACCAGCCGCACCAATGGCCGCGACCAGGGATGTCGTCTGTACCCCGAACGTGTTCAGGACGAACAAGGCGGTGAAGCCCAGTATGACCCATTTCGCTATGTTGGCCAGAAATGAAAACAACGTCGGATCGAGCGAGGCGTGGTTCTGGCTGATCTTTCGGATACGCCGCGCGACCCAGCCCGCCACAATGAACCCGAGCAGTAGTATCACGATTGCGCCCACGACGGACCCAAGCAAGGACACCAGGAATTCAAGCGTCAAGAGGTCAGACAGGGTGTTGCCGTCCCAGAGCGGCGTGTTCAGAAGGTCTTCAAACATTAGGTGATTTCATCCATTTTTTTGGCCAGTTTGGTGTCGTTTTCGGTCAATCCACCCGCGTCATGGGTGGTCAGGCGCACATCCACGCGGTTGTAAACATTGGTCCATTCGGGGTGGTGATCCATCTTTTCGGCCGCCATGCCGGCGCGGACCATAAAGCCGAGAGCTTCGGCAAAATTTTTGAATTTGTACCGTTTTTCTATGGCCTTGCCATCCGCTGAAAGCTGCCAGCCGGCGGCTGTGAGGGCATCCAGATCAATGCTCATTCCTGTTCCTCCACGTGTGTCGATTTGAACGGACCGAAGCTGGTGAGCAGCTCCACTTCTTCGCCCACCGCGGCACGTTCGGCGTCCAGGTAGGCGCCAATCGCGCGTGCAAATTCCGGGTCGGCGACCCAATGAAGGGAATGGGTTTCGCTGGGAAGATAGCCGCGCGCCAGTTTGTGTTCGCCCTGTGCGCCTGCTTCGACCCGCGACAGGCCATGTGTGATGGCGTATTCGATGGCGCGGTAGTAGCACAGTTCGAAATGCAGGCAGGGATGGTGTTGGGTGCAGCCCCAGTAGCGCCCATAAAGCGCGTCACGCCCGATAAAATTGAGCGCACCTGCAACAGGCGTGTCGCCATCGAAGGCCAGCACCAACAGACAATCATCGCGCATGAATTCGTCAACATGATCGAAGAACGCCCGTGTCAGGTAAGGGGTTCCCCATTTTCTTCCGCCCGTGTCCTGATAAAATCGCCAAAAGTGGTCCCAATGTTGTGGGTCTATCTGCGCGCCGTTCAGTTCACGTATCTCCAGACCGCTTTGGGCGGCGATCCGTCGTTCTCGCCGAATGGCCTTGCGCTTGCGCGACGACAAGGCGCCCAGGAAATCGTCAAAATTGCCATATCCGGCATTTTGCCAGTGGAACTGTTGTGTGACCCGGTGCATCAGGCCCATCTGGGCCCCTGCCAGTGCCTCGGCCTCGGTGCAGAAAGTCGCGTGCAGTGACGAATAGCCATTCTGCGCGGCCAATTGAACCGCGCCTTGCACCAGGGCTGACATGCCGGCCGCCTCATGTCCGGGGCGCGTCAGGAACCGGCGGCCCGTGGCTGGCGTGAACGGCACGGCAACCTGTAGTTTTGGGTAATACTGCCCGCCCGCCCGTTCGAAGGCATGCGCCCAAGAGTGATCGAAAATGTATTCGCCCTGGCTGTGCGTCTTGGCATAGAGCGGGGCGCAAGCAACAATCTGTCCGCCTTGCCGCGCGACCAAATAGCGTGGGTACCAGCCTGTTCCCTCACCCACCGATCCGGAATCTTCCAGCGCGCGCAGGAACCGATAGGTAGTGAAAGGGTCCGCCGGAGCGCCGCCTGCCGCATCCGCGCAAACGTCCCATTCGCGCGCATCGATATCGTGCAGGCTGGCGTGGACGGTTATTTCGATGTCGCGTTCTGTCATGGCTGGCTTGGATGTGGACTTGCCGCCCCGGCGGTCAAGTCGGCAGATACCCTTCAAACGTGATATTGTCGGCAACCTTGCGTGCGATACGTTCCTGCGCCGCGCTGCGCACAGTCCAGCACAGAATCGCGGCGCCGGCCTGTTTCAGCTCGGCCAGCCGCGGGTTGTCCAGATGATTGCAGTTGTGGCTGACAAAAGACATGCCCGGGCCAAAGGCCGACATCCGCGCCAGCCCGTCGCGCACGGCTTGCGGCAGGGTATCGGGGTAGTCTGCCGCTTCGGTGGTGGTCAGCCCGCGGGCCAGATGTTCGGGCAACCAGCTGAGATTGGCGATATACTGCGGGTTGAACGACATCACGGCGCAACGGGTGCCGTGTTTTTCGGCCGCGTTTTTCATGATCTGCCCGGTGACCTGATCAATCGCGTCGAGATCCGCGCGGGGTAGCCCGCTCTGGTCCTTGATTTCGATCAGCACGGGGGCGCGCGGCCCGATCCATTCCAGAATGGTATCCAACCGTTCGATCCGGTCGTACGAATTGCGCAGCCCGATGTCCGCCAATTCCGTCCAGGATCGTTCACGCACCGGGCCCGAGCAGGCGGTCAACCTGTGCAATTCGTAATCATGGAACACCATCGGTATCGCATCACGACTGAATTGCACGTCCAATTCGATGCCATGCCCGGCGTCGATCGCAGCCTGAAATGCGGCGCGTGAATTTTCGACAATTCCACGTTCGGCGTTGTGCAGGCCGCGATGCGCAATGGGCGTATCCAAAAAGTCGCGTGGCAGGGTCATCTGATCTGGAAGATGCCTTCGATTTCCACGGCAACACCGCGTGGAAGCGAGGCCGCAGAAACAGCCGAGCGTGCGTGCCGTCCGGCGTCGCCCAACACCTGAACCATCAGGTCAGATGCGCCGTTGATAACTTCGGGCTGGTCCGTGAAGTCGTCGGTCGAATTGACGAAACCAACCAGTTTGACCAGACGTACAACCCGCCCGAGATCGCTTTCGCAGGCCGCCTTTGCCTGCGCCAGTAGAGCCAAGGCGCAAATTCGTGCGGCGGCGGCGCCGTCATCCACGGTCAGATCATCGCCCAGTTTGCCGGTAACCAGGCTGCCGTTCTTCATCGGGATCTGCCCGGAAATATGCACCAGGTCACCGACATGGACAAAGGGCACATAGTTGGCCGCGGGCGCAGGCGCGTCCGGCAAGCTCAGCCCAAGTTCGGCTAGGCGGTCTTCGATCGTGTTTCGCATGGCGCGTCCCCCGTGACTACATGTTGCCACGCTAGCGGCAGGACGCGGGTGCGAAAAGCCCTGATCAGCCCTCGCGGAAGGCGCGGTTGAAATAATCGGTCAATGGCTTGGTCAGGTAGGCGATCGGCGATCGGTCCGATGTGCGCAGATATGTTTCGACCGGCATACCGGGGATCAGCACCAGCCCTTCGGGCAACAGGTCCAGCTGGTTTTCACTGATTTCGACCTCGGCGCGGTAATAGGTCAGTTGGCTGCGCTCGTCGGTGAATGCGTCTGCAGAGACCTTGGTCACGCGGCCTTCCAGTTCGGGCGTGGTCCGCGAATCAAAGGCCGGAAAGCGCAAGATCACGTCCTGCCCGGCAAAGACCTGATCCACGTGAATGGGCTCTACCTTGGCGGCGATGACCAGCGGACGATCCTGCGGCACGATATACAGCACGGGATCGGCTGGGCGGATCACGGCGCGGGTCGTAAACACGGTCAAGCCATAGATGACGCCGGACACCGGCGCCTTGAGGTCCAGGCGCGACAGTTGCTCGCGCAGAGCCAGACGGTTCTCGGCCTGTTCAAATTCATTGTATTGCAGGTCTCTCAGGCGCGTGATCGCTTCTTCCTGACGGTCGGTGTCCAGTTTGAGCAACTCGATCTCGATCTCGGAAATCCGTTCTTTGGCGCTGGCTTCGGACGCGGCCAGTTCAGCCAATTGTCCGGCCAAAGCGGCGGCTTCGCGGCGCAATGCCAGGACCCGACTGGATTGAGCCAGACCACGATCCAGAAGCGATTGCTGATCCTCCAGCTCTTCCTGGATCAGAGACAACTGTTCGTCCAACGCAGCCTGCTGGGCGACAATCCCCCTGATCTGGCTTTCGATCTGAAAAATTCTGTTCGACAGTGTTTCGCGCTCTTTTTGGCGTGTGACACGCCGCGCCTCGAACAATTGCCTTTGGCCGTCCATCAATTCCGCGACGTCCTGATTGGTTTTGGCCAGCACGGCCAGATCAGGATCGAACGTAATTTGATCGCGCTGATCGCGTTCCGCTTCCAGCCTGGCGCGCCGTGCCATCAGTTCGAAAAGCTGGCCTTCCGTGATCGACAATTGCGATGACAACAACGTTGGGTCCAACCGGATCAGGGTTTGCCCTGCGTCGACCATCTGGCCCTCACGCACCAGGATTTCGGCGACGACACCGCCGTCAGGGTGCTGAACCACCTGCCGGTTCTGTTCGACTTCGATCTGGCCCGAGGCCACGATGGCCCCAGAGATCGTGGCCATCCAAGCCCAGGCAAAAAAGCCCCCCAGCACCACCAAAATGATGAAAAGGCCAACGGCAATCGGGCGCAGGGCTGACCATTCCGATTTGGTTTTACCGGTCATTGGACACCCCCTTTCAAGGGTTTGCCAGCAATGTCCTTGGCATTGGCCACCACATCTTTGAGCACTTCATCGCGCGGCCCAAAGGCCCGCCGCGCGCCGCCTTCCAGAACCAGCAGCGTGTCGCATTCCTGGATTGCAGCGGGGCGGTGCGCCATGATGAGGACCGCTTTGCCTTCTGTTTTCAACTGTCGGATCGCCGCGTTCAAAGCCTGGCTGCCTTCGTTATCCAGATTCGAGTTCGGTTCGTCCAGAACGACGATCACCGGGTCGCCATAAAGCGCGCGGGCAAGGCCGATACGCTGGACCTGACCGCCCGAAAGCCGCCCGCCCGCAGAAGTGACCCGCGTGTCATAGCCTTTGGGAAGTTTCAGGATCATCTCGTGCGCGGCCGCCTTCTTGGCCGCTTCCACCACCTTGGCATCGTCGGGCTGCATCGAAAGGTTCGCAATGTTTTCGGCAATTGTGCCGTCGAACAACTGAACCCTCTGGGGCAAGTACCCGATATGTTCGCCCAGCACGTCCGGGTCGTACTGATCCAATGCCGCGCCATCCAGCCGGATCTTGCCCCCGGCGGCGCGCCAGACGCCCGTCAGCGCACGCGCAAGGGTGGATTTGCCGGCGCCAGACGCACCGATCACACCCATCGCTTCGCCCGGTTTAAGGGCGAAACTGACCATGCGCAGCGACGCCTGTGCTTCGCCCGGCGGCAAGACGGTCAACTGGTCTACGACCAACTGGGCCTTGGGCTTGGGCAGTTGCGTGTGCTTTTCTTCCGGGCCGATTTCGCCCAGCAGATCTGCAAGCTGGGCCCAGCCTTTCCTGGCCCGAGTGATCAGCGCCCATTGCCCGATGATCATTTCGATCGGCTGCAGGGCACGCCCCAACAGGATCGATGACGCAATCATGGCGCCCGGTGTAATTTCGCGTTGCAGAACCAGATAGGCCCCAAGGCCCAGAATGGCCGATTGCAGGAACAGGCGAAATGTCTTGGAGGCCGTACGATATGATCCCTGACGGTCCTGGGCCGTGATCGATGCTTTCAGTGCCCGTTCACGTTGCATATTCCAGCGGCGAAACGCGGCCCCCGTCAGACCCAGCGACCGGACCATTTCCGCTTCGCTGCGCAGTTGTTCGGATAAGTATTCCGCCTGTTGACCGCGCCTGTTGGCTTCATCCAGTGGTTGGCGCGTCGACAATTGGTTGGCGATGGTCAGCCCGACAAGGACGATACCGCCAGCGATAGCCAGAATGCCCAGATAGGGATGGAACAGCGCAATCCCGAACAAAAAGAGCGGCGTGAATGGCAAATCGTAAAACGCCCCCAGCACCGGGGAAGTGATGAACCGTTGCACCGATTCAAGATCGCGCACGGATGACGGCGCACTCATTGGTGTCGGGCTAAGCGCGGCTTTTCGCAAGGCAGCTGAAAAGACCCGCCCATCCAGACGCGATTGAAAGTCTGCCCCGATTCGGCCCAACACCAGCCCGCGGACTGTGTCCAGGATACCCATCATCAGGTACAAAAACGCCACCAGCACGACCAGAGCGACCAGCGTGGCCTCTGAACGTGATCCAAGCACCCGGTCGTAGACCTGCAGCATGAACAGCGGTCCGGTCAGCATCAGCAGGTTCACAAAGGCAGAAAACAACCCAACCGCCCAGAACGATGTCCGGTTGGCCCGCCGCGCGGTGCGCAGTTCTTCGAGCCCTTTTTCATGTTCTGCGCGTGATGCCATAGTGATCAACTACCTTTGTCTGTACAAATCGGGGCGACAATCGCCGCAGGGTGGCATGCTCGCGCTTGCCCTGTCGCCGATTAGTCACAAATAAAAGCTGGAGAACCGTTAATTGATGGGCTTCGGCGTGTCATCATCTATGTGGTTATAAACCGCGTTCGTGAACTTTGGATGGAAATGGGACGGATTGTGCAAAAGCTGCGTTTATTCGGATTGGCCGGGCTGCTTGTGGCGCTGTCGGCCTGCGCGACGCCCGAAGTTGCCCAGGGCCTGAACGACCCGTACGAGGTTGAAAATCGCCAACGCCACGCGCTGAACCGCGACCTGGACCGCTTTGTGTTGCGCCCCGGATCGAATGCGTACGGTGGCATTCTGCCGCAACCCGTGCGCCAGGGGGTGGGCAACTTCGCGTCGAACCTGTCCATGCCGTCTGTCGTCATGAATGACCTTTTTCAGGGCCGGATCGATGACGCGGCGCACAATTCACTGCGGTTTCTGCTGAACACCACGATCGGGCTGGGCGGGCTGCTGGATCTTGGCACGCAAAATGGTCTGGAGCTGCGCGACAGCGATTTTGGCGAAACGCTCTATGTGTGGGGTCTGCGCGAAGGCCCATATCTGGAACTGCCAGGTGTGGGCCCATCGACGACACGGCACGCGTTCGGGCGGGTCGTCGATCTGTTCACCAACCCGGTCAGCTATATGGTCAGCACCCCCGAGGCCTACATCCCCCCAGTCGCCAAATTGGGATCTGTTCTGGGCAACCGGTACAGGTACGGCGCTACGATCGACAGCATGCTATATGAAAGCGCAGACAGTTACACACAGGCCCGGCTCTTGTACCTCGAAAACCGGCGCTATCGTCTCGGATCCGCCGGGACCACAGAAGAGGTGTATGACATATATGAGGAACTCTATGAGTAATGCGATGAAACGACGGACTGTAATTGCCGGTCTGGCTGCGGGCATGTTTGCGCCGTCAACGGCCCTGGCGTTTTCCACGGCTCAGGCAGAAAAGCTGATCGGATCGGCGGTTGCGGATATCACCCGGATCATCAATTCGGGCAAATCCGAAGCGGCCATGCTTCGAGATTTCGAGGGCATCTTTTCCCGCTATGCCGACGTTCCGACGATTTCGCGTTCGGTTCTGGGCCCGCCCGCCCGCGCGGCGTCTTCGGGCCAGCTGTCCGCCTTTGCGCGCGCGTTCCAAACCTATATTTCGCGCAAGTACGGTCGCCGTTTTCGCGAATTCATCGGGGCAACGGTCAAGGTGACAGGGTCGCGCCAGGTGAAATCCTTTTACGAGGTCACGACCGTCACCGACCTGCGCGGCGAAGCGCCGTTCGAGGTGACCTTCGTGGTGGCTGACCGGTCAGGCCGGTTCATCGATATCCGTATCGAAGGCGTCAGCCTGCTCAAGGCAGAGCGCGGTGAAGTCGGCGCGATGCTGGATGCACGGCGCGGCAATCTGGACCAATTGATCGCGGATCTGCCCAAGGTGTGACGACAGGCGGCGTCAGTCGCGCCGCCCGAAAATCGCATCCATCACGTCGTTCAGAACACGTTCGATCGGATCTCCGCGTTTGGCTGATGGATGCCCTTGGACGGCAGGTTCGTTCAGGGGCGCCCGTTCGACAGGGCGGATCATCGGCAACGGATTGCCCGGCGCCCCGTCCTGAACCCGCGTCATCGTTTCACGCCAGATTTCTGCGGGCAGGCCGCCACCGGTGACGCCCGTTAGCGGCGTGTTGTCGTCATAGCCCATCCAGACACCGGCGACGTAATCGGCCGTGAATCCCATGAACCAGGCATCGCGCGCCGCTTGGGTGGTGCCGGTCTTGCCGGCGACTTCGACGCCGGGAATTTTGGCACGCTGGCCGGTTCCCGCTTCGACCGCACGATGCATCATGTAGATCAACTGCTGGGCTGCATCGGCGGTGATGACCCGTTCGCCCAGGCCGCCGTCCTGCCCCATTAGCGGGGTCTCATCACCTTTCAGGCGCAATTCGACCAGCCCATAGGGCGACACGGACGTCCCACCGTTCAAAATGCCCGCGTAGGCACCGGTCATTTCCAGCAAGGTGCTTTCAGACGCGCCAAGTGCCAGTGCCGGGCCCTGCGCAAGATCAGACTGGATGCCAAACATTTCGGCGACGGTGCGCACGTTCTCCAAACCTACATCCATGGCGATCTTGACGGCCGGGATGTTGTAGGAATGTTGGAGCGCTTCGGCCAAGGTCACGCGGCCATGGAATTTGCGGTCATAGTTGGTGGGCGACCAAGGGCCGGATCCGGGAATTTCGACGGTTATCGGTTCGTCGACCACCGTAGAATTCCACTGGTGCCCAATGTCCAGAGCCGTCGCATAGACGAAGGGCTTGAACGATGACCCGGTCTGGCGGTTGGCCATGACCGCCCGGTTGAAGCTGCCGGCAACGCCGCGCAGCTTGCGCCCGCCGACCATCGCGCGCACCGCGCCGTCCGCGCTCATGACGACAATGGCGGCCTGCGCTTGCGAGCCGTCGCGGACCTTGTTTTCGAACACCCAGGTCAACGCATCTTCGGCGGCCAGTTGGATGCGTTCGTCGAACGTGGTGTTGATGATGACGTCTTCGGTGGTGTCCGACGCCAGAAAGGACGGCGCGGAACTCATGACCCAATCCGCAAAGTATCCGCCGGCGCGCTTTTCCGCCGCTTCTGACAGAACAGCCGGGTTCGCCTTGGCTTCGGCGCGTTCGGCGTCGGTGATGTAGCCTTCCTGGTGCATGAGCATCAGGACGATGCCCGCGCGGTCCTGCGAGCGCTTGAGGTTCGATGTGGGCGCATAGCGGGACGGTGCAGTCAGCAACCCCGCCAGCATCGCACTTTCCGCAATGTTCACCTGGGCCGCCGACTTGCCGAAATAGCGCTGTGCGGCGGCCTCAAATCCATGCGAGCCTGACCCTAGATAGGCGCGGTTCATGTAGATCGACAGGATCTCATCCTTGGAATAGCGCACTTCCATCGCCATCGCATAGATGGCTTCCTTGACCTTGCGCCAGATGGTGGACCGGCGGCAATCCGCTTCGTACTGGGTTTCGGTTTCCCATTTTTCAGGATCGTAGGATTCGCCCAGGCATAATAGCTTGGCGGACTGCTGGGTCAGGGTTGACCCGCCGTGGCCCGACAGCGGCCCGCGCCCTTCGGCAAGGTTGATGCGGACGGCCGAGGCCATCCCGCGCGGGCTGATGCCAAAATGGCTGTAGAACCGACGGTCTTCGGTGGCCAGCAGCGCATGTTTAAGGTGAGGCGACACGGTGTCGGCTGTGATTTGCCCGCCAAACTGCTGCCCGCGCCAGGCGAACACCTCGCCGGTGCGATCCAGAAAGGTCACCGATCCGCGCGCGCGCCCGTCGAGCAGATCAGACGCTGGTGGCAAACTGCGCGAGGTGAACAGAACCGCCAGCGCGATGATCAGCCCGACAACCAGCGCCCCGCGCCAGATCAGACGCCAGATCAACCCCACGACCCACGCGATCAGATTCGCGATCCAACCCAAGGGCCCACGGCGCGGCGGCTTGGGCTTGCGCGGCGATTTCGAAGGCTTTTTCTTTTTCTGCGCGGTTTTGGCCGCCCCGTAGCGTTTTTCAGCCACAAGCGGCGCACGCTTTTTGTTCGACCTGCTCATCTGCGTTTGCCAGTTTCCTGCTCTCTTTTCAGGTAAGATAGACCGCGTTGCCGGGAATGTAGAGGGTTTTGAGCGCCGCCCCGACTTCGCAGGTTGACCAAAAAAGCGGCAGTGCGCACAAATTGTGCAACTTTCCCCCATTCCTGTCCCTCAACGGTAAGCGAACCGTTACCGGAATCGTTGTGATCGCAAATCAACTGACCCTTTCTGATGCCAGCGATCCCGACTGGGGGTCCGGTCGCCTAACGGAAGGGGATGAAATGAAACTCATCATTGCAGCAATCAAGCCGTTCAAGCTCGAGGAGGTGCGCGAAGCGCTCACCGCCATCGGGGTTCGCGGCATGATGGTCACGGAAATCAAGGGCTTCGGCTCGCAATCGGGTCATACCGAGATCTATCGCGGCGCGGAATACGCCGTGAATTTCGTGCCGAAAGTGAAACTGGAAATCGTCGTATCAGCCGCCATGGCGGATCAGGTCGTCGAAACCATCGCTACCACTGCCAAGACCGAGAAAATCGGGGACGGCAAGATTTTCGTACTCGATGTGCAATCCGCGGTCCGCGTGCGCACGGGTGAAACCAACGAAGACGCGCTTTAAGCCGCGCCGGTTCCTGACGGAAGGACACGTTCAGATGAAACTAATGAAACTAATTCCGGCCACCGCGGTAGCAAGCTTGCTGCCGCTTGTGGCCTTTGCGCAAGACGCCGAAGCTGCGGCGTCCGGCTTTGACGAGGTCGGCCCGTACATCATGACCACGCTGCTGTTCCTTGTGGGCGGCTTCCTGGTGTTCTGGATGGCTGCAGGCTTTGCGATGCTTGAAGCCGGCCTGGTGCGGTCAAAGAACGTGACCACCCAGCTGACCAAGAACATCGCGCTGTTTGCGATTGCGGCCATCATGTACTGGCTGATCGGCTTTAACCTGATGTATCCGGGTGAATGGTGGATTGCCGGTATCATGGGCCCATGGTTCAGCGTCACATCGCTGGAACCGGTTGGTCTGGCGGCTGCTGACGCGTCGCTCGATTATGCATCTGTCGGTTCGGATTTCTTCTTTCAGTTGATGTTCTGCGCCACCACCGCGTCGATCGTTTCCGGTACTCTGGCTGAACGGATCAAACTGTGGCCGTTCCTGATCTTCACCGCAGTGCTGACCGGTGTGATTTACCCGATCGAAGCCAGCTGGCAGTGGGGCGGCGGTTTCCTGAGCGAAATGGGCTTTTCCGACTTTGCTGGGTCGACCCTTGTGCACGCTGCAGGCGGGTTCGCAGCTTTGGCCGGTGCCATCGTGCTGGGTCCGCGGATCGGCAAGTACACCAAAGAAGGCAAGACAGTTCCGATCCCCGGTTCGAACCTGGCCCTGGCAACCTTGGGAACGTTCATCCTGTGGCTGGGCTGGTTCGGCTTTAACGGTGGCTCGCAGCTGGCTGCTGGCACCGTGGGGGACATCACGGACGTCTCGCGCATCTTTGCCAACACCAATATGGCCGCCGCAGCCGGTGCTGTCGCCGCGCTGATCCTGACCCAGGTGGTCTACGGCAAGGTCGATCTGACCATGGTGCTGAACGGCGCTCTGGCTGGCCTGGTGTCGATCACCGCTGAACCGCTGACTCCGTCGCTGTTCATGTCGCTGATCATCGGCGGTATCGGTGGTGTCATCGTGGTCTTCGCCGTGCCGATGCTGGACAAGCTGAAGATCGACGACGTTGTCGGCGCCATCCCGGTTCACCTGATCGCTGGCATCTGGGGCACCATCGCCGTGCCGCTGACCAATGACGGCACTTCGTTTGGCACCCAGATCATCGGTGTGGTTTCCATCGGGGCCTTTGTCTTCATCGTGTCGCTGATTGTCTGGTTCATCCTCAAAGCCACCATGGGTATCCGTGTGAGCGAGGAAACCGAGATCAACGGTCTCGACATGGCCGAGCTGGGCATGGAGGCATACCCAGAGTTCTCCAAAGGCTGATCTCCTCCCTTTTATATCAGCCAAAAACTGGCCCGGGCGTTCGCGCCCGGGTTTTTTCGTTTCAGAACTTGTTGGCGGGAATTTTGAAATAGCTGTGCCCGTCCGCCTCCGGTTCGGGTAGCCGCCCACCGCGCAGGTTGACCTGCAGCGCAGCCAGCATCCGATCGGGCAGGGGCAGGGTTGCGTCGCGTTCTTCACGGATCTTGATGAAATGGTCTTCGCCGCCTTGCAGGTGGGGGTTGTTGGCGCGCTGCGTGGCCACGGTGCTTTCCCAGGCCGGTTCATCGCGCGTATCGGTGCCGTAATCGTGGCCGATGAACAGACGGGTGCTGTCGGGAAGCGACAGGATGCGCTGAAGCGACCCCCACAACTCGCGCGCCGATCCGCCCGGAAAATCCGCCCGCGAGGTGCCCACATCGACATGCATGAACGTGTCATGCACGAACGCCGCATCCCCGATGACATAGGTGATCGACCCAAGCGTGTGCCCGGGCGAAAGCATGACGGACACGTCCAGATTGCCCAGTTTGAACGTGTCACCATCGGCCAACAGCCGGTCAAAGTCACGATCCACATCAAAGGCGTCAGGGCTGTGGTAAATGTCACGCCAGAGCGCGGCGATGTCGCGCACCTTTTCCCCGATCGCCATCGGCGCACCTGTCTGGTCGTGCAGCCATGCCGCCGCCATCAGGTGATCGGCGTGCGGATGGGTGTCCAGGATCCACGCCACGTGCAACCCTTCTGCGCGGACGAATTCCAGCACCTCGCCTGCGGCGTCAAAATCGGTTGCGGCGCTGCGTGGGTCAAAGCCCTGAACAATGTCGATCAGGGCGCAGGACCCCGTGGCTTCGTCAATGGCGACGTATTGGCAACTGCCCGTGTCCTCTTCGTAGAACCCGACGACGCGGGGGCTTGTACGCCCCTGAGAGGGGCTTTCTCGGCGGAACATGGCTGTCTCCTTTCGTTATATTCGGTGTAACGAATGTGACGCGCGCAAGTTCCCTATTGCAAGATTTCAGTTTGGCGGCGTGAAGCCGGCGCGCGCGGCGGCGGCCTTGGCACGGAACGCGCAACCCGGCGCATGATCGTTCACCAGCCCCATTGCCTGCATAAAGGCGTAGACGGTTGTGGGGCCGACGAATTTCCAGCCGCGCTTTTTCAGGTTCTTCGACATGGCCAGGGATGCGGGATGCGTGGCCAGCCCATGGGCGGGCGCCACTTTGGGTTCGTAGGACCAGACATAGGCAGCAAGCGAGCCGAATTCACCCGTCAGATCGATGCAGCGCGCGGCGTTGTTGATGACCGCCTCGATCTTGCCGCGATGGCGCACGATCCCTTCGTCACCCAGCAGCCGGTTAACGTCGGACGGCCCGTAGGCGGCCATCTTGTGAATATCGAAATTGTCGAACGCCGCGCGGAAATTGTCGCGCTTGTTCAGTATGGTCAGCCAGCTCAGCCCCGACTGAAAACTTTCAAGGCACAGCTTTTCGAACAGCCGTCGGTCGTTCGCGACCGGATAGCCCCATTCCGTGTCGTGATAGGTGACGTAGGCGGGCGTGGCCGCGCACCATTTGCAGCGATCCTGCCCGTCGGGTCCGGTGTACAATTCAACCATTTCATCCTCGGTTCACGGCGACACTGGCGCAAAGAAAAGGGCCGCGCAACGGTGGCGCGGCCCCTGTGTAGCGGCCCCTGTGTAGCGGCCCCTGTGTGGCGGCCCCTGTGTGCAGGTGCAATGGATTACTTGCAGGTCCTGGCGATCGCCTCGGCCAACAAGGGCACGGTTTCGCTGTTCAGACCGGCGATGTTCATGCGGCTGTCGCCCACCATGTAAATCCCGAACTGCTCGCGCATTTTCAGAACCTCTTCCGGGCTGGCACCGATCCGGCTGAACATGCCGCGGTGACGGGCGATGAAATCGAAGCGGTCGGAATTGGTCCGCTCGCGCAGTTCCTTGGCCAGTTGTTCGCGCAGACCCAGCATCGACAGGCGCACGTTTTCCAGCTCATCCTTCCAATCGGCGCGCAGGGCGTCGTCGGTCAGAACCTGTGTGACGATGCGCGCGCCATGGTCGGGCGGGAAGGAATAGTTCTGCCGATTCAGATAGTTAAGCGTGCCTTGGGTGACAGGCTTGTCGGCGTCGCTTTCGGATATGGCCATCAGCAGGCCGGTCCGTTCGCGATAGACGCCGAAGTTCTTGGAACAGCTTGCCGCGATGATCGTTTCGGGCAGGGCGCTGGCCAGATGGCGCAGCCCAGCCGCGTCTTCGTCCAGCCCGTCGCCAAAGCCCTGATAAGCGATGTCAACAAAGGGCACCGCGCCGGTTTTGGCCAGGAATTCGGTGACCGTCTTCCACTGGTCCAGTGTCAGGTTGGCGCCGGTCGGGTTGTGGCAGCAGCCGTGCAGCAGAACCGCATCGCCCGCCTTCACGCCCTTCAGACTGTCCATCATCCCGTCGAAATCCACCGTGCAGGTGGCTTCGTCGAAATAGCGGTATTCGGTGAAAGGCTGGCCCATGAATTTCAGGATCGACAGGTGGTTGGGCCAGGTTGGGCTGGACACCCAGACATGCACGTCGCGGTTCGCCTGGCGCAGCAGTTCAAACCCCTGGCGCACGGCGCCGGTGCCGCCCGGTGTCGCGGCGGCGGCCACACGGCCCGCATCCACGCTGTCGCCCAGCACAAGATCACGCAGTGCCGCAGCAAAGGCCGGATCCCCGGCCAGCCCGACGTAGCTTTTCGATGTCTGGCTTTCCCAGACCTGCTTTTCGGCCGTTTTGATCGCCCGCATGATCGGCGTTTCGCCCTTGGCGTTCTTGTAAACGCCCACGCCCAGATCGATTTTCTGTTCGCGCGGATCGTCCTTGTAGAGCTGCATGAGCTCCAGGATTTTGTCGGCCGGTTGCGATTTGAGATTGCCAAGCATCAGTTGTCTCCTGTCGCGACCCGCAGGTCGCCGTACATGCCCCATTCGGCCCACGAGCCGTCATAGAGCGAATGGTTGGTTGAGCCGATCCGTTCCAGCGCAAGGTTCACGATTGCCGCCGTGACGCCCGAGCCACAAGTGGTGATCGCGGGCTTCTTCAGATCGATGCCTGCGCGTTCGAAAATCATGCGCAGTTCGCCGTCGGGTTTCAGTGTGCCGTTGTCGTTCAGCAGCGCCGTGTACGGCAGGTTCCTTGATCCCGGAATGTGGCCGGGGCGCAGGCCGGGACGGGGTTCGGGTTCGTCGCCGCAAAAGCGCGCGCGCGAACGGGCGTCGATAATTTCGTGATCCCCCAGCTTGGTGGCGGCGGCCACCTGCGTGACGTCCTTGACCATCTGGTTTTGCCGGGTGACGGTCATGTGCCGATCGCGAATGACCGGGGCATCGTCGGTGACCGGGCGCGCTTCGGCCTGCCACTTGGGAAAGCCGCCATCGAGCACCGCCACATCCGCCTTGCCCATCAGGCGGAACAGCCACCACACGCGCGGCGCGGAATAGATACCGGCCCCGTCATAGACCACCACCTGATGCCCGTCGCCGATGCCCAAGGTCCTCATACGGCTCATGAATTTTTCAACCGGGGGGGCCATGTGCGGCAGATCGGAGCGGTGGTCGGACAGGTCGTCAATGTCCACGTAGCGCGCCCCTGGAATATGCGCGGCCTTGTATTCGGCCAACGGGTCGCGGGGCGTGCCGGGCAGGTACCACGAGGCATCGATGATGCGCAGGTCGGGGTCGCGCAGGTGATCTTGCAACCATTGCGTCGAAACAAGTGTTTTTGGGTCGGTCTGGGGCATGGGACCACGGATGCGCTTTGGAAAGATCAGGGTTTGCTTAGCGCCCGCAAGCCTTTGTTGCAAGGGCGCAGGGGTGTGTCAGCCATCGTGCCGCAGCAGGCGCTGCTTTTGCCGGTTCCAGTCACGCTTGGCCTCGGTTGCGCGTTTGTCGTGCACCTTTTTACCCTTGGCGATCCCGACCTTCAGTTTCACCCGCCCGCGGTGGTTGAAGTACATCACCAGCGGCACCAGTGTCATCCCTTCGCGCCCGGTGGCCTGCCACAGTTTCGCGATTTCCCGCTTGGATGCCAACAGCTTGCGCCGTGCGCGTTCTTCGTGCGGGAACATCGCTTGTTCGTAGGGGGCGATGTAGGAATTGACCAACCACAATTCGCCGTCTTCGACCGCGCAATAGCTTTCGGCGATGTTCGATGTGCCTGTGCGCAGCGACTTGACTTCGGACCCGCTGAGCACGATTCCGACTTCGATATCATCCTCGATCGCATAGTCGTAGCGGGCACGCCGGTTTTCGGCGATCACCTTGTAGTTCTTGTCTTCGGGCGTCTGTTTTTTCTTGGCCATGGTGGGGTCTTATATGGGGCTTCGGGGGCACTTGGAAAGGGGCTGCGGTCAGGTCGGCACATGGATCGGCATAGGGGTCGGCACACGGGTCGGCACATGGTCGGCAAACCGTCTGCATCCCGTCTGCACCCTGTCGGATAGTTGTCGGGCACCTGTATGGCAGACTGTATGGCAAAATGTCGGGCAGATTGTCGGGCGGATTGTCGTGCGGGGCGCACGGTGGTCTGAGGCCGCGTTAACCAATGCCTGCCATCATCACCGGGCCTGCCTTGCCGCCCACAAAGCCCGAGAACGCCATGCCCCTGACCCGTACCGACCGCCTGAACATGGAGCGCCTGTCGCGCAACCTGAATTACCTGGATGACGAAAACCTTGCGCTGGAACAGGTGCAGGCGAAAGTGCCCGAAGCCTGGCACACGCTGGAAGAAGATATCGAGGTCTTTGAAACCAAGACCAAGATCACCCTGCGGCTGGACAATAGCGTGGTGAAATTCTACCGCGCGATGGGGCCGGGCTATCAGACCCGGATCAACCGCATCCTTGCCACCTATGCGCAAATGCAAATCGCCAACCTGCGCGAGGCCGAAGCCTACATGCGCGAAGACCGCGTGGCGGTGCGCGAAACGCAGCGCGCGCGGATGAAGGAAATGCGCGAACGCCAGGGCCTGCCGCCGCTGCCCCACTGGAACGAAAGCTGAGCCGTCGCCGGGCGCGCTTTGCCCCGGCCCAGGTGACAGGTCAGGTGCCGGGCCAAGTGCTAGACTAGGTGCCGGGCCAAGTGCGGGAAAATGGCCTGGGGCATAGCGCAATGCGCCACGCCCGTGTCACCGCGCGGCGGGTCTTGGTGGCAGAGTCTGGCGGCAGGTTTTGTAGGTAAAACTTGACGGTAAATAGGCTGAATCCAGACGGCCCGCGGATCTATGGCGCATCTATGTCCCGGCGACGTAGCGCAGGTAATCCTGCAATGTTTTTCCGACCTCGGATCGGAAGGTGTCGCCGGTGGTGTCGCAGCTTTGTATCCGGTCGATCCGGAACTCGCGAAAGGCGCTGCGTTTTTCGCACCACGCCGAACAGGTCCAGACCCGGCCCCAGTATTGCGTTTGCATTCCGTTTGCAGCGGGCGGATCACGCGCGACGATGGGGCGCCCGCACCCCGAAAGACGCCGCCAGACTGGCCGGTTTTGTGGCGATTCGTGGCGGTTTGTCAGCGGTCTAGGGCGGGCAATCGCTGGCCCGCCCCACGCCGGTTCAGGGGCCGGGGGGCGCCTGACGCCTCAGCCCAACACCCCGGCGTGCTTCATGGCGTCCTTGATCAGCAGGCGCGTGCCCTCGGTGGCGGGGGTCAGCGGCAGGCGGACCTCGTCCGAGATCAGGCCCAGCAGGGACATGGCGTATTTCGCGCCCGTGACGCCGGGTTCGGCGAAGATCGCCTCGTGCAGGGGCATCAGGCGATCGGTCAGGTCCAGCGCGGTGGCGTAATCGCCCGCCAAAGTGGCCTCTTGCATTTGCGCGCACAGCTTGGGGGCGACATTCGCGGTGACCGAAATGCAGCCGGTGCCGCCATGGGCGTTATAGCCCAGCGCGGTTGCGTCTTCGCCCGACAGCTGGATGAAATCGGTGCCGCAGGTGATGCGCTGCTTGGGCACGCGGCTGAGATCGCCGGTCGCGTCCTTGACGCCGATGATGCGCGGAAGTTTGGCCAGCTGCCCCATGGTCGCGGGGGTCATATCGACGACCGAGCGGCCGGGGATGTTGTAGATGATGATCGGCAAATCGCAGCAGTCGTGCATGGCGGTGAAATGCGCGATCAGCCCATCCTGGGTGGGCTTGTTGTAATAGGGCGTCACGACCAGCGCGGCATCGGCGCCGACCTTTTCGGCGTGCTGGATCAGGCGCAGACCTTCGGCGGTGTTGTTCGATCCGGCGCCCGCGATGACGGGGATGCGGCCGGCGGCGGCCTTGACCACCTCTTCGATGACCTGCTCGTGTTCGCGGTGGCTGAGGGTGGGGCTTTCGCCGGTTGTGCCGGTGGGCACCAACCCGTGGCTGCCCTGGTCGACGTGCCAGTCCACAAGACGTTTGAGCGCATCGATATCCAGTTCGCCGTTTTTGAACGGCGTCACCAGGGCAGGGATGGATCCTTTGATCATGATGCGCTCCTTAACTTTTCTGTGCATAATGGGGCTTGGAATCGCCCCCGGCTTGCGCCGCGGCGGAACCTAGCCGCCTTCGCGGTGATTGCCAAGATTATGACTGTGTCATGCGACGAAGGCACGGAACCAAGGCACGGAACGAAGATACTGGACGAAGACACTGGACGGGGTGCGATAGGTCGATTGGCCATGAGACGACTTGGACGGATATGCATAGCGGCCGTGATGGCCTGCGTTGCGGCGGTGCCGGGGCTGGCGGCGTCGAACGTGGGGCTGTCGGTGTCGGCGTCCCCCATGGCCGCGCGCGCCTATGAGCAAGCGGTCACGCAGATCCGCACCGGCGATTGGGACGCGGCGCAGGCGCTGGTGGCGGGGGAAGGGCGCACGCTGGTCGATTGGCAGAAGCTGCGCGCAGGCCACGGCACATTCGACCAATACCGCGCGTTTCTGCGCGATCACGCCGATTGGCCCGGTCTGCCCTATCTGCGCCGGCGCGGCGAAGGCACGATCCCTGAAACCGCCGACCCCGCGCAGGTGCTGCACTATTTCGCCGATCAACAGCCCGCGACCGGCACCGGCACGCTGCGCCTGATCGAAGCCTACGAGGCGCTGGGTCGCAAGGCCGACGCCGAGGCGCAGGCCGTTCTGGCCTGGCGCACGCTGGCGCTGGGGGACAACGTCGAATCCGTGCTGAGCGCGCGGTACGGTGCGCTGCTGCGCCCGCACACCCCCGCCCGGCTGGACGCAATGCTGTGGGCGCAGAACTGGCGCGCCGCCGAGCGGGCCGCGCGCAGGCTGGACGACGGCCACCAGTCGCTGGCCCTGGCCCGCGCCGCGCTGGCGCGCAGCGAGCCGGGCGTGGATGTCCGGATCGAGGCGGTGCCAGCGAAGCTGCAAGACGATGCGGGCCTGGCCTATGAGCGTTTTGCCTGGCGGATGCGCAAGGGACGGCACGCCGATGCGCTGGAACTCTTGCTGGCGCGCTCGGACAGCGCCGCGGCGCTGGGCCAGCCGGCCAAGTGGGCCAGTGCGCGGGCCGATCTGGCGCGGCGCGACATGCGGGCGGGCAACCCCGCCCGAGCCTATGACATCGCCGCCAACCACCAGCTGAGCGAAGGCGCAGCCTTTGCCGATCTGGAATGGCTGTCGGGCTATCTGGCGCTGAGCTATCTGCACGACCCGGTTCTGGCGCTGGACCATTTCAACCGCCTGCGCACCGCCGTGCAAAGCCCGATTTCGCTGGGCCGGGCGGGCTATTGGGAAGGGCGCGCGCTGGAACTGATGGGCGCGGATGCCGATGCGCAGGCCGCCTATGAATTCGCAGCGCAGTACCAGACCGGCTTTTACGGCCAACTGGCCGGCGAACGGCTGGGCCGCGCGCTGGACCCGGCGCTGACATCGCCCGCGCCCCCGGCCGACTGGCACGATGCGCGGTTTCGCGATTCGAGCGTGTTCAAGGCGGCAGAGCTGCTCTATGCGGCGGGGGATCTGCCGCTGGCGGGGCGCTTTTTCCGGCACCTGAGCGAAAGTCTGACCGCCCCCGAACTGGCCCAGCTTGAGGCCGCGGTCGAACGTCTGAACGAACCCTATCTGTCTGTTCGCCTTGGTAAATACGTCGCGCGCCGGGGCATCGTGCTGGCGCGCAGCTACTTTCCGCTGCACCCCCTGGCCAAGCGTGACCTGCCCGTCGCGCCGGAACTGGCACTGTCCATCGCCCGGCGCGAAAGCGAATTTTACGCCGGTGCGAAATCGGGCGTGGGCGCGCGCGGGCTGATGCAGCTGATGCCCGCCACCGCCAAGGCGATGGCGCAGGAACTGAACATCGACTACGTGCTGTCCGACCTGACGCTGGACCCGGATTATAACACCACGCTGGGCAGCGCCTATTTGGCGCGGCTGATCGGCGAATTTGGCAACAACCCGGTTCTGGTGGCGGCGGGCTATAACGCGGGGCCAAGCCGCCCGCACAGCTGGATCGAAAGCTTTGGCGATCCGCGATCCGCCGGGATCGACCCGGTGGACTGGATTGAGCATATCCCCTTTGACGAGACGCGCAATTACGTGATGCGCGTGGCCGAAAGCCTGCCGGTCTATCGCGCCCGCCTGACCGGCCAGAGCGGCCCGATCCGTCTGAGCCAGGAATTGCGCGGGCGCTGATCGCGACCCGGTCGCGGGCGCGGCCCGGGCGCGGGCGCGGCCCGGCGGCGGCGCGCAGCTAGGGGCAGGGGCACCCGCCCGAAATCAGGCGCACCCGCCCGAAATAAAGTTGGCATTTGCCAGTGGTCAGGGGCGCGCGGGGTCACGGGGTCGCTTGGCCGGGGGTCAGCCGGCGCGGTCAGGCCCGCTGTGCGCGCAGCAGGGTAAACAGGCCCGCCGCCACGACAATCGCGCCGCCGATCACCACGTTCAGTTCAAGCGTATCGCCAAACACCAGCACCCCCCAGCGACGAGGCAAAGACCAGTTGCAGGTAGGCAAAGGGCTGGATGGCGCCCGCTTCGGCCAGTTCATAGGCGCGGATCAGCAGGTAGTGCCCGGTTGCGCCGGTCACGCATAGCAGCGCCATCCAGGCCCAGTCCGGCGCGCTGAGCGGGCCCCAGAATGGCAGGCCCATGGCGGTCATCACCACGCAGCCCACCACGCCGGTATAAAAGAACGACGTTTCGGCGCTGTCACCGCGCGCCACATAGCGCGTCATCAGCCCGTAGAGCGCGAACATCAGCGCCGCCGCCACCGCGATCAGCGCTTGGGGCGCGAAAACCCCATACCCCGGTTCAAGGATGATCAGCACGCCGACAAAGCCGATGCCCACCGCGACCCAGCGGCGCCAGCCCATCATTTCGCCCAGCACCGGGCCGGCAAGGGCGGCGATCATCAGCGGGTACGAGGCAAAGACCGCGTGGGCCTGGACCAGCCCCAGTTTGACAAAGGCGATGACGGTCACCACGATTTCGCCGGCCAGCAGCACGGCGCGCCCGATCTGCAGCCACGCGAACTGGCTGGCCATGACGCGCCGCAGCCCGCCGCCGCGCCGCGCGGCCACGACGATCACGAAGGCGGCAAAGAACCAGTAGCGGATCATCACGATCATCAGCACGTTGTAGGTGCTGGCCAGATGGCGCGAGATCCCGTCCTGCACCGAAAACACCAAGGTGGCCGAAATCATCAGCACGATGCCCAGGCGGCTGTCTTGTTCGGTCATCGCAGCCGGCCGATGCTCATGTGTCGTTTGCGCCCGAAACCGGGCGCGCGGGTGACATCGAACCCGGCGCCATCCAGCGCGCGGCGCACGTGGCCCGCGGCGGTATAGGTGGCAAATGTGCCGCCCGGCGCGGTGTGGCGGGCAACGTCGCCCATCAGCGCCTGGCCCCACAGTTGCGGGTTCTTGGCGGGCGAGAACCCATCGAGAAACCACGCATCCGCCTGTCCGTCCCAGGCGGGCAGGGTGGCGCGCGCATCGCCAAGCACCAGGCGCAGCGACAGGGTGTCTGTGTGCAGCTGCGTGTCGCCCCGCGCGCGCATGTCCAGCAGAGGCGCGGCGATGGCGTGGGCCTGGGGAAAGGCGGCCAGGGCGCGGTCCATGTCCGGCGCGCGCATGGGATAGGCCTCAAAGCTGGTAAAGTGCAGCCGCCCCGGCGCGCCCGCGTCCTGCCAGGCCAGAACCGTGGTCAGCAGGTTCAGCCCGGTGCCAAAGCCCAGCTCGGCGACGTGAAAGCCATCGTGAAACCGGTTGGGCAGGTCGTTGCCCTGGACGAACACGTGGCGGGTTTCCGCCAGCCCGTCGGTGATTGAAAAATAGGGATCGTCAAAGCGCTCTGACACGGGAACGCCGCCGTCGCGCCATGACAGCGCCGCGCTTGGCTGGTGGGTGGGCATGGAATGACCTAGAGTTGTATTTGACCCGACTTTGGCCCTGAGAACGGACCTGTAAACGACCATGGCACTGGCCCTGAGAATGGCCCAGACAATGACCAAGCCGAAAGGAAATGACAATCGTGCAGGTAACAGTTCGTGGAGCAGGGGCAATCGGTCTGTCGATCGCATGGGAGCTGGTGCAGCGGGGCGCAGACGTGCGGGTGATCGACCCGCGCGGCGGGGGCGGCGGGGCCTCGGGCGGGGTGGTTGGCGCGTTGGCGCCCCATACGCCAGATGCGTGGAATGCCAAGAAACAGTTCCAGTTCGACAGTTTGATCGCGGCCAACGCGTTCTGGCGCGCGGTTGAGGCGGCGGGCGGCGTATCGCCCGGCTATGCGCGCATCGGGCGGTTGCAGCCCATCGCCGACGACCGCGCCGAAGCGCTGGCCCGCCAACGCCAAGACGCGGCGGGCGAAAACTGGCAGGGCAAGGCGCAGTGGCGCGTCTGCCCGGCGCGGGATTTTGGCGGCTGGGCCCCGCCCAGCGCGACGGGGCTGGTGGTGCATGACACGCTGTCGGCCCGGCTGCATCCCGCACAGGCCTGCGCGGCCCTGATGGCGGCCCTGCGCGCCAAGGGCGTGCGGATCGAGATCGAAGGCAAGGACGCGGGCCCGGTGATCCACGCCACCGGCTACGAAGGGCTGCAAGAGCTGACCGAGGTGTTGGCGAAACCGGTCGGCAACGGGGTCAAGGGGCAGGCGGCCCTGCTGGCCCATGACGCGGGCGCGGTGCCGCAGATCTATGCCGAAAACATCCACTTCATTCCCCATGCCGACGGGACATTGGCGATTGGATCAACCTCGGAGCGGGATTTTGCCCACCCCACTGAAACCGACGCGAAACTGGATGATCTGATCGCCCGCGCGCAGGCGGTGATGCCAAGGCTGGCGGGCGCCGCGGTGATCCGGCGCTGGGCCGGGGTGCGCCCGCGCGCCAGCAGCCGCGCGCCGCTGCTGGGGGCCTGGCCGGGCCGGGAATCGCATTTCATCGCCAATGGTGGCTTCAAGATCGGCTTTGGCATCGCACCGGGCGTGGCGCGCGCCATGGCCGATCTGGTGCTGGACGGGCATGACACGATCCCGCCCGCGTTCACCCCCGCTGCCCTCATGTGAGCGAGGGGCTGGCGCTGGGCGGGCACGCATTTGCGGCTGGCCTTTGCGCTGGTCTTGCTTTGGCCTTTGTCAGCGTGATGGTACAGCGCCTGACCGCGCATGGCTTTGGCCTGATCCACGCGCCCGATTTCCTGCCCGCCACGCTGTTGGCGCTGGGGCTGGCGGGCGCGGCGGCAACGGCGCTTCTGGTGGACGCGCTTTTTTGCCTTTTCTTTGACCGGTGGCTCTGATTTCTTCCCCGCCAGGCAAGGGGGCATTTTCGATGCGGCACGGCGGTCAGATCCTGGTCGATCAACTCAAGGCGCACGGGGTGCGGCGGGTCTTTTCGGTGCCCGGCGAAAGTTTCCTGGCGGCGCTGGATGGTCTTTATGACAGCGGAATCGACAACGTCGTCTGCCGGCACGAAGGTGGCGCGGCGATGATGGCCGAAGCGTATGGCAAGATGACCGGCACGCCCGGCGTGGCGTTCGTGACGCGCGGGCCGGGGGCGACCAACGCGTCATCCGGCATTCACGTGGCCAGCCAGGACAGCACGCCGATGGTGCTCTTTGTGGGCCAGATTGCGCGCGATCACACCGATCGCGGCGCGTTCCAAGAGGTCGATTATCGCCAGATGTTCGGCGGGCTGGCCAAATGGGCCGCGCAGGTGAACCAGACCGAACGCTTGCCCGAATACATCAACCGCGCCTTCCACCTGGCCCAGTCGGGCCGCCCCGGGCCGGTGGTTCTGGCGCTGCCCGAAGACATGCTGAGCGCGCTCTGCGACGTGGCGACGCTGCCCCCGTCCGCCCCCGCGCGGCCCGGCGTGGCACAAGCGGATATCACCGCCATACTCGACCGGCTGGCACCGGCAAAACGCCCGCTGGTGGTGATCGGCGGGCCGGGCTGGACGCCGCAGGCGGGGGCCGATCTGGCGCGCTTTGCGCAAACGCATGGCCTGCCCGTGGTCTGCAGCTTTCGGCGGCAGGATTTCATGGACAACCGCCACCCCAATTTCGTGGGCGATCTGCCGGTGGGCATGAACCCCGCGTTGCGCAAGCGGCTGGGCGATGCCGATACGCTGCTGTTGCTGGGCACCCGGTTCGGCGACATTGCCACCGACGGCTACCAGATCGTCGCCCCCGCCGACCCCGGCAAGACCATCATCCACGTGCACCCCAGCCCGGACGAACCGGGCACCGTGTTGCGCAGCGATCTGACGGTGACGGCGCGCACGGGCGACGTGTTGGCCGCGCTGGCCCGCACCAATGGCGGGCCGGGATGGCACGATCTGGTGGCCGACATGCGCGCCGAATACGAGGTCTGGCACGAGCCGCTGGAAACCCCCGGCGACGTCAAGCTCGAGCAGGTGATCCGCCACCTGTCCGACACCTTGCCGGACGATGCGATCATCACCAACGGCGCGGGCAATTTCGCCGCCTGGGTGGGGCGGTATTTCCGGTTCAAGCAACACGGAACGCAGATCGCGCCGACCAGCGGATCGATGGGCTATGGGCTGCCCGCGGCGGTGGCGGCATCTTTGGAATATCCCGACAGACCAGTGGTTTGCGTGGCCGGTGACGGGGATTTCCAAATGACGCTGAACGAACTGTCGACCGGCATGCAATACGGCGCCAAAGTGGTGGCGATCGTGGTCAACAACGGGCGCTATGGCACGATCCGCGCCCACCAAGAGCGCGAATATCCGGGCCGCGTGTCGGGCACTCAGATGTTCAACCCGGACTTTGCCGCTCTTGCGCGGGCCTATGGCGGGCACGGCGAAACCGTCACCCGGACCGAAGATTTCCCCGCCGCCTTTGCACGTGCGCGCGCCGCCGCGACCATGGCGGTGATCGAATTGACGCTGGACCCCGAGGCGCTGGCCCCGGGGATGACGCTGAGCGCGGCGCGCGCGGCAGGTATTGGGAGAAAGAAACCATGATCGAAGAAATGTTGAAATCGAAGCCGTTGCCGGCTGTGTCCGAGTTGATCGGATGGACCTTTCGCAGCTGGGACGCCGAGACCCGGACGATGGAGGTGGGGTTTGACGGCAAGCCGGGCTTTTGCAACCCGATGGGGGTGGTGCAGGGGGGCATACTGACCACGATGATGGACGATGTGATGGGCCCGACGGTTCTGGCCGCATCGAACGGCACCAAATTGTGCCAGTCCATCGACCTGCACACCCATTTCCTGTCCGCCGTGCGCCCCGGCCCCATCGTCGTGCGCGCCCGCATGGTCAAGATGGGCAATCGGGTCGGCTTTCTTGAGGCCGAATTGTTCGATGAAAACGGCAAGCTGTGCGCGCGGGCCACGTCCAGCGCCCATCTGGGGGACGTGCCGACTGGCCCCGCCTAGGGGCGCCGGGGGCGAACCCGCGCGACAAACCGGGCAGGGTATTTTGCCGCAGGGGGGGCCTGCCCCCCTGCCTGCCCCTTTTCCCCGGCGCGCGCAGGGCTGCGCGTGGTGGCGTCGTTGCTTTTCCGGCGCGCGCCGGAAAGTTGCGCAGGGTCTGCATCGCAGCGGTGATCTATCCCAGCCCAGTCTTGAAACCTGCGCGGGCACGTGATTACCTGCGATGGCATCAAGAGTGGAAAAATCGTTGGTCGAACAAACGCTTGCGGAAATTCGCATCTATCCGGTCAAAAGCCTTTATGGGGCTTGCGTGGATAAATCGCATGTCGCCGCGCCCGGTTTGATCGGGGATCGGCGCTGGATGGTGGTGCAGCCTGACGGCAAGTTTCGCACCTTGCGTGAAACCCCCGCCTTTACCCGGATTTTCGCCGCCGTCACCGCCAGCGGTCTGCGCCTGACGCGGCGCGATACGGGGTTTTATCTGGATGTGCCGTTTCCCGACGAAAAGGCGGAATTGCGCGATGTGACCGTGTGGCGTTCGACGCTGGCCGCGCGCGATGCCGGCGATCGCGCGGCGAAGTTCCTGCGCGACGCCACCGGCCAGGACCTGCGCCTGGTGCATATGTATGACGAGACGTTGCGCCGCCCCAATCCCGCCCTCTGCGAGCCGACCGATGTGGTCAGTTTCGCCGACGGCTACCCGATGCTGTTGACCGGCCGGGCGTCGCTGGATGCGCTGAACGATGCGCTGGCGCGCCCGGTCGAAATGCGCGTGTTCCGCCCGAACCTTGTCATCGAAGGCGCCGCGCCCTGGGCCGAAGACGGCTGGCGGCGCATCCGCATCGGCAAGGTGGCATTTCGCGTCGTCACCCCGTGCCAGCGCTGCGTGATGACCACCCGCGATCCCGACACCGGCAAGGTCCCGGTGCGCGGCGAACCGCTGGACACGTTGGGGCGCATCCACGGCGATGGCGAAGGGCGGCCCATGTTCGGCCAGAACCTGATCCCCGACAGGCCGGGGCAGATCGCCGTTGGCGACCGGGTCGAGGTGCTGGAATCCGGCCCGTCAAACCTGCCCTGATCGCGCCTGTCTTAACCGCCGGTTAACCAGAACTGCGCCAAGCAGGGGTATGCGGTATCTTTTGCCATTCGCGCTTGCGGCCTGCACCAGTGCCTCGCCTGCGTTGCTGGACAGCCGGGTGCGCGACGTGGCGGTCGGCGGGCAGGTATTCCGTGTCTGGGGCCCATCGCCCGAAGGCCGGGTCGAAGCGCACCGGATCAATACGTCTGCCCCGCCCAGCCGGGTGCTGACCCTGCGCAACGCCTACGAGGCGATGACCCGCGCCACCGGCTGCACCGTCACCCCCGGAACGCTGCAAGGCGATCAGGCCATTCAGCGGGCCAAGGTCCGCTGCTAATCGGCGATGCCTTTTTCCATAAAGATCGATGACGTCGCCGCAGGGTAATCGCCGAACGGGCCGCGATCGGTGAACCCGTGGCGCCGGTAAAGCGCGTGCGCCGCGTGCAGCACATTGCCGGTTTCCAGCATCAGCGCAGCCAGCCCTTCGCCCCGCGCGACATCTTCGATCTGGCGCATCAGCGCGTCGGCCACGCCGCGCCCGCGTGCGGGTTCGGCCACGAACATTGATTTGATTTCGCCGTAACCTTGCTTGATCGCCAGCGCCCCGGTTCCAAGGATTGTCGCGCCCTCGCGCGCTGTGAAAAAGCGGATATCGGGGGCGCAGAGCGCGTCGATCGACAGATAGAAATTATCTTCGGGGGGGAACAGCGATTCCATCAGCGCATGGCTGGATTGCAGCAATGCGGTGGCCTGCGGATCGCGCGGATCGCTCTGCTCGACGATGATCATGGGCATACAGTGGCGAAGCCGCAGGGCAAGTTCAAGCCAGCCTGCCCGCCAGAGTCCTGGCCGGGCAGGGCCCCCATGCGCGCGTTCACGCCCAAATCAACAATATGTTGTGGATAACTGCGGGGATTCACCCATATGCGGGGCGCTGGGCGTTGACTCGGCCCCTGTCCCTGCCGAATGCTTCCCCTATACGCAGAATCATGGGGGCCATCCGTTTTGCGGTTCACCAAGTTACGACTGAACGGCTTCAAGAGCTTTGTCGACCCGACCGACCTGATCATCGCCGACGGGCTGACGGGCGTGGTCGGGCCGAACGGTTGCGGCAAGTCGAACCTGCTGGAAGCACTGCGTTGGGTGATGGGTGAAAACCGCCCCACGGCCATGCGCGGCGGCGGGATGGAGGACGTGATCTTTGCCGGTGCGGCGACGCGCCCGGCGCGCAACTTTGCCGAAGTGGCGCTGATGATCGACAACACCGAACGTCTGGCGCCCAGCGGGTTCAACGAACAAGACGCGCTGGAAATCGTGCGCCGGATCACGCGCGATGCCGGCAGCGCGTACAAGGTGAACACCAAGGATGTGCGCGCGCGCGATGTGTCGATGCTGTTCGCCGACGCTTCGACCGGGGCGCATTCGCCCGCGCTGGTGCGCCAGGGCCAGATCAGTGAATTGATCAACGCCAAGCCCAAGAACCGCCGCCGCATCCTGGAAGAGGCCGCGGGGATTTCAGGGCTCTATCAGCGCCGCCACGAGGCCGAGTTGAAGCTGAAGGGGGCCGAAACCAACCTGACCCGGCTGGACGATGTGATCGAGCAGTTGGCTGCCCAGTTGGCGCAACTGGCCCGCCAGGCCCGCCAGGCTGCCCGCTACCGCGAGATCGGCGAAGACCTGCGCCGCGCCGAAGGGCTGCTGTTGTACCGCCGCTGGCGCGAGGCCGAAATCGCCCGCGCCGAAACCGCCGATCTGTTCACCCAGGCGACCCGGCAGGCCGGCGAGGCTGAGCGCCTGGCGCGCGAGGCGAGCAAGCAACGCGAGGCGCGCGAAGAGGCCATGGCCCCCTTGCGCGAAGAAGAAGCCATCGCATCGGCCATTTGCCAACGGCTGGTGGTGCAGCGCGACACGCTGGACGATCAGGAAGCCGCCGCGCGCGACAAGATCGAAACGCTAGAGCGGCGGATCGCGCAGATGACGTCCGACGCCGAGCGCGAAGAGGCGCTGAACCGCGACGCGGGCGACACTATTGAGCGGCTTGAGTGGGAAGCGCGCGAACTGGCCAAGGCCAGCGAAGGGCAGGACGCCAAGCTGGACGCGGCATTGTCCGAAGCGCAAGACGCCGCGCAGGTGCTGGCCGAACGCGAGGCCGCCCTGTCGGAACTGACCGAAGACGTGGCCCGTCTGGCCGCCCGGCATCAGGCCGCGCATCGACTGTTGGAAGACAGCCGCAAGACGCAGGAAAAATCCGAAAGCGATGCCGCCCGCGCCCGCGAGGCTATGAACGAAGCGCGCGCCGCCGTCGCCACCGCGATTGCCAATTTCGAAACCGCTCAGGGCGCGCAGGCCGCTGCGGCCGCCGCGGCCGAGGCGTCAGAAGCGGCGCTGGTTGCCGCGGACGAGGCGCGATCGCAGGCGCATACCCGCGAATCGGACGCCCGCGCCGGGCGCTCTGAGGCCGAAGGCGAAGTCAGCGCCCTGCGCGCCGAGGTGGGCGCGCTGGCCAAGCTGGTCGAACGCGACACCGCCGAAGGTGGCCAGGTCATGGACCTGCTGCGCGTTCAGCCGGGGCACGAAAAAGCCCTGGGCGCGGCGCTGGCCGATGATCTGCGCGCCCCCGCGATCGACGCCGATGCCGCGTCGGGCTGGGCCAGCTTGCCCGGTTATGCGCAGGCCCAGACCCTGCCCGACGGCGTGCGCGCCCTGTCCAACTATGTGAGCGTGCCGCAGGTTCTGGCCCGCCGCATGAGCCAGATCGGGCTGGTCGACGCCGCTGACGGGCCGCGGTTGCAGGGCGATTTGAAACCGGGCCAGCGGCTGGTCAGCCTGGCGGGCGATCTGTGGCGTTGGGACGGGTTTCGCGCCGGGGCCGAAGACGCGCCATCGGCCGCCGCGCTTCGGTTGCAACAGCTGAACCGTCTGGAAGAATTGAAGCAGGAGCTGGTGGCCGCGACCGCCCGCGCCGACGGCGCCGCGCGCGCCCACGAGATGCTGCGCGAGGAATTGCAGCGCCTGACCGAGGCCGACCGCGCCGCGCGCGATGCCCGCCGCGACGCCGACCGCGCCGTGTCTGATGTCAGCCGCGCCCTGTCGCGCGCCGAGGCCGACCGCAATCTGGCCGAGGGCCAGTTGGAAAATCTGGGTCTTGCCGTGACCCGCCACGAAGAGGCGGCGATGGCCGCGCGCCAGAGCCTCAAGGAGGCCGAGGCGGGGGTGGCGGATCTGGGCGATCTGGCCGCGGCCCGCGCCCAGGTCGAGGACGTCAAGATGACGGTCGAAGCGGCGCGCATGACGATGATGGCCAAACGTTCGGCGCATGATGAAATCCGCCGCGAGGGCGAAGCGCGCACCCGCCGCAGCCAGGAGGTGACCAAGGAGCTGAGCGGTTGGCGCCACCGGCTGGAAACGGCTGAAAAGCGTATCGCAGAGCTGGCCGAGCGCAAGGCGGCCTCGCAGGCCGAATTGAAAGACGCGCAGGACGTGCCCGGCACGCTGGGCCAAAAGCGCGAAGAGCTGAACCACGCGATCGCGGCGGCCCAAGCGCGGCGCAACACGGCCTCCGATGCCCTGGCCACCGCCGATACCGCCCTGCGCGACGCGGTCACCGCCGAACGCAACGCCGAACGTCTGGCGGGCGAAGCGCGCGAAAACCGCGCCGCCGCCGAGGCCCGCGCGCAGGCCGCCGCCGAAACTGTTGCCCAGGCCCGCGACCGGATCGCCGAAGAACAGGACACCACCCCTGAAAAGCTGCTGGAATCGTTGGGCGCCGACCCCGAGACGATGCCCAATTCCGAGCGCATGGAAACCGACATCGACCGGCTGCGCCGCCAGCGCGACGCCTTGGGCGCGGTCAATCTGCGGGCCGAAGAAGACAGCAAAGAGGTGCGCGAAGAGCACGACCTGCTGGTCAATGAAAAGGCCGATCTGCTGGCGGCGATTGCCAAGCTGCGCGCCGGGATTGCCGCGTTGAACCGCGAAGGGCGCGAACGTCTGCTGACCGCGTTCGAACAGGTCAACGCCAATTTCGGCAACCTTTTCGTGCACTTGTTCGGTGGCGGCGAGGCCAAGCTGGTCATGATTGAAAGCGACGATCCGCTGGACGCGGGGCTGGAAATCATGTGCCAGCCGCCCGGCAAGAACCTGTCGACCCTATCGCTGTTGTCAGGGGGCGAACAGACGCTGACCGCCCTGGCGCTGATCTTTGCGGTGTTCCAGGCCAACCCCGCGCCGATCTGCGTGCTGGACGAGGTGGATGCGCCGCTGGACGATGCCAACGTCACCCGGTTCTGCGACATGCTGGACGAAATGACGCGCCAGACCGACACGCGCTTTCTTGTCATCACGCACCACGCGGTGACGATGTCGCGCATGGACCGGCTGTTTGGCGTGACCATGCAAGAGCAGGGCGTGTCGCAACTGGTGTCGGTCGATCTGAAGAAAGCGGAACAGATGGTCGCCTGATCGGGCGCCGCGTCAGAGCCGGTTCAACAGCGCGGGCGTGGGCCAGGCATCGGCGGGCAAGCCAAGCTGCTGTTGCACTTTTTGCACGGCCTCGCGGGTGCGTGCGCCCAAGATGCCGTCGATCTTGCCCACGTCATGACCCATCGCCTGCAGCCGGGTCTGCAACTGCTTCATCTGCGCATCGCTCAACCCCGGTTCGGGCGTGCCGGCATCGAACACCGGCGCGCCGGACAGGCGGGTGGCGAAATAGGCGGCGGTGGTCACGTAGACATAGCTTTGGTTCCATTCGAACAGCACGCGGTAATTGGGATAGGCCAGAAAGGCCGGGCCCTTGCGCCCTTCGGGCAGGATCAGCGATGCCGGCAGGCCCGCCCCCTGCCAGTCGCCCGACCGCGGGCGCACCCCCATCGCGGCCCAATCGCGGGGCGGCTGTTCGGCCCGCAGGCCGGTCTTGGACCAGTCCATCTGGTCAGGAACCGTGACCTCTTGCAGCCACGGCTGGTTCGGGTGCCAGCCCAGGTGGCGCAGCATCTTGGCCCCCGACAGCAGCGCATCGGGCGGCGAGGTCTTGAGGCTGACATGCCCGTCGCCGTCGCCATCGACGCCATTGATCAGAATGTCCTGCGGCAGCATCTGGACCATGCCGATTTCGCCCGCCCAGGCGCCGGTGGTGGCCTTGTCGAAATCGCCCCGCGCAAAGAGCTCAAGCGCGGCCAGCACCTGGGGTTGGAACAGATCGGGGCGCCGGCAATCATGCGACAGGGTCATCAATGCGTTCAGCGTGTTGAAATCGCCCTGGACCTGCCCGTAGTCGGTTTCCAGCGCCCAGAAAGCAAGCAGGATGCCGCGCGGCACGCCGTAGTCGCGTTCGACCCGGTCAAAGATGTCGGCGTATCTGGCCGCGTTGCGCTGCCCGTTCTGCATCCGGTTGGCCGAAATCACCCGCCGTGCGAAATCGGTGAACCCCATCTTGAACACGCCTTGCGCCCGGTCGGCCCGCAACACCGCCGGGTCCTGGCGCACGCCCTGGAAAAAGGTGTCGGTGATGGCGGGGCCATAGCCTGCGGCTGCCGCGTCGCGCTTCATGGCGGTGACGAATTGCGCGAACCCGCCCCCGCAGGGCGCTGCGGCGGCACTGGATGCGAACAGGGCAAAGACAAGGGGGGACAGGGATTTCATTCAGGCACCTTCAGGTCAGATCGTGGCAGGTCAGATCGCGGCAGGTCAAATCGTGGCAGGTCAGATTGTGGCAGGTCAGATCACGGCGAGGATAGCGGTTTGCCGGTGGCATGCCAGCAGGTTTCGCGCGCTGCGGATCTGGGTCGGCACCATAGGGGGGGAATGATGGCGGCATGATGGCGGCGGGCAGGCGGCGGAACGGGGTAGTGGCTGGGCGCCGTCAATGGCCGACTCGCACGTTTCATGCGCGCCGCGCCCGCCGGGCGAGACCCGCCGATTGCCGCCAGAATATGGAGCGGAAATCCGCCGCTGAAATCTCTGAAAGCGCTTTGGAAGATTTGTTTACGCTTACGTCACCATGGCGTTAACCAATTGGTAATTTATTGGGAGTTCATGGGGGCTTTAGTATTTATTACCGACTAGCGGAAGGGGCCCTAGTGTTCGTATTGATTGTTGAAACCGATAGGGACCTGGGAAATCTCTGGAAGCGCCACCTTGAAAGAAATGGCTGCCGCGTCATTCTGGCCTGTGACCAGGAAACCGCGTTTGGCGCGCTCAGGACCCTGCCGATCAATGTCATTGTTCTGAACCTTGTTCTGGCGGACGGGTACGCCTTTGCCGTTGCGGATTTCGCCGCCTACAGGCGCCCCGAGGCCAAGGTGATCTTTGTCACCAACACCACCTTCTTTTCGGACGGCTCGATCTTTCGTCACACCGCCAACGCCGCGGCATTTCTGCCCAGCGATACGGCGCCCGATGACCTGTGCGCCGTCGTCGAACATCACAGCCCGACCAAAGCCGCCTAGGCGTCAGCCCCGGCCATGGGGCGCGCGCCAGTCGATGCGCGGCGAAATGGGGATGATCCGGTTCGGATTGATCGTGTCGTGGCTGTAATAGTAATGGCGCACGAAATGATCGCTGCGCACGGTTTCGCTGACACCGGGCCATTGGTACAGCTCGCGCGTATAGGGCCACAGATGCGGATAATCGACCAGCCGGTTGCGATTGCATTTGAAATGGGTGTGATACACCGCGTCAAAGCGAAACAGCGTGGTGACCAGGCGCCAGTCGGCTTCGCTCAGCCGATCGCCCATCAGATAGCGGTTGCCTGACAGCCGGTCGTCCAGCCAGTCCAACGTGACGAACAGTGGCCCGACCGCTTCGTCGTAAGCGCCCTGGGTGGTGGCAAAGCCGGCCTTGTAGACGCCGTTGTTGACGGTGTCGTAGATGCGGGCGTTCACCTGTTCGATGTCGTCGCGCAGCGCCTCTGGAAAGTAGTCATCGGTGTTGCCGGTGATGCCGTCAAAGGCCGAATTGAACATGCGGATGATCTCGGCGCTTTCGTTGGACACGATGGTATCGGTGTGTTTGTCCCACAGCACCGGCACGGTCACGCGGCCCGAAGCCTTGGGATCGGCGCGCAGGTAGATGTCGCGCAGATAGGGCGCGCCGAACAGATCGTCGCCGGTCGCGCCGTCAAAGTCGGTGCGAAATTCCCAGCCCTCGGCCAGCATGTCTGGGTGGACGACCGACACCGAAATATGCGCGCCGAGGTCCTTGATGGCGCGGAAGATCAGCGTGCGGTGGGCCCACGGGCAGGCGTAGGACACATAGAGATGGTAGCGACCGCTTTGGGCGGCGAACCCGCCAACGCCCGACGGCCCCGCGCTGCCGTCCGGCGTCACCCAGTTGCGGTAGGCGGTGGTCGTGCGTTCAAAGCGCCCGCCGGTGCTTTTGGTGTCGTACCATGTGTCGTGCCATTTGCCGTTCTCAAGGAACCCCACGTGTCTTCTCCTTCTGATGTCTTGTGAAAAGGTAGGGCGCTGCGCGCGGCGCGCCAAACTGAAACCGCGCGCCGGTGTTGTGCGCAAATCCACAGGCGGGCAGTGGCGATTTGCCATGCTGCGCGGCAGCATGTAGCTTTGGCGCAAAGCACAGGGCGGGCCAAAGGATGGGAACATCAATGAAAACCATGAGCGTAATTTTGATCCTGCTGCCCGGCGCGGCCATGGCGCATGGCGGCCATCTGGCCGACGCCGCAGGACATGATCACTGGGTCGCCGGGGCCGCATTGGCCGCCGCGGCCGCGATCGGACTTTGGGGCGCGCTAAAGGGAAAACGGGCCGCGCAGGCGCAAGACGATACTTCGCCTGAGAACACCGCGTCCGAAAATACCGTGTCTGATGAGGCCACGCCCCAGAACGGCGAACCGCAAGAGGCCTGATCGGCAGGGCGCCGGGCGCGGCCCCGAATCGGCGGAATGCCTTGCGGTCGCCCCGCATCCGGCCATGTGGCGATTTTAACACAGCATCTTGCGGATGTTTTCGCCGGAACCCCAAGAGGTAGTTCGTTGCAAAACGTTAACTTGACGCTAGCGGCAACCATGACATCTTCTGTATTCCGAGAGCAGGGAGCTGGGGATGAACGATTTTTTGCCGAAAGAGGTCCGCGACGGCCTTGAGATGGCCCGCAAGGCGCAATTGCTGAAAAGTTCGCGCCTGTGCGTGCATGCGGGGGACAAGGTGTATCGCGTCCTGCGCCTTTGGGGCACCGGCTTTGCGATGGATGCCGAAGATGCCCCCAAGCTGCGCGGACTGGTCGATCTGTATGACGGGCCCAGCCACCTGTATCAGGCGCTGATCGTGACCAGCGATGAAGACAGCGGCGAGCGCATTTTCGAATTCAAACGCGCCACGCAGGCCCAGACCTTTGCGCCGCGCGACTATTCGGTCGATGAAAACCAGCCGATTGCCCTGCTTGGCAATACCTGATCGCTAACGATTACTGAAGATCGCTGAAGGCAGCCTGCATCCGGCGCACCGCCTCTTCGACCCGTGCGCGCGGCGTGGCCAGGTTAAAGCGCAAGAACCCGTCCCCGCCCAGCCCGAACGAAGGGCCGTGGTTCACGGCGATCCGGGCGTCTTTTTCAACCCGCGCTGCCGCCTCGGCCGAATTGAACCCCGCATCGCGAAAATCCACCCAGGCCAGATAGGTCGCCTCAAGCGGCATCGATGTCAGACCCGGAATGGCGTTGATCGCATCGTCGAAAATCCTGCGGTTCGCGTCAAGGTAGTCGTTGAGCGCATCGACCCAGGCCGCGCCTTCGGGCGAATAGGCGGCCCGCGCCATTTCGATTCCGAAGGAATTGGGCGAAATGCCCAGACCCGCCATGCGCGCGGCGAACCGGGCCCGCAGGTTGGGGTCGGGCACAATCACATTGCCCGAATGCGTGCCGGCAATGTTGAACGTCTTGGTTGACGCATTCATCATCACCAGCCGGTCCGACACCCCGTCGATCAAGGCCATCGGAATGTGGCGCGGCGCGCCGGGCATCACGATGTCCTGGTGGATTTCATCCGATACAAGGATCAGGTCATGCTTGCGGGCAAAGGCCGCCACGGCCTCTAATTCAGGGCGCGACCAGACCCGCCCGCCCGGATTGTGCGGCGAACACAGAACGATCATCTTTTCGGTGCCGCTCAACAGATCGTCATAGGCGTCGAAATCCATTTCATAGCGCCCGCCGGTCAGCGCCAGCGGCAATTCGCGCACCTCGCGCCCGGCGGCCCGGATCACCCGGTGAAAGGCGTGATACACGGGGGTGAACAGGATCACCGCATCGCCCGGATCGGTAAAGGTATCGACACAGAGCGCGGTGCCATTGACCAGCCCGTGCGTGGTAAAGATCGCGTCCGGATCGACCTGCCAGCCGTGGCGCTCCTGCATCCACCAGCAGATCGACGACAGGTAATCGCCATCGTCGCCGTAATAGCCATAGAGCCCGTGGGCCGCCATGTCTTCGACCGCTTTTTGCACGCAGGCGGGCGGGCGAAAGTCCATGTCGGCCACCCACATCGCGATCCCGTCCTTGGGCGATACGCCATAGATGGCTTCCATTTTGTCCCACTTGGCCGAATGGGTGCCAACGCGGTCGATAAGCTCGTCGAAATTGGGGGGGGTCATGGCGCTATCCTTTTTGCGCAGGCTACCCACGCAGCGCCAGGGTTCAAGGCCAAAGCGTTGCAACCGGGCGCGGCGTCGCTTACATGACCCGCCATGAGCATTCTACCGATCCTGATCCACCCGGACCCGCGCCTGAAGAAACTGGCCGATCCTGTCCCGCAGGTCACAACCGATCTGCGCGCGCTGGCCGATGACATGCTGGAAACCATGTATGATGCACCCGGCATCGGTCTGGCCGCGCCGCAGATCGGCGTCAATCAGCGCCTGATCGTGATGGATTGCGTCAAGGCCGAAGACGCAACCCCCGAACCGATGGCCCTGTTCAACCCCGAAGTGACCTGGGCGTCCGAAGATACCAACGTCTACGAAGAAGGCTGCCTGTCGATCCCCGATCAATATGCCGAAGTCACGCGCCCCAGTTCGGTGCGGGTGAAATGGATGGACGTGGACGGCAAACCGCATGAGCGCGAGTTTGACGGCCTGTGGGCCACCTGCGTCCAGCACGAGATCGACCACCTGAATGGCAAGCTGTTCATCGACTATCTGTCGGCGATCAAGCGCCAGATGATCACGCGCAAGATGCAAAAGCTGAAACGCGAGAAGGCCCGAATGTGACCGCCCGCCCCTGTCTGCCCTATCCGCACAAGTGCCTGCGCACGCCGGCCGCCCCGGTGGACGTTATCACGGACGAAATTCGCGCGATCTGGGACGACATGATCGACACGATGGAATCTATGCCGGGCGTGGGTCTTGGCGCGCCGCAGATCGGCGTCGGACTGCGCCTGGCGGTGGTCGATGCGTCCGAAACGCGCGGGCAGGCGGTGCGCATGGCCAACCCTGAAATCCTGCATGCCAGCGCCCAGATGCGCAGCCATAACGAAGCTTCGCCCAATCTGCCGGGCGTATCGGCAGTGATCGCGCGCCCGCGCGCGGTGACGGTGCAATTTGTGAACAGCGACGGCGCGCTGCAAGAGCGCGACTTCGTGGGTCTGTGGGCGACATCGGTGCAGCACCAGATCGACCATCTGAACGGCAGGATGTACTTTGATCATCTGAGCAAACTCAAGCGCGACCGGCTGTTGAAACGGGCGCGCAAACTGGACCGGTAAAGGGGCAGGCGATGCGCGTGATTTTCATGGGAACGCCCGAGTTTTCCGTGCCGGTGCTGGATGCGCTGATCGACGCGGGGCATGATATTGCAGCCGTCTATTGCCAGCCGCCCCGGCCCGCAGGGCGCGGCAAGAAAGACCGCCCCACCCCCGTGCACGCCCGCGCCGAAGCGCTGGGCCTGATGGTGCGCCATCCGGCGACGCTGAAAGCACAAGCGGACCGCGATGCTTTTGCGGCGCTGAACGCGGATGTGGCGGTTGTCGTGGCCTATGGGCTGATCTTGCCGCAACCCATTCTGGATGCGCCGAAACACGGTTGCCTGAACATACACGCCTCGCTCTTGCCGCGCTGGCGCGGGGCGGCGCCGATCCACCGCGCGGTGATGGCGGGCGATGCGCAGACCGGCGTTTGCATCATGCAGATGGAGGCCGGTCTGGACACCGGCCCGGTGCTGTTGCGCGAAGAAACCGCGATTGGGCAGACGGAAACCACGGGCGAATTGCACGACCGTCTGAGCGACATGGGCGCGCGGCTGATCACACAGGCTCTGGCGCGGCTGGATACGCTGGAAGCACAGGCGCAGCCCGCACAGGGCGTGACCTATGCGACCAAGATCGACAAGGGCGAAGCGCGCATCGACTGGACGCGCCCCGCGCCCGACCTGGTGCGCCATATCAACGGCCTCAGCCCGTTTCCCGGCGCCTGGACCGACGCGGACGGGGCGCGGCTGAAGCTGTTGCGCGCGCGCCCTGCGCCGGGGCACGGCGCGCCGGGCCAGGTGTTGCACGGCTTTACGGTGGCCTGCGGCACCGGTGCGATCGAGGTTCTGTCGGCGCAGCGCGAAGGCAAGCGGCCGATGGAGGCGGCGGATATCCTCAAGGGGATGACACTGCCCGATCATTTGGGCTGACCGACTGGCCTGGTCGTCTGGGCTGACTGGCTGGCCTGACCGTCTGGGCGAATTGTCTGGGCTGAGCGGGCAAGAGCTGTGGCGCAAAAGCCGCGTTGATTTCACCGCAACTCGGGCCCCTTGATTGCAATCCCCCACCTGCGCATACTTCACGTGGGGGCGATCACGGGGACCAAGTGATGGTTTATCTTCTACTTTTCGTACTGGCGTCGGTCGCCGGCCTTTTGGCTGCGCGGTATATGAATGCGAATACCGGCCCATTTGGCGCGATTGGCATCGGGCTGCTGGGCGCGGTTATGGCGTCGGTTGTGTTGCGTGTGGGCATCATCGGGTCGGGCATCGCATTCGTTCTGATGCTGGGCGCGTCGATGTTGCTGATCTGGCTGTTCCGCGAAGTTGAGCCGGGCGCTGAGCCAGCCACAGACCACACCAAACGCTGAAGTCAGGCGCGGGGCGGGCGGCTTTTGTACACCGGCAGCCGCCAGCCAAACGCGATGGATCCGGCCCGCAACGCAAAGGTCAGCGCGGTGCAGGCCAGCAATGTCATGACGGACGACAGGCCCGCATAGACCGCCGGCACCGTCGCGCAGGCCCCTGCAAAGGCGGCCGAGGCATAAAGTTCGCCCTGTTTGAGCACGAGCGGCACCTCGTTGCAGACCACGTCGCGCATCAGCCCGCCCATCACGCCGGTGACCACCCCCATCAGCACCACAACCACTGCCGGTTGCCCGGCCGACAAAGCTGCCCCGCTGCCCGCCGCGACCGCGACCGACAGGGCCAGCGCATCCAGCCACGTCAGCGCGCGCAAGCGGCTTTCCAGCAGGTGCGCGGTGAAAAAGACCAACAGCGCCACACAGACCGCAACCCCGATGATCGACGGGTTGGCCAGCCAGAACACTTCGCGGTCCAGCAGCAGATCACGGATCGTGCCGCCGCCAACGGCCGTCAGGCTGGCCAGAAAGAAGAACCCCACAAGATCAAGCTGTTGGCGCGATGCTGCCAGCGCCCCCGATGCGGCGAACACGGCAACCGACGCGTAATCAAGCCCGGTCAGAAAGGTCATTTGAACGGGGCCATGCCAGCGCGGGCCAGTTCGTCGGCCCGTTCGTTTTCGGGGTGGCCGGCATGGCCCTTGACCCATTCCCAGGTCACATCATGGCGCGCCGCAGCTTGTTCCAGCCGTTGCCACAGATCGACATTCTTGACCGGCTTCTTGTTCGACGTTTTCCAGCCGTTGCGCTTCCAGCCGTGGATCCAGCCGGTCACGCCGTTTTTGACATAGGCGCTGTCGGTGATGATGGTGATCGCGGTTTCGCGGCCCAGCGTTTCCAGCGCGCTGATCGCGGCCAGCAATTCCATCCGGTTGTTGGTGGTCTGCGCTTCGCCGCCTGACAATTCACGCTCTTTGAGCACGGTGTGGCCGTCCTTGGCCTGCAACAGCACCCCCCAGCCCCCCGGACCTGGATTGCCCGAACAGGCGCCGTCGGTATATGCGAAATACTCAGCCATATCTGCTGCCTACTGCCCTTGTTTGAATGGGAAAATCAGACCGCACCTGCGCGGGCGTGCGGGGTGGGCTGCGCGATGATGGTGGGCACCCCGCGCACAGATGATGGTGGGCGCCCCCGCGCACAGTGGATACGCCAGCGGGCTGCGGGCGCATCACGCGGGTGCGCGCAGCACGCGCGGCACTTTGAATTCAACGTTTTCCTGCGCCGTTTCGACGATTTCAGTTTCAAAGTCATACCGATCGTGGAAGGCGTCGATGACTTCGTTGACCAGGACCTCGGGGGCGCTGGCCCCGGCGGTGATGCCGACTGTCCCCACGCCGTCCAGCGCGCGCCAGTCGATGTCGGTGGCGCGTTGCACCAATTGCGCATAGTCACAGCCCGCGGCGCGCCCCACTTCGACCAACCGCTTGGAATTGCTGGAATTTGGCGCGCCGATCACCAGCAGCGCATCGATCTGCGGCGCGATGGCCTTGACCGCCGCCTGACGGTTGGTCGTGGCGTAGCAGATGTCTTCCTTGTGGGGGCAGACGATGGTTGGAAAGCGGGCCTTGAGCGCGGCCACGATGCCAGCGGTGTCATCCACCGACAGAGTCGTTTGCGTGATATAGGCCAGGCGTTCGGGGTCGCGCACCTGCAGCGTTGCCACATCGTCTGCGGTTTCGACCAGCAGGACTTCGCCGTCGGGCAACTGGCCCATCGTTCCGACCGTTTCAGGGTGCCCGGCATGGCCGATCATGACCATCTGCAGCCCGCTCTGGTAGTGACGCTCGGCTTCGATATGGACCTTGCTGACAAGCGGGCAGGTGGCATCGACAAAGACCATCTGGCGCGCCTGGGCGGCGGCGGGCACGGCTTTGGGAACCCCGTGGGCCGAAAAGATGACGGGCCGGTCCGATGGGCAATCTTCCAGCGATTCGACAAAGACCGCGCCCTTGTCACGCAACCCATCGACCACGAATTTGTTGTGCACGATTTCGTGGCGCACATAGACCGGCGCGCCCCATTTTTCGATGGCCATTTCGACGATCTTGATGGCCCGGTCCACGCCTGCGCAAAAGCCGCGCGGCGCCGCGAGATAGAGTTTGAGCTTGGGCTTGGTCATCACCGTGTTCCTTCGTCCCCAGACCTAAGTTGGTGCGGGGCGAACGTCCAGAGGGAATGGCGCATGCAAGCGCGGCAGGGGTCTGCCGATCACTCGTCGGCGGCTTCTTTTTCGCGTTCGGTTTCGCGCGGCTCGCGCGGGGGGCGACCGATCACATCGCGCAGTTCTTCCAGTTCGATGAAATTGTCCGCTTGCCGGCGCAGGTCGTCCGAAATCATCGGCGGATGCGACCGGATCGTCGACACCACAGACACGCGTACGCCTTTGCGCTGAATCGCTTCGACCAGCGGGCGGAAATCACCGTCGCCCGAAAACAGGACCACGTGCTCAAGATGTGGCGCAAGTTCCAGCGCGTCGACCGCCAGTTCGATGTCCATGTTGCCCTTGACCTTTCGCCGTCCCTGGGCGTCGGTGTATTCCTTGGCGGGCTTGGTCACCATGGTGTAGCCATTGTAATTCAACCAATCGACGAGCGGGCGAATGGGTGAATAATCGTCGTTTTCCAGAAGCGCTGTGTAATAAAAAGCCCTGACAAGCTTGCCACGCCGGAGAAATTCCTGGCGCAAAAGCTTGTAGTCGATGTCAAATCCAAGGGCTTTCGCGGCTGCATACAGATTCGAGCCATCGATGAACAGCGCAAGCCGTTCGTCTCGGTAGAACATATTTTTCCTTCCTAGTCGCGTCGATAGTCGTTGGGTGAGTGGTAAAATCTGTACTGTCGAAACACTCATGAAAGTATATCAATAATCAGATGGAGCAACCCGTTAGCGACCACAATGCCGAATATCGGGGAATTGTTGCCTTGGGCGGCAACATTGACTCGGGGTTCGGGCCGCCAAACGCCACGATCACGGCGGCGATCGACCGGCTTGAGGCCAGCGGCGTGCGGGTGCGGGCGCGTTCGAATCTGTATCGCACCGACTGCTATCCCAAGGGCAGCGGCCCGGACTTTATCAATGCGGTGGTCGCGGTTGAAACGGGGTTGGATGCCCCGGCGCTATTGGCCCTGTTGCACCGGATCGAAGCTGAATTCGGGCGCCAGCGCACCGCGCGCTGGTCGGCGCGCACGCTGGACATGGACCTGATCGCTCTGGGCGGGCAGGTGCTGCCCGACGCGGCCACGGTCCGGGCATGGATCGACCTGCCGCTGGCGCAACAGATGGAACGGGCGCCCGACGGGCTGATCTTGCCCCATCCGCGCCTGCAGGACCGGGCCTTTGTACTGATTCCCCTTTGCGACGTGGCGCCGGACTGGCGGCACCCGATTTCGGGGCTGACGGCGCGGGAAATGTGCGACCGGCTGCCCCAGGCGGACAAAGAGGGTGTCAAACCTGTGTGATATCGCGCGACGGGGACACGGTTCGGCTTGCAAAGCCTATGTCAAGCCCGTAAATAGGCGGCTCGAAACCCACTCTCGCTCAGGAATTGGAGTTCCCATGGCCCGCGTCACGGTAGAAGATTGCGTCGATAAGGTACCGAACCGGTTTGAACTGGTTATGCTGGCCGCACATCGTGCGCGCGAAATCGCAACCGGCGCCCCCGTGACCGTCGACCGCGACAACGACAAGAACCCCGTCGTTTCGCTGCGCGAGATTGCCGAGGAAACCCAGAGCGCCGACGAGCTGCGCGAGCGGATGATCGAAAGCAACCAGACTCAGATCGAGGTGGACGAACCCGAAGACGACGCCATGGCGCTGTTGATGGGGGCCGAGGCCGACAAGCCCGCCGAAGACGACATGTCCGAAGAAAAGCTGCTTCGGGCATTGATGGAAGCACAGGGTCAGCAATAAGCGCCCTGCCGCCACGAAGGGTGCGGACCGGATGATCGACGTCGACGACCTGATCGCGCTGGTTCGCAACTACAACCCCAAGACAAATGAAGCCAAGCTGCGCGATGCCTATGACTATGGCATGGCCATGCACGAGGGCCAGTTCCGCCATTCGGGCGAGCCGTACTTCAGCCATCCGGTCGCGGTGGCCGCGATCCTGACGGAAATGCGTCTGGACGATGCGACCATCATTACCGCGCTTTTGCATGACACCATCGAAGACACCGGATCGACCTATGGGCAGATTTCCGAGCGGTTCGGCCCCGACATCGCCGAACTGGTCGATGGCGTCACCAAGCTGACCAACCTGCAGCTTTCGTCGTCGGAAACCAAGCAGGCGGAGAACTTTCGCAAGCTGTTCATGGCCATGTCCAAGGACCTGCGGGTGATCCTGGTCAAACTGGCTGACCGGTTGCACAACATGCGCACCATCAAGTCCATGCGCCCGGAAAAGCAGGTGCAAAAGGCGCGCGAGACGATGGATATCTACGCGCCCCTGGCAGGGCGCATGGGCATGCAGTGGATGCGCGAGGAACTAGAGGACCTGTCGTTCAAGGTGCTCAATCCCGAAGGGCGCAATTCCATCATCCGCCGTTTCATCACCTTGCAGCGCGAAACCGGCGATGTCGTCTATCAGATCACCAACGACATCCGCCACGAGCTTGAAACCGAAGGGGTCGAAGCCGATGTGTTCGGCCGCGCCAAAAAGCCCTATTCGATCTGGCGCAAGATGCAGGAAAAATCGCAGAGTTTTTCCCGCCTGTCCGACATCTACGGGTTCCGCATCATCACGCAGACCGAAGGCGACTGTTACCGCGTTCTGGGCGCGATCCACCGCCGGTGGCGGGCTGTGCCCGGCCGGTTCAAGGACTATATCAGCCAGCCGAAATCGAACGGGTACCGATCGATCCACACCACCGTGTCGGGCCGCGACGGCAAGCGCGTCGAGGTGCAGATCCGCACCCGTCAGATGCACGAGGTCGCCGAAGCGGGCGTCGCCGCGCACTGGTCGTATCGTGACGGCGTGCGGGCCGAAAACCCCTTTGCCGTCGATCCGTCCAAGTGGATCGCCACGCTGACCGAACGGTTCGAAAGCGCGCACGATCACGACGAATTCCTCGAGCACGTCAAGCTTGAGATGTATTCCGATCAGGTCTTTTGTTTTTCGCCCAAGGGCGATGTGGTCAAGTTGCCCAAAGGGGCCACGCCGCTGGATTTTGCCTATGCGATCCACACCCGAATCGGCGACAGCTGTGTCGGCGCCAAGGTGGATGGAATCCGCGTGCCCATGTGGACACGGCTGAAAAATGGCCAGTCGGTCGAAATCATGACGGCCGAGGGGCAGCGCCCGCAAGCCACATGGATCGACATCGTCGTGACCGGCCGCGCCAAGGCCGCGATCCGCAAAAGCCTGCGCGAAGAACACCGCGAGCGTTTTATCAAACTGGGGCGCGAACTGGCGCGTGTCGCATTTGAGCACGTGGGCAAGAAGGCGACCGACAAGGCGCTGAAAACCGCGGCGCGCCAGATGTCGTGCAATACCGTCGACGACCTGCTCGAACGCTTGGGGGCGGCCGAACTGCCCGCCCGCGATGTGGTCCGCGCGCTTTACCCCGAACTGGATACCACGGGCGAAAATGTCGATCAGAAACGCGCGGTGCTGGGGCTGCGGCAAGGCCAGCGTTTTGAGCGGGCGCAGTGTTGCCAGCCGGTTCCGGGCGAAAGGATCGTCGGCATCGGAATCCCAGGCCACGGCGTGGTGATCCACGCGATCGATTGCCCGACGCTGGAAGATCACGAAGACACGACCGATCAGTGGTTGGACCTGCAGTGGCATTCAGGCCCGCATGGGGCGGTCAACAACGTGACGCTGAACGTCACCATTTCGAATGATGCGGGCGTGCTTGGGCGCATTTGCACGTTGATTGGCGAGCAAAAGGCCAATATCTCGGACCTGCATTTCGTTGACCGCAAACAGGATTTCTATCGACTGCTGATCGATGTGGATATACGCGATGTCGAGCATCTTCATGCCGTGATGTTGGCATTAGAGGCAGAAAGCGACATCGCCGATATCAGTCGGCATCGCGATGTCACGCGCAGTGCGCAAGGGGCACACTGACCCGACAAACCGTCGCGAATCGTCTAAGGTAGGCGGGGTCGAGCAAGGGGAAGAACCGGTGTTCAAACGCCGCAATAAACTTTCATGGGTGCAGGCTGCGGGTCAGTTGGTCTGGCCGCGCGGCGGTTGGACGCGTGCTATGCATTACGTCCGCCATCGCATCCGCCGCCTTCCCGATACGCCCGAAAAAATCGCACGCGGCATTTTCGCGGGCGTCTTTACTGTGTTCACCCCTTTTTTCGGGCTGCATTTCGTCGTCGCCGCGCTGCTGGCGAAAGTGATGCGGGGCAATATCTGGGCGGCGCTGGCCGCGACCTTCGTGGGCAACCCGCTGACCTATGTGCCGATCGCGGTCACGTCTCTCAAGACCGGGCATCTTCTGCTTGGCACGCAGTTTTCGCCCGACGACGAACGCAGCCTGATGGGCAAGTTCATGGCGGCGGCGGATGACTTCTGGCGCAATTTCCGCGCCATTTTCACTGACGTAGACGCCAATTGGAACAGCCTGATCCAGTTCTGGCACGAGGTGTATTACCCCTATCTGATCGGCGGGCTGATCCCCGGGGTCCTTGCGGGGTGGGGCGCCTATTTCCTGTCGGTTCCGGTTCTGCGCGCCTATCAGAAACGCCGCCGGGCCAAGCTGCTGGCGATCCTTGAAATGCGGCGCCAGGCGGGCGAAGCGGCGCGGGCCGATGATCCGGGCGATGCCAAGCGCGAAGCGGGCACCACCAAGCACAACAACAGCGGCGCGACGGCATAGCGCCCCGCTCCGGTGACACATGAAATCCCGGGTGGACCTGCCAGCCGGATCGGCTAGGGTCTGGCCGAACAGAAACTGACAGAAACTGGGGGGCGGAATGCAACCTGTCGGAGATCTGCGTTTGGGCGTGAACATCGATCACGTCGCCACGGTACGAAATGCCCGCGGGTCGGCTTATCCCGATCCGATCCGCGCGGCGAAACTGGCGCAAGAGGCTGGCGCCGATGGCATTACCGCGCACCTGCGTGAAGACCGGCGTCATATTTCGGACGCGGATATCGCAGGGCTGATGTCGACGCTTGAGCTGCCGTTGAATTTTGAAATGGCCGCGACCGACGAAATGCAGGCCATCGCCTTGCGTCACCGGCCGCATGCGGTCTGCATCGTGCCCGAAAAACGCGAAGAGCGCACCACCGAAGGCGGGCTTGATGTCGCGCGCGATGAAAACCGTCTGGCGCATTTTATTGCGCCGCTGCGCGATGCGGGCTGCAGGGTGTCCATTTTCATCGCGGCGGACCGGGCGCAGATCGAAGCGGCCGCGCGGATCGGCGCCGCCGTGGTCGAATTGCACACCGGCGCCTATTGCGATCTTCACGCCGAAGGGGCGTTCGACAAGCGCGACGAAGAGTTGGCCCGCCTGACCGACATGGCCGCCCTGGCGCATGATCTGGGGCTGGAAGTGCACGCTGGGCACGGGCTGACCTATGACACGGTCACCCCCATTGCCGTCCTGCCGCAGATCGTCGAACTGAACATCGGTCACTTTCTGATCGGCGAGGCGATTTTCCGCGGTCTGGTCCCCGCAATCCACGAGATGAGACGGCTCATGCAAGATGCCCGTGGTTAATCGGTTGGTTGCCGCCGCAAGACGGCGCGGCCCGCGCGGCGCCGGCCCCCGCTGCACCGGCCACCGCGTGCGGGCGGCGGTTCTGGCGGCGCTGGTGGGCGCATCTCCAGCGGTCGCGCAACAGGTCAGTGATTGCGACTGGCGCGCGCGGGCGGACAACATCATGGAGCCATGGGAAGAAAACACCCGCACCTTCGGCGGTGGGCGCACCCGGATCACAGCGCTGGACACGATTGAACCGGCTGTTGGCGCGTTCCACCTGATGATCGTGTCACCGCCCTTTGACGAGGTCGGCGCGCGCCAGTGCAAGATCGTGTCTCTGGACGGATCCGCCGGCTTTGCAGGGATGCACATCGACCGGATGATCGCCGGCTATCATCCGTCGACCGGGTTGGCGTTGCAGGTGCCGGTGCGGATATTGGGGGAAACGGGCGCGCCGCAAGACGCGGTTCTGAACGTTGCCGTCAATCAGGGCACGGGCGCCATTTCCGCGCAGGTGGGTGCGCCATGATCCTGGGCATCGGCACCGACCTGGCCAATATCGAACGCATCGAAAAGACGCTTGATCGTTTCGGCGACAGGTTTCGCAACCGCGTTTTTACCGAGATCGAACAAACCAAAGCCGAGCGCCGCCAGGACACCGCCGGAACCTATGCCAAACGGTGGGCCGCGAAAGAGGCCTGCTCCAAAGCGCTCGGGACCGGGTTGCGGATGGGCATCGCATGGAAAGACATGTCGGTGACCAACCTGCGCTCTGGCCAACCCGTCATGCATGTGACCGGCTGGGCAGCAGAACGCCTGGCCGACATGACCCCCGAGGGCTGCGAAGCGGTCATCCACGTCACGCTGACCGACGATCACCCCTGGGCCCAGGCGTTCGTCGTGATCGAGGCGCGCCCGGAGGCCGACACTTCACTTCTTGCGGGAAACCCCGCCCCGCGCCGTCCATCGGCTTGACAGGTGGCGCGGCGAAACGCATGTAGCCCCGAACGAATTTGAAAGGCGACACCCTATGTCTGAGATCAAGGATGGTCTGGTCGAAACTGTAAAGACGGTCGTTTACGCGCTGTTGATTGCCGGTGTGTTCAGGACATTGTTCTTTCAGCCTTTCTGGATTCCGACCGGATCCATGAAAGACACGCTGCTGATCGGGGATTTCCTGTTCGTCAACAAGATGGCCTACGGCTATTCGCGCTATTCGTGCCCCTTTGCGGTCTGTCCGATTTCGGGCCGGATCCTTGGCGATGAACCCGAGCGCGGCGACGTCATCGTGTTTCGTCACCCCTCTAGCGGGGCCGACTATGTCAAACGCCTGATTGGCCTGCCGGGCGACACGGTGCAGATGAAATCGGGTCTCTTGTATCTCAATGGCGAAGAAGTCCCGCAGGTGCCCGCAGGCACCTACGAAGAGCTGTATCAACGCCAGGGCAGCCAGGGCACCACGCCGATCTGTGCCAATGGCGCAGTTGGATTTGGCGGAACCTGTATCAAGGAACGCGCGATTGAAACCCTGCCGAACGGGGTTGCGCATTCGGTTCTGAACGCGGGCAACGGCGGGCTGGACAACACGCCGGTCTTTACCGTTCCCGAAGGGCACTATTTCTTCATGGGCGACAACCGCGACAATTCCACCGACAGTCGCGTTGCGCAGCCGGTGGGTGTCGGGTTCGTGTCCGAGCAATACCTGCTTGGCCGGGTTGACCGGGTGATGTTTTCGTCGGCGGGCAAATCGCTGCTGTTCTTCTGGACCTGGCGCGGCGATCGGTTCTTCAAGGCGGTCGAGTGAAGCTTGCCGCCGATCTCAAGGCCTTTGAGGGCCGTTTGGGGCACGAATTCGCCGACCCCGATCTGTTGATCCGCGCCGTCACGCATTCGTCGCTCTCGTCGCCCACGCGGCCAGACAACCAGCGGCTGGAATTTCTGGGCGACCGTGTGCTGGGGCTGGTGATGGCCGAAGCGCTGTTCGAAGCGGATCGCGGCGCGTCCGAGGGGCAGCTGGCCCCGCGTTTCAACGCCTTGGTGCGCAAGGAAACCTGCGCCGACGTCGCGCGGCAGATCGATCTTGGGGCGGTGCTGAAACTGGGCCGCTCTGAAATGATGTCGGGGGGGCGGCGCAAACAGGCCCTGCTGGGCGACGCGATGGAGGCCGTCATCGCCGCAGTGTATCGCGATGCCGGGTTCGCCAAGGCCAAGGCCGTGGTCAGCACGTTGTGGGGGGATCGTATCAACACGGTTGAGCAGGATGCTCGCGACGCAAAGACCGCGTTGCAGGAATGGGCGCAGGCCCGCCGCCAAAGCCCGCCCCGCTACGCTGAAGTGTCACGATCCGGGCCGGATCACGCCCCGGTCTTTACCATTGAAGCACGGTTGCAAAGCGGGCAGACCGCCCGGGCCCAGGCCCCGTCAAAGCGTCAGGCCGAACAGGCCGCCGCAACAACGCTGCTGGAACGATTGGAGGCCAAGGATGGCTGAGACGACACGCGCAGGTTTTGTCGCCCTGATCGGCGAGCCGAATGCCGGAAAATCGACCCTGTTAAACCGGATGGTCGGGGCCAAGGTGTCGATCGTGACCCACAAGGTCCAGACCACCCGTGCCCGTATTCGCGGCGTCGCCATCGAAGGCGACAGCCAGATCGTCTTTGTGGACACGCCGGGCATCTTTCAGCCCAAGCGGCGTTTGGACCGGGCCATGGTCACGGCGGCATGGGGCGGGGCGGCCGATGCCGATATCGTTGTGCTGATGATCGAAGCGCACCGCGGCCTGACCAGGGGCACGCAGGCGATCATCGACGCCCTGCATGAGCGCGCCTCGCCCAAGCAGACGATGGCGCTTGCGATCAACAAGATCGACCGCGTCCAGCCCGAGGTCCTGTTGGCCATGACCAAGGACCTGAACGCGGCATACCCCTTTGCCGAAACCTTCCTGATCTCGGCCGAAAAGGGCCGCGGCGTGGACGATCTGCGCGCCTGGCTGGCCCGCAGCCTGCCCGAGGGCCCCTGGCTTTACCCCGATGACCAGATCGCCGATCTGCCCCTGCGCATGATCGCGGCGGAAACGACCCGCGAAAAGCTGACCCTGCGGCTGCATCAGGAATTGCCCTACCAACTGACTGTCGAGACCGAAAATTGGGAAGAACGCAAGGACGGCTCGGTCAAGATTGATCAGGTGATCTACGTGGCGCGCGACGGGCACAAGGGGATCATCCTTGGCCACAAGGGCGAGACGATCAAAGCCGTCAGCAAGGCCGCCCGCGAGGATCTGGTCGAATTCCTGGGCCGCAAGGTGCATCTGTTCCTGCAGGTCAAAGTGCGGCCCGGCTGGTTGGAAGAACGCGAACGGTACGGCGAAATGGGCCTGGATTTCAACGACGGCAACACCTGATGCGCCTGACCACGGACATGTGGGTTGGCGCCTATCTGACCCGCCTGCGGCTGGCCGCCATCCCCGCGTTCGTCACCGCCAAAGGCGATCCCACCGCCGGGGCCGTCATCGTCAAACTGAACACGCTGGACGGGCAGGCCAAGGCGTTCCAGCGCACCTACGATCTGCTCAGCGATCAGCGCATGTGGGACACGCTGGCCCAGGGCCCCGAACCCGAGGTGGACGAGGCGCTGCGCAAGCAACGTCGGGTCGATCCGGACCTGTGGGTGATTGAGGTCGAGGATCGCCATGGGCGCACCTTGCTCGATGAGCCGGGGCTGAAGGACTAGGCGCGTCGCGGTGCCAGGGCGCGCGCCAGGCCAATCAGCCCAAGCCCTGCGACGGTAAAGGTCACCATCAGCACGGCGCACCAATAGGCAAAGCCGCCCCATCCCAGTTTCGGCAAATTCACGAAGAAATAGGGGTAAACGCCGTCCATCGATGCGCGGATCAGCGCGTAGACCAGGTAGCCCGCGGGCCATAGCAGCCACCACAGCGCCAGGCGCCATTGCAGCGCGCGTTTGGGGGCCAGAAACAGCCACCACATGGCCGTGGCCGCAGGCACCACCGTGTGCAGCCCGTGATCGGTGATCAGGCCAAGTCGGCTCTTGCCCGCGAAATCGGCCAGCAGCAGATGATAGACCACGCCGACGATCGCGATCCACAGCGTCACCCCGGTCAGCCAACCCGCGCTCACCAGCCGTCCGCTGAAAGCGATGTAGCCAAATGTTGCGGCGACAATCCCGTTCGTCAGAATCGTGAAATAGCGCAGGTTGATCCACAGCCCGCCCAACACGCTCATGCCCGGATGATCGCCTATGGTGATCGTCAGTTGCGACAGGATGGCGGCAAGGGCCGTCACGGCCAGCGCGGCGGCGCTGATGCGTTGGGCGCGGGTAGAACGGTCGGCAAGGCTCATGGTTCGCCAATCTTGCGTAATCGCAGGGCGGTGCGCAACCCGCTTGCCATGCGGCGGCAGCACTGGGAATAATGCCAACATGGAGTGGCGGGACACGGGCACAGTATTGGCCACGCGAAAGCACGGCGAAACTTCGGCGATCGTCGAAGTTTTCACGGCCGAACACGGGCGCCACACGGGCGTGGTGCGCGGGGGCGTGTCGCGCAAGATCAAGGCGGTTTTGCAACCCGGTAGCCACGTCAGCGTGGCGTGGCGCGCGCGCCTTGAGGATCACTTGGGCGCCTTTACGATCGAGCCGGTGAAATCACGCGCCGCGCTGATGGGCGACCGGTTGCAATTGGGCGCGCTGAACGCGGTGACCGCCATGCTGGTGCAAACCCTGCCCGAGCGCGAGTCGCACCCTTATCTCTATGCTGACAGCGAAGCCTTGTTCGACCGGATCGGGCAGGGCGACGACTGGCCGATGGCGTATTTGCATTGGGAATTGGCCTTGCTCGAAGAACTGGGCTACGGGCTGGACCTGTCGCGCTGCGCCGTAACCGGCTCACGCGAGGATCTGGCCTATGTCAGCCCGCGCACGGGCCGCGCCGTGGGGCGCGCGGCAGCGGGCGAATGGGCCGACCGGTTGTTGCCCTTGCCACATTGCCTGCTGGGCCAGTCGCCCTATTTCGCGTCCGAGGTCACACAGGGCCTGACGATGACCGGGCATTTTCTGGAAAAGCTGATGAACGATCTGGGCGACAGGCCCTTGCCGCCCGCGCGTCAGAGATTTCTGGATCTGCTAAGCCGCTGATGGCGCATCCACCAAAAAGCGTGCAGTGCGGGTCACCGCTTCGGCCGCGGGAACGAACGCAATATCCATGTCCTTGGCCGCCTTGGCGTGGCTGAGCGACGGGTCCCACCCCAGCCAATTCGTGACCGTTCGCAGATCTTTGTCGAACAGGGCCAGTGCCTTGACCATCAGGTTCGGCGCGGTGCGGGTTGCGATGCCACGGCCCGGAAATGCGCGCGCAAGGATCGCCCCCGCCTGGTTCATCTGCATGAAACTGTCGGCCGCAATATAGCGCTGGCCTATGGTCACCGGCGTCGACAGGGCGCGCACATGCATGGCCGACACGTCTTCGACATCCACAATCGGCAATGGCACGCGCGGCAACATCGGATCCTTGCCCGTCACAAGCCGTTCGACCACCCGTACGGACGATCCGTAATCCCGATCCATCGGGATGCCGCAGACCATCGCAGGGTTGATCGTGGTCAGCTGCATTTCAGGGTGGGTGGTCACGAAATCCCACGCAGCTTTTTCGGCAAAGATCTTGGAGCGGGTATAGGCCGAACAACTGGGCGCATCGGGGTTCGACCAGTCGGTTTCGGTGATCGGGTCGGATGTGACGCCGTGCATCACGGCCTCCATCGACGAGGTCAGCACGATGCGCGTCACGCCCTTGGCCTGCGCCGCCCGCAGCGCCCGCAACGTGCCTTCGACGGCCGGGGTCACGACCTTGGCGTCGTCGGTTTCCCCGATCGGAAAGGGCGAGGCTGTGTGCAGAACGGCGTCCACGCCGTCCATGGCGTCTTGCCAGCCATCGTCTTTCATCAGGTCCAGTTCGACAAAGGACAGCCGCGAAAGCGCCTCTGGTGCGGCGCCGTTGGCCGTCAGGGCGCTGCGTACTTCCCGCGCGCGGTGTTTGGACCGCAGCGATCCGCGCACGTTATAGCCCGCATCAAGCAGGTCCAGCGCGATCCGCTTTGCGATAAAGCCGGTGATTCCGGTCAGAAGTATGGTCTGCGGCATATCTCGCCCCTCATATCGTGCTGTGTGCTCAATATGGGGGGCGAGTGGTCTGGATCAACCGATCAGGCAAGCAATCGGCGTGCAATCACCTGCGCCTGAATTTCGCCGGCACCTTCAAAGATGTTCAGAATGCGCGCATCGCACAGGATCCGGCTGATCTGGTATTCCAGCGCAAAGCCATTGCCGCCGTGGATCTGCAGGGCGTTGTCCGCCGCAGCCCAGGCCACGCGCGCGCCCAGCAGCTTGGCCATGCCAGCTTCAACGTCGCAGCGGTGGCCGTGATCTTTTTCCCAGGCCGAATAGTAGGTCAGCTGACGCGCGACCATGATTTCTACCGCCATCATTGCCAGCTTGTCGGCCACGCGCGGGAAATTGATCAGCGACTTGCCGAACTGCTTGCGGTCTTCGCCATATTGCATCCCGACTTCCAGCGCGTTTTGCGCCACGCCGATGGCGCGGGCAGCGGTCTGGATGCGGGCGGATTCGAAGGTCTTCATCAGCTGCTTGAAGCCTTGCCCTTCAACCCCGCCCAAAAGGTTTTCGGCCTTGATCTTGAACCCGTCGAACCCCAGTTCGAATTCTTTCATGCCGCGATAGCCCAGCACTTCGATTTCGCCGCCGGTCATGCCTTCCGAGGGGAAGGGGTTGTCTTCGGTGCCGCGTTCCTTTTCGGCCAGCATCATCGACAGGCCTTTGTAATCGTCGGTGCTTGGATCGGTGCGAACCAGCATGGTCATCACGTCGGCGCGCGCCGCGTGGGTGATCCATGTCTTGTTGCCGGTCACCGTGTAGGTGTCGCCGTCCTTGATCGCGCGGGTGCGGAGCGAGCCGAGATCGGACCCGGTGTTGGGTTCGGTGAACACGGCGGTCGGCAGGATCTTGGCCGACGCGATCAGGGGAAGCCAGTGATCTTTTTGCGCGTCGGTGCCGCCGCCCAGGATCAGTTCGGCCGCGATTTCCGAGCGTGTGCCAAGCGAACCGACGCCGATGTAACCACGCGACAGTTCTTCGGACACGACGCACATCGACGCCTTGGACAGGCCAAACCCGCCGTATTCCTCGGGGACGGTCAGGCCGAACACGCCCAGTTCGCCCATTTCCTCGAGGATTTCCATCGGGATGTAATCGTCCTTGAGATGCCATTCGTGGGCGTAGGGCGCCACCTTGTCGTCGGCAAACCGGCGGAATTGTTCGCGGATCATCTCCAGCTCTTCGCCCAGCCCGGTCGCGCCAAAGGTCACATGGCCGGAATTCTCGCGCATCAGTTCAACCAGACGCTTGCGGGCGGCGGGCGTGTTGCCTTCGTGGGCCAGCGTGCGCACGGCATCGGTCAGGAAGGCGGCGTGATCTTCGCGCGAACAGCCAAGATGGTGCAGGCGCGTCACCTCGGTTTGGTTCATCGGAATGCCACCGCGGACCTGATCAAGATATTCGCCAAAGGCGATCTGCAGGATCAGCTGTTCCATTTCGCCAAACGTGCCCGCTTCGGCCAGGCGACCGGCCCAGGCGCGCATCTGGCGCAGCGCTTCGACGTAAGTGGCCAGCCATGCAAAACCGTGGACCGATGCCTGGTGTTCATCCAGCTTGGCGGCCGACACCTTTTCGCCGTCGACGACCGTTTCACGCACTGCGTTGCGCGCGGCTTCGGCCAACTGTTCCAGCGGCGTGATCGCGGCCTGGGTCAGGCCGAGAAGATCGTCAAGAATGGGTGTGGACTGAGCATCACGTGGCATGGGCGACTCCCTCGGTTTCGGTGTTCAGTGTGACATATTTTGTTTGCAGTTGCAGCGCAATATAATTTCGATTTCCGCGCGTTCGGCTTTATGAATATGTCTTTACGGAATCCGCGTGTGCGCGGATCACTTTCGGCGTATCCAATCGGGATGGAATTGCTGACTGACTATCTGCCACCTTCGTTACTGCTGTATTCCTTCGCCGTGGCCGTCTTTGCGGGCATCGTGAAAGGCGCGGTGGGGTTTGCGTTGCCTTTGATCATATTTTCGGGCCTGGGATTGATCCTTGATCCCACCGTGGCTTTGGCCGGCCTGGTTCTGGCGACCGTCAGCGGGAACTTTCTGCAAGTGCTGAAATCCGGGCTGGGCGAGGCGTGGCGCGCGATCAAGGACTTTCGCGTCTACATCGGGCTGGTCTGTGTGTTCATTCTGTTGTCAGCGCAGCTGGTGCCCAACTTGGCGCCATCGACGATTTTCCTGGGGCTGGGCGTGCCGATCACGCTGCTTTGCGCGGTGCAACTGGCTGGCCCGCGGTTGATCATCGCTCCGGCGTGGCGGGGCGCGGCGTCTGTCATTGCGGGGGTTATTTCGGGTCTGATGGGCGGAATTGCAGGGACTTGGGGGCCGACAACGGTGCTGTACCTGGTGGCAATTGAAACGCCCAAGTCGCGCCAACTTGCGGTGCAGGGTGTGATTTACGGTCTGGGTTCGCTGATGCTTTTGGCGGGACATTTGCGATCGGGTATCTTGAACGCGCAAAGCCTGCCGTTTTCGGCCGCCATGGTCGTTCCAGTCTTTTTCGGCATGTGGATCGGGTTTCGCATCCACGACCGCATCGAGCAGGAAACCTTCCGCAAAATTACGCTGACGATCTTGCTGATTGCGGGCGTCAATCTGATCCGCCGGGGCATCATGGGGTCATGAAAAAGGCCGGACCCTGTGGCCCGGCCTTTCGATTGTGCCTGGATGTGGCTTAGCCGATCGCAGCGGCTTTCACATCGTCGTCGATATAGGCGACGTACTGTTCGAAGTTCTGTGCAAACATGGCGACCAGTTTTTGCGCCTGCGCGTCGTACGCGTCTTTGTCGGTCCAGGTGCGCCGCGGGTCCAGCAGCACATCTGCAACGCCCTGCACCGCAACCGGGACTTCGAACCCGAAGTTCGGATCCTTGCGGAACTGAACTTCGTTCAGCGAACCGTCCAACGCGGCCGTCAGCAGCGCGCGGGTGGCTTTGATCGGCATCCGCGAACCGGTGCCATAGGCGCCGCCGGTCCAGCCGGTATTGACCAGCCAGCAGGTTGCGCCGTGCTTGGCGATCTTTTCCTGCAGCAGCTTGCCATAGACTTCGGGACGGCGCGGCATGAACGGAGCGCCAAAGCAGGTGCTGAACGTGGGTTCAGGTTCGGTTACGCCGCGTTCGGTTCCGGCAACCTTCGACGTGAAGCCAGACAGGAAGTGGTACATTGCCTGTGCCGGGGTCAGCCGCGCAATCGGGGGCAGCACACCAAACGCGTCACATGTCAGCATGATGATATTCTTGGGGTGACCCCCAAGGGCTGTCTCGGACGCGTTCGAGATGTAGTCGAGCGGATAGGCGCAGCGCATGTTCGCGGTCAGGCTGTCGTCTTCGAAATCCAGATCCAGCGTTTCTTCGTCGAACTTCATGTTTTCGATCACAGTGCCGAATTTGGCCGTGGTCGCATAGATCTCTGGTTCGGCCTCGGACGACAGGTTGATCGTCTTGGCGTAGCAGCCGCCTTCGAAGTTGAACGTGCCGCGGTCGGACCAGCCGTGTTCGTCGTCACCGATCAGAACCCGGTTCGGATCCGCCGACAGCGTGGTCTTGCCGGTGCCTGACAGGCCAAAGAACACAGCCGTATCCACGGGGTTGTTCGGCGCATGGTTGGCCGAACAGTGCATGGCCATGACGCCCTTGCCGGGCAGGATGTAGTTCAGCAGGGTAAAGACCGATTTCTTGTTTTCGCCGGCATAGGCGGTGCCACCGATCAGGATCAGTTTCTTGTCAAAGTTCAGCGCGATCACGGTTTCGCTGCGGCAGCCGTGTTTGGCCGGGTCGGCGCTGAAGCTTGGGCAGTTGATGATGGTGAAATCGGCGGTAAAGCTTTCCAGTTCATCGCGGGCCGGGCGACGCAGCATGTGCCGGATGAACAGCCCGTGCCATGCCAGTTCGGTCACGACGCGCACGTCCAGGCGATGTTCAGGATCGGCGCCGCCGAACAGGTCCTGGACGAAGTATTCCTTGCCCTTCATGTGCTCTAGCATGTCGGCGTGCAGCTGGTCGAACGCGGCCGGCTCCATCGGGGTATTGTTTTCCCACCAGATGCTGTCTTCGACCGATGGCGTGCGCACGACGAACTTGTCTTTGGGCGAGCGACCGGTGTGTTTGCCGGTCGTGCACATGAAGCTGCCGCCCTTGCCGAGCGTGCCTTCGTTGCGCTTGAGCGCTTCTTCGACCAGCGCCGGCTCAATCAGGTTGTAATAGACGTTGCCGAGTCCTTCGATGCCTTGGTCTTCAAGCTTGTAGGCCGGGTTCACGCGTCCGATTGTCATCCTGGTGTCTCCTGACGCTGTTGCGTCTTTAGTAATCGAGTGGGCCGCACGCCACGGCAAAGTGGCGCAAGATTAGTTGGTTTGGGCGCTATAACACGCAACTTTCGCGTTGGAATAGGACGATAACACGCAGTTAGCGCAACCACGTGAATGTTAGCGCAACCAAGGTCCGCGATGCGCTGCCGTCCGCCGAAAGGTGAGACATATTAGCCATTGCTTACGGTTTTTCGCGTTTCCTAGGCTGCACGAGTCTATCTGATTCGCACTTAATTGTTGATTCTGCGTGTATTCCCGGGGAGTATGCCCGAAAAAACAAGCAACAGAGCAGTAAGAGGAATTCTCTCATGTCGAGAATTGCGTTGGTCGATGACGACAGAAATATCCTGACGTCAGTCTCGATGACGCTTGAGGCAGAAGGCTTCGAGGTAGAGACATATAATGATGGCCAGTCCGCGTTGGACGCCTTTAACAAAGGGCTGCCCGACATGGCGGTCTTTGACATCAAGATGCCGCGGATGGACGGGATGGACCTGCTGCAACGCGTGCGTCAGAAAACCAACATGCCTGTTATCTTCCTGACCTCGAAAGACGACGAGATCGACGAAGTGCTGGGCCTGCGCATGGGCGCGGACGACTACGTCAAAAAGCCATTCTCGCAGCGCCTGCTGGTCGAACGCATCCGGGCCTTGTTGCGCCGTCAGGAAGCGCTGGAAACGGGCGAAGTTGCGACTGACGAAGAAAACAAGGTCATGGTGCGCGGTGAATTGTCGATGGACCCGCTGCGCCACGCGGTGACGTGGAAGGGGAATGACGTATCGCTGACCGTGACGGAATTCCTGCTGCTTCAGGCCCTGGCCCAGCGTCCCGGGTTCGTAAAGAGCCGCGATCAATTGATGGATGTCGCCTACGACGATCAGGTCTATGTCGACGATCGGACGATCGACAGCCACATCAAGCGTCTTCGTAAAAAGATGCGCCAGGCTGACGACACCTTTTCGGCAATCGAAACGCTTTACGGTATCGGCTACCGCTACAACGAGGAATAATGACCCTCGCGTCCAAGATAGAGGCAAAGGATCGGGTGTCAGCCCGGGAAGCAGACGTTGTTCTGGGCGACGATTGGGTTGCGCCGGACAAGTCGTCGGATATCGAAATCCGCGCCAACCGGCAAAAACGCGGCCTGATTTCGATCAACCGCTCTCCTTTGGCGCGCAAGATCATCACGTTCAACCTGCTCGCGATCATTCTCATGGTGGCGGGTGTTCTCTATCTGAACCCGTTCCGCGACTCGCTGGTTTCGCAGCGTGAAAAGGCATTGGTGACCGAAGCGCGTCTTGTCGCGGATGCATTCGAGGCGCAGATGCCGACCAGCGGCCCGGTCAGCCTGGCGGCGGGCGAAGGCGTGGATGTCGATGACACCCTGGCCTCGCTGAGCATCGGCGATGGTGTCACGGTCTTTGTCTATGACGTGTCGCAAACGCTTGTGGCCAGCACCGAAGGTCTTGAATTCGCGCCGCAGGAACCCATCGAAGGCCTTGAACGAGACCAGCGATCAACCCTGATCACGGACTTCCTGAACAACGTCTGGCAGACCATCGCGTCTATCGTGTCACCGAACGACGGCGCCAGAAGCCCCGCGTATGATGACGAAGCGCAAGTGCGCAAACTGGTCGCCGACACGCTGGCCGGAACGACCAACATTCACACCGGATATAATGGGGCCGGCAGCACGATTTTCTCGGTCGCGACACCGCTGAGCCACCAGGGCCAGATCATGGGCGCAGTCGCCCTTGTGACGGCTGCGGGCGAAATCGACGACCTGGTGCGGGTCGAACGCGAACAGGTCCTGCAAATGTTCGTCATCGCGATCCTTGTGTCGATCGGGCTCAGCCTTGTTTTGGCGTCGACCATCGCCAACCCTTTGTCCGATCTGGCGGATGCCGCTGAAATCGGGCGGGACAAGAACAGCCGCAAGGTCAATCCCGGCCGCGTCAGGATCCCAGACCTGTCAGGCCGCCCCGATGAGATCGGCCGCCTGTCGGGGGCGTTGCGCGGCATGGTTGGGGCGCTCTACGACCGGATTGATGCGAACGAACAATTCGCCGCTGATGTGGCGCATGAAATCAAGAACCCCCTGGCCTCACTGCGGTCGGCGGTCGGTTCGCTGCGCATGGTGAAGAAGGAAGAGCATCGCGAAAAGTTGCTCGATGTCATCGATCACGACGTGCGGCGCCTTGACCGTCTGGTGAGCGATATTTCCAACGCGTCCCGGCTGGACAGCGAATTGGTCAAAGAGGATGAAGAAGAATTCAACCTTCTGAAGATGCTGGGAAATCTGATTGATTTCCTGAGCCAGGAGGCGCAGGAAAACGGTGTCGAATTCATTGCTGATCTGCCGGCCAAACCTATCGTCATCACCGGGCTTGAAGCCCGGTTGGCACAGGTTTTCGTGAACTTGATCACCAACGCTATTTCCTTCTGTGAAGAAGGCGATGCGATCCGGGTTTGGGTGCGCAAGCGCGAGAACCGGGTGTTGGTCGTGGTCGAGGACACCGGCCCCGGCATTCCCGAACAGGCGCTGACCAAGATTTTCAACCGGTTCTATTCCGAGCGCCCCGAGGGGCAATTCGGCAATAATTCGGGGCTGGGGCTGGCGATTTCCAAACAGATCATCGAAGCGCATGGCGGTGTCATCTGGGCCGAAAATATTCGCCCGACCGACGCTGACATCACGTCGGACCCTCTTGGCGCGCGGTTTGTTGTCGGCCTTCCAGTGTGAGCGAGCCGACCAGTCAGGGGCAGACCACACAGGGCGGTGGCCCTGCCGGTCATGAGATCGTTCATGGAACCTGCGTGGCTGTGGGGCCCAGAGCGGCGCTGATCATCGGCAAAAGCGGGATCGGCAAATCCGCCCTGGCCCTGGAATTGATGGCCTTAGGGGCACATCTGATCGCGGATGACAGGACCGTTGTGTCGCTTGATCATGGCCGCGTGGTTGCCAGCGCGCCGGACACGATCCGTGGCCAGATCGAGGCCCGCGGTATCGGTGTTCTTGGCGTCAAGGCCGCCCCGCCAACGCGGCTGGACGTCGTGATAGACCTGGCACAGCAAGAAGACGCGCGCTTGCCAGAAAGACGGTTTTATTCCCTTATGGGGCAAAACATCCCACTGCTTTACCGGGGGCAGGGCCGTAGTTTCGCTGCAGCCCTGATGGTGTATCTTCAATCGGAACGGATCGACTGATGCCATCTGACGCCAGCACCGATACCGCGCACCCGGCCACGCCGGCGTTGCAAAAGGTTGCGATTGTCACCGGGCCGGCGGGCGCGGGCCGATCGACGGCCATCAATTCGTTGGAAGATTTCGGGTTCGAAGTCATCGACAATTTGCCGCTGTCCTTGATGCCACGCCTTCTGGACGGCCCCCCCCATAGTCGTCCGCTTGCGCTTGGCCTGGATACACGCAACCGCGACTTTTCGGCGAACGCGTTGATAGAGCTTTGTGATGCACTGTCGCGGGACGAGCGCATCGAATTCGAACTGCTATATATCGATTGTGATCCTCAAACGCTGCTCAGACGGTATTCCGAAACACGCCGCCGACATCCTTTGGCCCCCGCAGAAAGCCCGCTTGAGGGGATCGAGCGCGAAATGGATTTGCTCGGGCCGGTCAGAAACCGCGCCGACGTTCTGATCGACACAAGCGAGCTGACGCCGCATGCGTTGCGCGCTGAATTGGGCGCCTGGTTCGCGCAAACACCGGGCGCACGGTTGGCCGTGTCCGTCCAGAGTTTTTCCTACAAGCGCGGCATGCCACGCGGCATGGACATGGTGTTTGATTGCCGTTTCTTGCGAAACCCCTATTGGGAGGCGACCCTGAGCAAGCTGGACGGTCGCGATGATCGCGTCGCCGCCTATGTCGCACAGGATCCGCGGTTTGAGCCATTCTTTGGAAAGGTCCATGATCTGTGCGCCATGTTGATCCCGGCCTATGTCGATGAAGGCAAATCGCACCTGACCATCGGTCTTGGGTGTACCGGGGGGCAACACAGGTCGGTGACTATGGCGGAAAAACTGGGCAAAATGCTTGCAGAGCAAGAATGGCAAGTGTCTATAAGGCATAGGGAACTGGAACGGGATAAGGCCAATCGGCCGATCCAAACGGCGGGGAAATAATCGTGATCGGGATCGTCATCGTTGCGCATGGCGGGTTAGCCCACGAGTATTTGGCAGCGGTCGAACATGTTGTCGGCCGCCAGGAAGGTATCCGCGCAATTTCTATTGCCGCGGACCATGACCGGGCGAACAAGCAGTCGGAAATCTGTGATGCGGCTGATGCGGTCGACAAGGGCGACGGGGTTGTGATGGTGACGGATATGTTTGGCGGATCTCCATCGAACCTGTCGTTGCGGGCCTGCCACCACGCCGACCGAAAGATCATTTACGGCGCGAACCTGCCCATGTTGATCAAGCTGGCCAAATCGCGTCATCTGTCTGTGCCGGATGCGGTCAATTCGTCATTGGCCGCGGGCCGAAAGTACATCGACAGTTTCGATGTGTCCGAACAGTAGGTGGACAATATGGCCGGATCGGTGACCCGCACGCACAAGATCATCAATGAAAAAGGGCTCCATGCGCGTGCCTCGGCCAAACTGGTCGAAGTGGTCGAAGGCCATGACGCAAGCGCCGAAGTCAGCAAAGACGGGCTGAGCGCATCCGGCGACAGCATCATGGGACTTTTGATGTTGGCAGGGTCCAAAGGAACCTCTATTGAGGTGACCACTTCCGGCCCGCAAGCGAACGAGCTGGCTGACGCGATTGAAGCCTTGATCGCCGACAAGTTCGGGGAAGACTTCTGAGCATGCGATGCAAGAACATGTGACAGAAAGAGCCGGCCCCTAAGCAATGACTGACCACCAGCAAGATCAAGTGGCGCCCGAGCAGGGCTATGTGCCCTACGACAAGAAGCGCTTGTCCTATGCGAATACGTTCGAAAACCCGTTCAAGGCCAACACCATTCGCGTGATGGAATGGTTCACGGGAAAGATCACGCTGCTGCGCCTGATCCGCCAATTCGAAAAGACGGGCGTGCCGACGGGTCAGCTTTTTTGGGCGCGCGCGCTTGGGTTGATGGGGATACGGCTGGACACGCCGCCCGAACAGATTGCGCAGATCCCCGCGACAGGCCCGACCATCATCGTCGCCAACCATCCCCATGGCCTGGTCGACGGCATGGTGTTGGCCGAATTGGTCGGCCGCGTAAGAACGGATTACAAAATCCTGGCGCGGTCGCTGCTGACCGGTGTCGAAGAGATTTCAAATTTCCTTCTGCCTGTGCCGTTTCCCCACGAAGAGGGCGCCCTGCAAAAGAGCCTTGATATGCGCAAAGCGGCCATGGCGCGCTTGAAAAGTGGCGGTGTCATCATCTTGTTCCCCTCCGGTGTCGTCGCTTCGTCCGACACAATGTTCGGTCCCGCGATCGAGCGCGAATGGAACCCGTTCACGGCCAAGATGATCCTGCGGTCCGGTGCAACCGTTGTTCCGGTCCGGTTCCGGGGGGAAAATTCGCGGCTCTATCAGATGGCCAACCAGGTGTCCGCGACCCTGAGACAGGGTTTGCTGATCCACGAAGTCGTCCATTCACTGAACAAGCCGCAGGCGCCGGTGATCGGCAAGCCGCTGGGCCCGCGCGAGCTTGCCGAATGGAAAGCCAACCCGCGCGGGCTGGTGGCCCATTTGCGCGAAATGACCTTGGCGCTCTAGCGCGTCGGCACCGGCACGTCGCCGCGATAATCGTAAAACCCGCGCTGCGTTTTGAGCCCCAACCATCCGGCTTCGACATACTTGGTCAGCAAAGGGCAGGGGCGGTATTTGGTGTCGGCCAAACCGTCATGCAGAACGTTCATGATCGCCAGACACGTGTCCAGACCAATGAAATCGGCCAGTTCCAGCGGCCCCATCGGATGGTTGGCCCCCAGTTTCATGGATTCGTCGATCGAGCGGACGTTGCCCACCCCTTCATAGAGCGTGTAGACCGCTTCGTTGATCATCGGCATCAGGATGCGGTTGACGATGAAAGCGGGAAAATCTTCGGCGCTGGCGGCGGTTTTCCCCAGCTTTTCGACCACGGCCAGCAGTGATTGGTAGGTTTCCGCATCCGTGGCAATCCCGCGGATCAGTTCGACAAGCTGCATGACCGGCACCGGGTTCATGAAGTGGAACCCCATGAATTTTTCCGGGCGATCCGTGCGGCTGGCCAAACGGGTGATCGAAATAGACGAGGTGTTCGATGTCAGGATCGTATGGGGTTTCAGATGCGGAATCAGGTCTTCGAAGATGGCATTCTTGACCGTTTCGCGTTCGGTGGCGGCCTCGATAATCAGATCATGCGATCCCAGATCGGTGAGCTTCAACGTTGTGACGATCCGTGACATCGCCGCCTTCATTTCGGCTTCGGTGATCTTGTCGCGGGATACCTGGCGCGACAGGTTTTTTTCAATCGTCGTGATCGCGTCGTTCAATGCCTCTTCGCTGATGTCGGTTATCGTGACGTCATATCCGGCCAAAGCAAAGACATGCGCAATGCCATTTCCCATTTGACCGGCTCCGACGACACCGACGGACTGGATGTCAACACTCATGGTTACCCCCGCGAAATGACTGCACTTTCGACCATATGCGCCCCAACAAAGCCTGCGCAAGGGTTCGAGAAGGTTCAAATTCGACATTTAGCGAAATGGAAACGTGTTTCTGCGAATCTCGATGCGGGTGAAATTGAAATGAGTGGGTGGAAACATGGCCTATGAGAACTTGGGTGAAGGTGCCCTGAACTACTTTCCATGTCGTTACGGCAATTCCAAACTTCTGTTCCGGGGCCCGCGCAAAGCACTGGATGGTGCCTATGTCGCGATGATTGGGGGGACCGAAACCTACGGCAAGTTTGTCGAGCAGCCGTTTCCGGCGCTGGTGGAACGGGATCTGGACATGTCGGTGGCCAATCTTGGATGTGTCAACGCAGGCCCGGATGTTTTCATCAACGATCAAACGGTGATGGATATCTGCAATCGCGCGCGTGCGACGGTGATCCAGGTTTCCGGTGCGCACAACATGTCCAACCGGTTTTATGCCGTACATCCGCGCCGCAACGACCGGTTTCTGCGCGCGTCGACCTTGCTCAAGACCATTTACCGCGAGGTCGATTTTACCGATTTCAACTTCACGCGCCATCTGCTGGGCACGCTTGAGGAGGTGTCGCCCGAGAAATTCGCGATGGTGCGACAGGAACTGAAAGATGCCTGGGTCGCCCGGATGAAGACGATGCTGACCAAGATCGGATCAAAAGTGGTGCTGGTGTGGATGTCGCGCCATTCGCCGGATGACATGCGCCAGACGGCCTGTCTTGGCGGCGATCCTCTCTTTGTCGACCGCAACATGCTGGATCAAATTCGTCCCATGGTCAAAGACATCATCGAAGTTACCGCAACCGAAGACGAGGTCGATGCAGGCTACGACAGGATGGTGTTTCCCGAGATGGACGCGCCAACCGCCCGCGAAATGCTGGGCCCGGTCATTCACGGTCGCGTTGCCAACGAACTGGTAGAACGCCTCAGACCGTTGGTGTGATTCTTACACGGCCTACGCAAAAAGGCCCGCCTTTTTGGCGGGCCTTTTCGGGTTTTGCTTTGGCGGCGGGTCAGAGTTTTTCGGTCAGCTCTGGCACCGC
>NZ_JBNFVY010000006.1:0-113947 GCF_049943335.1 Aliiroseovarius sp. PTFE2010
CGATCTTCAAGGCCGCCGAGGTCACGTCCTTCGTGCTGGACAGGGCCGTCCAGATCCACGGCGGGTCCGGCTATATGCGCGATACCGAAGTGAACCGGCTCTACCGCACCGGGCGTGTGCTTGAGGTGGGCGCGGGCACCCAGGAAGTGCGCAAACTGATCATTTCTGGCGAACTGCTGAAAAACTGAGGGGGGAAACATGAGCGAAGCAAAAGGACGGCGTTACGCGCCGGATCTCATGGCGGGCAAGGTGGCACTGGTCACCGGATCTGGATCAGGTATGGGTCGTGCGACGGCGCTCGAGATGGCCTCTTGCGGGGCCAAGCTTGTGCTGTTCGCACGCCGAGAAGAGCCGCTGGAAGAAACTGCCGAGATGATCCGCGCTGCGGGAGGCGAGGCGTTTGTCGTGCCCGGGGACACCCGCGACGAGGACAGCATCGAAAACGCGATGGGGCGGATCAAGGAACACTACGGACAACTTGACGTTCTGGTAAATAACGCAGGCGGACAGTACATCGCTGCCGCCCGCGATATCACCAACAAGGGCTTCGAAGCCGTGATCCGCAACAACCTGATCGGATCCTGGCAGATGACCCGCGCCGTTGCCGATCACTTCATGTATGACAACGGCGGGTCGGTCGTGTTCGTCACCGCCATTTCAGCGCGCACTGCGCTTACCGGTTTCACCCATACCGTTGCCGCGCGCGCTGGTGTGACGGGCATGATGAAGACGCTGGCAGCTGAATGGGGCGAATACGGTATTCGTCTGAACAGTGTTGCACCGGGAACGATCAAGACCGACGCTCTTGGCCGCTATCCAATTCCGCCCGAACGTTGGAAGGAACTGAACCGATCGGTCCTGAACCGGATGGGCCTGGCTGAGGATATCGCGGGAACGATCATCTTCCTTGCGTCTGATCTGGGCGGGTTCATCACCGGCGAAGACATCTATGTGGACGGCGGGGAAACTCTGCACCTGGGTCACGACGCCCGCGACATGATCAACCCCGACATGTTCGAGAAACGCGAACGCGGAGACGGTAAAGATGAATAAGTCACCAGTCCTTCTGGACATCTCTGACAGGATCGCCACGGTCACACTCAACGATCCGGAACGTCGCAACCCCGTCACCGGGAATGACATGATTGCAGCCCTTCTCGAAGCATTCGAGAAGGTCCAGGCTGATCCCGAGGTCAGCGTCATGATCCTGACCGGCGCCGACCCGGCCTTTTGCGCCGGCGGCGACGTCAAAGAGATGAACAATCCGGACAGCATCTTCCGCAAAGAGCCCCTTGGGGCAGCGCAGAGCTATGTCGACGGCGTGCAGCGTTTGCCGCAGGCGCTGTACAACCTCGACATACCGACCATCGCGGCCGTCAACGGCCCTGCGGTCGGGGCAGGATGCGATCTGACCATGATGTGCGATATGCGCATCGCTTCGGAAAATGCAAAGTTCGGCGAGGTGTTTCTGAATCTCGGGATCATTCCGGGCGATGCGGGCAGCTGGTTCCTGTTGCGCCGTCTTGGCCATCAGCGCGCTGCGGACCTGACCTATTCGGGACGCATGGTTGGCGCCCAGGAGGCGCTGGAAATCGGCATGGTTCTGGAGGTCGTGCCCCACGCCACGCTTCTGGACCGGGCGCGCGAACGCGCCGCTGTCATTGCCGCGAAACCACCGCGCGCTGTGCGTGTCGCAAAACGTCTGATGCGCAATGCCGAACGGATGGATCTGCCGGATTTCCTGAATTCCGCGGCGGCCTATCAGGCCCTCATGCATCAGACCGAAGACCACCACGAGGCGGTCGCTGCGTTTATCGAAAAACGAAAACCTAGCTTTACTGGGCGCTAAAGGAAAGACTGCATGGCTGAGATCACTCAGAAGAAGATGGAGCAAATCGCGCTGATGTGGAACGCGCGAGGCAAGGGTTTGATTACCCACATGGCGCTGGATATCGAAGAGGTTTCGACCGAAGGCGTTCGGGTGCGGATGCCATTCAATCCGGACTTTTGTGTCGATGCGGATCAAACCCTGCTGCATGGTGGCATCCTGACAGCCCTGCTGGACAGTGTCTTCGGACTGGCAAACTTTGTGGCCATTGACGGCGTCAGCACAATGGCCACTCTTGACCTCAGAGTTGACTACTTGCGCCCTGCCCGATCACGCGCCGATGTCATCGTTACTGCGCATTGCTTTCGGAAAACCCGCCACATCGCCTTTGATTCCGGCAGCATCTGGTTTGATGGCCATGAAGAAGCAGAAATCGCCCGTGGAACCGCGTCGTTCGCGTTGACGCGCGGTGAAACCAGTCTGTTTGATGCGATGACGGAAGGGAAAGCGTCATGATTGATCTGGAAACCGTCAATGCCAACGTATCCCGGGTGCCATTCTTCCGCTTTCTGAACATTGAAGTCTGTAGCCTGGACAGCCTGCATGCCGACGCGGAAATGACATTTGCTGACCGCCATATCGGAAACCCGGTGATGGAATATTACCATGGCGGCATTATTGCCAGCTTCATGGAAGCCACAGCCGCCATCGCGGTCCACCCCGAATTTGCGGATGTGCCGGCGAAACCGATTAATCTCACCGTGGATTATCTTCGACCTGCGCAAAAGGGACCGCTGTATACCCGCGCAAATGTCACCCGCAAGGGCAAGCGCATCGCGAGCGTCAGTGTCATTTCCTGGCAGACATCCCAGGAAAAACCCGTGGCGGAAGGGCTGTATCACTTCCTGATGGTCTGATTTCAGCGTGCTAGATCTGATCGCGGCGGGGGCTGCGATCAGTGAACCGTTTCTGACACCGGGTAAGCGGTGTTTTCCCTGTCGCAGATCCCTTCAAGAAGCAGCTTGATCAACATGCCCGAGAACTCGGGCAGGGAAAGATACCCTTCTTCGTCGGGTTTGTTCGGGTCAAACCATTCGACCGTCCAATTCAACGCACCAAGCATCACCTGGCGCAAGGGGACAATCTTGATATCCGACCTGATGGCGTCATCTTCCTGTGCTTCGCGCAGGATGCCGTCCCAGAGTCGCCCGTATTCATGACGAATTCCCCTGTGTCTCTCTCTAAACTGATTGGGCAGCATCCCGTAGCTTCGTATGTTTGCCGAGGTAAACTCGCTCGCCTTGAACAGAAAGCTCAAATGCGTCCAGATCGCCGCCGCTATCCTGGTATGATGGTCGTAGGGGGGATGGAATTCCTGAACGGTCGCGGTGACGCCCGATAGCAGATCGTTCAATCCGGCGTTCAGAACCTCGTCCACGATCTCATCCTTGGACTTGAAATGGTAATAAACACTGCCCGCTTTCAAATCCGCTTCTTCGGCAATCTGTCGCAGCGTCGTCGCCTTGTAGCCGTTGTCCCGGAGCGCGCGCGCCGCCGCCTTCAGGATTTGCGCGCGGGATTTCTCGGCCTTGCCAATGCTGTCCGGCAGTTCGACGGGAACGATCACGCTTGTCTTCAAGTCGTTCGTGTCTGCCCGGCGACGTGTACACATACCGTCCAGTATCAGTTTGCTCATTCGGTCAGCCAGAATGCTCACCGGATACCGATCCACGTCATACCATTCGACCGTCCAGTTCATCGCGCTCAGGATAAACTGTCGGATCGCAGTGACAGAAATGTCGTTGCGCAGAAATCCGGCCCGTTTGGCGTCATTCAGGAAACTGCTCCAGGCCCCGGCATAAGACGCACGCAGCTCGCGGTGCGGCGCGCGTGTTTCATCCGACAGCATTGGATAGTTGCGGATGTTGGCCGATGTGAAATCGCTGGCGGTCAACAGAAAGGTCAGGTGCGTTTCGATCAGCAATGCAAAGGTCTTGCGAAAATCTTCGGGATTTTTCTTTGCCGATTGAACAATTTCACTGACTTTTTCGTACAGCTGCCGTACGCCCAGTTCGAGAACCTCGCTCAGGATCTGATCCTTGGATTCGAAATGGTAGTAGATGCTGCCGGCTTCTATTCCGGATTCCTGCGCAATGTCGCGCATCGTTGTCGCGTAATAGCCTTCACGCCGAAAAAGGCGAGCTGCCGCAGAAAGAATGCCTTCGCGTGTTCTCTCCGACTTAGTCAGGTCGTCCTCGTTTTTGTCGGCCGCATCACTTTTTTCCATCTTTTATCGGTACTTTTCAGCCAGAAGACTGTCCATTGCATTAAATCTAACAAATGTTAGAATAAGGTAAGGAACGCATCGAATCAAGTTCTTTACTAAGATGTTAGCGGAAGAGGAGGACCTCCATATGCGAGGGTTGAGTGGAAAACGGGTAATCGTTACTGGTGGCGGCAGCGGCATCGGGCGCGCAGTTTGCGAACGGTTTGGACAAGAAGGCGCCGAAGTTGGCGTTTTTGACCTGAACGAAGATGGCGCCAAGGAAACGGCCCGCCTGATCACCGAGGCTGGCGGCAAAGCGCAGGCCTTCAAGGTGGATATCACCGATCGCGCGCAGGTCGACAAAGCAGTTGCCGACTTTGAGGCCGCAGGCCCGATCGACGTGCTGGTGAACAACGCCGGCTGGGATGTGATCAAACCGTTCCTCGATACAGATGCCGAAATCTGGAAAAAAGTCATCGACATCAATCTTTACGGTCCGCTGAACATGCATCACGCGGTGCTTCCGGGCATGGTCAAGAATGGCGGGGGCCGCGTGGTCAACATCGCTTCGGACGCTGGCCGCGTCGGATCATCCGGCGAAGCTGTCTATTCGGCTTGTAAGGGCGGTATCATCTCGTTCACCAAGACCGTGGCGCGGGAATTGGCGCGCAAAGGCGTTCAATTGAACGCTGTCGCCCCCGGCCCCACCGACACGCCGCTGTTTGCCCAGGTTGCCCAGGGTGAAGCTGGTGAAAAGATCGCCGAGGGCCTCAAGCGGGCCATTCCGATGAAGCGCCTGGCACAGCCGACAGATTATCCTGGCATCATCTGTTTCCTGTCGTCCGACGACGCCGGATTCATCACCGGCCAGGTGATTTCGGTTTCCGGTGGATTGTCGATGCACGGTTAATCCCTGGGTGCAGCGCCTGTCACAAGGCGCTGCGGCCAAGGCGTGCCAAGAATTACGTCCCCCGACTGGCCGCGCCTACGGTGCGGCCTTTTTCGCGTTGAAGAAAGGTGAAAAATGTTCCAGCCCGACTCTGACATTCAGCGTTCAAGCACACTTGCCGCGTTTTTGAACGACAGTGGCACCGACAGTTACGAGGATCTCGCCCGCCGCGCCAATGACGAACCCGAATGGTTCTGGGGCCGGATTATCGACTATGCGGGCATACGGTTCGATCGCCCCTACACCCAACTTCGCGATATCACCGAAGGTCCGGAATCGATCAAATGGGGCGTCGGTGGCACGCTGAATTTGACGGAAACCTGTCTCGATGCCCGCATTGCCGACGGCTTAGGTGAGAAGATTGCAATCGACTGGGTTGGCGAGGATGGGAGCCGCCGCCGCTGGACCTATTCTGATCTTGCCGCCGAAACCGCACGCGTCGCATCCGCCCTGGCCGCGCGCGGCGTAAAGCCAGGTCAGGCGGTGGGTATCTACATGCCAATGATCCCCGAGATCGAAGCCGCCCTTCTGGGTATCGCGCGACTTGGTGCCATCGCCGTACCACTGTTTTCCGGCTTTGCGCCCCACGCCATCATCTCGCGCCTGAACGATGCCGAGGCCGTGGCGGTGTTGACAGCGGATGCCACACCCAGACGGGGCAAACCGGTCTGGATGGAAGCCACGTTGGCCGAAGCATTGGCCGAAGTGCCTTCGGTCCACACCGTGTTCAGCCTGCGGCGCTTTGGCGGCGCGGTCGCAGACCCGGCCCGCGATCTTGACTGGGCCGAAACCGTGGGCACTGCCAGCCCGGAATTTGCGGCCGTTCCCGTCAAGACCGACGACACCTTCCTCATTGCCTATACCTCGGGCACGACCGGTCGCCCCAAGGGTGTCGTGCATAACCATCTGGGGGTGCAGGCCAAAGCAACGGCCGATTTCCTGCTGGGTCTCGACATGAAGCGCGACGACCGGCATCTTTGGATGACTGACATGGGCTGGGTCATGGGCCCGCTGACGCTTTTGTCGGTGCTGCTGTCGGGGGCCACGTTGGTTCTGGCCGAAGGCGCGCCTTCGATGCCCGGCGATCCGTTTCGGCTGCTGCGTCTCGCCGCTGACATGAAGGTGACCCATATGGGCATCGCGCCGACCCTGGTGCGGCAATTCATGACGCAAGATCGCGTCCCCCTGTCCGACTATGACCTGTCGCCACTGCGCATCGTCGCCTCGACAGGCGAACCCTGGACCGATGACGCTTGGCTCTGGCAGCTGGATCATATCTGCCGCCGCCGCGCGGTGCCTTTGAACATCTCTGGCGGGACCGAGCTTTTCGGTGCGATCCTGACGTCGACCGTACTGCACGAAGTCAAACCCGGCGGGTTCTCTGCCCAGGCACTGGGTGTCGGGGCCAAGGTGCTGCGCGAAGATGGCAGCGAAGCCGCGCCGGGCGAAGTGGGTGAACTGGTGGTAACCCAGCCGCCCTTGGGCTTGACCCCGGCCATTTGGGGCGACCGTGAGCGCTACCTTGAAACCTATTGGTCCACCTTCCCGGGCATCTGGCGGCACGGTGACTGGGTGCGCTGCGATCCGGACGGCACATGGTATATTCTGGGGCGCTCTGATGACACGCTGAACATCGCCGGAAAACGCATTGGCCCGCCCGAAATCGAGGCTGCCATGACCGAGACCGGGGAGGTGGTGGATGCTGCCGCTATTGCAGCGCCCGATGATATCAAAGGCGTCGCCGTGGTCTGTGTCTGCGTCGCGGCACAGGGTGTGTCACCGGACGAAGAGCTGGTGAACCGGCTCAAGGACAGGGTCGGAGAGATCGTGTCGAAACCCTTCCGCCCGCGCGAAATACACTTCGTCGAAGCGCTGCCCAAGACCCGCAGCATGAAGACCATGCGTCGAATCGTGCGCGCAGCCTTCCTGGGTGAAGACCCGGGCGATCTGTCGTCGATCAGCAACCCAGAAACCATCCAGCCCATCGCGGAACTGAGAAAGGACCAGTCATGATTACTGTTTTCGGAGCCACAGGCACTACCGGCGCCCCTCTTGTGGATACGCTGCTGGCCAAAGGCGCGAACGTGCGGGCCGTCACCAGCGATCCGACCAAGCTCGACGCGCTGAAAGCCAAGGGATGCGAAGCTGTCACGGCGAATTTTACCGATACCGCCGCGCTGGAGCAGGCCTGTGACGGGGCCGAAAAGATATATCTGGTTACGCCCGCACATCTGGACATGCGCCAGTGGAAAGCGAATGCGATCGAGGCTGCCAAGGCCGTGGGCGTGCGCCACGTTGTTATGGCCACTGGGCTGGGTGCGTCGCCCAAGGCGGGGCTGACCTTTGGCAAATGGCATTCCGAAAACCAGGAACAACTGAAGGAAAGCGGTCTTGACTGGACCTTTGTCCAGCCGACCTATTTCATGCAGAACCTTCTTTGGCAGGCCGACAGCATTGCAAAGGACGGCGTTTATCATGACGATCTGGGCGGACCCGTGGCCTGGATCGACGCCCGTGACATTGCCGATGTCGCCGCCGAGGCGCTGACCGCTCCGGGGTACGAAAGCAAGGTTCTTGGCCTGACCGGCCCCGAAGCTTTTGCCGCAGATGATATCGCCGCCATCCTGTCCGAAGTGACAGGTCGCACCGTTACTTCCGCGCCCCTGTCAGCCGATGAGGCCAAGGCAGCCATGATGGCCGGCGGGATGCAAGACGAGGTCGCCGCGGCCATGGTTGAACTGGCGTCAATCGCGCCCAAGGGCTACCTCGCCGGTATAGAAACCACGGTCAGTGACGTGCTGGGTCGCCCGGCGCGCCGCTTGCATGATTTCGTCTCCGAGAATCGGGATGCCTTCGTCTGATGACCTGACGGCTGCACCGCTCTACCTAGAGTTGGCGCCGCCTGCGGATGCGGCGGCGCAGGTGGACCATCTTTACGTCTTCCGCGACACCGGCGCGTTGAGCGGCCGCGGAAGCGGGCGGTTCGCGACAGACCTTTTCGCCCTTTCGGTCACGCGCGATGTCGACGCCGACGGTGCGCGTGTATCGCTTGCGCCACCGCGCCCGGAATTCACGCCGCGCCAGACGCCCTTCTGCGGCATCGTGGCGGGACTACGGCTGGCGTCGCGACCAGAGCGTTTGCCCGAGGCTCAGACCTTGGAGCAGTTGACTGCCAGACTTGAACGGGTCTGGCGTGGCGATGACGACCTGCCTTTGCTGATTTCTGCGCTGGATGATATTGCAAGGCAGCTGAGCTTCGCCCTGCCCCCGCAAACGTTCAGTGACCGGACCGAACGCCGCAAGACGCTGGCGCAGACCGGTGTGTCGCGGCGACGGCTGACTGCCACACGGCGTTTTCGCCTGCTGCTTGGGTCACTCGCACGTCCCGCCCCGCAATTGAGCGATCTGGCGCTGGATGCAGGATATTACGACCAATCTCATATGGCGGCGTTTTGCCGGGCTTTCGCCGGTAAATCACCCGGCGCGTTGCGCGCTCAGGCGGCACCGCGCCAATTTGGCCATTCGTTACAAGATACGCGCCTCAAGGACCGTCTAAGATTGGTCATCAACGAATGAAAGCGAGGAGCAAGACACGCCATGGCGCAGTTCGAGCCGAAAAATCCTGACTACGACGCACGCGTACGTGATAGTTTCAACCGCCAGAATGTGATGCACACACTGGGGATCAGCATTGCCGATCTGACACCCGGCCATATCGTATTGGAAATGGCGCACCGCGCCGATTTCACTCAACAGCATGGGTTCGTGCATGCTGGCATCGTGTCTACTGCGCTGGACAGCGCCTGTGGATATGCCGCTTTTTCACTGATGCCCGCCGAAGCAGCGGTGCTGACCGCAGAGTTCAAGATCAACCTGCTCAACCCCGCGGACGGCGAACAATTTCGCTTTGTCGCCGATGTGGTAAAGCCGGGCAGAACGCTGACCATCTGCGAGGCGCGCGCCTATGCGATCAAAGGCAAAGACGAAAAGCTCATCGCCACGATGACCGGAACGTTGATGGCGCTAGTGGGGCGGGCGGGCGTCGCGGGCTGATGTGCCGCGGGGCAAAGGCCGGGCCCTCCCCCCCAAGACGGGGGGCCCAAAGTTTGACCGGCCGCCAGACATTCGGGCGGCCGGGTATTGTGCAAAGCTGCGCGATCAGCTGTTCCAGCGTTTTGCGGTTTCCACCAACCGCTGGCCGTAGGAACGCGCCGTGTCCAGATCGCCGCCCGCCGGAAACTCATCGGGGGCGCTGTCAGAGGGGGCAATCGCCAGCAGGCCAGCATATCCGCCCGTCCAGTTCAGCTTTTCGGGACCGTCCGCCTTGGTGTTTGCCGGCATCAGGCCGACACCGCACCATAGCTGGCCGTGCTGCTGCGACAGCGTAATAAAGTACTGGATGGTCGAAAATTTGTCGCCGTTGATCGTAGCAGACGTCGTAAACCCGCCAGCGATCTTGTCTTTCCAGTTCTGCGTGAACCAGGGTTTTGAGCTGGCGTCGGCGAATTTCTTGAACTGCCAAGCTGGACCGCCCATGTAGGTCGGGCTGCCGTAGACGATGGCATCAGCGGCATCAAGCGCCGCCCAGCTCGCCTCGTCCAACTCGCCGTCGTCAGACAATTTCAGCAGTTCTACCTCGGTGCCGTCGACACCTTTGGCGCCTTCGGCAACAGCTTTGGCCTGAACTTCCGTGTGGCCGTATCCGCTGTAATAGACAATCGCGACTTTCGTCATGGCTCAGTGCACCTTTTGGTTGGAATCGGAATAGCTCCGAAATACGCGTCTGGTTACAAAATGAAAGCGGGTTATGTTTTGAAACCTTCGCCGACCCATCTAAGGCGAAACTTTAAGATCCACCCATAAGGCACTAAGATTAAACTATATTACCTGACATACCAACCAAGAGTCATCGGGGTTGCAAGCACAACTGCACACGCATTGTGCGCCAAGTCAGGCATCAAGTGCGCGTTTTTTCATCCGCGATCCAGGTTTCAAGAACGTGTCGCTGGACCTTGCCGCTGGTCGACCGGGGGAAGTCTTCAAACGGAATGAACCGAACTTCGCGTGGTCGTTTGTAACCGGCCAGATGTTTCCGACACAGTTGCATAAGTTCCGCCGCATCCGGCCCGTCGTCGCCACAAGCGACAAAGGCCACCGGGCTTTCGCCCCATTTCATGTCAAATGCCCGCACCACCGCCGCATCGACCACCCGTGGATGTGCCAGAAGCACACGTTCTATTTCCGCAGGATAGACGTTCTCTCCGCCAGTCTTGATCAGGTATTTCGCCCGATCCACGAAGTCGACCGTGCCATCGCGATTGCGCCGGAACAGATCTCCCATGTGGAAGAAGCCGTTGCGAAAATCGCTGGCGTTGGTGTCATCGGCATTCCAATAGCCTGAAAACAGTGTCGGTCCACGCACCGCCATTTCGCCCGGCGTTCCATCGGGCACTTCGCGGTCCTCGGGGTCGACCAGCCGTACCTCGCAGAATGCACTGATCCGCTTGGACAGACGATCGGGCGTGACGCCCGGTGCGATTCGATCTGCTGTCCCAGGTGGCAGGCCGGTTTCGGTTGCCCCGAAAGAATTCAGATAGGGCGTGTCCAAAAGCCCCGTCAGTTCTGCGATTTGATGCGGGGGTACCAAATCGGCCATCGCGCCACAGACCTTGATGCCTTTTATGGGCAGTGGGTTGGCGCGTCGTTCGGCGATGAAAGCGTCCAACGCGCCGGGCATCATCACAAACCAGCCAATTGTGTAGCGCGACAGCGCTTGGTTCATGATCTCAGGCTGCAACCCGTCTATCATAACGACAGTGCCCCCGCGCAAGATCGTCGCCAACGCATGGTCGGTGGACACCATGTGAAACATGGGGGCCCAGGCGATGAACCCGTCGGCAGGATCAAGTGCCAGTTGCGCGGCGAAAGCCATGGATCGCGCGATATGAGCACGGTGGCTGATGAGCGCGCCCTTGGGCAAACCTGTCGTGCCCGATGTGTAAAGTATCGTCAGACCGGCTTCGGGGTCGTTCACCAGGGTGCCCGTGCGTGGATCCGGCCTGGCCGCGGCGACAGACGTGTCCAGCTCCGGCCCGATTTCCAGACAGGGCGTCGTCGATACGGCGTGGTACGCATCGGCAAGTTCTGGCTCGACGACCGCCAAAACCGGTTCAACCAGAGTGATGCAATGCCGCAGTTCGTCGGGGGCAAGGCGCCAGTTCAGGCACGCGACGATTGCGCCGATTCCCGCAGCAGCCAGTTCGACCTCAAGGTATTCGGAGCGGTTGTGCGACAGGATCGCGATCCTGTCGCCCGGCGCGACCCCCCTGGCCAGAAAGACGGCAGCCAGCTGATCGACGCGCTTCAGCAAATCGCCGTATGTCAGCCGTTTGCGGCCGTCTTCGACAGCCAGAGCATCCGCGCAGTCGTGCGCACGGGTCCGAAAGATGGAATACAGATCGGCGCGCCCTGCACGCATGACCTCGGGCAGCATTGCATCCTCCTTTGCCGTGGCACCTGTTCAGAGACTTTGCGCCAAACGCACCCCTTCATCAATGGCGCGCAGTGCATCAAGTTCGGCGGCCTCTTTTGCGCCGCCGATCATTGTGACGGTAGTGCCGCGCGCGGTGAGGTCTTCGGCCAAGGCCCGTTCCGGTTCCTGACCGGTGCACAGCACGATGGTATCGGCAGGTAGAACCTTTGGTTCTCCATCGACAAGAATATGAAGCCCCGCGTCATCGATACGGTCATATACGACCCCGCCCAGGGCCTCGACGCCATGCTTGCGCAACGCGTTGCGTAGGATCCAGCCCGTCGAAACGCCAAGCCCCGCGCCCGGTTTCGTGGCCTTGCGCTGAAGCATGACAACCTTGCGGCGCGAAGATTTTGCGGCCAGCGGATCGCCCGCCAAGGCGCCCGCCATGGCGAAATCCGGATCCACGCCCCATGTTTCGCAGAACGTGTCGGTGTCGTGGGCCTCGGCCGATTCGGTCACCAGGAACTCGGCAACGTCATGGCCGATGCCCCCTGCCCCCATCACCAACACCGTGTCGCCCGCCGTGCGCTCCCCCGACAGGATCTCGGCGTAGGTCGCGACACTAGGATGGTCCACCCCCGGCAGATCGGGAATGCGCGGCGTGACCCCGGTGGAAATGACCACATGGTCAAAGCCCTTCAGATCATCCACCCCGGCCCGTTGCCCAAGACGCAGCTTGACGCCGTGCTTTTGCATCTTGCCGGTATAATAGCGCAGTGTTTCGTCGAATTCGTCCTTGCCCGGTGCGGCGCGCGCCAGATTCAATTGACCACCCAGCTTGTCCTGGGCTTCGAACAAAGTGACGTCGTGGCCCAGACTGGCGGCCTCGGCGGCCGTAGCCATGCCTGCGGCGCCGCCGCCAACGACGGCCACCTTCTTTGGTGACTCTGTCGGCGTATCGCGGAATTCAGTTTCATGCCCGGCCCGAGGGTTGACCAGACATCCGACCGGCCGATCCGAAAACAGGAAATCGAGGCAGGCCTGGTTGCAGGCAATACAGGTGTTGATCTCGTCCGCGTGACCTTCGCGCGCCTTCTTGACGAAATGCGGATCGGCCAGAAATGGCCGCGCCATCGAAATCATATCCGCCCCGCCAGAGGCAAGAATGTCTTCTGCAAGCTCGGGGGTGTTGATTCGGTTCGAGGCAACCACCGGGATCGATACCGCAGCCTTTACGTTCGCCGCTGCCTGACGCCAGGCCCCGCGCGGAACCGGATACGCAATGGTCGGCACGCGTGCTTCGTGCCAGCCAATCCCGGTGTTCAGGATATCCGCGCCTGCGGCTTCAATCTTGCGCGCCAGGTCTGCGATTTCATCAGCGGGCGCGCCGCCGTCGACCAAATCGGCGGCCGAAATCCGGTAAATGACAAGGAATTCGGGCCCGCAGCGTTCGCGCACCGCGCGCACGATTTCGACCGGGAAGCGGTGGCGATTCTCGGCGCTGCCGCCCCAGTCGTCTTCGCGCTTGTTGGTATGGGTGACGGTGAATTCGTTGATCAGATAGCCTTCGGACCCCATGATTTCGACGCCATCGAATCCCGCTGCCTGCGCATTGGCGGCAGATTTGGCGAAATCTTCGATGGTACGGCGAATGTCGGCATCGGTCATTTCACGCGGAACATAACGGTTGATGGGGGCGCGAATCGCACTTGGGGCAACGCAGCCTTCGATCTTGGCGTAGCGCCCGGCATGAAGAAGTTGCGCGCAGAGCAAGCTGCCTTCGGCCTGGACCGCCTCGCAGATCGGGCGCAGTTTTTTCGCCTCGTCAAGGTCATCGATTCGCGGACCTTCGGGATCGAATATGCCTTCGGCATTGGGCGAAAAGCCGCCAGTGACCAGAATCGCTGCCTCGCCCCGCGCCCGCTCGGCATAAAAGGCGATCTGTTTGGCAACGCCGTCAGGCTCGGTTTCCAAACGGGTATGCATCGACCCCATGATGACACGGTTTCGCAACGTATGCTGGCCCGCGCGGATTGGCGAAAGCATGGTCTCATAGTTTTTTGTTTGCTGGTTTTCCACTGGCGACGTCCTCCTCAAAACTACGCTTGATCTATATTCTAACATTTGTTAGATTTTTTGAAAGTACATATTTTTTTCGGTCATGGGGAGGAGCACCGATGCAATTCCAGCCAACAGAAGATCAAAAGGCATTTCGTGAAACCGCGAAGCGCTTTGCTACGGAAAAACTGGCATCCAGTTATCTTGAGCGCGCCAGCGGACACACCTTTGATCGCGCGCTGATCAAGGAAATGGGCTCGTTGGGCCTGATTGGGGCCGATCTGCCCGAAGAATTCGGCGGACTGGGCGAAAGTTCGGTCACGTCTGGCCTGATCGTCGAAGAAATCGCCTATGCCGATTTCAACGCCAGCTATGTGCAACTTCTGGGCTCTCTCATGGGCGGAATGGTTGCCAAATACGCGTCAAAGGATATCGCGGCGGAATGGGTGCCCAAGGTTGTTGCGGGTGAGGCCGTCATTGGTCTTGGCCTGACCGAGCCGCGCGGCGGATCGGATGCGGCGAACCTGATTCTGAAAGCCGAGAAATCCGGCAACGGATGGCGGCTGAATGGCGAAAAGACATCCATGAGCTTTGCCAGCCAAGCTGATGCGGCGGTGGTTTTCGCCCGCACCGGCGACCCGGACGGCGGCTCGCGCGGGGTCAGCGCCTTTTTCGTCGATCTGAATCAAGACGGCATCAAGCGCACCCATTTCGATGATATCGGAACCAAGCCTGTCGGCCGCGGTTCGGTGTTTTTCGACGATGTCTTCGTGCCGGCCGAAAACATGATGGCCGAACAGGACCGCGCCTTTGGCACGATCATGGCGGGCTTTGACTATTCCCGCGCGCTGATCGGGCTGGAATGTCTGGGCGCCGCGCAAGCGTCGGTAGACGAGACCTGGGCTTACGTCCAGGAACGCGAGGCATTCGGCGCGCCCATCGTGCAATACCAGGGCGTCAGCTTTCCGCTGGCCGAGGCCGAAACCCAACTGACCATGATGCGTCAGCTTTGCTACTATACGCTGGACCTGCGCGACCGCGGCCTGCCCCACACGTCGCAAGCGGCGATGTGCAAATGGTACCTGCCCAAGACCGCCTGCGAGATTCTGCATCAATGTCTGATCCTGCACGGCCACTACGGCTACACCACAGATCTGCCGCACCATCAGCGTTACAACGACGTTCTGGGCCTGCAGATCGGCGACGGTACCGCGCAGATCCAGAAACTGGTGATCGCCCGCGAAAAGGCCGGACGCGTGGCGCTGCAATACGACAAAAAGGCGAAAGGAGCTTCGAAATGAGCGATCCTGTCATTGCCAGCATCGAAGGTGCTACCGGCATCATTGATCTGGCCCGCCCTGAGAAATTCAATTGCCTGTCACTCGACGTGCATGAGCGGATCTCTGCCGCGCGCGCGGAATTTGAGGCGAACCCGGACATCCGGGCGATCCTCATCCGGGCGCAGGGCAAGCACTTTTGCACCGGCGCCGACCTGGTGGAAGTGAAAGGTAAATTGAACGATCCCGCCGCGCTCGACCATTTCATCGCCTTCGGCATGAAAAACCTGCGCGCGCTTGAGGCCTCCTCCCTCCCAGTCGTAGTGGCTGTGCAGGGCTTGTGTCTGGCCGGCGGGATCGAATTGATGCTGGCCTGCGATGTATGTTTCGCGGCCGAAAGCGCCCAGTTTGGCGATCAGCATGCGCAATTCGGTCTGATCCCCGGTTGGGGCGGATCGCAACGGCTGACGCGGTTGATGGGTCAGCGCCGTGCGCTTGATCTGATGTTCTCGGCCCGCTGGCTTGAAGCAGGCGAGGCGAAAGAGGCCGGTTTGGTCAACTACATCGTGCCGGATGCAGATCTACACACCGCCGCGCTGGAATATTGCCAAAAAATTGCCACCCGCTCGCGTCCCGGCATCGCCGAGATGAAGCGTTTGGCGCGGGAAGGTGCCGACCTTGGCATCGACCAACAAATGCGGCTTGAGCGCGACGCCGCCGTGCGCGCGCTGCCCAGTGATGACGTCGCCGAAGGTCTCGACGCATTCGAGAACCGGCGCAAACCCGCTTTCAAGGGCTGAGGAAGAACCATGGATTTCACTTTGAACGACGAACAGCGCCAGATTTACGAATATGGCGGACAATTGGCGCAGAAATACGACAATGCCTATTGGCTGGAGCATGCGCGCAAGCACGAGTTCCCGCACGAGATGTTCAAACAGATTGCCGACGACGGTTTTCTGGGAATCATGGTGCCCGAGGAATACGGCGGCGCCGGCCTTGGCATGACCGAAATGGCCTTGTTCATGGAAGGCACAGCCAATCACGGCATACCGCTGCTGATGATGGTGGTCGGCCCGACCATGTCGCTGGCCCACATCGCCAGCCACGGATCCGAATTCCACAAGAAAGAGCTTCTGCCGGCCGCCTGCCGGGGTGAAATTCAGTTCTGCTTCGCGATCACTGAACCGGGGGCCGGATCCAACACGATGAAGGCCACCACGCTGGCCAAGCGCCGGGGCAACCGGTTCAGCCTGTCGGGCGAAAAGACCTTTATCACCGGCGCCGAGGTATCGGACTATTGCCTGGTGGTGGCGCGCACCAAGCCGCACACCGAAGTCAGCCGCAAGACCGACGGCTTCACGCTCTTTGCCGTGGACCTGAAGAAAAAGGGCGTGGAAAAGCAGCGGGTGAATATTTCGATCCCCCTGCCCGAAGAACAGTGGACCCTGTTCTTCGACGAGGTCGATCTGGGCCCCGAGGACGTGGTGGGCGAAGTGGACGAGGGCTTCTCGATCCTGTTCGACAGCCTGAACCCCGAACGTATCATCCTTGGCGCGCTGTGCTGCGGCATCGGCCGCTTCGCGCTGAACAAGGGCGTGGCCTACGCGTCGGAGCGCAATGTCTTCGATCAGCCCATCGGGGCGCACCAAGGTGTGCAACATCCGATGGCCAAGGCACACACAGCGGTCGAGATGGCCAGCCTGATGACCCGCCGCGCTGCATGGGAATTTGACAACAAGCTGCCCGCAGGGGCGTCGTCGAACATGGCCAAATACGCGGCAGCCGAAGCCGGGATCGAAGCAGTGGACGCCGCGCTTCAGGCGCATGGTGGATCGGGCTTTACCGAAGATACCGGCCTGTACGAGATGTATCCGCTGGTCCGCCTTTTGCGCACGGCACCGGTGAACCGCGAACTCTGCCTCAGCTTTATCGGCGAAAAGGTCATGGGCCTGCCACGGTCCTATTGATCGCACTACCGTCACGGAGGACGACATGGAATTTGGAATGCGCTTTCGGCGGCAAGATGCCGCCGGCAAGGTGAATGATCGCTTCTGGCACGAGATTGAGGGCATGCCTCTCGATAAGGTGCGCCAGATTCAAGAAGAGCGGTTGCGCGATCAAATGGCCTATCTCAAGGCGAACTCGACCTTCTATCAGGAAAAGTTCGCTGAGGCCGGTGTGGATTTCGACGACATCCGCACCATCGAAGACCTGCAAAAACTGCCCTACACCTACAAAACCGAAATCCGCGAAAGCCTTGCGGCAGAGCCGCCCTTTGGCAAGCACCGGGCGGCGCCGATGTCGGACATCATTCAGATGCAAGCCTCATCAGGCACGACCGGCAGCCCGTCCTACGTGGCACTGACCGAAGCAGATTGCGAAATGTGGCACGAGATGACCGCGCGTTGTTTCTTTGCCAATGGCGTGCGTCCGGGCGATATGGTGCTGCATGCCTTCGCGCTGGCCAAAGGCTTTGTCGGCGGCATTCCGGTGGTGCAGGGCCTGCAATACATGGGCGCCATCGACGTGCCGGTGGGCGCCGATGGCGGCGCCGAACGGCTGCTGCGCGCCTGCGCCGACACCCGCCCGCGCTGCATCGTGGGCGCGCCGAATTTCGTTTTGCACCTGGCAGAAAAAGCGCCTGAGGTGCTCGGCTGCAAAGCAAGCGAGCTGGGCGTCGAACAGGTGATCGTCGGCGGCGAACCTGGCGGCGGCATCCCGGCCATCCGGGCCAAGATCGAAGAGGCCTGGGGCGCGAAATGCTGTGAAATGCTGGGCGGTACTGATCTGGGCGTGACCTACTGGGCCGAATGCGACGCCCAGTCGGGAATGCATATGGTCAACATGGACTATATCATCACCGAACTGCTCGATCCCGAAAGCGGCGAAATCATCCCGTGGGAAAAGGGCGCCGAGGGCGAAATGATCTATACAGCGATCGGTCGACAGGCCAGCCCCGTCGTACGGTTCCGCTCTGGCGATTATATCGAAGTCATCGACACAGAATGCACTTGCGGGCGCACCGGGCCCAAGATCCGCTGCACCGGCCGGACCGACGACATGCTGATCGTGCGCGGGGCCAATGTGTTCCCATCGGCCGTCAACAGCGTGATCACTGAAATGGTGCCCGAAACCAACGGCGTGATGCGCATCGTGGCTGATTTTGAAGGCCATACCACGCAGGGCGCGCTGAAAGTGATCGTCGAACGCGGTCCGGGACGCGACGCCGCAGATGACGGTGCCCTCAAAAAGAAAATCGAACAGCGCCTGCGCGACGCCCTTGTCTTCAAGGCCGACGTTCATCTGGTGCCGACTGATACATTCGAGAAACCCGGCGCCGCCAAGGTCGCCTTCGTTCTGAGAGAATATCCAACTCTGCCATGACAAAAATGAAATCCCTTCTCGACACCGGGTCCGATGACTTCCGGGAAAATGACGCGTTTTACCGCGACAAGGTCGGCGAACTTCATGCCCTTCGCCTGAAGCAACGTGTCGGCGGCCCCGAAAAGGCGCGCGAACGCCACGTGGAAAAAGGCAAGATCCTTCCGCGCGAGCGGATTGAGCGTTTGATCGACCCGGGTACGCCCTTTCTGGAACTCGGCGAACTGGCCGGACTGAACATGCACAAAGGCGTTCCGCCCGGCGCAGGCATCATCACCGGTATTGGTGTGATCGAAGGCCGTCAGTGCATGATCATCGCCAATGATGCCACCGTGAAGGGGGGCACCTATTTCGGGATCACGTGTCGCAAACACGTGCGCGCGCAGAAAATCGCCTGGAAAAACCGCCTGCCTGTCATCACGCTGGTGGATTCCGGCGGCGCGTTCCTGCCCGATCAAGCCAATCTGTTCCCCGATGAGGGGCAATTCGGTTCGATCTTTCACCAACAGATCGGCATGTCCGGTGACGGCGTGCCGCAGATCGCCGTGGTCATGGGGCCCTGCACCGCAGGCGGGGCCTATATTCCCGCGCTCTGCGACGAAGTGGTGATCGTGCGCGGTCAGGGCTTTATGTATCTGGGCGGACCGGAATTGACCTTTGCCGCAACCGGCGAAAAGGTCGAAGCTGAAGAACTGGGCGGCGGCAAGATGCATTCGTCCGTCTCCGGCGTGACCGACCATTTGGCCGAAGATGACGCCCACGCATTGGCTATCACGCGCGAAATTGTCAGCCATCTGGGCGAAAAACCCCAGCCCCGCAAGACGCCCGAGGCGCCCCGTGCGCCCGCCTACCCCGTCGAAGAGATTTATGGCGTCATCAGCCGCGACCCCAAGGTGCCGACCGACAACCGTGAAATTGTTGCTCGGCTGGTGGATGACAGCGACTTTCACGAATTCAAGCCGCTTTATGGTGACACCATCATGACCGGCTGGGGCCGCATTCACGGACACGAGGTCGGCATTATTGCCAACACCGGCGTGCTCTTTGTCGAGGCCGCGCTGAAGGCCACGCATTTCATCAATCTCTGTGTCCAGCGCGATATCCCGCTGCTGTTTCTGGCCGATGTGAACGGCTTCATGGTCGGCCGCGAGGTTGAGCAAATGGGCATCGCCAAGGCGGGTGCCAAGATGATCACGGCCATGTCCTCGGCCCGGGTGCCCAAGTTCACCATCATCACCGGTGGCTCATACGGGGCGGGTTATCTGGCCATGTTGGGCCGTCCGTTCCAACCCGACGCGATGTTCGCCTGGCCGACAGGCCGATCGGCGATCATGGGCCCCGAACAGGCCGCCAGCGTGCTGGCGCAGGTTCGCGCCCAGATCAACAAGCGCGAAGGCAAAAGCTGGACGCCCGAAGATGAAGAAGCCTTCAAGGCCCCGATCCGCAAGGAATACGAAGAATTCCAAGGCGCGTACAATTTCGCGTCAAATCTCTGGATCGACAGTGTGATTGAGCCTTGTGAAACCCGCGATGTGATGGCGCTCATGCTGGATGTGACGTCGCGCAGACCAAAGGTCGAAACCAATTTCGGCGTGTTCAGGATGTGAGGAGCGAACCATGAAAATCAAAACGCTTCTTATCGCCAATCGCGGCGAAATTGCCTGCCGGATCGCGCGCACCGCGCGGGCCAGCGGTATCACCCCTGTCGGCGTGCATTCGCAGGCCGACGCCAATGCCTTGCATGTCCGCGAGATCGGCCATTCGATTTGTATCGGCGCCGGCCCGGCCTCGGAAAGCTATCTGAAGATCGACGCGGTGATCGACGCCGCAAAGTCGGTCGGCGCGGATGCGATCCATCCCGGCTACGGCTTTCTGGCCGAGAACGCAGATTTCGCCCGTGCGGTCGAGTCTGCCGGCATGATCTTTATGGGGCCGACGCCAGACACTCTTGAACGTTTCGGCGACAAGGCCAGCGCCAAAGAGGCCGCCGTGGCCGCCAGCGTTCCGGTCATTTCGGGCGCCGAAGGTGCGCGCTCTGACCCGCAGCAGATCGCCGATGAAGTCCGCGCGATGGGCCTGCCCGTCCTGCTCAAGGCGGTCGGTGGTGGTGGCGGACGCGGCCAGCGTCTGGTGACCGACGAGACAACGCTTGTTGAGGACATCGAAGGCGCACTGCGCGAGGCAAAGTCGACCTTCGGTTCTGAAGGGCTGCTGCTGGAACGGTTCCTGCCCGAAGCGCGCCATGTCGAAGTGCAAATTGCGGGCGACGGCAAAGGGCACGTGGTGCACCTGTTCGAACGCGATTGCACGCTGCAGCGCCGTCACCAGAAGGTCATCGAAGAGGCGCCGGCCTGGGGCCTGCCTCGCGCCCTTCTGGACGAAATCGCACATGACGCGGTGCGTCTGGGCGAAACGCTTGACTATCGCGGTCTGGGCACGGTCGAATTTCTGGTCGCAGGGGAAGAATATTTCTTCCTTGAAGTGAACCCCCGTATTCAGGTGGAACACCCCGTGACCGAGGCGATCACTGGCTTGGATCTGGTTGCGCTTCACCTGCGGATTGCCGAAGGCGCGGGCCTTGGCTTGGTGCAGGATGACCTGAAGATCAACGGTCACGCGGTCGAGGCACGGCTATATGCCGAGGATCCGGCGATGCAATTCGCACCCTCGACTGGCACTTTGACCACGCTGAGCTTGCCGGAAGGTTTGCGCATTGACAGCGGTGTCGAAGAAGGCGACGCGGTGACACCGTTTTATGACCCGATGATCGCCAAGCTGGTGGTGCACGCGCCCGACCGGGAAACCGCATTGGCGCGCCTGGCGACAGCTTTGGATCACGTCGCGGTCGAAGGCGTGCAAACCAACCGGGCTTTCCTGACGGCGCTGGCGCGCAATCCTGAATTCGAACAAATGCAGGTGCATACCCGCTGGATCGACGGCAGGCTCGACGAACTGACACAGGCCAGCGTCCTGTCCCGTCCCGATCTGTGGAAAGCCGCAGCGGCCATTCTTTTCGTGGCCGCATCGCGGAGCGACGCAAGCAGCAATCCATGGGCAAACCGCGACACCTTTACCGGTTGGCGGCTTGGTCTTGGCGGCGATGCGATGGAAGCGGGACAGCATGTGACGCTGACCGATGCCGCCGACATCTCCGAGGAATTCCGCGTCGGGCCCATCAAAGGTGCAGGCACCTACACCGTCCTGTCGGAAAATGGCGAAGCCGCCACACTGGCAGTGCGTGAAGTCGTGCCGGGCCGGTGGCGCATCAGCGAAGGCGATGCGGTGTTTTTGATCGACGCGCGGTTGCATGCGGACGTGATCGAAATGGACACACCGGAAGGCCGTCTTGTCTTCCGTCCCGCTGCGCCTTTGGACTTCGCCGGCGGCGATGCCGCCGCGGATCGTTCTGTGGCCTCGCCCCTGACCGGGATGATCGTCGAGATCAAGGTGGCCGATGGTCAGGAGGTGGCCGAAGGCGACGTGATCGCGGTGATGGAATCCATGAAACTTGAAATCTCGATCCGCGCTACCGCTGCAGGGATCGCCAGCAACATATCCGTCTCGAATGGGGACATGGTCGATCGCGGCCAGGTCATCGCCGAGATACTGCCATCTGAGGAGTGACAAGATGAGCGATTTTCCGAAATTCGTCGAATTTCGTGAAGAAGGCCCGCGCGAGGGCTTTCAGATCGAAAAAAAGATCTATCCGATTGAAGAGCGGATCGAGCTGATCGATATGCTCAGCGATACCGGGTTGAAACGCATTCAGGTCGGCAGTTTTGTCAGCCCGCAATACGTGCCGCAAATGGCCGACACCGGCGAGCTGTTCCAACGCATCAAGCGCACGCCCGGCGTGAACTACACGTCGCTGTGGCTGAACGACAAAGGCTTTCGCAAGGCCCTGACAGCGCATGAGGTCGATATCGATCCGCGCCTGCTGTTTTACCCGTCCGAAGCTTTTGCCCAATCGAACAACAACTGTTCTTCGGTCGAAATGCGCGAAAAACAACGCAACTGGGTCCGCCTTTACAAGGAAGAAGGCTATACGGTTGATGCGGCCTATGTGATGACGGCTTTCGGCTGTAATTTCGAAGGCCCGATCCCGCAGGAACGCATTCTGGACGATTTCCGCTTTATCCTGGATCTTTGCGAAGAAGAGCAGATTCCAGTGCCGATCCTTGTCATCGCTGATACGATGGGCTGGGGAAACCCCGAAGCCGTCAAGCGGATGATCGGGGCGTTGCGCGAAATGGCGCCGGAAGCGCGGATCGGCATGCATATTCATGACACGCGCGGGCTTGGCATCGCCAATGTCTATGCTGCCCTGTCGATGGGTGTGGACATGTTCGAAAGCTCTGTCGCCGGCCTTGGGGGGTGTCCTTTCGCTGGCCACGGCCATGCCCGTGCCGCAGGCAACGTCTGCACCGAGGACGCGGTTTTCCTGTGCCACGAACTGGGCATTGAAACCGGCATTGATCTGGACAAGCTGATCGCCGCGGCCCTCAAGGCAGAAGAGATCATTGGCGCGCCGCTTATGGGCCGCGTCATGCACACTGGCGGTCTCGACAAATACCGCAAAGCAAGCTGAGGGAGGACGAAAATGACTAAGGCACTTGATGGAAAAGTGGTTCTGGTCACCGGAGCAGGTGGCGGAATCGGACGCGATATTGCCCTTATGGCGGCGTCCGAAGGGGCCGCTGTGGTGGTCAACGATCTGGGCGCGTCGCTGAAAGGCACCGGCCAGACCGAAACCGCAGCGCAAAAAGTGGTTGAAGAAATCAAGGCCGCCGGGGGCGATGCAATCGCCGATGGCGGCAGTGTCGCCGATCCCGACGCCGCGCGCGCGATGATCGAGGCCGGGGTAAAGGAATTCGGCCGCATCGACGCCGTGGTGAACAACGCCGGCATCCTGCGCGACGGGTTCTTCCATAAAATGACCTATGAGGATTTCGACGCGGTGGTGAAGGTCCATCTTTATGGCGCCTTCAACACCAGCCGCGCCGCCGCCGACTATTTCCGCGAGCAGGAAAGCGGCGCGCTGGTGCACATGACCTCGACCTCGGGGCTGATCGGCAATTTCGCACAAGCGAATTACTCCGCCGCCAAGCTGGGCATCGCCGCATTTTCGAAATCTGTGGCACTTGATCTCAAGCGCTGGAACGTGCGTTCCAATTGCATCGCGCCCTTCGCCTGGAGCCGGATGATCTCGTCGATCAAGACCGACACCGAGGAACAGCAAAAGCGGGTCGAGAAGGTCAAGAAGATGACCCCTGCCAAGGTCGCGCCGATGGCCTGTTACCTGATGAGCGATCGCGCGGCGGATGTGTCGGGGCAGATCTTTGCAGTGCGGATGAACGAGATATTCCTGTTCAATCAGCCCCGTCCGGTGCGCTCTGTCCACTCGGGTGACGGTTGGACCGCTGATGAAATCGCCGAGCACGCCATTCCGGCGCTCAAGTCACATTTCACACCGCTGGAAGTATCAGCGGATGTCTTTCCGTGGGATCCGGTCTGATGGGTAAACGCACAGAAAAAATCAGCTCGAACATCGGCTGGAGCACACCCGACAAAATCTGCGTGCGCGGGCTGGACCTGCCGAACGAGATTCTGGGGCACATGAACCTTGGCGATCTTGCCTTTCTGCAGTTGACGGGTCGCAAGGCCACGCCCGAGGAAAGTCGCGTCTTCAACGCCATCATCATCACCCTGGTCGAACACGGCATCACCCCTTCGGCTCTGGCGGCGCGCATGACCTATATGGGCGCACCGGAATCGCTGCAGGCGGCCGTCGCGGCCGGGCTGTGCGGGCTGGGCACGGTCTTTGTCGGATCAATGGAAGGCGCGTCCAAGATGCTTTACGAAGCGCTGCCCGAGGACAAGCTGGGCACTGGCGCAGATCTGGACGCCATCGCGCTGGAGACGGTCGAAAAATTCCGCGCCAAAAAGGCCATCGTGCCGGGGCTGGGCCATCCGGTGCACAAGCCGGTTGACCCGCGCGCACCACGTCTGTTCGAGATCGCGGCCGAGAACGGAAAATCCGGCGAATACATCGAACTGATCCAGAAAATTCAGGCCGTCGCCGAGGAAAAGTCGGGCAAGATGCTGCCGATCAACGCCACGGGCGCCATCGGTGCGATCTGCTGCGAATTCGGCTTCCCCTGGAAGATCGTACGCGGTTTCGGCGTGATGGCGCGATCCATCGGGCTGGTCGGTCATATCCTTGAGGAAAGCGAAAACCCGATCTCGTTCGAATTGTGGCAACGTGCCGAAGAGGAAATTCTGGAAACCTCCGGCCCAGGGGCGGCGTGACAGATGCAGACATCGGCACCTGAAACCCACAACGATCTGCGCGACGCAATGCGTGCGCTTTGCGCGCAGTTCCCTGCGGAATACCATCGCAAATTCGGCGAGGAAGGCGCTTATCCCGAAGAATTCGTCGATGCGCTGACCCGCGAGGGCTGGCTGGCGGCGATGATCCCTGAAGAATACGGGGGCTCGGGCCTTGGCCTGACCGAAGCCTCGATCATCATGGAAGAGGCGAACCGCGGTGGTGCCAATGCCGGCCACTTCCACGGGCAGATGTACAACATGGGCACGCTGCTGCGGCACGGCTCGGACGAGCAAAAGCAGAAATACCTGCCCGGCATCGCCAGCGGCGAGTTGCGCCTGCAATCCATGGCCGTGACCGAACCGACCACCGGAACGGACACGACCAAGCTGAAGACCACAGCGGTCAAGAAGGGCGACCGCTATGTGATCAACGGTCAGAAGGTCTGGATCAGCCGTATCCAGCATTCTGACCTGATGATCCTGCTGGCCCGCACGACGCCGCTGAAGGATGTCAAAAAGAAATCTCAGGGTCTGTCGATCTTTATGGTCGATTTGAAAGACGCGATCGGCAGTGGCATGGAGGTCCGCCCCATCGCCAATATGCCCGGCCACGAGACCAACGAAGTCTTCTTCGACAACCTTGAAATCCCGGCCGAAAATCTGATCGGCACCGAAGGGCGTGGTTTCTACCATATTCTTGACGGTCTGAACGCCGAGCGGACATTGATCGCGGCGGAATGTATCGGCGACGGATACTGGTTCGTAGACAAGGCCCGCGCCTATTCTGGCGAGCGCATCGTCTTTGACCGCCCCATCGGGCAAAATCAGGGCGTGCAGTTTCCCATCGCAAGGGCCTATGTGAACGTCGAGGCCGCCAACCTGATGCGGTTCGAGGCCTGCAGACGCTATGACGCGGGTCAGGATTGCGGGGCGCAGGCAAACATGGCCAAGCTTCTGGCGTCAGAGGCCAGTTGGGAAGCCGCCAATGCCTGCATCCAGACCCATGGCGGGTTTGGTTTTGCACGCGAATACGATGTCGAGCGCAAGTTCCGCGAGGCGCGCCTGTATCAGGTGGCCCCGATTTCAACCAACCTGATCCTGTCTTATGTCGGCGAGCATATTCTGGGTATGCCGCGGTCCTTTTAAGATTCGTCTGAGGGGGAATTGATCTCCATCATATGCGGTAGAAATCGAATCCTCCAAAATTGCTTTCAGAGCAATTTTGGAGGAGGTTTGAGATGAAACGACTTCAGGGCAAGACGGCACTGATCAGCGGTGCGGCCAAAGGAATGGGTGCTGCCGAGGCGCGGCTCTTTGCCGAAGAGGGGGCTCAGGTCATTGTCGCCGATGTCGATGACGCGAGCGCGAGTGCGGTGGTGAAAGACATTGAGGACGCAGGGGGGCGCGCGACGGCGGTGCATCTGGATGTATCCGACGCCGCAAGCTGGCAAACGGCCATCGCCGAAGGGAACAAGGCCTTCGGTAACATCAACGTATTGGTCAACAACGCCGGTATCCTGCTCATGAAGCCCGTTCAGGACACCACCGAAGACGACTGGGACAAGATTTTCTCGATCAATGCCAAGGGCGTCTTTTTGGGCACCAAGGCAGTCTTGGACAACATGAAGGCCGCAGGCGGCGGATCGATTGTGAATATCTCGTCGATCTACGGTTTGGTCGGCGCGCCCTCGGCGGCGGCATACCAAGCGACCAAAGGTGCAGTGCGGCTGTTCACCAAATCGACAGCGGTAGATTATGCCGAGTTCAACATCCGGGCGAACTCAATCCATCCGGGCGTCATACGCACCCCAATGACCGAAGACCTTCTGGGCGATCCGAGTGTCGAGAAGGCAATGCTTGGGACAACGATCATGCAGCGCCCGGCTGAGCCGGAAGAGGTCGCGCGGGCGGTGTTGTTTCTGGCGTCCGACGAGGCATCCTTTATGACCGGGGCCGAAATGGTGGTCGATGGCGGCTATACGGCGCAGTAGGTCCACCAAAATCCGAACAGATCGCCCGGTATCAATCGCCCTTTGATACCGCAAAGCGTAGGCCATTACCGACGCCAGCTGATGTCAAAATTTGGACCAGCTGGCGTCTTGGGCTGTGGACTGATCTTGACCAATCCGGTACCGATTGACTCGGCTGCGGCTGTCCGAAAAGTGCCGCGATACTTCTGAGGGGGGGGACATGGCAGAAAACGACATCGATTCACTTAAACCCTGGCTGGGGCGCACCGAAACCAGGGAAGATGTTTTGACGCCCGCGCTGATCGACAAGTTCCGCGCCACCTTCGGCCCGCACCTTTGGGACGGTGCGGATGATGTGCCATTGGGCATCCACTGGTGCCTGACGCTTGACGCTGTGCCAAACGCTTCGCTTTCGCAGGATGGCCATGCCGCAAGGGGTGGTTTTCTGCCGCCTGTTCCCCTGCCCGCCCGAATGTGGGCCGGTGGCGATGTCACGCATATCGCCCCGCTTTCGATCGGCGAAACCATCACCCGCCGGTCGACGATCGCCGATATTGCCGCCAAGCAGGGCCGCAGCGGCGCACTGGTTTTTGTGACCATCGAACACGAATATTCCAGTGACAGCCGCCTTTGCATCCGGGAACAGCAGTCGATTGTTTATCGGGACATCACCCGGCCCCAACCCGCAAAACGCACGCGCGTCGAACTGGACCCAAGCACACTCAAATCGACCCTCACACCGGATCCCGTGTTGTTGTTCCGCTATTCAGCGCTGACATTCAATGCACACCGCATCCACTACGACCACATCTACGCAACAGAAACAGAAGCGTATCCCGGGCTTGTCGTGCATGGCCCGCTACAGGCAACGCTGCTGCTCAATCTTGCCGCAAGTGCCTTGCAGGATTCGCCCCGTCGGTTTGCCTTCCGGGGGCTCGCACCGTTGACGCTGCCCTGCGAATTGCAGCTGCACAATGAAGGGACCGGCGGCTCGGGGGCGGTCTGGTGCCAGGACCAAACCGGCATGCGTAGTTTTTCCGCAGATTACTCCGCGAATTAGGCAATTTCTCTAGGCAGAGGATTAAGTTGTTGATTTAATTTTCTAACATGTGTTAGTTTTCAAAGATTGACTTGGCAGATAGGCCAAGCAAACCTCTGGAACAAGAGGTGGGAGGAGAAACGATGCGAGTTAATCTCGACGTCAACGGATCATCGCTTGATCACGTTGTGTACGGCCGTGTGGATTGCGGCAACAAAGCACGGGTTGCGTCATGAGCGCGGCCGAGACTCAGGTCGCCGCACCGCTTGCGGTCCGCGGAGCGACATTGAAATTTGGTGGCGTGACGGCGCTTGACGATGTCAGCATCACTGTAAACGATGATGAGCTGCTTGCGATTATCGGCCCGAACGGTGCTGGCAAAACGTCTCTACTGAACGTCACCGCAGGTTTTTATCGCCCGCAGAAGGGCCGTGTCGAATTGTCCGGGCGCGACGTGACTGGCAAGCGGGTCGATCAGATCGCCCGCCAAGGGCTGGCGCGAACGTTCCAAGGCACGCACCTCTTCGCCGGGCAGACCGTGGTGGAAAACATCATGATCGGCCGTCACATGCTGATGAAGTCGAACGTGATCCAGGCCTTTTTCCAGTACGGCCCAGTGATGCGCGAAGAATCCGAGCATCGCGAGGCGGCTGAGGAAATCATTGATTTTCTGGAAATCGAAGCGATCCGTACCCGGCCCGTGGGCACCTTGGGCTACGGGTTGCGTAAGCGAGTCGATCTGGGGCGTGCGTTGGCGCAGGAACCTTCGATCCTGCTGATGGATGAGCCGATGGCTGGCATGAATTCAGAAGAGAAAGAAGACTTGGCGCGCTTCATTCTCGATGTACGCGAGGCGCGCAAGATTCCAGTGGTTCTGGTCGAACATGACATGGGCGTCGTGATGGACCTGGCCGACCGGATTGTGGTGCTGGATTTCGGGCGGGTGATCGCCGAGGGTACGCCTGAGGAAATCCAGAAGAACCCGGCTGTGATCAAAGCATATCTGGGGTAACGGGATGGTTAAGCAAAGAAAAGCAATGGTCTATACGGACCCGGCCGTAACGCAGAGCGAAACGCTGCCACAGGTGTTGCTCGCCCGCGCCAAGTCCGCGCCAAATGCACTTGCCGAGCGCCACAAACGCCTTGGCATCTGGCGTGAATTCACCTGGACCGATGTGCTCGAACGGGTTCGCGATCTGGCGCTTGGGTTGGAAAGCAACGGCTTGGCTGCCGGCGATTCCGTGATGATGATCGGCGAAAACGAGCCCGAGCATTTTTGGGCGGAATACGCGGTTCAGTCACTGGGCGGCAAAGTCCTGTCTGTTTATCCAGACCAGACCGCCGATGAAATCCTCTATCTGGCAGAAGATTCGCAGACGCGGATTTTCTTTGCGCAGGACCAAGAGCAGGTCGATAAATGCTTGGAGATCGCAGAAAAATACTCAGGTGCGCTGGCGATCATTTACTGGGATGATTCGGGCCTTTGGGGCTACGAGCACCCGCTGCTGCATTCCTTCGAAAGCGTGAGCGAAACCGGGCGTCAGATACACGCCAAGGACCCCGCCCGTTTTGAAGAGCACGTCAAGCGCGGTCGAGCTGAAGATATCGCCATGCTGTCCTATACCTCTGGGACCACGGGGAAACCCAAGGGCGTTATCATCAGCCATCGCTACCTGTTCGATAACTGTTCGCGGGTGATGGGGGCGATCGAAATTGCGCCCGGCACCGAATATTTGACCTACATTTCCCCCGCCTGGGTGACGGAGCAGATTTTCGGCCTGTCGATCGGACTGATCGCGCCCATGGTCGTCAACTTTCCCGAAGGCCCCGAGGAAGTGCTCGACAATATCCGCGAGCTGGCGGTTGATGCGCTGGTGTTCAGCCCGCGCCAATGGGAAAACCTTGCGTCCATCGTTCAGGCCCGGATGCTGGGCGCGGGCAAGTTCCGCAACGCGATGTACAAATGGGGCATGAAGGTCGGCCGCGACGTTTATGTCGAACGTCTCGAGGGGCGCAACCCCAGTCTGGCCGCGCGCCTGCAACTGCCCTTTGCCGAAGCGCTGGTACTGCATCACCTGCGCGACAACCTTGGTCTGGGCAAGGCGAAGAACGCGATGTGCGGCGGTGCATTGATGGCGCCGGACGTCTTTCGCATGTTCCATGCCATGGGGGTCAAGCTGCGCAATGTCTATGGCGCAACTGAAATCGGACTGCTAACGGCGCATATGGGCGAAAGCTATCAGTTGGAAACAAGTGGCAGCTGGATGCAAAGCAACACCGCCTACGGCGACCCGCTGGAATACCGGGTTTCGCCGGAAGGCGAACTTCAAGTGCGCGGCGGATCGGGTTTTGGCGGCTATTACGGCAAACCCGACAAAACCGCAGAGGCGCTGACCGAAGATGGCTGGTATGCCACCGGCGACTCGGTGTCGATGACCGAAGACGAAGAGCTATTGTTCTTTGATCGGGTCAAGGACATGCGGCGTCTGGCAAACGGGCACAGTTACCCGCCGCAGTTCATCGAAACGCGTCTGCGCTACAGCCCATTCATCAAGGATCTGATGACCTTGGGCGACGAAACCCGAGACTTCGTGAGCGCCCTGATAAATATCGACATGGAAGTTCTGGGCCGGTGGGCGGAAGAGAACAAGATCAGCTTCTCGACCTATACCGATCTGTCCCAAAAGCCCGAGATTCTGGAACTCATCAAGGGTGAAGTGGCGCGCATCAATGCCCTTCTGCCTGAAGGCTCGCGCGTGGCGCGGTTTGCGAACTTTCCAAAGGAACTTGACCCTGACGAAGGCGAATTGACCCGCAGCCGGAAGCTCCGGCGCGCATTTCTTGAAGAGCGCTATGCGAAACTTGTCGACGCCATTTATAACGGCGACAGCCAGACCGATCTTGAAATCGCCGTGACCTATCAGGATGGCCGTCAGGGCGTGCTCAAAGCTACGGTTCGCGTATCGGATGTCGAAAACGCATCAATGGCTGCCGCCCGGCAGTCGCAAAATTAAGGGAGGTCGGGGACAATGGTCTATTTCATAAATGACATCATCACCGGAGCCTTGATCGGCCTGCTGTATGCATTGGTGGCCATGGGGTTCGTTGTGATTTACCGCGCCAGCAAGGTGTTCAATTTCGCGCAAGGCGAATTGGTGATCATCGGCGGCTTTATCGTCTGGTTCACGACCATGCAGGTCGGTCTCAGTCTTTGGTTGTCAATACCGCTATCGTTGATACTGGCCGGCTTTGTCGGCTATCTGATTGAGCGGATTTTCCTGACGCGGCTTATCGGTGAGTCGGTCTTTTCGATGGTCATGGTCACGGTCGGCTTGCTGATCTTGTTGCGCGGTCTTGTGTTGCTGCTCTTCGGTCCGGCCGTGCGGCCCTTCCCGATCATCTTCCCGCTGAAACCGCTTTTCCTAGGCGATATGTTGATCCCCATGAACCTGCTGATTGGCGGGATCATCACCATTGTCGCGGCCGTCGGCCTGTCGTGGTTCTTTAACCGGACCCGCTCTGGCTTGCGGATGACAGCGGTCGCAGAAGATCACGTCGTGGCATCTTCGATGGGGATTTCCGTCAAGGGCTCGATTGCCTTTGCCTGGGTTCTCGGGGCGATCCTGTCCACCATGGGTGCGATGATCTTTCTCAGCGGCAAGTCGCTGACATTCCTGGCATCGGATATCGGCTTTGCCGCGCTGCCGGTCGCACTGTTTGCCGGGCTTGAGTCCATCGGCGGGCTTATTCTGGCAGGAATAATCATTGGCATCGCGCAGAGCTTGACCACCAACTACCTTGATCCTTTGATCGGTGGCTCGCTCGGCAGTGTCGTGCCTTATATTATCATGCTCGCCATTCTGCTGATCCGGCCCACTGGCCTGTTCGGGTGGCGCACTATTGAGCGGGTGTAACCAATGGATCCTTCAGGAATTTTTCCCACAAGCTATCGCGCCGACAGGCGTGTAGTTCGCACACGCTGGCAGGCCCTTGCCCTAGCCATTTTCATGATTGTCATGCTGGCGGCCCCCTATCTTGTCAGCGGGCGCATCGTCGCAGTGCTGAACATGATGTTGATCAGCGCCGTCATCGCTGTCGGGCTGCAGATCTGCACCGGCTATGCGGGCCAGATCAACCTGGGTCAGGCGGCTTTCATGGGGGTGGGTGCCTATACGGCGTCGATACTGGCGTCGAAGACCGGTCTCACGTTCCTGTTGACCATTCCGCTGGCCGGGCTGTCGGCTGCAGTGTTCGGCTTTCTCTTCGGACTGACCGCATCCCGGATCAAGGGGTTTTACCTGGCCCTGACGACCATTGCGGCTCAGTTCATCTTTCACTTTGCCGTCCTGAACCTGCCATCCAACTGGATGGGTGGTTCAAACGGGATTACCGTGCCGCCTGCGGAACTTTTCGGCGTGCGCTTTGTCAGCGAAACCGCGCAGTTCTACATGAACTTCACAGTTGCCGTGATCATGATCGCCGGGGCCTTCGGTATCATCCGCTCGCGTTTCGGCCGCGCCTTTGTGGCGGTCCGGGACGATGACGTCGCCGCTGGCATCATGGGGATCAATGTCGCCGCTACCAAGGCGAATGCCTTCCTGATCGGCGCCTTCTATGCCGGTGTCGGCGGGGCGCTCTGGGCCTATATGATCCGTTTTGTAGGGGTGGATCAGTTTACCCTGTTTCACTCGATCTTCTTTGTGGCAATGATCATCGTCGGCGGTATGGGATCGATTGTGGGGGCCCTGGTCGGCGTCTTCATCATTCGTCTTATCCAGGAAGTCATCGCCACGGTCGGCCCCAATATTGCCGACTCGGTATCGTTCCTGGGCGGCGACATCGTGTTCGCCGGCATGAACGTCATTCTTGGCGGCGTCATCGCCTTGTTCATGATCCTCGAACCCAAGGGGCTGATGCACCGCTGGAACATCATGAAATCATCGTACCGCATCTGGCCGTTCCCCTATTGATCGGCGGAACGGCATTCAACCTGGGAGGAAGACATTATGATTTACGGAAAAAGACTGGGGCTTCGCAGCTTGGTGGCAGCAAGTGCCATCGCCGTTGCGGCAGCCATGCCCATGCAAGCGCAGGCGGAAACGGAATATAACCTTGCCCTGCTTTCGGACTTTTCAGGCCCGTATGCAGATATCATGCCGGTCCTTGCTGCAAGCCGCGAGACTGTCTTCGCATGGTGGAACTCTACCATTGGTAAGGAACTTGACGTCAAACTGAACTACAAGAACTACGAGACCCGCTATGACGCGGCGCAGGTGGCCAGCTTGTGGCCGGGGATCAAATCCGAACTTAACCCGATTGCCATTGCCGGGCTCGGCGGACCGGACGTTGCTGCCCTTTCCGAACGCTTGCCGGAAGACAAGATCCCGATGTTCATGGCCACGGCGGCCTACGGCTATGCCTGGCAACCCGATGCCTGGATCTTCAACCCACGTCCGACCTATTCGCACGAAAGCGCGGGCTTCCTTGCCTGGATGCGCGAGCAGCGTGGCGGCGATGAACCGCTCAAGGTTGCGATCCTGGCCTCTGAAGCCTCGCCTGCTTATGTCGACATGGCAAAGGGTCTCGAGCTTTATGCAGAAGAACATCCGGATGAACTCGACTTGGTCGAAATCATCTATACCGAAGTGCAGCCGACCGACCTGACAGCGCAAATGCGCCGCGTCGCACGGGCCGGTGCCGAAGCGCTGATCATCCAGACCAACACCTCGATTGTGGTTGCGGCGAAACGTGGGCTGCAGGCCAACGGCGCCGACATTCCGATCATGATGAGCTCGCACAACGGGCTGCCGGCTTCTGGTGGCGCGCTTGGTGGGCTTGAGCAGCTGGAAGGCGATTATGAAGCCTACGGTATGGCGATTGCGGCCGAAGAAGACACCCCCCCGCGCCAGTTCTACCAGACGCTGGTTGACGAATATGGTCTCGAAGCGCCCTGGAACGTTGTTACCGCCATGGGTATTTCGCAGGGTCTCTATACCGTGACCGTGATCGAACACGCGATCGAAGAAAATGGTGCCGAGGGCCTGACCGGCGAGATGGTGCGCGAGGCGCTCTTTGCCAAGCCGATCACCACTGAGCAAACCCACGGGTTCCTGCCGACCCTGACCTTTACCCCCGAAGCGCCCTTCCCCCTGGAAGGTCTCAAGGTGAATGTTGGTACCGTCAAGGATGGTAAGATCACCATCGAGGCAACTGGCGTCGACGTTCCCGACGTCAAGAAATGGTAAACCTAACCGGGCGCCGCAGTCGCGGCGCCCATCCTGAACCTTAGCCCGGGCACAATGACCATGCTGGAACTCAACAACGTAGAAGTGACCTACTCGGACGTCATCCTGGCGCTTAAAGGCGTGTCCATGACAGTGAGTGAAGGTCAATGTGTTGCTCTGCTGGGCGGCAATGGCGCGGGCAAGAGCACCACGCTGAAGGCCATTTCCGGAACGCTGAAATCCGAAGACGGAACAGTATCGGCGGGCACGATCATTCTGGACGGCAAGCCTGTTCAGAACATGGAAGCGTCGAACGTGGTAAAAAACGGCTTGATCCATGTGATGGAAGGCCGGCGCGTGCTGCGTCATCTGACGTGTGAGCAAAACCTGATCGTGGGTGGGCATATGGTGCCCAATTCCACCGAGCTGAAAAATCGGCTGGAACATGTTTACACGCTGATGCCGCGGCTTGCAGACCTGCGCAACCGCACATCGGGTTTCATGTCTGGCGGCGAACAGCAGCTGCTGCTGATTGGCCGGGCCATGATGGCGAAACCGAAAATCATCGCAATCGACGAACCATCGCTGGGGCTGGCCCCGATGATGATCCGGGATGTGTATGAGGTGCTCAAGCAGCTCAAAGCGGATGGCACCACGTTCTTCCTGGTTGAACAAAACAGTGCTGCGGCCCTGTCGATCGCAGACTACGCCTATGTGATGGAGAACGGGCGTATCGTGATGGACGGCCCGGCTGACAAGCTCGCCGATAACGAGGACATCAAGGAATTCTACTTGGGTGTCACCGCCTCGGGTGAACGCAAGAGCTATCGCGAAATCAAACACTATCGGCGCCGTAAGAGGTGGCTGGGATAGGACGGCAAAAAAAATGAGTGAACTGCTAGATATCAAGGGACGGACCGCATTTGTAACCGGGGCCGGTCAGGGCGTGGGCCGACAGGTCGCGCTTTATCTGGCCCAGCACGGCGCTGGCGCCGTTGTGATCAACGATTTCCACGCCGAGCGCGCCGAAAGCGTTGCTGCCGAAGTGGAAGCGGCAGGCGCAAAGGCGTTGCCGCTGGCGTTCGACGTCTCCGACTTTGACGCTGTCGGCAAAGCTTTTGCCACGGCGCAAGAGACCCTTGGCGGTGTGGATATCCTGGTCAACAATGCTGGCAACGCCGGGCCGACGTCGCGGCTTGACGATCTTGTGCCATTCTGGGAATCGGATCCCGACGAATGGCGCCGCTGGATGGCCACCAATTACGATGGCGTGCTGAACTGCACCCGCCATGCGATGCCGTTGATGGTCAAGGGTGGCTATGGGCGCATCGTGACGGTCATCTCGGACGCAGGCCGCGTGGGCGAGCCGCATCTGGCGGTGTATTCGGGTGCCAAGGCCGGCGCGGCAGGTTTCATGCGCGCCATTGCCAAGGCTGGGGGCCGGTTCGGGATCACCGCGAATTGCGTCGCACTTGGCGGCACAAGAACACCCGCTGTCGCCGACCTGATCCCGGATGCCGAGGCCGAAAAGCGCGCGCTGTCCCAATATGTGATCCGCCGCCTTGGCGAGCCGGAAGATCCGGCCGGAATGATCCTGTTCCTGTGCTCAGACGCGGCCAGTTGGATCACCGGACAGACATATCCGGTCAATGGCGGGTATTCATTTGCCTGCTAGCGCAAATAGTGGGCGGCCGCCGTTAGTCGGAGCCGCCCGCGAAGACGCGTGCATTGTCAGCGCCGATCGCAGGTTGCAGACAAAAATACACGATTGCGAATTGGCGCGCGATGGGCACAGTCATCAGCTTGCCGTTCTTGCGGGCGACCACAGCATGGCCCGACGCGGCGATGAACTCGCTCAGCTGAGTACCATTGGCGGGTTTCATTGCGCACGCGATACTGCGCATACCCCGGTTCAGCGCCCGAAACAAAGGCGCAAACCGCCGCGCCGGATCACCAACGCTGGGGCGTACAGACATGATCGCCGCCGCCCCGTCCGACGAATGGACTGTCGCATAAGAACCGGGGGAGTGTTCGCCAAAGCGAATGACCTACAGGCCGGCCCCGGGTGCCGTACCCATGCCGCGCATCTGATCTTGTTTCCTGCGTTTGCGGAACCGCCCTATTGCACCGACGTACGGGGCAACAACCCAAGGGAAACCGCCAAATTTCATTTATCTTCCGGAGGTTAAATTGACTGAAGCTCCCCAAACCCTGTCCGTAGAACGTGTAGCCCGGACCGAATGGATCACCTTCCAGCGCACCGAGCAGTTGAACGCCATGTCGACGCAGATGCTGCGCGAGATGGCAGCGGTTCTTGAAGCCGCGATAGCTGACGACGACGTGCGGGCCATCGCCCTGACCGGTTCGGGACGGGCGTTCTGCGCCGGCGCGGACCTGAAAGAGGTTGCGGGCGCAAAACATGAACCCGGTGAGCCGGATCTGCTTGATCTTGTTGAACACACCTTTGGGCTGATGCGCCATGGCCCCAAGCCGGTGATCGCCGCTGTAAACGGGCTGGCGATGGCGGGCGGTCTGGAAATGGTGATGGCCTGCGATCTGGTGTTTGCTGGCGAAAGTGCGCAGTTGGGCGATGCTCATTCCAATTTCGGCGTGTTTCCCGGTGCCGGCGGTGCGGCGATCCTGCCGCGCAGGATTGGGTTGAACCGTGCGAAATATCTGTTGTTCTCGGGCGAAAACATTTCGGCCCAGGACATGATGGATTGGGGTCTGGTGAACAAGGTCGTGCCGGACGCAGAGCTGCGCGACGCCGTGCAGGCCTTCACCGACAAGCTGGCGGACAAAAGCCCCGCCGTGCTGCGCCGCATGAAAACGGTGGCGAACCGGTCGCTGGACGTGGACGAAGCCGCCGCTCTGTCCGAAGAGATGCTGAACCTGCGCGCACATATGCGCTCATGGGACATGCGTGAAGGGCTGACGGCTTTCAATGAAAAACGAAAACCGCAGTTTCGCGGTTACTGAATAAGGAGACTGCAGGATGCAGGACATTTACGTCGTTGGCGTCGGGATGACGCAGTTCGGGAAATTCCGGGACAAAACCATCAAGGATATGACGGGCGAAGCCGTGTCTGCCGCACTGACCGACGCCGGGTTGGCGGCTGAGCGGATTGATGGAGCGTTCTTCTCGAACGCGGTGCAGGGCCATATGGAAGGCCAGCACATGATCCGCGGCGAAATTGCGCTCCGTGAAATGGGCATTCAGGGCATTCCGGTGGTGAATGTTGAAAACGCCTGCGCCAGCGCGTCGACCGGGTTCAAACTGGCGGTGGACTTCCTCAAGGCCGGCAATGGCGATTGCTGCCTGGCCGTAGGCGCCGAGAAAATGTATTCCGACGACCGCGCGCTGATGTTCTCGGCCTTTGACAGCGGTTGGGACGTCAGCAATGGCGAAGCGGTCGCGCAGCGCCTTGCCGATCTGGGCGCCGGGGTCGAAGAACCCGAAGGGTCGAAATCGCCCAAACCCTACAGCGTATTCATGGACGTCTACGCCGGTTTTGCGCGGCTGCACATGAAGACCTTCGGCACCACGCAAGAACAATTTGCAGCCGTTTCTGCCAAGAACCATGCGCATTCGGCGCATAACCCGCTGGCGCAGTACCGCGACGCGATGACCATCGAACAGGTGCTGCACGCGCCGCCCATCACCTATCCGCTGACCCTGCCGATGTGCGCCCCGATTTCGGATGGCGCAGCGGCGGCGGTGCTGTGCACTGGCGAAGGACTCAAGCGGTTGGGGCTCGATCCCGCGCGCGCGATCAAGGTCAAGGCCGCGATCCTGCGCTCTGGCACCGACCGTTCGCCCGATGATTATAAAAACCACCTGACCCGCCTTGCCGCGCTTCAAGCCTATGAGCAGGCAGGGCTTGGCCCAGAAGATATGTCGGTGGCAGAAGTGCATGACGCCACCGCCGTGGGTGAAGTGATCCAGATCGAGAACCTCGGATTTGTCGAATTTGGCGAGGGCGGCCCGGCCAGCCTGCGCGGCGAAACCAAGATCGGCGGACGTATCCCCGTGAACCCGTCGGGCGGGCTGGAATCCAAGGGGCACCCTGTCGGGGCCACCGGGATCGGCCAGGTTTTTGAACTGGTCACACAGCTGCGCGGCGAGGCTGGCGCGCGTCAGGTCGAAGGCGCGCAAAACGCCATTGCCGAAAACGGTGGTGGACTGCACGGCGTCGAAGAAGCCGCCGCCTGCGTCACCATTCTAGGTCGCTGAAACAAGGAAAAGAAAAAATGGAAAATGTGATCGCCGCCGCTCAGGCAATCTATACAGACGAACAACGCATGTTGCTGGAAAACTTCCGCAAGATGGCAATGACCGAGTTCGCTCCGCTGGCCGAGAAATACGAAAACCTTGGTCACCCGCCCGATGCGGAAACCCTGAAATCCCTGTTCGCCAAGGTTGAAGAATTCGGATTGATCAGCGGTCTGATTCCCGAAGAGGCCGGCGGCGCGGGCATCGACCGCATGACCTATGGTATCCTCTACGAGGAACTGGCCCGTATCTGGGCCGATCTGGCGATTGCGGTCCTGATTCAAGGCCACGCCGTGTTTGCGGTCAACCTGTTGGGAAATGCAGCGCAGAAAGAGGCCTATCTCAAGCCGCTTTTGCGCAGCGAACGCATCTGTGCCACTTGTATCTCGGAACCAGAGGTCGGCTCGAACGTGCGCGAGGTCAAGACCCGTGCGGAACGCGAAGGCGACAAGATTTTTGTCAGCGGGCAAAAGCTGTGGATTTCCAACGGTGCGCAGTCGGATTTCGCGATCGTTGTCTGCAATCTGGACGACGGCATTTCCATGGTCATCGTGGATCGGGACCAGGGCGGCTATGAAAGCCGCGAGTTGCGCAAGATGGGACTTGTCGGCGCATCGACCTGTGAATTGTTCTTTGACCGGGCCGAAACCACCGCCGACCATCTTCTGGGTAGCGCGGGCGGCGGCTTGTTCCAGACATTGAAACTGTTCGAAAGTGCGCGCGTGTTTGTCGGCCTGACCAGCATCGGCATTGGCCAAGCCGCACTGGAATGCGCCGTCCAATACGCGCAGGAACGTGAACAGCACGGCAAGCCAATCGGCGGCCACCAGTTGATCCAGGGCTATCTGGCAGACATGGCCACGCAACTGGATGCAGCGCGTCTGTTGTGCCAGCGGGGGCTGCAACTTCTGGATCTGGGCGTGCGGTGCGATACGCAGACCTCGATGGCGAAATGGTATGCGACGGAAATGGCCGTCGAAATCGCCGGCAAAGCGGTGCAGATCCATGGCGGCAACGGCATTACCAAGGAATTTCCCGTTGAACGGCACTTCCGCAATGCCAAGGTGATGCCGATCCCAGACGGAACCACCGAAATTCAGAAACTGGTCATCGGACGAAATCTGACAGGTTTGAACGCGTTCTAAACTGTGACCGGGCCGGGGCGACACAGGCGGTGAAACCGCGACTTGATCGCCCCGGCCCAATTGCGCAACGCAGCGTCGCGCACGCCTCGGCGGGGCGCTGCGGATAGGCGATTGGCCCCGCAGGGCCGAGATGCGCAAAGCCCCTGCGCCAGAAGCTAATCGGCAACTTCAGCAATCATCAGATGTCGCACATCGCGATAGGAGCATTCGACGGGGAAATCCCGCGTGTGCCCGGCCCCCGCCGTGCATTTGCACAGCGGGCTCACAATCCCTTATCGGTATAGTGGCGTTTGCCCATGGAACAAACCGCTTGGCGTTTCGGTGCGCGGTTTCGCCGACTGATTGCAGCTTTATGCGCCAGTGCTGAGCGAAACCCGGACAGCACCCTCAGGGCAATGGAAGGTCAGTAGGACTTCGGCATCCCCAACGCTTTTTCGGCCACGTAAGACAGGATCAACTCTTCGCTGACCGGCGCGATGAAGTTCAGCACGCTTTCGCGGAAGTAACGCTCGACGTGGTATTCCTGCGCAAAACCAAAGCCGCCATGGGTGCGCACGGCCCGGAACGCCGCGTCGTAGGCCGCCGAGCCGGCGAGGTTGCGCGCGGTATTGGCCTCCAATCCGCAGGGCCTGCCCTGATCGTATAATGCGGCGGCCTTGTAGGTCATCAATTCGGCCGCCTGAAGACGCATCCAAACCGAAGCCAGCGGGTGCTGGATCGCTTGGTTCTGGCCGATCGGACGGCCGAAAACGACACGTTCGCGCGCATAGGCGGCCGCCTTTTCCAGAACATGCATCCCGAATCCAACCGCTGCTGCGGCGACAATGATCCGCTCGGCGTTCAGCCCATGCAGAAGAACCTTGAAGCCTTCGCCCTCGGCGCCGATGCGGTCTTCCTCGGGCACTTCCAGACCGTCAATGAAGATCGCGTTGGAATCCACCGCCTTGCGGCCCATCTTGGCAATTTCGTGAACGTCGATCTTGCTGCGGTCGAAATCGGTGTAGAACACAGACATGCCGTCGGTCGGTCGCTTGCATTCCTCGATCGGCGTGGTCCGGGTCACCAGCAGGATATGGTCGGCACGCTGCGCGGTCGAGGTCCAGACCTTGCGCCCGTTGACCACATATCCCCCGCCCTCGCGGCGGCGTGCGAAGGTTGAAATATGCGTGGTGTCAAGGCCGGCGTCCGGTTCGGTGACACCAAAGCACGAGCGGTGTTCCCCCCGGATCAAAGGCGGCAGCATCCGGGCCTTTTGTTCTTCAGTGCCGAAGCCGACCACCGGTTGCAGCCCGAAGATATTGATATGCACCGAGGAACTGGCCGCCGCGCCGTAGCGCCCTATTTCCTGCATGACCAGCGATGCCTCGGTGATGCCCAGGCCCGAGCCGCCATATTGCTCTGCCATGGTCACGCCATAGAAACCGCCCTTTGCGATCTCGGCTGCGAAATCATCGGGAAAGGTACCGGTGCGGTCGCGTTCCAGCCAGTAGGAATCGTCGAAACCCGCGCAGATCCTGGCCACTGCGTCGCGGATAGCCCGTTGCTCTTCGGTGAAATCGAAATCCATGAGGTCACTCCTTGTTCTGACTTGGTTCTGGTCTGTCTGAAAGCTCGGGCGTGGCGGGTTCCGCCATATGCGGGCGCCACGATCCGGGATCGCCTGTGGCAAGATTCCCGAACCGGCGCTCGGCAGCGAAGACATCGCTGCGGATATGGACAAGGTGGGCCATGACCGGGCGGCCTTCGGGATCCAACAGGCGTGAGACCACATGGGCCACCGGCTCGCTGAGGGCGACGCCCAACAGGTGGGCGGTGGCGATATCGGCCCGGACGATGGTGATGATCTGGTCGCCTGACAGGTCCGTCAGGCCGGTGTGATCACGCAAGAGTTGCGAATACAGCTGCGTTTCATCTGCGCCCTCGGGCAGCATGTCGAAATAGCGCCGCGGCAGCCAGAGATCGACCAGCGAATAGGGCTGCGCCCCGGCATGATGACGCTTGCGCACATGAAGCAGCGGCGTTTCCATCCCCGTCAGGTCGCGGCCAAGATTGGGAAGCTCTTCACAAGGCGTACGCGACAGGATTTCTATGCGGACCTGTTCCCCCAGCGTCAGCGGATCGTAGGCGGGCGTATGCGCCTCTGTCTGCTCGGCCGACGCGGTAACAAAGGTGCCCAGCCCGCGGGTGCTGTCGATCAGTCCCTCGCTGCGCAGAACCCCCAAGGCCTGGCGGACGGTCTCGCGCGCCATACCGTATTCGTCGCGTAGGACCGGCAACGTGGGCAATTGGCTGTGCGCCGGCCATTGGCCGCGGCGGATCTTTTCACGAAACAGACTCGCCAGTTTGAGATAGAGCGGAATGCCGTCACGCTGGCGAAGCAGATCCCTGGTCGGGTCTTCGTCAGGGCGCGGGGCGCTCTTGGCGCCGGTGGTCCGGGCGCCGCTCAAGACTGGTCGCCAGACTGGCGCGCCGCTCCCGTCGGGCGGTCGGCGGTCGGCGGGTCCGGCTCGGGCTGGGCCAGGATACCGTCCGCGATCAACTGCGCAATCCGCTCTGGCGAAAAGCCGAACTCTTCCAGGATCTCCGTACCCTGTGCGCCGAGCGCCGGCGCGGGAAGATCAGGCCCCATTTCAACGCCGCGCATCGTGTAGGGGCTGCGGACCCGGCGCATCGGCCCCTGCTGGGGATGGTCATAATCCTCAATCAGGCCGACGGCGCGAACATGCGGGTCGTCGGGCAGATCGTCCATGGCCATCACCGGCGCATTGGGAATATCGAGCGCATCGAACAGCTCCTGCCACTCGACGGTGGTCCGCTGCGGCAGGATCTGCGTGGCTACCAGTTCGTAGAGTTCGGGAAAGTGGCGTTGTGCGGTTACGGCGTCGGTCATCATAGGGCCGTCGGCCACGTCGTCGCGGTCTACTGCGCGCAGAAATCGCTGCCATTGGTCGAATTTGTAGATCCCGTGCGCGATGAACCCGTCGCTGGTTTGCGCCGGTTTGCGGAACGGGCTCATGACCCGGGCGTAGCCGAACCCGCCTTCCGGCGGCCGGAACGCGGCCCCGTTGAAATGCTGGCTAAGCATTATCGATATCATGGTTTCGAACATGGGCGTTTCGATGTAGCACCCTTCGCCGGTGCTGCGCTGCCGGAACAGGCCGGCCAGCATCGCCTGCCCCAACGCCAGCCCGGTGATCTTGTCAGCCGCCACCATCGGCACGAAAGCCGGCGCACCTGCGTTGCGCCCGTTGGCCTCGGCCAGGCCCGAGCGGGCTTGAATCAGGTCGTCGAAAGCGGGCAGGTCGGCATAGGGCCCGTCCTGCCCAAACCCGATCGCGGCGCAATAGACAATGCGTGGATTGACCTTTCGCACGGCCTCATATCCAAGGCCCAGCCGCTCAATCGCCGGCACCCGCATGTTGTGGACCACGATATCAGCTTGACCCAGCATCTCCATCAGCGTGGCGTGCCCCTCGGGTGATTTGAGGTCGAGCGCGATGCTGCGTTTGTTGCGGTTCACCGCCATCCACTGCGCTGTCATGCCCGGCACGCGCGAAACGCCGAGCCGCCGGTAATAATCGCCGTCCAACGCTTCGACCTTGATCACATCAGCGCCGAAATCGCCCAGAAACTGGGTAGCATAGGGGGCCAGGAGAATATGGCCCAGCTCTACCACGCGCACCCCGTCGAGCATTTGAAACATGGTTCCCCCCCCCGGCACCGGATCGGCTGCACCGACCGCACGCTACAAAAGACTAAAAGACTGTATTGCTAGTTTTTTTTGCATGGGGAGCGTTGACATGCAAGGGGGCCTTGCTAAGTTTGGCGCCACAATGAGGCTAAGGCGGCTCGTTTCCGGCGTGGAAATCGCCGATGGAAATGGCCCGAAATAGCGCCAAAAAAAGGGGGGGGTGGTCGCAATGGAACCGCCGAAGAAAAGGGGGGCCGCGCGCGGCCTGTTGGCCGTTTCGCGGGGGCTGGCCGTGCTGGAGACCGGGTTTGCGGCGCTGGCCTGTGTCGCACTGGCGGCGATCATGCTAATCGTGGTCGTGGATGTCGCGATGCGCTACGCGCTTTCGATGCCACTGGGATGGTCGTACGACCTGATCGGTCTCTACCTTGTGGTGACGGTATTCTTCTTGATGCTGCCCGACACACTCCATCATCACGGACACGTGGCAATCGATCTGTTCCAGAACATACTTCCGCGACGGGTTCGCCATCTGGGGCTGGCGGTGGGCTATGCCGCAGGAGCGGTTGTCATGGCGCTGATCGCGTTCGAGGCCTGGGGCCGCTTCCAGAGCGCCTATGCCGGGCAGGACCGGATCGCCGCGCTGGTCCCGTGGCTGACCTGGCCGGCCTATCTGGTCGTCCTGATTGGCACCGCGCTGCTGACGCTGCGCCTGATCTACCGGGCGGTCGGGCACGCGCTTTCCATCTTCTCGCGTCACGATCTGGTTGAAATGCCGCCCCCGCCCGAGACCACCGCACTCCAAGGGGAGGACGTCCTGTGACGGTGGCTCTGGTAATTGCGCTTCTGGCCGGGCTGCTTGTGATCGGGCTGCCGGTGGCCCTGGCAATGGCGATTTCGGGGTCTGTAGGGCTCTATCTGTTCGGCGGCATGGCGGTACTGGGCGGCATCCTGAAGACCGCACCGCTAAGTACCGCGAATTCCTACGAAATCATCACCATCCCGATGTTCATCCTGATGGCCGAATTCGTGATCATCTCGGGCGTGGCGCAAGATCTCTTTCGCGCTGCAACCATATGGGTCGGGCGTCTGCGCGGCGGCCTGGCCATGGCTACCGCGGTGGCCGGGGCGGGCTTTGGCGCGATCTCGGGGTCGAGCACGGCAGCGGCGGCAACGCTGGCATCCACTTCGATCCCGGCGATGATCGACGAAGGCTACGACCCCAAGCTGGCCAGCGGCGTGGTGGCGATTTCGGGCACACTGGCGATGTTGATTCCGCCATCTGTGGCGCTGATTCTCTATGGGATCATTGCCGATGTGTCAGTCGGACAGCTGCTGGTGGCGGGGGTGATACCGGGGATTCTGGTCGCTCTGACCATCATGGCCACGGTCGCGGTTCTGGTGCGGATTGATCCCTCGGTCGCGCCTGCCGGCCAGCCTTACAGCTTTCGCGATAAATTTGCGTCGCTGTCGCGTGTCGGGCCAATGCTGCTGCTGTTCCTGGCCGTCACCGGCACGATCTACTCGGGCATTGCCACGCCGACCGAGGCATCGGGGATCGGCGCCTTCGGTGCGATGCTGTTGGCGCTGCACGAGCGCAAACTGGGATTCAGCCAAGCCTGGGGTTGCCTGAGACGGGCGGCGCAGACCACCTGCATGATCCTTTTCGTGATCCTCGGCGCGCATATCTTCGGCTATTTCTTCACCCTCACGCGGGTGACCAACGATCTGACCCAATGGATCGGCGGCCTCGGCATATCGCCGATGGGGGTAATGGTGGTGATCCTGATCATCTACGTCTTTCTGGGTGCCTTCATGGACCAGATCGCCATCCTCATCCTGACGGTGCCGGTACTTTTGCCGCTGGTCCTGTCGCTGGGCTTCGACCCGATCTGGTTCGGGGTGATTGTCGTGGTGACGGCCGAGGTCGGCATGGTCACTCCGCCGCTGGGCATGAATGTCTTTGTGGTGGCCCGATATACCCGGCGACCCCTGGGCGAAATCTTTCGCGGGACGTTTCCGCATGTTCTGGCGCATTTGCTTGTGATCGCACTGCTCACCGCATTTCCTGCGCTGGTTCTGTGGCTGCCCTCGACGATGAACTGACGTCGGCCTGCGCAATTGCGCCGAGCTATAACGAAGAATACAGGAGGAGAACGAAATCATGACCAGAAAACCCAAATTCTCGCGGCCCGTTCGCACGGCAGCCTTGGCTGTTGGCTTGTTGCCGCTCGCCGTGCAGCCGCTTACAGCGCAAGAGATCGAACTGCGCGCGGCCGACAGCTTGCCCACCGGCCACTACATCGCCCAAAGCCTGATCGAGCCCTTCATGGAGCGGGTAAGCGAGCGGACCGGGCAAACCGAGTTCGCCTATTTCCCGGCTCAGCAGCTTGGCAAGGCCAAGGATCTGCTGTCGCTGACCCAGACCGGCGTGACCGATATCGGCTATGTCGGCCCCTCATACGTCAGCGACAAGATGCCCCTTTCGGCGGTTGGGCAATTGCCCGAGGCGTTTTCAACCTCTTGTGAGGGCACGATGGCCTATTGGGAGATCGCCAAACCCGGCGGCGTACTCGATCAGGCTGAATTCGCACCGAACGGCGTGCGATTGCTGATGGCGATGGTGCTGCCACCCTATAACCTGCTGACGTCGAGCCGTGAGATCACCGGTTTGGACAGCATGGACGGCCTGAAGATCCGCAGCACTGGCGGCGCGCTTGACCTGACCGTCCAGAAAATCGGCGGCGTGCCGGTGCAGATGCCGGCACCCGAAGTGCGCGAGGCGCTGTCGCGCGGGACCGTCGATGCGGGGCTCTTCCCCTATCCCAGCGTCACCCCTTACGGAATGGAAACATTCCTTGACTGGGGTACGCAGGGGATGAACTTTGGTTCCTTTGTCGCGACCTACGTGATCAGGCAGGAAAAGTGGGACAGTCTGCCCGAAGACGTCCAGCAGGCGATCACCGAGATCGGCGAAGACGTGACCAAGGAAGGCTGCGCAACCGCCGACCGTCAGAACCTTGAAGTCAAGCAGCAGATCGCCGAGGCGGGCGTGACCTTCGTTGACTTGCCCGCCGCAGATGTCGAAAAGCTGGAGGAGATCCTGGCGACGGTGGGGACCGAATGGGCCGAGCAACTTGATGCCCAAGGCAAGCCAGGAACCGACATCCTGGAAGCCTTCCGGACCGCGCTGCAAAAGAACTGACAACAGATCGTGGTCGGCCCGGTTCCCTGCGTGGGGCCGGGCCACTATAGACGCGCAGAAACCTGCCGGTGGGTGCATCTACGCCCCGCCCTTGGGCACCCAGCCTGCTCACCTGCTCTGCAACCCAAGCCCGGGCGGGCCGTGTATACGTCCGGCATCGTCGATCTGGCGTAGATGCCCCACGCCGAAGCTGACCTTGGCGACCGGTGAAGTTTGGCTGGACCAGATGACGGCGCGCAGTGCATCCATCGCCCGTGGTGACGGTTGAAAACACTTCTGCTCTTGCCCGTCCGAACCTCGTCTTTCGCAAGTGTGAACCAGAAATGACAAGCGATCGGCGTTCCGTTCCTCAACAGACCCAAGGTGTTTGTTGCTTTCTTTTTCGGATTCTGAACATTTTCTTCACGCAAACCCATCTGCATCGTCAGAACTTGGCGCTCAACGTGAGACGTGCCGACTGGTGCCATGTCAGGCGCACGACTTCTTTCTTGGTGCCAGTACACTCAGCGAAAGCCAGAACTCTCGAATTTCAAAGTGACCCCTTACCAGCAACGTAGGGCATGGCTCATCTCGATATGGTCCCGAGGTTCTGCGACATCCCAGCAGTAGATCGCAGGCACCCGCGACACCAATGTGATTAGCCCCGCAGGGCCGAGATGCCCAAAGCCCCCTGCGCCAGAAGCAGCGCCTGAAGCTGGTTGGTGCCTTCGGCAATCGTCAGATGTCGCACATCGCGATAGTAGCGTTCGACGGGGAAGTCCCGCGTGTAACCGGCCCCGCCGTGCACCTGCAAAGCGGTCTCGCAAACCCGCAGTGCCGTGTCGGAATTGTGCCGCTTGGCCATGGAGCAGGCCCGGCCGCGATCCGGCGCGCCACGATCCAGCGCGTCGGCGGCACGGCAGGCCAGCAGCCGCGAGGTTTCCACGCCCGTCATCATGTCGGCGATCATCTGCTGCACCAGCTGAAACCCGCCAATCTTGCGTCCGAATTGCTCGCGCTCGCCTGCGTAACGCAGCGCTGCCTCATAGGCCGCGATTGAAAGGCCCAGGCAGGTGAAAGAAACGAAACAGCGACCCACGTTCAGATAGTGTTTGGCGATGGCAAAAGCCTCGCCCTCGGCGCCGATCAGGTGATCTGCCGGCAGCGTCACGTCCTCGAACAGCAACTCGCCCAAAGGACATGAGTTCATGCCCATGCTGCGGACCTCGCGGGATGAAAACCCGGGCGTGTCAGCTTCGACCACGAAGGCCGAGACGCCCGCGCTGTCCCCGTCCCCCGATCGTGCGAAGACCACCCCCAGATCAGCCCCCGTCCCGTTCGAAATATAGAGCTTGCGCCCGTTCAAACGCCAGCCGTCACCGTCGCGCCGAGCGCGCGTTTCAACGTTGCTGGCGTCCGAGCCGACGTTCGGTTCGGTCAGCGCGAAAAAGGCTGTCTTGCGGCCCGAAACCAAGTCGCCCAGCCACCTTTCCTGCTGCTCTGGCGTGCCACGCTGCGCAATGATCATCAGGACCAGATTCGAAGTGCTGACGATGCTGCGCAGCGACGGCCAGACCTGCGACAGTTCGCACAAAAGCGTGCAATAGGTCAGATAGTCGAGCCCCGCGCCCCCTTGTCCCTCTGGCAAAAGACCGCCCAGCAGACCGAACTCGCCCATCTTCTGCAACACCTCGGTGGGCGGCAGACGGTGGGAATCCTCGTGCTCTTCGACCAGCGGCGCCACCTCGGCGTCGAGGTATTTGCGAAAGCTGCGGCGCGCGGTTTCCTGCCAGTCGTCCAGTTCGAACTGCATCGGTTATTACTCCGTGTCTTCGGTTTGCGCCAATATTTCGGCCTGATGCTCGCCCACCGCCGGGACCTGCCCCGCCGGATCGCCCATGCCCGCCATCGGCACCGGGAAGGCCAACACCTGCGCATCGCCCGCCGCACGCACCATTCCGCGTGCTTTCAGATGCGGATCATTGGCCAAGTCCTTCAACGCGTTGACCGGTGCGAACGGCACATCCTCGGCTTCAAAGACCTTTGCCCAATGCGCGTAAGATTTCTGCGCAATCAGCGGGCCGAGCGCGGCCTGAATGTCATCGGTGCGCGCGGTGCGCACGGCAAAATCGTCAAGCGCAGGATCATCAAAGCCAGTCAGGCCCGTGGCCCGGATCAAGCGCCGGAAGAAATGCGTCTCGATGGCCCCGATGGTGATATATTCCCCGTCAGAGGTCTGAAAGATGCCATAGGCGGCCCGGCGCAGGATGTCCGCCTTCGTGATCTCGCGCCCGGCGCGACGCCCGGCGTCCCACACCCCGTAGCGCGGGGCAACCCAGCTCGCCAGTGCATCCGTGATCGCCACATCAAGGTACTGGCCGCGGCCAGTGGTATCGCGCGCGCGCAGCGCGGCAAGAATGGTGATGATCGCATACATGGCTGCTGACAGATCCCCAACCGGCACGCCTGTTGTGTATTCGGGCGGCCCGTCGGGCGTGCCCGATATTGCGACCGCGCCCGCCATCGCCGCATAATTCAGGTCGTGGCCCGGCCAGTCCCGCGCCGGGCCGGTCTGGCCATAGCCACTGACCGAACAGTAAACGAGCCCGGGATTGAGCGCCGAAAGCGTCTCATAGTCGATACCCAGGCGCTTGGTGACGCCGGGCCGGTAGCCCTCGATCACCACGTCGGCCCGTTTTGCCAGCCGCAGGAATGCCGCGCGGTCGGTGTCATCCTTGAGGTTCAGGGAAATGCTCTTCTTGCCGCGGTTCACTGCCGCAAAGAGGCCGGGAAACATCACCCTTGCCGCGTCGCCTGCGGGACGTTCGACCTTGATGACTTCGGCCCCCATTTCGGCCAATTGTTGGGTTGCGTAGGGGCCGGGCAAAAGCTCGGTCAGATCCAGAATGCGCAGCCCTGCAAGCGGTGCGATGGCGTTCATTGTTGTTTTCCCTTTCCATGCGCGCGGGCCGGGTCGGCGATCCCGGCGATTTCCGCCGAGTCGTCCTGGTCCAGGATCATGTCCCAGATCTTCTGGCCTTGCGGGTTCTCGAGTTCCTCCATCAAATGCGCCAAAAGCCCGGCGGAGCGACCAATCAGGGCGAAAGCCCTAGCCCAGATCGGGGCAAGCCCCATGTCCGACACGGTGGCCCCGACCGCGCCGGCAGCGTTGATCGGCAGCAAACGGCCATATTCCTCGCGCGCGGCGGTCTCGACGGCGGTCATGAAACGCCAGTGCCGCCCGTCGAACCCGTTCTCGCCCGCGATGCGGCGCAGGACAGGGGTACGGGGGTCGCCCTCGACATGAATTGGATGACCGATGCCCGGCACGATGCGGCGCGCGGCGCGAAAGGCGCGCACGACCTCTTGGGCGCGGGCGGCATAGGCCGCGTCATCGTCGCCCTCGGTCAGATCGCCGATTTCGTTGCGGGTAAAGGCGGCGGCGTTCTGCATGGTGCCCAGAAAATGATTCCCCGCGCCCAGAAGACCCGCCGCCACTGCGCCCTGAAGCGATTCCGGCGCGCCCAGAATGGTCATCCGCGCGGCGATGGCACTGGGCGTAAGGCCGTGATCAGTCGCGGTGACGATGATCGCATTGGTCATCGCGCGGGTTTTTGCATCGGGTTCTTTCCCCGTGGCGGTGAAATAGATCATGTCGATGAAATCCATCTTGCCGAGGATATCATCAGCAAGATCGCGCCCGCGCACGTAGATGCGGTCGCGGGTGGTGAAGCCGATGTCCGTCTTTACCGTCATTGTCTAACCTTTCCCTTGTGTGTCGGTAGGTGCGCGCAGGATCACCGCATCGAGCACCGTGGCGCCCGCCGGACCGGCGCGCACCGGATTAAGGTCCATTTCCTCAATGTCGCCGCGCGCGCCCAAGGCGGCCAAGGTCACAAGAACATCGGCCAACGCGCCCAAATCGGCGCCGGGGCGGCCGCGCAATGGACCCAGCAGCGCGCGGCCGCGGATCTCGTCAATCATCGCCAGCGCTTCGCTGCGCCCGAAAGGTGCGGCGCGGTGCGTGATGTCAGAAAGCGCCTCGACCATCACGCCGCCAAGGCCGAAGCTTACCACCGGGCCGAACACCGGATCGCGGTGCAGTCCGGCCATCACTTCGACCCCCTGCCCCTGTTCCATCCGTTCGACCAAGGCCCGTTTCAACTGATGCCCCTGCGCGGCAAGCGATGCGCTCATCGCGTCCCAGGCTGCCGTCAGCGCATCGGCATCCGCCAGCCCGACGGCCACAGCCCCGGCTTCGGTCTTGTGCAGAAGGCCGGGTACCAGCGCCTTGAGCACCACGGGGAAACCGATCCCACGCGCCGCCTGGACGGCCTCGTGGGCGCTGGTCACAACCCGGCCCTCGGGCACTGTCAGGCCGAGAGTGGCCAGCGCGGACTTGGCCGAAGCCTCGTCCAGTTCACCAGACGGAAGGGCGGGTAGCAACGGGGTGTCGGTGTCCGCGGCGATCCAGTCGCCGCGCCAGATCAGCCGCTTCAACGCCGTCACCGCCTTGCCGAGGCTACGAAAGGGCGCCAGCCCTGCGGCGTTCAACGTACCATAACCAGCGGCGCGATACCCGCTCATCCACACCGGCACCAACAGCGCCGCACTGTCCGGCGCAAGTGCGTCCATGTCGTCGGCGGATCGGTCGGTGATCGGGCCGTAGTCGGCCGGGATCGGCAAAAGCACTACATCGGTGGCCGGATCGCGCGCCACCAGCGACAGGCAGTCGCGGTTGAGCGTATCCTGGGTGAAGACCTGGGTGGTCAGATCCACCGGGTTATCGACCGCCGCATAGGACGGCGCCAGCGCGCGCAGCCCGGTGCGGGTGTCGGGGGCCAGTTCCGACAGGGCCAGCCCGGCGCTGCCCACCATGTCGGCGGCCAGCGCTGCGGTGCCGCCCGAAAAGGAATAGACACAGATGCCCCGACGACGGGCGATGCCCGCACGCTCGAACAGCGCAGCGGTATCGATCAATTCGTCCAGATCGTCCACTTCGACAATGCCATGCTGGCGAAACAGTGCCGAGGTGACCGCCGCCGACCCCGCCAGCGCGGCGGTGTGCGAACGGGTGGCGGCAACGCCGTAGTCGGATTTGCCCACCTTCATCGCCACCACCGGCTTGCCGGCGCGGGCGGCGGCGCGAGCAGCAGCCAGAAAACGTGGCCCGTCGCGAAAGCCTTCAGCGAGAAGCGCGATTACCTTTATGTCGGGATCGCCCACCATGTGGTGCACAACATCGGCCATGGTCAGGTCGGCTTCGTTGCCGGTAGAGCACCACAGGCCAACGCCGATTCCCCGCTCGCTTGCCTGGATGAAAGCACGGCCAAGTCCGCCGCCCTGGGTGACAAGCCCGATGCCGCCGCCCAGCGTGTCGTTCTTGAACACCGGCGAAAAGGTCAGCCCAAGGCGGCGGTTGATGTTGCTCAGCCCTGGCGAGTTCGGCCCATAGATGCGCATCCCGCTTTGCCGGGCGATTTCGGCCATCTCGGCTTCGACGGCACGGCCCTCATCCCCGGTTTCGCCAAAGCCAGAGGTGAAGACGACCGCAAACCCCGTTCCTGCTGCCGCGCATTCGCGCAAGGCGCCCACCACCGCATCGGCCGGAAGGCACACCACCGCCACATCGACGGGGCCAGGCAAGGCCGACATTGCAGAATAGGCGCGCAAGCCATGCACCCTTTCACGCCCGGGGTTGACCGGAAAGATCTGCCCATCGAAGTCGGAATGCTCGGCAAGGTTCAGCAAGGTGTCGCTGCCCACGCTACGGGGCCTTTCACTGGCCCCCAGGATCGCCACGCTGCGTGGCGACAAGAGCCGCGAAAGATCGGGAAAGTCGCGGGCGACCACCGGCTCAGCCACCTTGCGGCGCCCGCCGGACGAGCAGTTTCCAGACCCCTTCCACCACGGTTTCGCCGCGCTGGTTTATGACCTCGCGCCGGAAGGACAGGATGCCGCGTTCGGGTTTCGAAGTCTCGCGCTTCTCGGCTACGGTGACGCGCACGCCAATCGTGTCGCCGATGAAGGTGGGGTTGGGAAAGCTGCACTGCATGTCGAGCAGCCCCAGAAGCGAGGGTTCCAGGAACGTGTTCATCAGCATCCGCGTGGTCAGCCCGGACATCACCGACACCACCAGAAGCCCGTGCGCGATACGCTGGCCAAAGGCCGAATCGGCGGCGTATTCGGCATCGACATGCAGCCGGTTGAAGTCGCCCGACAGGCAGGCGAAATTCGCCACGTCGGCCTCGGTAATGGTGCGGGTGGGGCTGTCGAACTGGTCGCCTTCGTTCAGGTCCTCCCAGTAGAGTTGCTGGCCCTTCAGGGCCGAAAGATCGGGCCGTGTCATTGGGTTTCCTCCTCTGGCAGCGCCAACACTGCCTCTTTCAGTTCAGCCTTGAGAACGCGGCCGGTCAGGTTGCGCGGCACCGCCGCCATAAAGACCACGCGCCGCGGGCGCTTGTATCGGTCAAGCCGGGTTTCGGCATGGGCGATCACATCGGCCGCCGTCAGCTGCGCGTCCGGCGCGGGCACGATCACTGCGCAGATCGCCTCGGTCCAGCGCGGATCGGGCAGACCCACGCAATGCGCTTCGGCGATCGCCGGGTGGCTGGCCAGCGCTTCTTCGATCTCGGGGGCGTAGACATTGATGCCGCCGCTCTTGATGATGTCGCGCTTGCGGCCGGTGAACCAGAGCAACCCTTCGGCATCGATCCGGCCCAGATCGCCCACGGTCAGATAATCGCCGCGCCGGGTTTCGGCGGTCAGCGCGTCGTCCTTGTAATACCCGTCATAGCGGCTTTCGCTGCGGGTGCAGATTTCGCCGACTTCACCCTGCGGCACCTCGTTTCCATCGTCGTCGAGGATCTTCAATTCGACGCCAAAGAACGGGCGGCCAACGCAGTTGCCCGCCAGATTCCGACGCAGGTCCTCAGCAGTGAGGTTGGCGTAGGGGCCCGCCTCGCTTGACGCGGCATAGATCATCAGCGCATCGCCAAACTTGTCCAGCGCAGCGTGCTTGAGATCAGGATACATTTCGCCGCCGCCCGATTGCAGCGTGCGTAGCGACGACAGGTCGGCGCTGGCGAAGCCCTCGGCCTCGACCATCCGCTGGAGCATGGCCGGCAGCAGCATCGTGGCGGTCAGCCGTTCGTCCTCGATCAAGCGCAGGGCACCGGCGCCGTCGAAGCGGCGCATCAGATAGACGCTGGCCCCCAGATAGAGCGGTAGCAGCGTGTATGTGCAGCCAGCCGACAGGCAGATCGGCAGCGCAGATAGCGCCCGGTCGTCGGGGCGAAAGCGCTGTTCAATGGCGCGTTCTTCCATGCCAAACAGGCTGCGCAGCGCGCCCTTGGGCTTGCCGGTAGTCCCCGAGGTGTGCAGCATGATCGTGGTGCCATCCTGCCCTTGCGGTGGATCGGGCGGGGTGTCTGCCAGAAGGTCCGACAGGCGCGGCAGGCCTTGCGCGCCCTCTGCCACGTCGCCCAAGGCGATGATGTCACTCACCACAGTTCGAAACAGATCGGCATGGTCCAGCGCCGCATCGCCCAGCAGCAGGGTCTTGCTGTCCGAGCGCGCGACCACATCGGCCATGACGTCGGGCGCGATGCGATAGTTGATCGGCGCAGGGATCGCGCCCAGCCCCGTCACCGCCACATAGGCGGCAAGGAAATCGGGATGGTTTTCCGAGATCACCGCAACCTTGTCGCCCGGTCCGATGCCGCGCCGCGCCAGCACGGTCATCATCCGTTCCACCCGGTCAAGGAAATCTGTGTAAGTCTGGCTGCGCCCCTCAAACACCACTGCGGGTTTCGTCGGAAACCGCCGTGCATTCAGCCTGAGGGCATGGAGAAAGGTCATCGGCATGGCCGCCTCCTCAGGTGAAGGCCGAGATCCCGAGAACCTCGCGCCCTATGATCAATGTCTGAATTTCCGATGTGCCTTCGGGGATCAGCCCGCCGCGCGTGTCGCGGAACAACCGCTCGACGGGGTAGTCGGTGGAATAGCCCAGCCCCCCGTGCGCCTGCAGCGCCATCGAGGCCACCTCATGCGCCGCTTCGCTGGCATAAAGCTTGGCGATCGAGCATTCCTTGCGCCCGGGCAGACCCGCGTCCAGCGCTTGGGCGGCACGGTCAGTCAGCGCGCGCGCCGCTTCGGTGCGGATGGTCATGTCGACGATCAGCTTTTGCACCAGCTGGTAGCTTGCGATCACGTTGCCGAACTGCTTGCGCGTCTTGACGTAATCGGTGGACAGGTCCAGCGACCGCTGCGCCGCGCCAACCGCGCCGGCGGCCACGTTGAGCCGGCCATAGTTCAACCCCGTAAGGATCGCCTTGAGGCCCTTGCCCGCCGGACCCAGCAGGTTTTCCTTAGGCACCTTTGCGTCGTGAAAGGCCAGCTGCGATGTCGCCGTGGCCTTGATGAACATCGTTCCCACGCGCGAGGCTTCGAAATCGGTTTCCTCGGGGTCCACGATGAACAGACTCAGATCGCCATCACAGCCTTCGGTGAAGGTCCGTGCCACCAGGATTCCGACCCGCCCGTGAACGCCGTTCGTCGTCCACAGCTTGCCGCCATTGATCAGCCAGTGGTCGCCCTTGTCCTCGGCCCGGGTCTGGACCGAGGCGACGTCCGAGCCGTGGTCGGGTTCGGTGATCCCGACCCAGACCGGCATTTCGCCAGCCATGACGGGTTTCAGCCATTTTTCCTTCTGCCGCGCGTCACCCAGATGGTGCAGCAACGCGGCGACGATATTGACGGTGTTGAGCAAGACCCGGAGCGAGAGCCAGCGATACCCCGCCTCTTCCATCATCATCGCCCAGGTGCGGTAGCTGAGGCCGTACCCGCCAGCCTCTTCGGGCAAAAGCCCGCCGAGATAGCCGAACTGGCGCAACTCGCCCACCATTTCCCAAGGCAGCTCGCCCGCCGCCTCGCATTCGGCGATCCGGGGTTCGGTCAGCTTGTCTGCCATGAAACCCCGAATGCTGTCGCGCAACATTCGGGTCTCTTGTTCCTGGTCCTCCGCGGATGGCGGGACGTGTTCAGCCATACCGCCCCCCTGTGACATGCAGCGTCTCGCCCGAGATGTATTCGGCCGCATCCGAGGCCAGGAAGACCACCCCGTTGGCAATGTCGCGCTCGGTGCCCAGACGCGGCACGGTGTTCATCGCCAGCGCGCGGGACTTGATCCGATCATAGTTCGGAAGCGATTCGATCATGTCCGTGGCGATGAAACCTGGCGCGATGGCATTGACGGTGACGTTGAACCGCCCCTGCTCCATCCCGAGTGCCCGGGTGAAGCCAATGATGCCGGCCTTGGCGGCCGCATAGTTGGTCTGCCCCGGATTGCCGAGATAGGCCCGCGACGAGATATTGATCACGCGGCCCCAATTTTGCTGCATGAAATGCGGCACCACCGCGCGCGAACAGTTGTAGGCGCCCTTCAGGATCACGCCGACGACGGCATCCCAATCCTGCTCGGGCATCTTGGTGATGTAATTGTCGCGCGGAAATCCGGCGTTGTTGACCAGGATGTGGACGGCGCCAAATGCCTCAATCGTGCGCGCGACGAGGGCTTCGACCTGTGCCTCGTTCGTGACGTCGCAGACCACGCCGATCGCGTCGTATCCGTCGGCCTCAAGAGCGGCGCGGGTGGCCTCTGTTGTTTCGGGGTCGATATCTGTGATCACCACCTTGGCCCCCTCTTCGGCCAGCGCGCGCGCGGTCACTGCGCCGATGCCGCGTCCCGATCCGGTGACGATAGCCACCTTGTCCTTTAGTCCCAGTTCCAAGTTACGCTCCTTCAGGTTGTCAGTATTCGCCCGAGAACACGGTTACGATCTCGGGAAAGAATGCGATCAGGGCCAAGACCGCGAATTCGGCCAGCACGAAAGGCAGCACCCCGACAAAGACCCGTTTAAGCGGCACGCCGGTGATCGAGCTGGCGACGAAAACGTTCATTCCGATTGGGGGGGTAATCAGCCCGATTTCGACCGTTTTGGTCACCAGGATGCCGAACCAGATCGGCGAATACCCCAGCTCCATCACCATCGGAAAGACAATCGGCATGGTAAGGATCAGGATCGCCAGCTGATCCATGACGCAGCCCAAAAGCACGTAGATCACGATCAGGATCAGGATCACCACGCCGGGCCCGATCTCAAGCCCTTGCACAAAGGTGACCAGCGCCTGCGGCGCCATGGTCAGGGTGACAAAATAGCCAAAGATATGCGCCCCGATGATAATGGTGAAAATCATCGCCGTAGGGCGCGTGGTGCGTTCGAGCGCGCCCATGAAGTCGCGCCAACCCATGCGTCTCAGCATCCCGGCGGCAATCAAAATCGCGCCAAAGCAGCCGACCGCGGCGGCTTCGGTCACGGTGACAGCGCCAGAATAGATCCCAGCCACGACAAAGACGAACAGCAGAACCACCGGCCAGATATCGCGCAGTGACGCGAAGCGCTCACGCCACCCATGGCTTTGCACTGGTGGCGCCAGATCGCGGTTCAGCGTCGCCCAGACCATCGTGATTCCGGCAAAGCTGAGCGCGGTAATGAGCCCCGGCAGAATGCCGGCAATGAACAGCCCGCCGATCGAGGTTTCGGTGATGATACCGTAAACCATCAGCACAACCGAAGGCGGGATCATGATTGAAAGCGTCCCGGCCGCCGCAACCGTGCCTACGATCATGCCGCGGTCATAGCCATATTTTTCAGCCTCGGGCGCGACGGTGCGCGCCATCGTGGCCGTCGCCGCGGTGGACGATCCCGAAACCGCCCCGAAGCCTGCGCTGGTAAAGACCGTGGCCACGGCCAGCCCGCCGGGCAAATGGCCCACCCACCTGTTGGCGGCGCGAAACATGTCCGACGAAATCCGACTGGCCGACAGGATCTCGGCCATAAGGATGAACAAGGGAATGGCGGTCAACAGCCAAGAGGCGGTGTTGCGATACGGGGCCACCGACAGGATGCCGAGCGCCAGATTGAGCCCACCGATCAGATACAGGCCGACGGTGCCGGCGATGCCCATGGCAAAACCAATCGGCATCCCGACGACGAGAAGAGCCGCCAGCAAAAGCGACACAGGTGCGAGAAATTCCATGGTCAGTCCGTCCGATCTGTCGCGTCGCGAAGGCGCTGCACGTCACCCGCCGCATTCACGAGAAGCCGCAGAACGATCAGCACGCAGCCGATCGGCGCAATCACAAGGGTGGTGACGAGCGGCGCGTCGATGTCGCCAGATGTGCGATATCCGTAATCCCACGCCTTGAGCGCTTCGCGCGAGGCGCCGTAGCAGACCAGCGCGAAAAACGCGGCCGCCGCCAGTCGCAAGACCACGTTGAAACCCGCCCGCAACTTGTCGGGCAGAGCTTCGAACAGGATTCCCACCCGCACATGGCCATCGTACATTTCAAGATAGCTCAGGCTTCCGAACACGATGATCGGCATCAGATAAAGCTCTGTGGCGCCGATGACCCCTTCGATCGGGTCGTTCAGGATATAGCGGGTAAAGACCTGGATAAGGATCAGCACCAGCATGATCGTCATCGCAGCGCGCGACAGAAAGTTCGCCCAGGTATCTACCCGGTCCATCGCACGGCCCAGGGGGCCGTGCAATCCAACGCTTGGCGACAGCACGCCGTCCTCTTGCGGATCAAGATCATTCGGGGGCACGGTTAGGTACCCTTACTGCGCCTGGTGCTTTTCGATATTCGCGCGAAAAGCCTCCAGTACTTCGCCTGCGGGCAATCCACGATCTTCCAGGCCAGAGACCCAGGCATCAAAGACAGGCGCTGTGGCCGTCTTGACCTGTTCGCGCTGCGCTTCGTCCAGGACGATAACCTTGATACCACCTTCTCGCATCTTGCTTTCAAGCTCGGCTGCCGAGCGGTCGGTTTCTTCGGCCGAGCGCTGCATCGCCTCCTGCGAAGCTTGGTTGATGGCCTGCTGATGTTCGGGCGAAAGGCCCTGCCAGACTTCTTCGCGGATCACGTAGGGCGCCCAATACACAAAGACATCCAGCCCCAGCACGGCGGTATCGATCACCTCGTCGAGCTTGTATGAATAGACGCTGGTGGTGGGAAAGATGGTGCCGTCGACCGTGCCGGTGCGGATGGCCTGATAGGTTTCCGGGCTGGGAATGTCGACCGGCGCGCCGCCCAGGGCCTTGACCGATTCCGCCATGTTTCCAGCGATGGTTTTCAGCTTCAGCCCCTCGATGTCTTCAAGGCCATCAACGTCCTTGCCGCGGGTAAACAGGTTGTAGGTCGACGTCATCACACCCCAGACCGGGCGCATCCCGTTGCCCAGGAAATCGTTCTCCAGGATCGGGCCTGACGTCACCGTATCGAAAAAGGCCGGCGTTCCGACTGAGCTTTGCGAGAACAGACCGGGAAGCGTGTGGACGCCTGCCAACGGCATCGTGCCCCCGTTATAGGCCGGCGGAACATAGCCGACGTCGACGACACCCGTTTGCACCATCGAGAACATGTCGCGCAACGACCCCAGTTGCCCAGCGCCGAAATACTGGAACTTGATCTCTCCGTCGGTCAATTCGGTCACACGGTCCATCCAGTAGGCGGTGCCGGTCTCGACGATATAATGACCCGGCGGAAAGGTATCTGCGACCTTGAGCGTCACCTCGGCCATCACGACCTGCGGTGCCACTGCGCCCGCGATCACCAGCGCCGCGCCCGCGGCAATCCGATCCAATTTTGTGTTTATTGTCATGGCAGACTTCCTCCCTACGGCCTTTTTTGACCGTGCTCCCTTCGGCCTTGTTTGGCCTTGTTTGGCCTTGTTCGGGCAGCCGAGCATGGTGCCCCGAACCGGTCAACGCAATTGGACGGCCGAGCGCGCTTCTGTCGCCAGATCGCACATATATGCGATTTCGCGAACCGACACGGCGACGGCGCCCATGCGCAAATCGCGGGTCAATCGGATGTCGGAATCCGCAACGTATTTCCGGCTATGCGGAAGAGGCCCAGATGGGCAACTTGATCCATAAATGCTGGGAACGGCTATAGTCAGAACACGGGCAAACCTGTGAACCGAAAGGCGCGCCGGTCGAGAAAATCTGGCCCATCATAAACGGCCCGCAATTTTCGTTTGTATGCGCAGTGCGCGACGCAAACCAGGCCGTCAACTACTTCAAATCGCGCGCCCCGCGCCCGCAGTCAATCTTGCCCAAACACGGCGCAGCCGGGTGAACCCCGGCTGAAACCGCAGGCCATTGCCCTGCGTGACTTTTTATAGGGATTGGACAACAAACCTGCGCTGCCAATCCCCTTTGCGACCGATCAAACCATTGATCGTAACGCTTGCTGGACCTGTCGTTCAGCAGGCGACAGTTCGTTGGCCTATCTTGCTCAGATTTTGAACGATCTCTTCACGCATGATTTTCACGATCTCTTTTTCGGACCGCAGGATGACATCCGTGGGGGCGCCAACACCGACGGCAAAAAGCCGCGAACTCAAGTGATTAGGGAACGGCATTGAAATCAAGCCGCATCCTTTAACAACCTGATCGGTTGACAGGTAGTAGCCCTTGGCACGGGTTTCTGCCAGCGAGGCGACGAAGGCCTTCACGTCGACTGCCGGTTCGTCGGGCGCGCGATAGGCGTTGATCTTGCGGAACAGGCTGCACACCTCTTCGTCGCTGAAGCGACTCATCAGAACGCGCCCCACGCCCGAGTTGCCCAGCGGGCGACGTGTCCCGAGTGATATGTGGTGGATGGGCGATTTTTTCGGACGGATGACTTGCACATATTCGGCCTCGTCGCCGTTCTTTATTGCCAGCACCACCACGTGCTGCGTGCGCTGCGAAATCGTCTTGAGCAGCCGGTGGATTGTCCCTTCGCCAAACAGATCGGGATTCATCCACGACCCCAAAAGCGGCACGCGCTCGGTAGGAAAATAGTTCTTTTTGCGGGCATCGTGCGTCAGGAACCCAAGTTTGACCAAGCTTTTCAGCAGCGCCGAGGTGCTCGACTGTGGATACCCAAGTTCTTTAGAGACCTCGACGACAGATAGCGGTCGCCGCACCTCGTCGAAATACACCAACGTGTGACAAGTGCGCGCGACCGATTTCACGATGTGGTCCCCGCCTGCCTTCACCGAAGTCTGATGCGCGTCTTCCATGATCCCCTCCCTGCGTGCAATTATGTGAACAGTATTCATAAAGAAGAATGGCCGCGCACATAATTTCTGTCAACTCTTAGAAAATCGCAGAGGGCTTGCCGCACGCGAGTTGGGATCGGGACGATGTCTGGATCGGTTGTCAGTGACCTCCTGGCTTGGTGGGGATGATGACGCCGTCAGCGGCAACAGCGCCCTTGCCATTTGCGCCGACGATCAACGGATTGACATCGATGGCCTCAAGCGCTGCCCCATGATGGGCGGCAAAGGCTGACAGGCGCGCAAGCGCGTCGGCGAGCGCGTCGATGTCGCGTTCCGGCGCGCCCCTGAATGCGTCCAGCAATTTGCGGCTGCGGATTTCGTCGATCATGCGGCGTGCTTCGGCAGGCCCAAAAGGCGCGACGCGGAAGGACACGTCCTCCAGGGCCTCGACAAACACCCCGCCCAGGCCGAACATGACCACCGGGCCAAAGGCCGGATCCTGCGTCACGCCAAGGATGGCTTCCAGACCGGGTTCGGCCTGCTCGGCGACCACCAGCCCGTCAATCCGGGCGTCGGGCATTTTCTCGGACGCCAATTTCAGGATCTGCGCTCCGGCGGCGCGGACATCTTCGGCTGAACGCAGGTCCAGCGCGACGCCCCCGATATCGGATTTGTGCAGGATGTCGGGCGAAGCAATCTTCAGCACAACCGGAAAGCCCATCTCTTGCGCCGCCTCGGCTGCCGCCTCGGGCGTCTTGGCCAAGGTTTCACGTACGATCGCGATGCCGGCTTCTGCAAGCAGGGCCTTGGCCTCGATCTCATTCACCATTGCGTCGGGCAACGGCGACAAGTCAGATAGTTCGGGTATCGGATCATTTTCGCCAGCCCGTGCGAAGGACCGGGCGAAATAGCGCAACGCGGCCATCGCGCGCACAGCACGGGTCGGTTCTTCGAACACGATGAACCCTGAGCGTTCGTACGCCGCGCGGCCCTCAGGTTCCGTCAGCGAACAAAACAGCATCGGGCGGCCGGGGTACTTTTCGCGGATGCGCTCAAGACCGGTTCGAATGGCTTCGTTCAGGTCGGCGACAAGACCGACGGTAGACATAAAGATCACCGCCCCATCGATTTCGCCGTCACCAAACAACACATCCATGTTAGTTTCCAGCAGGTCGATCTGGTTGACCAGTTGCGCCGTCACATCAACCGGGTTGCGAACCCCTGCAAAAGGCAGCACCTCTTTCAACTTCTTCTGTGCATGATCGGGAAGGGCCGGTACGTCCAGGTTCAGCTTTTCGGCTTCGTCGGCCATCATAACTCCGACGCCGCCGGACACCGTCACAAGGCCCAGGCGATCGCCCTGCATCATCGAACCGGATTCGGCGCAGGCATAGGTCACATCGAACATTTCATCGACCGATTGCGCCCGGTAGACGCCGTACTGGCGAAAAGCGGCATCATAGACCGCATCGGCCCCCGCCAGCGAAGCGGTGTGCGACTGCGCGGCCTCGGCGCCGACCGCGCTACGCCCGACTTTCATCATGACCACCGGCTTTTCGCGCGCGCGCGCCAATTCCAGGGCTTCGACCAGCCTGTCGCGGTCGGTCGCGCCTTCGAGGTATCCCATGATCACGCGGGTATCGTCATCCTGCGCGCAATAGGCCACGGCATCGGCGAAATCGACATCGCAGGAATTGCCCGTCGTCGCCCAGATGTTGACGCCCAGTCCGCGCATCCGGACCAGCGTCATGCAATACGACCCAAAAGCGCCGCTTTGGCTGACGATCGACACGCCGCCCGGCTTTGGCAGGTGCTGTTCGACCCCGGGCGTGAATGTTGCATAGAGGTTGTGGCGCACGTTGGCGATGCCAAGGCAGTTCGGCCCCACAAGGCGCATCCCGCCTTCGCGCGCGATATCCACCATGCGCGCCTGCAGCGCGGCCCCGTCGGCATCAACCTCGGAGAACCCCGAGCTGAAGATCACCGCCCCCCGCACGCCGCGGGCCGCGCATTGCTCGACCGCCTGAACTGCCAACGGCGCGGGCAGCGCGATCACGGCCAAGTCCGGTGTCGTCGGCGCCTGCGCGATCGACGGATACGCTGTCAGGCCCTGCACCTCGGCCGATTTGGGGTTGATGGGCAGGATCGGGCCGGCGAACCCGTGCCGTTTGAGAAAATCCACCGGCCGTCCGCCGATGCGCTTGGGGTCACTCGAGGCGCCAATCACTGCCACAGATCTTGGGGAAAAAATGGCATCCATTCCGTCAATTCGCATGGGTCTTCCTTTGATTTTCGAAACTAGTAGGATTTTGGCAAGCCGAGCGCGTGTTCCGCGATGAACGAAAGCACCAGTTGCGGGGTGACCGGTGCGATACGGAACAGGATGGCTTCCCGAACCAGGCGTTCGACATGGTATTCCTTGGCATAGCCAAACCCGCCGAATGTCAGCTGCGCAGTCTGCGTCGCCTTCACCGCCGCTTCACCGGCCAGGTATTTGCCTGCGTTGGCTTCGCTTCCACAGGGCTTGCCGGCGTCGTACAGCGCGCCTGCGTGCATGGCCATCAGATTGGCCGCTTCCAGTTCCGCCCAGCTCGCGGCAAGGGGGTGCTGCACACCCTGGTTCTGACCGATCGGCCTGCCAAAGACGACACGCTCATTGGCATAATCCGCCGCGCGCCGAAGCGCGTTGCGCCCGATCCCGACCGCTTCGGCGGCGATCAGGACCCGTTCAGGGTTCAGCCCGTGCAGGATCTGGCGAAAGCCCTGACCTTCTTCGCCAATCAGATCCTCGGCCGGGATCGGCAGCCCGTCGATGAACAGCTCGTTTGAATCGACGCATTTGCGGCCCATCTTTTCGATCTCGCGCACTGTGACGAATGTGCGATCCAGATCGGTGTAGAACAGGCTCAAACCTTCGGTCGGTTTCTTGACGTCCTCAATTGGGGTGGTGCGCGCCAGAAGCAGGATCTTGTCGGCCTCTTGGGCGGTCGAAATCCAGACCTTTTGCCCGTGCACGATATAGCGGTCACCCTGTCGCACGGCGCGTGTTTTCAGCTTGGTCGTGTCCAGGCCGGTGGTCGGTTCAGTCACCCCGAAACACGCACGCTCTTCGCCCGCGACCAAGGGCGGAAGGTACTTCTTTTTCTGGTCATCGGTGCCGAATTTCACGACCGGGTTCAGGCCGAAGATGTTCATGTGGATCGCCGAGGCAGCGCTGTTGCCGCCGCCGGATTCCGCAATGGCCTGCATCATGATCGCGGCATCGACGATGCCAAGACCGGCGCCCCCGTATTCTTCGGGGATGGCGATCCCCAGCCAGCCATCGCGGGCCAGCTTTTGGTGCAACTCGCGCGGGAAACCGCCTTCGCGATCACGGGTCAGCCAGAATTCGTCATCGAATTCTTCGCAGATCCGCAGGACCGCATCGCGAATTCCCTGCTGCTCGGATGTCATCTGATAGGTCATGAGTTCCTCCTCAAGTCTTGCAGACCCAGCTCAGTGGTCTGGTTCGGCCACTGCGCCTTTTTCGGTCAGTTTGTCGATTTGCCCGGCGTCATACCCGAGCTCTTTCAGAATCGTGCGGCTGTCGGCGCCCAATTCGCTGCGCCCAAGCCAGCGCAGCCGGCCCGGCGTCTTGTCCAGTTTTGGCACCGGCCCGACCACCTTGGTGTCGTCACCTTCCACACCGACGATGTCCCCTCGTGCGGCGATCTGGGGATCGGCCAGGATATCATCGACGTCATAGACCATCGCCGCCACGGCATCGTGGGCGCTAAAGATGTCGATCGCCCCCTGCGCATCATGCTGCGCCACAAAGGCCCCAAGGCGCTCAACAATTTCGTCCATATTCTCGGCAAAGCCGTCAAGGCTTTGGAACTGCGGCTGCTCGGCCCATTCCTTTCCGCCAGCCGCCTCTAAAAGACGCCGCCCGGTGGCCGCGCTGCCCGCGCTGACGGTGACCCATTTCCCGTCCCGCGCGCGAAATACCCCGGCGGGGGCGTAGGAATTGGGGGCCTGAAGACCGTTTCGATCAACCGGCAGGCCCGCGCCAGTGCGCGTCGGGATGTGGTAGTCGATCAAACGCAACAGCGGCTCGAATATCGCCAGATCCACCACCTGGCCCCGCGCGCTGCCGTTTCGCACTGCATGCAGCGCCATCATCGCGCCGTAGGCCGCCATCAGGCCGGTGGTTGAATCGGCGGCGGGAAAGCCGGGGTGCATGGGTGCGTTGTCGGCAAAGCCCGTGATATGGGCCAGCCCGCTCATGGCTTCGCCGGCGCGACCGAACCCCGGCCACGAGGCGCGCGGCCCGGTCTGCCCGTACCCCGAAATCCGCACGATCACCAGATCGGGGTTCCAGTCGTGCAACACCTCTGGCGCCAACCCTGCCCTTTCCAGCACACCGGGGCGGAAATTTTCGATCAGCACATGAGCGTTTTCGACCAGGCGGCGCAAAACCGCGCGACCGTCTTCGCTCTTCCAGTCCAGCGCCAAAAGACGTTTGTTTCGGGCCAAGGTCTTCCACCAGGCGCCCACGCCATCGCTGGCGCGCGCGCTCAGCACCCGCAGCATGTCGCCCTGCCCCGGACGCTCGATCTTGATCACGTCAGCCCCGAAATCCGACAGCAATGCGCCGCACATGGGTGCGGCGATCACATGGCCCAATTCAATCACCCTGACGTCGCTCAGTGGTCCGTTATCCATGTTCACGCGGTTTGCCTCACTTTGCGCTATTTTTCTGTCGTCAAGCCCTAGTTTTCGGCCCTGACGGACTCAGTCTGTTCGGAACCGAAATCAATTGCGAGAATAATCGAACAACCGTTAGATCGCCAAAACAAGCAGAGATTTTTTCACTTGACGGAGGAAAGCATGGCGGACCCAAACTCGAATCGAGCGGCAGCAAGCCGGCCTTCGGTTGCCGAGGCATTGGACGGTTTGTTCGATCCCCGCACCATCGCGGTGGTCGGGGCGTCCCGCACCAAGGGCAAGTTGGGACAGGCCGTGATGGCCCTGCTGAAGAGCAACGGCTACAGCGGCACAATCATCCCGGTGAACCCTTCAGGCGGCGAGATCGAAGGCTTGCCGGCGGTGCGCAGTCTGGAAGAGATTGACGGCCCGATCGACGTGGTCGTTCTGGCAACCCCGGTCAGTGTCGCACTGGACGCTCTGGAAACCTGCACGCGGCTCGACGTGAAGGTCGTGGTCGGGGTGACCTCGGGTTTTTCAGAAGCCGGGGACGATGGGCATGAAAATGAAATGCGGCTGCGCAGGGTGATGCAGGACGCGCCCTTTCGCCTGATCGGGCCGAACTGCGAAGGCGTGGTGCGCCCGGCCTCGGATCTGCAACTGACCTTCAGCCCGATGTTCAACGGCCTTCGCCCCGGTCCGGTCGCCATGATTTCCCAGTCCGGCGCGCTTGGAGGCCTTATGGCGTTGCGTCTGGGCGAACGCGGCGTGGGGATCAATGCCATCGTGTCCAGCGGCAACGAGACCGATCTGACCGCCGCAGATCTGCTCGACTATCTGGGCAACGACCCGCAGACGCGCGTGGTTCTGTGCTACGTCGAAGAACTGCGCGACGGGCGTCGGTTCGCCGAAGCGGCCCAACGCCTGACAAAGGCGGGAAAGCATGTCGTGGCGGTCAAGGGCGGGCGCAGCCGCGCCGGATCGCGCGCGGTCCAATCGCATACCGGCGCGATGGCCGGGGACGATCGGGTGATCAGCGCGGTGTTTCGCGAAACCGGGGTTATCCGCGCGCGGGAATCCGTGGCTGCCGTTGATGCTGTAACGGCCCTCGCAGCGGGGCGGCAGCCTGCCGGGAACCGGGTCGGTATCATCTCTGTCACCGGCGGGCTTGGCGTCGAAATGACCGATCTGGCCGAGAGCGCCGGCTTCGAGGTTCCGGTCCTGGACGAGGCGACGCAAACCGCGCTGTCGCGCTATGTGCCGTTCTACGGGTCGGTCGCAAACCCGGTCGATCTGACCGGCGTGGTTCTGGCGAATCCCACGTATGTCGGCCGCTGTCTCCAGGCCGTTGCCGCCGATCCGGGCGTGGATATCGCCATCGCAATTATCACATTTGTGCCGGATCAGCAGTTCATCGAAGCCTTGGCCGAGGCATTCGACAGCACTGACAAGCCGGTCCTGATCGTCTGGACCGGTGCAGCGCGCAGCAATGCATCGGGCGAGGCCCTGCGCGAGCGGGCTGTTCCGGTCTATGATTCGCCCGCGCGGGCGGCGTCGGGCCTTGCCGCACTGGCCGCCACAACAGGAGAAGTGGCATGACCCCGAGGGAAACACTGGAAAACTGGCACCGCGCCGGGCGCAAGGTAGTCCATGAGGCGGACGCGAAGGACCTGCTGCAACGGATGGGCGTGCCGGTGCCAAAACGCAACCCCGCCGAAGGGCGCTGCGTCGCCAAGCTGTGTCACGACGACTATCCGCATAAGTCCGATCATGGTCTCGTCCGATTGGGCCTGTCGCCCGACGAGGCGAAACAGGCCGCCGCCGAAATGGCGCAACGGTTTGCGGGCGGCACAGCGCTGATCGAAGAAATGGAAGAAGGGTCGGTGGCCGAATGGATCATCGGCTGCAAACGCGACGACACGTTCGGGCCGATCGTTCTGGCCGGTCCCGGCGGCATTCTGGTGGAACTGATCGATGCGGCCGAAATCCGGCTTGCCCCTGCGTGCCTGCAAACCGCCGAGGCGATGGTGCGCTCGGGTCCGGGGGCGCGGTTGCTGACGGGATTGCGCGGCGCCGAGCCGGCCGACCGGGATGCGCTGGCAGACCTGATTTCACGCATATCTGTTTTCTTCGCCGAAAACGCCGATCTGATCTCGGAAATTGAAATCAACCCTGTGATGGTTCGGGCCGACGGGAAAGGACTGGCCGCGGCCGATGCCTTGATCGTGCTGACACCCAACGCGGACCAACAGGAGAATTTCACGTGATACGTCACCCATTCGGAGAGTTGTCACTGGGCCAGACCGGCGTATCCAGCGGGCGGACGATGACGGAAACCGATGTCGTCAACTTCTGCATGCTGACCGGGAACTGGCTGGAACTGCATTCCAACATCGAGCATGCCAAAGAAGCGATCTACGGCCAGCGCCTTGTTCAGGGCAGCCTGGTGTTTTCCATCGTCAACGCGATGATCCCCTTCGACAGCTCCGTTCTCGCCGCCTTTTATGGCTGCGACAAGCTGCGCTTTCTGCGGCCCACATTCATCAACGACACGCTCTGGGCGCGCGTCGAAATCATCAATCTGAAAGACCACGACGAAAAGCACGGCGTCGTGACCAGCAAGCTGGAAGGCATCAACCAACGCGACGAAACGGTCCTGCGCTGCGAATTCAGTCTTCTGATCCGCAAGACGCGTCTGGACCGGCCCGGAGAGCCCGCCAAGATCCGCGCCGCGCACGAAAAAATACACGGAGAGAACGCATGAACTTTCTGACACCCGAACAAGAGATGTGGCGCCAAACCGTCGAGCGTTTCGTCGACGAAGAGATTGGCCGCGACTACATCCGTAAATGCGACCGCGAGCGCGAATACCCCTATGAGGCCTATGAAAAAGTGGCCAAGCAGGGCTGGCTGGGCATTCTGTTTTCCGAAGAAAGCGGCGGGCTTGGCGGCGACATCATGGACTATGCCCTGATGTGCGAAGGGCTGGCCAAATACGGCTTCGACTTCTCGACCGGTCTGATGGTGGCCACTTTCACCGCGATGAACGTCGAAAAATTTGGCACGCCCGAGCAGAAAGAGCGGTACATCCAGCCGTTCCTGGATGGCGACATCCGTTTTTCGATTTCAATTTCCGAACCGGGCGCGGGATCGGATGCGGCATCGACCAAGACCCGCGCGCGGCGCGACGGCGACGGCTGGGTCGTCAACGGGCAGAAACTGTGGTGCTCGGGGGCGAAGGCTGACAATGCGATCCTTGCGATGCTGACCCGGACCGATCCCGATGCGCCCAAGCACAAGGGGCTTTCGGTCTTCCTGATCCCCAACGACACCGAAGGGCTCGATATTCGCAAGCTGCCGACAATGGCGCGCCGCGCGACCGGCACCACCGAGATATTCGTCGACGATGTGAAACTGCCCCCCGAAGCGCTGCTGGGCACGGAAAACGACGGCTGGAAGATCATCACCGACCATCTGGAACTGGAACGTGTGGCCGTCGCCGCCGCCTATGTTGGCAATGCCCAGACAGCGGTCGACGATGCGCTGCGCTACGCCCATGACCGGATCCAGTTCGACAGGCCGATCTTCGACTTTCAGGTCATCCGCCACATGCTGGCCGACATGCAGACCCAGGTCGACGCAGCGCGCTTGCTGGTCTATCGCGCCGCCAGCATGGCCGCGGCCAAAACGCCCTGTATGCGCGAAGTGTCGATGGCGAAACTCTATGCCTCAGAAACCCTGCAAACAGTCACACGCAACGGAATGCAGATCCTCGGTGGCCATTCCATGTTGCCAGAGGCGGACATGGAACGGTATTTCCGCGAAGGGATGCAGAGCACCATCGGTGGCGGGACGTCGCAGATTCAGCGTACGCTCATCGCCAAGACCATGCGTCCGAGCTGACATTGGGGCCGCATCGCAACGACGGGACAAGAAGGAGAAAGAACCCATGAAGAATGCACGCGATCCGGTGATCGTCGGCCTTGCCGATGCACCTATCGAGGACGGAAAATTTGTTACAAAGGCGTCAGTCCTGGGCCATGCCGCATTGGTGGCAAAGGCCGCCGTCGAAGAAGCCGGACTGAAACTGAGCGATGTTGACGGTCTTCTGACCGCCGGCATGTGGGGCGTACCGGGCCCGGGGCAACTGCCCACGGTGACGCTGGGCGAATATCTGGGCATCATGCCGACCTTCGTCGACGGCACCAATATCGGCGGCTCTGCGTTCGAGGCGCATGTCGCCCACGCTGCAATGGCGCTGCGCGAAGGCTATTGCGAAGTGGCGCTGATCGTCTACAGCTCGGACCAGAAATCCCTGCGCAGCCGCAATCTGGGCGGGCGCCCTTCGGTTCTGTCGATGCAGCACGAAACGCCCTACGGGATGCCGACGCCAGTGGGCGGCTACGCGATGGCGGCGCAGCGTCACATGCACGAATATGGCACCACGTCCGAAAACCTGGCCGAAATCGCCGTTGCCACCCGCAAATGGGCGCAGATGAACCCTGCCGCAACGCGGCGCGATCCGCTGTCCATCGACGATGTCATGTCCAGCACGATGATCTCAGAGCCACTGCACCTGCTCGATTGCTGCCTTGTCACTGACGGCGCGGGCGCCATCGTGATGACCACCGCTGAACGGGCCAAGGATCTCAAGACCGAACCTGTCGCCGTCAAGGGATATGGCGAAGCGCACACCCACTGGGCCATCGGCGAAATGCCCGACCTTGCCCGCCTGCTGCCCGCGCAGAAGGCCGGCGAAAATGCAATGAAAATGGCAGGGGTCAGCCACGCCGATATTGACGTGGTCGAGGTCTATGACAGCTTTACCATCACGGTTCTGCTGACGCTCGAAGCGCTCGGCTTTTGCGAAATCGGCGAAGGCGGCGCTTTCGTGTCCGGCCAGCGCACGGCGCCCGGTGGCGCCTTTCCGATGAACACCAATGGCGGCGGCCTGTCCGCGCTGCATCCGGGCATGTACGGCATGTTCCTGCTGATCGAGGCCAGCCGACAATTGCGCGGCGACTGCGGCGAACGGCAAGTCAAGGGCGCCGAAACCGCGCTGGTGCATGGCACGGGGGGCACGCTGTCCTCTGGCGCGACCGTAATTTTGCAGAAGGACTGATCCGATGAGCATTGAAAAACCGCTTCCGGTGATCGACCACGACAGCGCGCCCTATTGGGAGGCCGCGCACGAAGGCCGCCTTGACATCCCGCTCTGCGGCGATTGCGGCAAGCATCATTTCTATCCACGCGCGATCTGCCCGTATTGCCATTCCGACAACCTGAGTTTCGATACGGTCAGCGGGCGCGGCGAGGTGCATACCTTTACCATCGCCCGCCGCCCCGCAGGCCCGGCCTTTGCCGATGACGTGCCTTACGTGGTGGCGTTGATCGAACTGGAGGAAGGCCCCCGAATGATGAGCCGGATCCAGACGGATGACCCTGAAAAAGTGTATATTGGGGCCAAGGTCGAGGTCACCTTCGTGAAGGCCTCGGACGAAATCAGCTTTCCCTATTTCAAGCTGACCTGACGCAAAGGGGCCCCGGCCCCACCTGACGCTTATTGAAGGGCCGCCGCGGATCGTTCGCGGCGGCCCTTCTTTTGTGTGAAAAGGCCGGGCGTCACCCGGCGCCGAGTGTCTGCCGCTCGCCGCGAAGAAACCGCCATACCAATAGCGCCGCAAGGGCCATTCCGCCCACGACGTCGGCCATCGGCGCGGCATAGAACAGCAGCGCAGCGACGGACAGGAACAGGACGCGGCCGATGGGCGGTATCTTTCCGCGGAACCAACCGCTCATGCCGACGCTGACAGCAAAGACCGCTGCGCTGGCCACGCCCAGGTCCAGAACGATCTGTCCTGCCCCACCCTGCGCCAGAATGCCCGGCCGAAATACAAACAGAAACGGCACCACATAAACCGCGCCGGCCAGACTCAGCGCGCGGCCCGCCACTTTCCAGAAGCTGGCCCCGGCCAACGCGGCCGCCGCATAGACGCTGGCACAGACCGGTGGCGTGATGGCCGACAAAATTGCGTAGTAGAAGACGAACAGGTGCGCCGTCATTTCCGGCAGCCCCAGCCGCACGAGGCTGGGTGCAGCCACCGCCGCCGCCAGAACGTAAGAGGCCGTGGTCGGCACATCCATGCCCAGCACAATTGATAGCACGGCCGCCAGCAGCAAGGCGACGATCAGGCCTTGGTCGGACACGGAAAAGAGCAGGTTCGAGATTTTCACCCCTGCGCCCGTGGCAGTCAAAACCTTGACGACAATGGCCGCGCAAGCCAGCAACGCGGCGATCATCACCAGCGCCCTGCCCGCTTCGACCATCCCGCCGTATACATCGCGCGCCAAGCCAGCCCAACAGTCCCGCAGGCTTTCGCCGCGGGCCTTGCTCCCGAAAGGCCGAACCACCAGGCACGCCAGGACCAGCACGATGATCGATGCGGCACCGGCAAAGCTTGGGGTATACCCCTGGAACAGGAAATAGATCACCGTCGCGATGGGCAGGAACAATGGGATGGCCTTGTCGGGCGCCAGGAAATCCGCCGGGTTGGGCATTTCGTTCCTGGGCGTAGGCTGAAGGTTCGTGCGCCGTGCATAGAGATCCACCCCCAGCCATATCGCGAGGTAGTAGAGAAACGCCGGGCCGATCGCCGCAACGGCAATCTGGGTATAAGGGATATTCAGAAACTCGGCCATGATGAAGGCGCCCGCCCCCATCACAGGTGGGGTCAGTTGACCGGCCGAAGATGCGACGGCTTCGACCGCGCCGGCAAAGGCCGGCGGATAGCGCAGGCGCTTCATGGTGGGAATGGTGATGGACCCGGTCGCCATGACGTTGGCCACCGCCGATCCGGTGACCGTCCCGAACATCGCCGAGGACAGGGCGCAGACCTTGGCCGGACCACCAAATGTGCGCCCGGCGATCCATGTGGCCATCTTCATGAACACATCGGTGGCCCCGGTGGACAGCAGTAGGGCGCCCAAGAGTACATAGATCGTGATGACCCGCGCGCCCACGTCCGCAAGATATCCAAAAATACCGGTGGTCGAACTATAGAAGGTTTCGACAGCCGTGCGCGCCGACACGCGCGGCGGGCGCCAGCCGCCATCAATCACATCGTACCCAAAGTAATAATAGAGCACGGTTATCAGCGCCAACAAGGGCAGGAACCAGCCAATCACCCGCCGCGCCGCTTCCAGCGTCAGCAGCACGGCCAGCAGTCCGGCGGTCTTGTCCATCGGGCCGTAGCGCACCATGATGTCAGAAAAACGATCCCGATTGAGGATCACATAAAGACACACGGCGAACGCCAACAGCCCCAGCGCGATGTCGATGGTGCGCCCCAGGACGCTTCGCCCCCCGGTTTGCGACGCCCGCGCGGCATAAAGGAAAAACGCGCCGCCCAGACCGAAGCCCACAAAGATCGGCCGCTGGACCAGCGGTTCGAACTGTCCAAACAGGGCATTGTAGAAATGAAGCGCGACAAATGCCGCGAACAACGCACCGAGCGCCTGCGCGCCGCGCCGCTCCCAGGGCGTGGAACTGTTCGATGTCAGTACCATGATCTCTCCCGAAACGGCAGGGCGCGCGCGGCGCCCTGCGTGACCGGTCCCAGCGACCGGTCTGACCTTCTGCGCTTAAAGTTCAGCCGCCAGCGGCTTCTTTCCAGTAACGCACCGCGCCCGGATGATAGGCGATACCGGCGTCCATCGTCGCAAGGGCGTCGGCGGCAATGTCGTAGTCCCCCAGTTGCGGCCAAGCCTCGACCAGCAACTCCATATTCTGGTGAATGCTGCGGGCGATGCCATACGCCGTATCGTCATCCATTACGCCGGTGCGGGTCAGAAAGAAGACGTTGAGCTTGGGTACCCGGATTGCCTCGGAATCCGCGATCAGCCCTTCGGGCAGGGTCGTAAAACCGACACCCTCCATCGCGTCCTTCGCGGCCGTCTCTTCTTCTTGGGTGAACCCGAGTAGCCGCATCTTGGTGCTGGTCATCAACTCTTGCAGGGTCGAGTCCACAGAATTGGCCGCGCCGTATTTGCTGTACCCGACGAGTTGCCTGTTCTTGATGCCTTCCACCGCGTCACCCACGGCGCCATGCACGAGATTGGCATCGACGTCGAACATCGACAGCACGTTGGTTGTCAGGGTTTCGGCGGCCGACCCCCGGATGCCGGGATTGAATTTCTTTCCGGCCAGTTCCCTGAGCGTGGTCACGCCAGAATCCTCGGTGACGGCGATCAACAGGACCGATGCGCTGTAGGGATAAAGCGCAACCGTGTCAGGAATAGCGTGGCCTTCGAATTTGCCGGTTCCATTGCGCGCAGAAATCAGAATATCGGTTGTGGCAAGTCCGAGATCGATTTCGTCCCGCGCAAGACGCAGGACATTGTCCACGCTGGCGCCGGTTTCGATCACGTTGACAGTGGCATCTTCCAAGCCGGACTCGATCGCCTTGCTCATCGCGACCGAGATCGTAAAGTGGCTGGACGTCGGGCTTGTGGTGCCCATGGTAAGATCCTTGGCGGAAACAACCCCGGCCACAAGCGTGGCACTCAGGGCTGCTGCGCTACCCAGTGCCGCCCTTTTTGCGATCATATTACGTTTGAACATGTCTACCTCCCAGTCGTTGTTCAACGATTTTGACACCCGCGCTTCAGGCGCGCAGAGTGCCGGATTTGTCGACCCGCTCTCGCAGGACGCTCAGTTCCTGCTGTGTTGGCGGCGGTGTCTGCGGCACATCCCCCGTGATGTTCAAATCGAATCCTGTGTGGCGCTGAACCTCTTTGGCCGTATTGCCCGCGTGAACGGATTTCAGCCGCATTCGCAGCGTCGTCTTGTCGAAATCCAACACCGCGCGCGGTGTCACCACCAGGCGCGGTCCTTCATTGACCAGGCCAGCGGCCCGTTTCGCCTCGGGTCCGGAAAGATGTCCGGGTATGGTGATAAAATCGACGGTCTCGACGAAATTTCGCGCCGTGTGGACGGTTGGACAAATGTAAAACCGTGTAGACGTATGGCAGTACGACAAATTGGCCGCCCCCGGCCCGCGCATCCTGGGCGCGTGCAACGTTCCGCCGACATGATGCAAGTTGATGTTGCCGTACACATCGTGCTGCAACCCGCTGTGAAAGAAAAAATCCAGCCCGTGATGGCTGTGGCCGAACAGCTCGATGAACGTTTCAGCGGCCTCGCATCGGCCCAAGGCACGGTCGTCCAGCATTGACGGATAGAGACGTCCCGGCTCGGGGTTGAAGAACATCTCGCCGCCGATTGTCAGGTTGGGTGCGTGCAGTTCGCGCGCCAGTGCGATTGCCGCCATCGGCACCAGGGCCGCAGCCCCCGCCGCGCCCAATTCGCCATCGGCCAGGTCGCGGGCCAGCACGACAACCATCTGTTCAAGTGGGGAAACCGCCGCGCTCATTCTTTTCGCGCCTCCGGTTTGAGCCGGGCAAGTGCGTCTGCGCCCCCGACCGCTTTGATATAATCTTCTTGGCTTTTCGGCCCGGTCACATGGCGCGCGATATAGGCGTCCAGACCCGTGCGGTCGCCAGTCCGGGCAGCATCGCCCAGATCGGCGTAGGCGTCGATATGTTCTTCATCCATCGCATAGTTGGGAAAGCTTGCGGTCGGGTGCGCGCCATAGGGCAGCTCAACCACGGCATCGATATAATGGGAAGGCACCGTGACCCGCGCGGGATCGTCCAGAACGACCTCGTCGGGCACGATCCTGTCCACACTGGCAATGACCATGTCCGAGGCGCGCGCCATCAACTGATCGGCGTAGACCATCGTGCTGAGATGGCGCAGGTTGCCCCAGCGATCCGCTTCTTGCGCGTGCAAGAATGTGACGCGGGGCCGGATCGGTCCGACGGCATGAATACGGCGCCCCGAAAAAGGGCAGTCGATTTCGCGCAAGAGGGGATTGTGTTTCAATACGTCCGACCCGCGCAGCGCGTCGATTGGCTGGAACGGCACACCATGGGCCGACGCCATAAGCCCACCAACCACGGTCAGCGCATCCAGCGCATGGGCGGTCACCTGCCCAGACTCGACCGCGCTTCGGAAATTGGGGCACAGGCGGTTTTCCAGCGTGACGCCAGGAATGAACACTTGTTCAACTGCGCCTGCCGCGATCATCAGGTCGATGTCATACCCCGCGCCGGGCGAGGAATAGACATGCAGGCCCTCGGCGCCCGCGGCCAGCAACCCGCGCACCAATGCGACCGGCCGGCCCTGTTTGAACAGCCCGCCGAGACAAAGTTCGGGGCGTTCTTCCAACGCACCTTTTGCCATGAGCGCCGCGTCTTGCAGGCCCGTAATCTTGCTGCGACGTGTTGGTTTCGTTTGGCCGTCCATCGTTTGGCTTACTGCTCCGATGCATACTATTTTCGGCAGATCGCTGAGGGATTTGCGCAAGCCAACTCTACTGAACGGCACGCGATCCAGCACCTTCGCGCAGGCGCAAAGCCTGATCGAACACATATGTGCGAATGCTCGCTACTGGGCCGTGAAAGGGAATTGAGACCGCTCAGAGCAGCCCTGTCGCGACACCGCCGCCAACGATGAGCGTGATGAGCAGGATACTGACAAGCCCAAATATGCCGTTCCAGCGCACACCGATTGTCATCGGCCGTTCCCCCACGATAGACGACGCATATACGACAGCCGTGATGGCCGGGCCCATACAGATGATGCTGCTCCAGCCGCCAGCCAACGCAAGACCCAGCGCAAGCGGCGACAAGCCATCAACGCCGACGCGGTTGACCACTTCTGCCAGCAGCACCACCGAGATCATCGGGTGCACCCCCAGCAGCCCGGTCAGGAACACCGTCATGATCAAAAGCACAACGGTCAAGACTGGCCGCACGGCAATCCAACCAAGGTGATCCGCGATCCATTCGACCGGAACAACTTCGAGCGCAACAAGTCCGATGAACCCAGCCGAAGCAATAACGCTCATTTCGGTTGCAAAGCCGGGTGCCTGTGTCACGAACCGGCGCGACATGTCGCCAATGCTGCCAATGCCGCGGCGCAGGCCCGCCCAGAGAAACGCGTAAATCGGAACAATGGTGATCAGGACGGTCTGAAAACTGTATTCCGTCGCCCTGTCCAGTGCCACGACCGTTACCCCCAGAACAAGGACATGACCGGCGACGACCACGGCGGACCAGTGGGCCCAGCTTGGCAAATCCCCGGTCAGGGCCGGGGCCCGGCCGCGCGACGAGGGCGGGCGCCACCATTCCACCGTGTCGAACAGCCATCCCAGTAGAAACAACACCCCGGCCAGCGCAATGCCATAGGGGGCCAGATGCGCCCATTCGAGCCCCGGAATAGTGAGAATCATCAGGTTGAGCGCAATCCCGAACGGCGTCCAGAAAGCGATTGATGAAAACCCGCGCATACAGGCGCTCACCATGCGCCGCTTGCGGGCCTGGTACACGAAGTCGTCCATTTCATGGCGATGCGACTCGAGCCCTTTCATGATGACTTCAAGCATCACGCCCAGTCCGCCAAGGTTCAAAAGAACGCCGAACAGGTGGCCCCCTGCACCCAGCGAAGCGTAGCGGCGGGTCGGGGGCTGAAGCGTCAGGAATTCGCCGGCAACCGCAACAACCGGATCCTGGGTCGCCGCGATGCGCAGGAAGGCGACGGCTGTCAGCAGCGCGGCCAGGAACACAACGCGCCCCGCCGCTTCGATAAAGATGTGTGTTTCTACCCCCTTGGCCAGCGCCGCAACGGCTATGGCGGCCGAAAAGAACAGCAGCACCCATCCAACGCGCGCAATGTAGCGCGATGAGATAGCCAGATAGATCGCAAACAGGGGCACAGCCACGATAGCGGCACCGTTGAATTGAAAGAATCCCTGCGCAATGGCGCCGCCAAGGCAACACAGCAGACAGACAGCGGCGATCCCGTTGCGCGTACCGAAACGTCTCAAGGCGTCACTGGCAGATATCCGCCCCTACTCTTGCGCAGGCGACCCATCTGTATGCAAACCGACGAGAGCAGCCGCGAATACGATGCCCGTGACCCCGTGTCGTCTGTTGCGTCGTGATCGGCGGCGACGCGCAATGCGTTGCCCTTACCATGGCAAAGTCGGCACGCCAGACTGCTCGGCAAAGCCGAGCCCCCCGTTTCCAGGTGTTTGCGGATATGTCGTCTGACGGATAATGACACAGCGGTGCCTCGACTTGTCTCTTTGCGCTGGCGCGCTTTACTTTTCGGCTTTTCAGGCCGAAACCCTCACCCACGATTGCCTTTGCGTTATCCGTGGCTTTCCCGGTCAAGTCCAGTCCCCGACCGGCATAGGTACAGATGAAGGGTCTCATTCCAGAATGTCCAGCGGCCGCAAGGATCACAACGCGAAGCGCCTACTCCAACACATATGTGCGAAAGGGTAGTGCCGAGTGTTGATAGCGCCTTCCAATTTGGGGCAATATGCAGCCTCAGCGAGGATACCACATGATCGGTGATTTTACCGCCCGTTTGACGCAGTTCGTCGCCGCGCCGCATCGGCTGAGCGAGGCAGACGCCGAACAGGCCGCACTTTGCGTCGAGGACACCGTAGCCGTCATCTATGCCGGGTGGCACGAACCGGTGGTGCGCCAACTTGCGGCACTCGACGGGGACAACCCGGCAACGCCAGAGGGGGCGTTCGAAAACGGGGGCGTCGAACGCGCCACGTTCCTGACCGCGGTCGCGGGTCACGCGCTCGACTTTGACGATGTCCACACGATCAGCGTCACGCATCCCAGCGTGGTGTTGGTGCCTGCACTGCTGGCCATGGCGCATGCGCGCCCAGACACGGCCGGGCGCGTTGCGTCTGCGCTTGCGGTGGGAACGGCGGTGAATGTCGCTCTGGGCCAGGTTCTTGGCTTTGCTCACTACGACAAGGGCTGGCACGCCACATCGACCATCGGGCCTCTGGCGGCTGCGGCAGCGGTCGCGCATCAGCTCGACCTCGACGAAGGCGCCATAGGAAACGCCGTGTCTCTGGCGGCGTCGCTTGCCGGAGGATTGCAGGCCAATTTCGGCACGATGGCGAAACCGATCCAGGCCGGCAACGCCGCCCTATTCGGGTTGCGCGCTGCCCGCATGGCCGAGGCCGGCATCACCGGCGCCCCCGATATTTTTGCACCGCGCGGCTTTTTCGATCTTTATTCAGGCGCGGACGGTGTGAATGGTGACCCGGCAGAGGTGGAACCGCGGATCGTTCTGAGCACGGTGTCCCGCAAGCTGTACCCGTGCTGCTATCTCACGCACAGGATGATTGCCGCCGGGCGACATCTTTATACTGGACGCGGCGGCGAAGCAGTGCCCGACGGGTCGGTGATCGAAATGACGGTGCCCGAGGGCGTCATGCTGCCGCTCCACGTCACCGACCCCAAAGATGGAATGCAAGCCAAGTTCTGCGCGGCCTATACCCTTGCCGTGGCGTTGCACCAAGGCCAAGTCGTGCTCGCCGATTTCGAAGGCGACAATCCGCACCGCCCGGCAGTGCGCCGTCTGATGGACATGGTGGCCATCGAAACCACACCCGACCCAAGGCACGAACGCACTGGGGTGGATCACGGCACCGTCCATGTCCGCCTTCGCAAAGGCAACGCAACCCTGTCCGAAATTTCGGTCGCCGCGCATCCCGGGTCACCCTCGGACCCGGCGACGCCTGCCGAAATCGGGGACAAGATTGCCGATTGTCTTCAGAAATACCGCAGGGACGGCGGCGTGCCGCCCGCTGCCGGGGCGTTCCGTCAGGATCTGCGCGCCCGGTTGCATCTGCCACAACTGCGCGGCGCGATGCCTGACGGGGAAGAAGCATCCCAAGCGCTGCAAGATAAACCAGAACACGGCACATCAGCCGCCAACCTAGCAACGTCTGAAAGGACCACCTGATGGAATCGATGATCCATGATATGGCCGAGCGGCTATTCCGCGACCATGTCACCCACCGCCTGCGCGAGGACGCCGCCGGCGGGCAATGCCCCGACGCCCTGTGGACGCGCATCGAAGAGGCCGGGCTGGCCATGGCGCTGGTCCCCGAAGCTGCGGGCGGTTTCGGCGTACCCGCTGCCGAAGCGCTGGGGCTGGTGCGCATTGCCGGGGCACATGCCCTGCCCCTGCCACTGGCCGAAACCCTTATTGCCAACGCGGTGCTGGCGGGCGCGGGTCTGGCCCTGCCAGGTGGCAGGCTGACCATCGCCGAGGGCACGGCGCTGCAGCTGGAACGGCGCGGCACGGCAATACATGCAAGCGGCCACCTGACGCTGGTGCCCTTTGCCCGCTGGGCGGACCGGATCGTGACCATTGCCGAACTGGATGGGGCTGAACACGTCCTGTCCCTGCCGGTGAAGGATCTGACTGTCACCGCAGCGCAGGATCTGGCCGGGATGCCGCGCGACGACGCCGACGTTGATCTTGTGCTGACAGGGGACGATCTGGCCCCCCTGCCCCGGTCGATGGGCGGGATGCGCGGGCTTGGCGCACTGATCCGCAGTCTGGCAACCGCCGGCGCGATGGAGGCGATCCTGGAAATGAGCGTTCAATACGCGAACGACCGGGTGCAGTTTGGGCGGCCAATCGGCAAGTTTCAGGCGATCCAGCACAATCTGGCAACCATGGCCGGGGAAACCGCTGCCTCGCGTACCGCGGCCGAAATGGCCGCCGACAGCTATGACACATCAGCCTTCGCGCTGACCGTTGCCGCCGCCAAGAGCCGCGCGGGGGAAGCCGCGGAAACGGTCGGGGCACTGGCCCACCAGATTCATGGGGCCATCGGGTATACCCAGGAACATGCGCTGCACCATTTCACAAAACGGATCTGGAGCTGGCGCGACGAGTTCGGCACCGAACTTGACTGGACACAGGAACTGGGACAGGCCGCACTGTCGAGCCCCCACGACACCTTCTGGCACTTCATCACTGACAGCACAGCACAAGGCGCAACGGCATGACACTCACCGCGTTTCCTTCACCCCCGCCCGGCGCCGACTATGACGATCTGCGGCAAGAGGTCCGTGCGTTTCTAGCCGAAGAATTGGCCGATTTCCCGCCCGAAAAACGCGCAGAGTCGTGGAATGGGTTCAGCCGTGACTTTTCACGCAAGCTGGCGCAACGCGGCTGGGTCGGCATGACTTTTCCCAAAGAATACGGCGGCCACGCGCGCAGCGCACTGGAACGCTATGTCGTGTCCGAAGAACTGCTGGCTGCCGGTGCGCCGGTCATTTCGCACTGGATCGCCGATCGTCAGAGCGGCCCGCTGATTCTTGCCAAGGGCACCGAAGAGCAGAAACGCGCGATCGTACCGCGCATCGCCGCGGGCGAGCTGTGTTTCTGCATCGGGATGAGCGAACCGGATTCCGGCTCGGACCTTGCGGCCACGCGCACCGTCGCCACCGAGGTTGAAGGTGGGTTCCGGGTCAATGGCACCAAGGTCTGGACGACCTATGCGCATGTGGCCGATTACATGATCCTGTTCTGCCGCACCGGCAAGAGCGATGACCGCCACGGCGGGATGAGCCAGTTTCTGATCGATCTCAAGGCCACCGAGAACATTCAAATCAGCCCGATCATCGATCTGGGCGGCGAACATCATTTCAACCAGGTGATCTTCGACAACACCTTCCTGCCGTCCGACGCCCTTCTGGGGGAAAAAGGCGAAGGTTGGTCCCAGGTCATGAGCGAACTGGCCTTCGAACGCAGCGGGCCGGAACGGTTCCTTTCGTCCTTTGCCCTGATCGAGGAACTGATCCGCTTGCTGCGCCAGGACGCCACCGAAGCGCAGCAGGCCGAAATCGGCCGCCTGTCCGCGCATCTGATGGTGCTGCGGCAGATGTCACGCTCGGTCGCCGGGATGCTGAACGAAGGCAAGAACCCATCACTGCAGGCCGCCATCGTCAAGGATCTGGGCGCGCTCTATGAACAGGATATCCCGCGTCTGGCCCGCAGTCTTGTATCGCGTCCGGCCGTGCCCGGGGGGCGCGACAGCTATGCGGCAGTTCTGGCCTATACCGAACTTGCGGTGCCGTCATTTTCGCTACGCGGCGGCACCCGCGAAATTTTACGTGGTATCATCGCGCGCGGGCTGGGACTGAGATAAGTTCATCGTGTGCGCTAAAGGTGCGCGCTAAAGAAAACCGGGGAACCGCACGCGCCTAGTGCAGGGCGGTTCCTTTCAGGCCCGAACGATAGCCAAGTGCCCTGGACAGCCGTTCAGCGCCCGTCTTGGCCGCGGCCACGTACTGCTTTTTGTTTCGGTTGGCGCGTTCCAAGGGGGCGCCAATCACCAAGGCGCCCGCCAGGTGGCCGTCGGCGCGAAAGACGGGAACCCCGAAACCCGCGGCATCGACATGCGCCGTTCCGGCCGTACTGGCATAACCGGTTTTGCGGATCTGTGATATCAGGAGCCGCAGTTCTTTTTCGTCGGTGATCGAATTGGGCGTAAGCGGCGTCAATTCGGTGCGCCGAAAGTAATCATCCAGGTCCTGCGGCGTTTCATAGGCCAACATGACCAACCCCGATGCCGAACAGAACAATGGCCGGTTGATCCCCATCTGGGCGACGTACCGGACCGGCTGCGGGCTTTCGACGACCGCTGAATAAACGACATTTCCGCCATCGCGCACCGCGAACAGGACGGTCTCTCCGGTCTGGGCGACCATGTCGCTCATCACCGCGCGCAGGGCGGATTCGAACGGGTGATTGGTCAGGATCGACTGGGCGAACTGAAAGATCCTCGGGCCGAGAAAGTAATTGTCTTCCTCGCGCATCAGGTACCCCTTCTCGGTGAGAGGGCGAAGAAGCACCAGCAAACTGCTCTTGGGACAATCAATCGCGCTACTGAGTTCCGACAGCGACATGCGCTGGTCGCTACGTGCCAACAAATCGAAGAGCGCAAGGATGCGCGTCAGCGACCGTGGCCCACCCGATGTGGCGCCGGCAGCCTCAGCTCGGTCAGATTGCGCGGTTTTCATAATCAACATCTCCAGTTTCGCGATCCGACCGGGTACTAGCAAAACCAAGGCTGCAGTCCAGCGCTAATCGGCCTGGAAAGAATGGCCAGGACGCATCCGAAACTGGTTTACTTCACACTTGGCTCGCCATCCGTTGTGCGTGCCTTGATCATCCGCAACGGCGTGTATTCCAACACCTGCTCTCCTGTTTGCTTGAACACCTTGTTCCGGGTCCGGACCAGGCCGCGGTTCGGCCGGCTCTTCGAGCGGCGCGACTCGATCACCTCAACCTCACAATGGATGGTGTCGCCGGCAAACGTGGGCCCCATGACCTTGAGTTCCATGTCCAAGAAGGCAAAGCCTGTGTGTTGCATTGTGGCTTGGGTCAAGAGCCCTTCCATAAAGGTATAGACCAGCGCGCCCGGCGCGGCAAAACCGGGCATATTGGATTCCTTTTCGCGAAAATCACTATTGATGAACAAGACCTCAAGCATGCCGGTGACGCTGACAAAATTCGTGATGTCGGTGTCGGTCACGGTGCGGCCAATGGTCCGAAACTTGCGCCCCACGGGCAAATCTTCATAGCAAAACCCCAGCCCTACAGTTTCCATGACGCGCAATTCCCTTGGTCAGTCCAATTTTCAGCGAGGGTTCGGCCATACCTATCGGGCGATCCGAACATGCCCCGGTCTTTACAGGTTAGGGGGCGGGCGCGACGGGAATCAATTGACGGGCCCTTTTTTGCGGCTCTCGCGGCGATTGAGCACATTCATGATGAATCACGCCTTGCGGTCCAATGGCGATTTTGCCGGTGCCATTTCACATATGTGGTTTTGCGCAACGAGTCCCCAATAGCATTTGGGACGGGCCGACCGGCGATCTACCCTTACCAAGATGGGCAGGCGATGCCCATGACCTAGAGGAGGGGTCCAGCATGAATTTCGGTTTCTCCGAAGAGCAGGATGCCATACGCGACACGCTGGCACGATTACTGAGCGATCACGCCACTCTCGCGGTTGGGCATGAGCGTCTCGATACTGGCGAAGGGTTCGATACCGCAACATGGGCCGCGTTGGCCGATGGCGGGTGGCTTGGCCTTGCCATGCCCGAAGAAGACGGAGGCTCGGCCATGGGGGCCGTTGAGCTGGCAATTGTCGCCGAAGAAATCGGCCGCAGCCTGGCCGCCGTCCCTTTTGCCCCGGTTCTCAGCCTGGCCATCCCGGCGCTCCAGACCATGGGTACGCAAAGCCAAAGGAAACAGCTTTTGCCCGGGATCGCGCAAGGCCGCGTGATCGTTGCCGCCGCGCTTGCTGAAGGTGGGGGGCTGGCACCGGACAAGGTATCGGCAAAGGTGGTGCAGGATCGCCTGTCGGGACGAAAATCGCCGGTTTCCTTCGCAGCCGATGCGGCACATGCGCTGGTCGCTGCGATGGACGAAGGCGGCACCGCGCGCCTCTACCTCGCGGATCTTTCCGACCCGTCGGTGACGATCAATGCGCTGGACCCGATCGATCGCACCCGCCCCGCGGGCGAGATCGTCTTTGACAACACGCCGGTCGAATTGCTGCCCGGCTCTGATCCCGAAGCGATCCGGGCCCTGCTGGACGGTGCTGCAGTGCTGGCGGCGTTCGAACAGATCGGCCTGGCCGAGCGCGCGCTTTCCATGACCACGGCCTATGCTGGCGAGCGGCGGGCGTTTGGACGTCCGATCGGCAGCTTTCAAGCGGTCAAGCACCGGCTCGCGGACATGTTCGCCAAGATCGAACTGGCGCGATCCAACGCCTTCTTCGGCGCCTGGGCGCTGGCGAGCAGAGACAACCGCCTGGGCGAAGCGGCCGCCGTGGCGCGCCTAACGGCACTTGATGCGGTGCAGTTCACGACCGAGGAATCGATACAACTTCATGGCGGTATCGGATTCACCTGGGCCGCCGACCCGCATTTGTTTCTGCGGCGAGGCTGGCAGTTAAAGGCGGAACTCGGCCCGACCGATCTATGGCGCGAACGGCTGCTTGGGGATCTGACAGACGCCCCACAGGCCGCAAGCTGACAAGGGAACTGGACAGATGGATTTTAGCGACAGCCCAGAAGAAGCCGCCTTCCGCGCAAAAGCGCGGGACTGGTTGGATGCCAACGCAACCCTGCGCGATGGCAGCGAAAAGGCACAGGACCATTTCATGGCCCGCGACGCCGACGAAGTTGCGCGTGCGCGCGACTGGCAAGCGCGCAAGGCCGAAGCGGGCTGGGCCGGACTGACATGGCCCCGCGCTTTCGGCGGCCGCGACGCCACCCCGATTGAACAGGTGATCTGGAACCAGGAGGAAGGGCGCTACGCCGTACCGCCCAACGTCTTTCTGATCGGGATCGGGCTGGTCGGGCCGACGGTCATGATGCATGGCACGGACGACCAGAAAATTACGGTTTTGCCCCGTGCCCTGACGGGCGAAGACATCTGGTGCCAGTTGTTTTCCGAACCCGCCGCCGGATCCGATCTGGCTGGCATCCGCACCCGCGCACGCCGCGACGGCGACGACTGGGTGATCTCCGGTCAGAAGGTCTGGACGTCGGGGGCGCATTATTCCACCCACGGCATCCTGCTGGCACGCACCGACCCACAGGTGCCCAAGCACAAGGGGATGACCATGTTCCTTGTGGACATGTCCGACCCTGCCATCGAAACCCGTTCAATTCGCCAGATTTCCGGCAGTGCCAGCTTTAACGAAGTGTTCATCGACGATCTACGCGTGCCGGATAGTGCCCGCTTGGGCGGCGAATCCGAAGGGTGGAAGGTGGCCCTGACCACGCTGATGAACGAACGGTTCAGCATTTCGGTCGGCCGCGCCAGTGGGGGCGCGCGGGCAGAAGAATTGATCGATCTGGCCAGCCGTGTCGAACGGAACGGGCGCCCGGCCATCGAAGACGGCGAAGTGCGCGCGCGCATCGCCGATTTCATCGCACGCCAGCGCGGGCTTGAATTCACGTCCTACCGGGTCATGACATCGCTGTCGCGCGGCGACGCGCCGGGTGAAGAGGGCTCGATCGGCAAGCTGCTGCTGGGCAAGCTGCGTCAAGAAATGGGCGCTTTCGGGATGGAACTGGCGGGAACTGCGGCGGGCATATCGGCCAAAGCAGGCGATGACGTGGCGCGCTGGCGCAACGAATACCTGACCGCGCCGGGCAACCGCATCGCTGGCGGATCCGACGAGATCCAGCGCACGATCATCGGCGAACGTATTCTCGGACTGCCCCCGGAAATACGCGTGGACAAGGATGTCGCGTTTTCGGAGCTTTGATCTGAATGGCTGATTTCCGGGAATAATAACCAACAAGGAGGAGAAAGTCATGAGTTTCAAAACGACAAGTATCGCTGCGGCCGCCTGTCTGGCGGTTGCCGCGTCGGCCAGCGCACAGGACATCAAACTGCCGGACGTGATCGCGTGGTCAGCCTATGACACGGGATCGGCCGGCCATGCGCATTCCATCGCCATCGGCAACATGATGCGCAGCAAATATGGATCGACAGTCCGCGTGCTGCCTGGACGGAACGATGTCTCGCGGATGACGCCCCTCAAGAACGGGACGGTAGATTACTGCCTGTGCGGCATCGCTTCGTATTTCGCGGGCGAAGGGGTGTTCCTTTTCGCTTCACCTGAATGGGGGCCGCAGCCGATCCGGGCAGTTCTTCAGGCGGTTGGCGATTATGGTCTGGGCGTCGCTGTCGCCGCTGATGCGGGCATCGATACAATCGAAGATCTCAAAGGGAAACGGGTGGGTCGCGCCGCCAGTTCGCCCGCGATTGACAACAACATGGAAGGTCTTCTGGCCTTTGCAGACCTCACATGGGACGACGTCGAGCCTGTGGAGTTTTCGGGGTACGTGAATTCTCTCAAGGGCATTCTTGAAGATCGCGTGGATGCCGCCTTTGCGCTGACAACAACCACGGTGAACTACCAGATCGAGGCGAGCCCGCGCGGCCTCAAATGGCTTGAAACACCAGCGGACGAAAGCGAAGCATGGGCACGCTATACCAGTGTGACACCTTTCGTGACACCGCACATGGTGTCGGTGGGGCCAGCCATCGATCCTGATTCTCCGCTGCGCATGGCGCTATACCCCTATCCGATCCTTGTGACGGTCGCCGATCAGGATAGCAGCGAAGTGCGCAACATCGTCGCCGCGCTTGACGAAGGGTTCGACGACTACAAGGACGCCGCCCCCGGCGCCAATGCTTACGCGATTGATCGCCAGATCCTGTCCTGGGTGATGCCATGGAGCGATGGCAGCGTCGCCTATTTCCAGGAAAAAGGTCTTTGGACCCCGGAAGCCCAGGCAAATCAGGACAAACTGGTGGCACGGCAAAACGTACTCGCCGAGGCTTGGAGCGGCTTTGTCGATGACGCACCTGACGGTGAAGAAGAATTTACCGCCGCATGGATGAACGCCCGCGCCCAGGCACTGGAAGCGGCCGGCCACGAGGTCTTTTTCCGCTGAGACGATGCTGCGCGGCGTCCAGGCGGCGCCGCGCGACAACCAACGCTGTACACAACGGGGAAACGGGCATGTCACAAGAAACACAGGACGCACCGGCACAACCGGCCGCCATGGGCATTCTGCCCGTTTTTGTTCGCTGGCTGCTTGTCATCTCGGCGGTGCTCTTGACCGCGGCATCGGTCAACCATCTCTTCAATCTCGGGTTCTTCATGAACATCCGGTTGCTTGAGATTCACTACCTGTACGTGATGCTTCTGTTGACGTTGCCGCTGGTGTATCTTGTCTTTCCCTGCTCCAAGTCCGACCCATACGGATCGACCCGCTGGTGGGATTATTTCCTGGCCCTGCTTGCCCTGATCACCTGTGCATTCTTTGCTTATTATGGGCGCAGCGTCGTGAACAAAGGGTGGGATTTCGCCGCCCCGCTTCATGCCGTGATCGCCAGCTTCGCCTTTTGGTTCCTGCTGCTGGTGGCAGCACGGCGCACCGGCGGCTGGGTGCTGTTCGCCGTTATCCTGGTGTTTTCCATCTACCCCATGATTGCCAGCTATGCGCCCGGCCCGATCCAGGGGTTCCAGCGCACGCCGGTCGAGACGGCGATCTTCCACGCAATGAGCGGTGAAAGCGTCCTGGGCATACCGATGCGCAGTTTCGTCAACCTTGTCGTTGGGTTCATGATCTTCGGGGTCGCGATGCAGCACACCGGCGCCGGGCCGTTCTTCATCGACATCGCCTTTGCCGCGCTCGGGCATGTGCGGGGCGGGCCGGCCAAGGTGGGCGTTCTGACCAGTGGGCTGACAGGTTCGATGAGCGGCAGCGTGATCACCAATGTGCTGACGACCGGTTCGATCACCATTCCCGCCATGAAAAAGGTGGGCTTTCGGCCCAGTTACGCAGCGGGGATTGAAGCGGCAGCTTCGACAGGGGCGGTCCTGATGCCCCCGATCATGGGCGCCACCGCCTTTGTCATGGCGACATTCCTGATGACGGACTACACCAACATTGTGGTGGCGGCGGTGTTGCCCTCGCTGCTCTACTTCTTCGGCCTGTTCGCCCAGATCGACGCCTACTCAGCGCGCAACGGGCTGAAAGGCGTGCCGCGCGCCGATCTTCCAAAGATCGGCAGGGTGCTGCGCGAAGGTTGGTATTTCCTCGCTGTCTTTGGGCTTCTGATCTGGATGCTGCTCTATCTCAAACGCGAGGCCATCGCCCCCTTCTATGCAACTGCGCTGCTTATCGTTCTGAACCAGCTGCTCTCCAAGTCGCGGTGGGGGCGCAAAGAGCTGATGAATTTCCTGATCGCCACAGGCCGTCTGTTCGTTGAACTGGTCGCGATCCTTGCGGCGGTCGGCCTGATTGTGGGCGGGCTGGCGGTGACCGGCATGTCCGGCACGATCTCTAACGATCTGCTTTACATTGCGGGCGGCAATACCTTCTTTCTGCTGCTTCTGGGCGCCCTGACCAGTTTCATCCTTGGAATGGGCATGACGGTGACGGCCGCCTATGTCATCCTGGCTGTGTCTCTGGCCCCGGCCCTGATCGCCGGCGGGCTCGACCCGATCGGCGTGCATCTGTTCATCCTTTATTGGAGCATGCTGAGCTATATCACGCCGCCCGTGGCGCTGGCAGCATTCGCCGCGGCGGCCATTGCCCAGGCCAAACCCTTTGCGGCGGCCTTCGAAGCGATGAAACTGGGCACGATCATCTATGTCCTTCCCTTCTTTTTCGTTCTCGATCCCGCGTACACGCTGCAGGCGGGCTTGGTCGACAGCGTGTTGACGATCGCGCGTGCGGGCGTCGGCGTCTTGCTGATATGCGCCGGATTGCAGGGGTATCTTATGGGGGTCGGACGTATCGAAGCTGGTCCGACGGGCGCGATTGCGCGACTGCTTCTTGGGGTTGCCGGGCTGGCCATCGCCTTGCCCTCGACCGCGATGCTGGCGGTTTCGATCCCCGGCGCGGTCGCCGCCGGAACCGCGCTGGCGCTCGTGGCCGCGCTCATCGTGACATTCGCGCGGAACCGGAGGACCGCCTGAGATGAGCGCGCAGGACGGCAGACCGGACATACCCGCCCCGTTCAACGCGTTGCTGGGCGTGCGCTTTGTTTCGTGGTCCGACGGCAAGGCCGAGCTGCAATTGCCGATCACCCACGATCACCTGAACGGCGCTTTCGCGGTGCATGGCGGGGTCTACGCGACAATGCTGGACAACGCGGTCACCTTTTGCGCCGCCTACGCCGGCGAAGGCCGCCCCGGTCATCGCTGCTTGACGCTTTCGCTCACCACCAGTTTTGTCGGCCCGGCAGCCGAAGGTGATACGCTGACGGCCCGCGCGCGCGTTGTCGGGGGCGGGCGCAAGCTGGTATTTGTTCAGGGTGAGATTTTTAATCAGGACGGGCAACGCCTGGCGCATGGCGATGCCGTGATCAAGCGGATCACACCGCCGCCTGGCCAACCAGCGCCGGACGACAGCGAATAAATTGAAACATGCGAATGAAGTGAGGAGATAGATATGATCAACCCGATGACATTGGAAGATCAGGTGATTATCGTCACCGGCGCCGGACAGGGTATCGGCCGCGGCGTGGCCACGCTGGCGGCAGAACTGGGCGCCAAGGTCGTGGTGAACGATCTGAACGAAGACGGCGTCAAGGAAACTGCCGAACAGATCGGCGGCAATGCCCGCGCCATCGTGGGCAATGTAGCTGATCCGGAATTTCCCGAAAAACTGGTGAAATTCGCGCTGGACGAATTCGGAGACATCAACGGGCTGGTGAACAACGCCGGAATCGTGCGCGCCGCCATGATTCACAAGATGGACCGCGCCACATGGCAGCAGGTCATCGATGTGAACCTTACCGGCGTTTTCGCCTGCCTGCAGGCCGTGGGCACCTATTACAAAGAGCAGGCCGAAAAGGACCCGGAAAGCGCTGCACGCCGCGCCATTGTGAACATTTCATCTGATGCCGGGCGTCGCGGCACAATCGGCCAGATCAACTATGGCGCTGCCAAGTCCGGCGTGCTCGGCCTGACGATGAGTGCGGCGCGCGAATGGGGCCGGTACAGGATCAACGTCAACTCGGTCTGTTTCGGAATGGTCGAAACACCGATGACTGAAACGATCCGTTCGGACAAGTTCGTCGACAGGTACATGGCGCAGATCCCGATGGGCCGGATGAGCACCCCTGAAGAAGTGGCGCAGCCTGTCTGTTTCCTGTTGTCCAACGCGGCATCCTATATCACCGGCCAACACCTGAGCGTGAATGGCGGGTTCCACATCGGGTTCTGACATGACAGGTATAAAAAAGGGCCCTGGGCCGGATGCTGTCTTTGCCGGGAAACTGGCCAACGGCGTCTTCGAAATTCAGAAATGCGGCAGCTGCGGCGCGCATGTGTTTCATCCGCGCGTGATCTGCCCGGCCTGTGGCAGCGCGGATCTTGAATGGGTCGCGCCAACCGGCAGTGGAACGGTCTATGCGCGCACAGTCGTGCGCCGAAAGCCGGAACGGGGCGGCGATTACAATGTGGTGCTGGTGGATCTGGATGAAGGCGTGCGAATGATGTCGCGCATCGACGGCATCGAGCACGACAAGATTGTTGCCGGGCTGAAAGTGAACGCTTCGGTCGGCGAAGGCGCAGATGGTGAACCCGCCGTGGTCTTCCGACCAGAAGGAGATGCACAATGAGTTTGCGGGGAAAAGCCGCCATTGTCGGTGCCGCGCTAGCCGGCTGCGGCGAGGCCCATGGCAAAAGCTCGATGGAGATCACCGTCGAGGCCGCGTATGGTGCGCTGGCCGACGCGGGGATCGCATTGGGCGAGGTCGATGCCATTGCCACTTGCCAGCCGCTGGACATGCTGTCGGGGCTGACCCTGGCGCAGGAACTTGGGCTGAATCCCAAGTTCACCATGAACAACCGCATGGGCGGCTCGTCGTTCCTGTCGCACACGCTCTGGGCCGCGATGCTGCTTGAGTTGCGGCTCGCCGATACGGTGCTGATCTGCTACGGGTCGAACCAGCGCACCGCCTCGGGCAAGTTGATGACCGCGCTTGGCCTGCCGACCTATGAAGCCCCCTACAAGCCGATGTTCCCGCTGTCGTCCTACGCGCTGGCCGCAGACCGTCACATGACGCAATTTGGCACCACGCGCGAACAGCTGGCCGACGTGGCGGTGGCTGCCCGCGCCTGGGCGCAAAAGAACCCCGAGGCGTTCATCCGCGATCCCCTGACGCGCGAGGATGTCATTGCCTCGCGGTTGGTTTCGGACCCGCTGCGGGTGCGCGACTGCTGCCTGGTCACCGATGGCGGCGGCGCGATCGTGATGCGGCGGGCCGAGACGGCCAAGGATCATCCCAAGCCCCCGGTCTATCTGCTGGGTGGCGGCGAAGGCACGACGCACCGCGACATTTCCGAAATGGCGGATCTGACCGTGACCGGCGCCGCGCAATCCGGCCGGACTGCGATGGACATGGCCGGCGTCAAACCCGCCGACATCGACGTGGTCCAGCTCTACGATGCGTTCACCATCAACGTGATCCTGTTTCTTGAGGACCTGGGATTTTGCAAGAAAGGCGAAGGCGGCGCCTTCGTTGAAAATGGCGGCATCGCGCCCGGCGGTCATCTGCCGGTCAATACCAACGGCGGCGGGCTGTCCTGCGTGCATCCGGGCATGTACGGCATCTTTACGCTGGTCGAAGCGGTGCGCCAGCTGCGCGGCGAGGCCGCAGACCGTCAGATCACGGGTGCCGAATTGGCAGTGGCCCACGGCAATGGCGGTGTCCTGTCCAGCCAGGTGACGAATATTCTGGGCACCCAAGCCACACTCTGACCAGACGATCAGTCATGAAAAAAGCGGCCCTTCTTGCGAAGGGCCGCTTTGCGTTGGGGCCAGAAATGGCTCAGTTCGGGTATGTGGTCAGGTCGATCTTGGTGTAGATCTCCTCACGCAGAAGATCCGCATAGGGCTGTGGATTGTCACGGATCGGTTGGAGCGGTTGCACCAGAGCGTGCCATTTTTCGATCAGTTCCCGGTATTTTGCGATCAGCGGTTCGGGCTCTTCGATACCGCGTTCCTCGCGCGAGATCTGGGCGATCGCTTCAAGGTCGGCGGTGCGGAAATCGACAAGATCCTGAAGAAACTCTGGCGAAGGTTCATGGACCTGCAGACCAAGTTCGCTTGCCTCTTTCAGCACATCAAGATCGTCGGTTTCGTAAAAAACCTCAGTCTGCGCAACGGCTTCGGGTACGTTCTTGACGAATTGCTCGCGTTGCTCCTGCGAAAGAGAATTCCAGAACTTCGGGCTTGCGGCAAAGATCGAGCCGGAATGATAGGTGCCCAGCGGCAATGCCGTCAGGTGTTTGGCAACTTCAATCAGGCTATGCCCTTTGAGCGCACCGATCGGCTGCACTGCGGCGGTGACGACACCATGACTCATCGTGTCGTACATCTCGCTCGTGGGCACGTTGACCGGCTCTGCCCCAAGGCGTGTCGCCCACCGGTCCCAGACCGACCCGCCAGTGCGCAATTTGACGCCTTGCATGTCTTTGATGTCGACGATTGGCTTGGTGGTCAGCAATACGTAAGGCGCCGTGCTGATCCCGCTTAGCGCCACCATGCCGTTTTTGGCGAACTCGTCCTTGCATGGCTGGCAGTTCAGCATCACGAATTCGCTGGTGGCACCGGCCATGGCATAGTGGTCTTCGCCCAAAAGCGCCATGTCGGCAACGAGCTGCGCGTAGGGCATTTCCGCCCGAAAATAGGTCAGCGCCAACAGGCCCATGTCCGCCACACCGTCGCGCAGGCCCGACAGCGTCGGCTTGGCGCCAAGCAAAGCGCCGCCCGCAAACAGCTTAAAGTCGAAGGCATCGGGAAATTCGGCTTCGGTCATTTCGGCAAAGGCGGCATGGCCGCGCGTCGTCGCATGATTGGGCGAGGTCCAGTTGGTTATCGTCACCCGTTTTTCGGCCAAGGCGGGCGTCGCAGAGATGCAGGCGCCTGTCGCCAGTATGGTCAGGATCTTCGTCAATTTCATGTGGTCTCCTCCTCTGTTTCGAAGTCCCGCTTTCGGGCGGGTTCAGCATGGCCAGGGTGGCCGTATCAATTGCCAAGCTCCGGCAGGAACATGACCGATTCAGGAAAGGCGACCATGATGATCAGAACCACCACATCTGCAGCCAAGAACCACAAAACGCCTTTGAAAATCAGTGAAATCGGAACCGCGTCTCCGACAATACCCTTGATCACGAAGACGTTGAGCCCCACCGGCGGCGTGATCAGCGCCATTTCGACCAGCTTGGTTGCAAGCACACCCAGCCAGATCAGGCTGATATGGTTCGCTTCGTAGATCGGCAGAAGGATCGGCAGCGTCAACAGCAAGATGCCCAGCGGGTCAAGGATCATTCCCAACACGCAAAACAGCACGGCAGTTCCGAAGACCAGCAACACATAGCTGGCGCCCAGATCAATCACCAGATCCGACATCGCTTCGGGAATTCCGCTGATGGCCAGGAACCGCGAAAACAGGTTGGCCCCGACCGCGATAATAAAGATCGCTGCGGTCATTTTCGCCGTATCCAAGAGCGCGATCTTCGTCACTCGCCAGTTCAAAGTACCGCGCGCGGCCGCAATCACAAAGGACAGCGCCGCCCCGACCGCACCTGCCTGTGTTGGGGTGAAAAACCCCGAAAACAGTCCGCCAAATACGCCCAACACCAACAAAAGCACTGGCCATGTTTCGCCCAGAGCTTCGAGCCGTTCCGGCCAGGTTGAGCGTTCATCCAGCGGAGGCGCAAGTTCGGGGTTGATCCGCGCCCGAATGATGATCACCGCCGCGTAGCCCAGCATCGTCAGCAAGCCCGGCACGATCGCAGCCAGAAACAGCTTGCTGATCGCGACTTCGGCAAAGATACCGTAAATGATCAAAAGGATACTGGGCGGGATCAGTGATCCCATGGTCCCGGCCGCAGCCACGACGGCCGTGCTCAATCCGGGGTCATATTTGCGCTTGAGCATTTCCGGCACCGCGATCCGCCCCATGGCCGCAGCGCAAGCAAGGCTGGACCCGGCCGCTGCCGAAAACAGCGCAGCCCCACCAACACTGGCCACCGCCAACCCTCCGGGCAGAAACGACAACCAGATCCGCGCCGCCTTGAAAATCCCGCGCGTGATATCGGTCTGATAGCAGACGTAACCCATCAAAAGGAACATCGGGATCGAACTGAGCGTCCAGTGCGCCGCAAAGTCATAGGGCACTGCCGTCAGCAGACCGAATGCCGCGCCGCTGCCCAACATGGCCCAGAACCCGAAGAAAGATACGATGCCCAGGGCGACCGCGATTGGAACGCGCAGCAAAACCAGTACGATCACAGAAACAATGCCGCAAAGGCCGATTTGAAAAAAGCTCACCGTTCTGCTCCTATTCGTACATGTCGTGGGTGGGACCGGCCATGCCGGCGTCGGTGAACGGCCGTTGGATCAGCTTGGCCAGCAAAAGCAGCACCATCAGACCCGCGCCAAGTGGCAGAAAGAAACGACCGGGCCAGACAGTCACCGCCGCCATGCCCATGGATTGTTCCCCAATGGTGTATTTTTCGACTGCGTCGATCCAGGTCTGCCAGGTCAGCAGGCCGTAGAACACTGCAGACAGCGCCAGGGCCAGCATATCCAGAACGGTCCTGCCCGCCGGCGGGATCAGATCGTGGATCAGGTCGACCTTGATGTGCTCGTTGGTGAATTCGACGAAAGGAAGCGGCAGAAAGACCAACCCGACCATATAATAATAGGATACGTAATCCACCGTTCCGGGCAGCGGCTCGGCGACAAACTGGCTCAGAATGACATCGAGTGTAACGTGGACCATCATCAGCGCCGCCAAGGCAGTCGCGACATAAGTGATGATCCGCGACACCCATCCAAGTCGTGCAATTACTGTTTCCATCGCTTTTTCCTCCCTGTCATGGTCAGGACGCTCACCGTTTGGTCAAGCCCCGCGGAAAATCGGTTTTCTCTTGTTCAGAAAGGCGTCGATACCTTCGGCGTGATCTGCGCTCTTGATGATTTGCCCCTGAATGATGGCTTCTGTGTCAAGGAAGTTCTCTAGCGACGGTTGCATCGCGGCGCGCATCAACCGCTTGGCACCAGCCAAGGCAAAGGTCGGACCCGCAGCCAGGTCCCCGGCATAATCCAGCGCCGCCTTGTCAAGGGCATCATCGGGATGAACCTGGCTTGCCAAACCCAGGCTGAGGGCTTCTTCGGCCGGCACCAGCCGGGCAGAAAAGGCAAGGTCCGTCGCGCGCTGCCGCCCGATCAGGTTTTGAAGGAAAAAGGCCGCCCCGCCATCCGGGGCCAGGCCGATCTTGCGAAAGACCTGACCAAGTTTCGCGGTCTCGGAAAGCAGCAGGACGTCGCAGGCCAGCGCCATGCTCAGCCCAATTCCCACCGCCGGACCGCGCACCGCAGCGACCACAGGCTTTTCACAATTGAAGATGGAAAGTATCATTTGATGCGCCTTGTACAAACGCGCGCGGTCGCCCCAGGCATCGTCTTTGCCCATGGTCGAAATATCCGCGCCCGCACAAAAAGCACGGCCCTCTGCCCGCAACAGAACCGCCCGGGTCTGCGGGTCGGTTTGAATTTCGCGAAACGCGTCCAAAACGTCGACCCGCATCTCAAGGGTCAGCGCATTCAGCTTGTCCGGCCGGTTCAACGTCACGACGGCCAGGCCTTCTTTGTGTTCAACTGTGATATCACTTGCCATGACCCGCCCCTCCCTGTGGCGAATAGTTGTCAGTCAGCGAATAGCGCCCGAGCAATCCCGTTCTTGTGGATCTGGGTCGTACCCCCGGTGATCGTCAGCATCCGCACATCGCGCACCATCCGCTCGAGCGGGAGCGAACCGAAATAGCCGTAGCCGCCGAACATCTGCATCGCATCGTGGGTCACGCGCTGCGCCATTTCAGTTGCCTGAACCTTGGCGATCGAAGACAGCGTCGGATCAGGCTGGCCCCGGTCGATCAGCGACAGCGCGGTGTAGCAAAGCGCCCGGGCGGCCTCGATCTGCACTTTCATGTCCGACATCATCCATTGCAGGCCCTGCATATCGGACAGCGCCTTGCCGAACTGACGGCGGGTTTTCATGTAGTCGCAGGCCAAGTCGAACGCACCTTCGGCCACGCCAAGCGCCAGAACCCCCATGCCGACGCGGGTACCGTTGTAAACGCCCAAGGGGCGGACAAAGCCGCTGGAATTGTCGGCCAGTCCTTCGGTCACGATGTTTTCCGCGGGCACGCGCACATCGTCAAAGTGGATTTCGCATTCGTTGCAGCCGCGCGCGCCCATCTTTTGTTCAAGGATGTTCACCGTCACGCCGGGGCTTTCGCGTTCCACCAGAACCGTGCCGATGCCCCGCGCGCCCTTGCTGTCGCAAAACCGCGCATAAACCAGAAGGTAATCGGCCCGGTCGCCGAAGGTGGTAAAGATCTTGCCGCCGTTCAGCACAAAATCGTCGCCGTCCTGGCGCAGCGAGGTCGTCACCGCCGTGGCGTCCGACCCCGCGCCGGGTTCAGTCCAGGAAATCGCGCATTCGATCTCGCCCGCCGCAAAGCGCGGCAGAAAGGCCTGTTTCAATTCGTCGCTGCCGCAGGTGGCGATGATCCGGGGCGAGACGTTCTGATCATGGACGATCAGCGCGGTGTTGAAATCCACCTTCGCCAATTCCTCGACCACCAGATAGCAATCGACCAGCGAAACGCCCCCCCCGCCATAATCTTCGGGGATGGTCATACCCAGATAGCCCAGGGCGCTCAGGCGGTGGTGGTTTTCCTCGGGGTATATGCCCTCGCGATCCCATCGCGCAGCACGATCCTTGAATTCGCCCTGAGCCAGCTTGCGCGCGGCGTCCTTCAACGCGATCTGTTCGGCGGTCAGCAAAGAGGGATGCATCCGCCCTACCCCCGCCGCTGATCGAAGCTATGGCCATAGACCATCGCGGCGATCGTGTTGCGCAGGATTTCCACCGTGCCCCCACCGAGCGCAAAGCCGCGCGCATCGCGCACCATGCGCTCCAGCGGGTATTCGCGTGTATAGCCGTTGTGGCCGTGAATTTGCAGCGCCTCGTTCGTGACCCGCTGCGCCATTTCATTGGCATAAAGCTTGGCCATGGTCGCGTCCATCGGATCGGGAAAGCCGTTCGGTGCGGGGTTTGTGGCGGCGCGATAAACCATCAACCGCGCGGCATGGATCTGCGTGGCCATGTCGGCGATCTTCCACTGCAGGCCCTGGAATTCGTTGATGGGGCGTCCGAACTGATGGCGGATTTCGGAATATTCCTTGGCCGCATCGAACGCGCCTTGCGCCAGCCCCACGCACATTGCCGCGTTGCCCACACGTTCGGGTCCGAAACTGCTCATCAGCAGCGCGAAAGAGCGTGAACTTTCCGGATCGCCTTCGACCAGAACGTCTTCGGGGCCGGCCTTGTAGTTTTCAAGAATGATCTCTGCCTCGGTCAGGCCCCGGCCACCCATTTTCAGCGATATGTGCCCGATCCGTGCACCGGGTTTCTTCAAATCGACGACAAAGGCGCCGATCCCCTTCGCACCGCTGGCCTTGCCGAAGCGGCAGAAGACCAGCGCATAATCAGCGACATGGGCGCCGGTCGACCAGCACTTGTTACCGTTCAGCACCCAGCCGTCGCCGTCCTTGGTGGCCGTGGTGCGCAGGTCGGTCACGGCCGACCCTGCCTCGGGTTCGCTGATGGCGATTGCGATGAATTTCTTGCCTGCGGCCATGTCGGGCAGAAACCGCTTTTTCTGTTCGTCGTTGCCCAGAACGCTGATCGCGCGCGATGGACCGTTCAGATAAAGCTGCGACACCAGCGCCGTGTTGAAACAGACCCGCGCCATTTCTTCCAAAAAGACCGTGCCCTGAATCACCGGCGCGCCGGATCCGCCGTATTCTTCGGGGACGAACATGCCCAGATAGCCAAGTTCGGCCAGCTTGTCGCGGTTCGCTGCCGGAAATTCCTCTTTTTCGTCCCAATAGGCGGCCTTGGGGGCGAACTCGCGTTCTGCCAGCTTGCGGGCCTCATTGCGAAAATCTTCCAATTCTGGATCGAGCTTGAACATGTCAGTTTGTGTCCTTTGTTTGAGCGGTAAGCCGGGCCTGATTCAGTGCGGCAAGGATGCGCACCGTATCGGCGCCTGCGGCTGGTGCGGGGATAGGTGCAACCTGAGCGTGCCCCGCGAAACGCATGGGCAGCCCTGGAACAGGGACTGTGCCCAGTTCTGGATGCGGAAGGTCATGGATCATGCCGCGGGCGCGCATGTCGTCGTCCGACACCACTTCCGCCAGATTGCGGACCGGGGCGGACGGCACATGTGCGCCGCTCAGGGCCGCGAAAATCTCGGCGCGGGTATGGCGTGAGGTCCACGCCGTCACCCAGCCATCGACTTCAGCACGCCGCGCGCAGCGCGCGGGCCCCTCGGCCAGGTCGGGATCTTCGGCCAGATCAGGGCGGCCCATAGTGCGGGCCAGCTGCTGCCAGTGGCGATCGTTCAGGCACATGATCGCCACCTGCCCGTCTTTCGCCGAAAACAGATCGTAGGGGGCGACCTTGAGCACGGCCTGACTGTTGCCGGCCCGGTCAGCGAACCCGTCAGGCGCCAGCAGATAGCTGGCGATATTCGACGCCAGCGCGTGGTGTGTGACGTCCTGCATGGCGATTTGGACAAAGTCCCCGCGCCCTGTCGCGCCGCGCGCGTGCAGCGCTGCCATAATGCCACCAAAAAGATGGATACCACCCAGAAAATCAGTGATCGCCGCGCCGCATTTCACCGGCGGACCATCGGGAAACCCGGTCACCGACATCAGCCCGGTCAAGGCCTGAATCGGAAAATCCATCGCCGGCGCATCGCGATAGACTGAATCGGCCGCGTAGCCCTTGCCCGACCCCATGACCAGGCGCGGATTGCGGGCCGAGAGCGTGTCCCACCCCAGACCTAGCTTGTCCATTGTTCCGGGGCGTGAATTCTCGATCAGCACATCGGCCGTATCTGCCAGGGCCAGCAACGCGGCGCGTCCGTCCTCAGTTGTCAGATCGAGCGTCACGCTCTGTTTGCTGGAATTGAGCATCATGGCGGCGGGGTTTTCCCGCCCGCCCGCTATGCCGCGGATACTGTCGCCGCCGGGCGGTTCGACCTTGATGACTTCGGCCCCCATGAGGGCGAACATCAGCCCGCAATAGGGGCCCAGATAGACCTGACCCAAGTCGATCACTTTCAGACCGGCCAGCGGGCCACCCACGGCCGGCGCGCTCATGATCCGCAAAAGCGCGGTTGGCGCTTTTCCCTGAATGCGGCCACGGCCTCGCGGTGATCGTCGGTCTGCATGATATGGGCTTCGGCGGTGGCTTCGATTTCAAGGTAGGTGGCGAAATCACAATCCATGCCGCGGTTCAGCATCGCCTTGCCCAGCCCGAAGGCGCGGGTTGGCCCTTCGGCCAGACGCGCGGCAAGCGCAGATGCTTCTGCGTCCAGCGCGTCTTCTTCGTAAATCGCATGAACAATTCCAAGGTCACACGCCTCTTGTGCGCCGATCACCTGGGCCGTCATGAACATTGCCTTGGCGCGCTGCGTGCCGACCACCCGCGCCAACAGGTAAAGCCCGCCGCCGTCGGGCACGATCGCCACCCTTGCATAGGCCTGGCAGAATCGGGCTGACGGCGCGGCAAGGATCACGTCGGCCAGCAGCGCGATATTGAATCCCACGCCAAACGCGGGCCCTGCAACGGCGGCAACCACCGGCTTTTCAAGATCATAGAGCGTCCGCGTCACGCGGTGCTGTTGTTTCATGCGGTCGCGCATTGCGGTGGGCGACGCGCCTGCAAACGTATTGATGTCACCCCCCGCGCAGAACGCGCCACCATTTCCGGTGATCAGCAGCGCGCGGACACGGTCGTCATCCCGCACCTCTGTGACGATGCGTTCCATTTCCTTGCGCGCGTCTTGGTCGAGCGCATTTTTCTTCTCGGGAAAGTCGAAGGTCATCCGACCGACACCCTCCGAGCGAGTATAGAGCAATGGCACCGCTTATTCCTCCCGAATGAGTCGGCTACCGATACGCTACGGCCGGGTGGGACCACCGCACATCCCCCAAGGCCGAAAAACAGACTCGTGTAAAATTCGCCCCATGCCCCTTTCCGATTGCGATCTGATTGCAGGAATGTTTGGCTCTGTCGGACTGCCTGACATATGCTTCAGGGAACTTCGCCAGACCTAGTTGAAATAACGAAGAAGTTGACCATGTATTCTGACTCTTCCCTTGGCCGCCTGCGCCTGCCTGTGATTTGTTCTCCGATGTTCTTGGTGTCCGGACCCGATCTAGTCATTGCTCAGTGCAAAGCTGGCGTGATCGGCAGCTTTCCGGCACTCAACGCGCGCGAAAGCGACGGAGAGCCCCCCCTGCTGGAAGCTTGGCTCAAGCGCATCACCGAAGAACTGGACGCGCATAATCAGGCCAACCCGGATCGCCCGGCCGCGCCCTTTGCAGTCAACCAGATTGTGCACCGTTCGAACGACCGTATCGAACGCGACGTCGAAATATGCGCGCGCTGGAAAGTGCCCGTCTGGATCACCTCGATGGGCGCGCGCGAAGACGTCAATCAGGCCGCGCATGACTGCGGCGGCGTCGTGCTGCACGACGTGATCAACAACAAATACGCCAGGAAAGCGATCGACAAGGGCGCCGACGGCCTGATCGCGGTCTGCGCGGGTGCAGGCGGTCACGCCGGTGCCCTGTCGCCTTTTGCGTTGGTTCAAGAGATCCGCGAATGGTTTGACGGGCCGCTGGCCCTGTCGGGATCCATCGCCACCGGAAGCTCGATTCTGGCAGCGCAGGCCATGGGTGCCGATTTCGGATATATCGGATCGCCCTTCATTGCCACGACCGAGGCTGTCGCGTCTGAGGCTTACAAGCAGATGATCGTCGATAGCGGCGCTGACGACATTCTATACACCAGCCACTTCAGCGGCGTGAACGCCAATTACCTCAAGCCTTCTGTCCGCGCGGTCGGGCTTGATCCCGACAACCTGACCGGCGACGGCAACAAGCTGGATTTGGCCACTGGCGACATCCGTCCCAAGGCTTGGCGCGACATCTGGGGCAGCGGTCAGGGGATCGGTGCGGTGCGCAGTGTGACAACCACTGCGGATTACGTCGACCGGCTGGACCGGGAATACCATGCTGCGAAGAACGCGCTCTGCGCTTAAAAAGAACAAGGGCGGCAGGTTGCCCAGCCGCCCTTCTGTTTCAGCCGCTTTCGCGGAAGCGTGACGAACGATCTCAGCCGTCTTTCTGGTTGATGATAAGATCTGCACTCTCGGGCAACTCTGCAACGACGCTCACCGCGTCGGCGCGGATTCTGGAATGCAGTTTGAAGGCCTCGGCAGCGGCCGTTTCCGCAGCCGACGCATCAGCGCCATCTTCCAGCACAAGTGAAACGCGGATCATGTCGCGGTCGTTTTCGCGGGTGACCACGGCCTGCGCGGCCTTTGCCCCCGGCGTCGCGATAACGACTTCTTCGATCACGCGCGGATATACGAATATTTCGCGCACTTTGACCGCCGCGCCAACCCGGCCCTGCAACGTGGAAATGCGGCTGACGCTGCCATCTTCTTTGCTTTCCAGCGCAAAGGCGCTGTCGCCGGTGCCAAACCGGATCATCGGCCAAGTGGCATCAAGCGCAGTGACGACAACCTCGCCCGGCTCGCCATGCGCGACTTGCTCTCCACTGACCGGATCGCAGATTTGAACCACGCGGTCGGGATGAACCACATAGCCTTCGCCGCCATCTTCATAGGCGACAAGGCCCAGATCGGCGGTGGCATAGGCGGCCCAGGTCGACACGCCGTAATCGGCTTCGATCCGGCGACGTTTGGCCATCCAATCGCCCATTTCGCCACCCAGGAAGGCGGTTTTGACCTTCCACGCGTCGCGTCCATAGGTTTCGATCACTTTATCCGCCAACGTCAGGAAAAACGCGGTCGAGGCGCAGATCGATGTCACGCCGGTCTCAACGATAATCTGTGCCTGCAGCTCGGTATTGCCTACGCCGCCAGGGATCACCGTGGCGCCCGCAGCCTGAGCCGCTTCGTCGAACAGCAAGCCCGCGGGCACAAGGTGGTACATCCAGGTATTCAGGATGATGTCCCCCGGGCCCACGCCGGCTGATTTGAACAGCAGGTCCAAGCCATGTCCGCCGCCGCCCGAAAGCGCCGGTTCGAAAATTGGGCCGGGCGACACGTATATCCGCCCGACATTCTTTAGATCAGAGGCGAGGAACCCGCCAAACGGCGGGTTGTCGCGCTGAATCTTCAAAAGCTCTTCTTTCTTCATCACCGGCAGACGCGATAGATCTGCCAGGGATGAAACGGCTGCCGGATCGAATCCGGCAGCTGCAAAGCGCGATTTCAGACCCGGTGCCTTTTCGGCCGCTGCGGCATAGGTTTTCGCGATGTCTTTATAGATGTTTGCTGACATATCTATGCCTCCTTGGCCTTGTGTTGCTTAAAGCGGGCAATCCTTACGGAAGTTCGGCGCGCGCTTCTCGCGGTGTGACAACACACCTTCTTTAACATCTTCGCTCATGAAGCCCAGCATTTCCAGTGCTGTCGAGGCATCGAAAATCGGACCAGCCTGGCGCAGCCAGTTGTTCAGCGAATATTTGGTCCAGCGGATCGCGCTTTGCGAGCCGTTGGCAAGTTCGACAGCCGTATCAAGCGCGATCTGCTGCAGTTCTTCGTCTTCGACGCACATCGACACCAGACCGATGCGCTCGGCTTCTTCGCCGGACACGGGCTTGCAGGTCATCAGGTAGTATTTTGCCTTGGCCATCGAGGTCAACAGCGGCCAGATGATCGCGGCGACGTCACCGGCAGCGACACCCAGACGCGGGTGGCCATCGACGATCTTGGCTCTCTTGCCGGCAATCGAGATGTCAGCGAGAATTGCAACGACAAGGCCAGCGCCCGCGGCCGGACCGTTGATCGCGGAAATGATCGGCTTGTTGCAGTTGATGATATTGTAGACAAGATCCTTGGCTTCTTTCCAAGTCTTCATGATCTCGTGCGAATTGCCGATCATATTTTCGATCAGGCTGAAATCGCCGCCGGCCGAAAAGGCTTTGCCAGCGCCGGTAACGATCACCGAGTTGATATCGGGGTCACGGTCGATGTCGATCCACATATCGGTCATCTGGGTGTGGGTTTCCGCATCGACAGAATTGAATGTCTCGGGCCGGTCGAACGTGATGCGCAGCACGCGATCCGCCGGGTAGTCAAATTTCAGTTTGTCGTACTTTGCATAACGCTCCGACATAGTTCTTTTCCTCCGTAGGGTGTGGGTATGGGTTCAGCCAGGCAGTCCGAGAACGGCCTTGGACAGGATGTTTCGCTGGATTTCGTTCGATCCACCGTAAATTGTTGTGGGCCGGGCTTTGTAAAAGCTGGCAAGGACATCGACACTTACATTGCCCACCTGCAGTGGGCCAACCGTGCCGCCATCCGGGCCGGCCGCTTCGATCATCAGCTCGGTGATGCGCTGGAAGCACTCGGTCACCCAGATCTTGAGCATCGAGACATCCGCGCCCAGCGTTTCACCGCGCTTGAGCTGATCGGCGAACCGGGCGTAAAGCGCCGCGTGATCTTCAACGTCCAGCGCAGCCTGGGCAAAGCGGTCGCGGAACACCGGATCGTCAAAAGCGCCTCGGCCACGGGCAAAGCTTTCCAGCTGCCCCAAAGCGTTCTGGGCCAGACTGGGCGAGCCGATGAAGATACGCTCAAAGCTCAAGAGCGCCTTGGCCATCGTCCAGCCTTTGTTCAGCTCGCCAACAAGGTTCTCGCGCGGCGTGCGGGCATTGTCGAAGAAGACTTCGCAAAACTCGGTCTCGCCCGACAGGGTGGTGATTGTGCGCACTTCGACACCGGGCTGATCCATCGGCGCAAGCAGGAAACTGATCCCCTGCTGTTTTTTCGGCGCGTCCGGATCGGTGCGCACCAACATGAAGATATGCGTGGCGTCATGCGCCATCGTGGTCCAGATTTTCTGGCCGTTGATGACAAACTCGTCGCCTTCAATCTCTGCACGTGTGCGCAGGTTGGCCAGATCCGACCCGGCACCGGGTTCAGAATAGCCCTGACACCAGATGTCTTCGCAGCTCAGGATGCGCGGCAGCCAGTAGTCTTTTTGCTCCTGGGTGCCGAACTTGATGATCAGCGGGCCGACCATCTGCACACCCATGTCACGGCCGCGGTTGACGCCCCAGCGTTGCTGCTCTTCGTAGAAGATCAGCAGCTTGGCAGCATTCAGCCCCATGCCGCCGTATTCCGCAGGCCAGGCAGGGGCGACCCAACCTTTGGCATGCAGCTTGCGGTGCCAATGTTCGATCTCTGCGAACTTGGGACGGTGCGCCAGATGGCGTAGTTCTTCGGGGTATTCGGCCTCAAAGAACCCGCGCACCTCTTTGCGGAAGTCCGCATCGCTCATAGCGTTCCAGTCGGTCATTATGCGGCTCCCTTTTCTTCACGTGCCTCGAACCAAATCCGCCGGTGATAGGCGTCATCACCTAGCCATGCCGACAAAACCAGGGCCCGGTTCAGGTAAAGGCCAATATCGAATTCATCGGTGTAACCGACCGCCCCGTGCAACTGGATCGCATCACGGGTAATCCTTTTGGCGGCCGTAACCGCACGCGCCTTGGCACGGCTGGCAAGCTGGGCCCGAACCTTGGGATCGGTTTCGCTGTCCATCTGCGCAAGTGCCTCGCGCACCCCGGCTTGTGCGACTTCGCACATCACGTTGAGGTCGACGGCGCGGTGCTGGATGACCTGAAAAGACCCGATGGGCTTATCGAACTGTTCGCGTGTCTTAATGTAGTCGAGCGCGATCTCGAAAGCGCGTTCGCTCAGCCCGACTATTTCGGCCGCGGCAAGCGCCGTGGCATCGTTGACCGCCTCGCCGAGCGCGTCCTGAACCGCACTGCCGCTGGCCAGTTCTTCGGCCGGGGCGTTCGAAAACGAAAGCTCGCCCATTGTACTGCCATCAGCCTGCGTGCGTTTTTCAACGGAAAGCCCGTCTGCGCCCGCGTCTGCCAAGACGAGAACCGGACCGGACTCCCCCTCGGCCACAACCAGAAAACCCTGTGCGCCGGACGCACCGACAACCCAGGCCTTGCTGCCTGTCAGCTTTCCGCCGGCATAACGACAACTGGCCTCAGCCGGGCCGCCATTCGGGCCACGCTCTTGCCATGCGACCGCCAGTGTAATGTCGCCGCTAATAAGCTGCTCCATTTTCGGATGGTCCGGGCAAAGGCGGCGCAACAGGCCAAGGGTCAGCCCGACCGTCGCCACCACAGGTTCCGGGGCAATCACACGGCCGACTTCCTCGGCGATGACGCCGCCGGCGGCCAGGCCCATGCCAAGCCCTCCGTGGTCCTCGGGTACGGTTACCCCGTAGACGCCCGCTTCGGCAAGTTCGCGGACCATGTCCGCGTCCCAGCCATTGCCGGCATCCCGTAGTTTTCTGGCGCGCCCGCTTCCGCCGGCACGGTCAAACAGTGTGCGTGCGCTTTCGCGCAGCAGACGAAGATCTTCCTGATCGCTGGAGTTCATGTCAGTCTGAGCCATTTTGTTTACGCTGGATCATCACGGGCGTGTCGGTTGTGAACACAACTTCGCCCTGGGGGTTCTTGGCGCTGAGCGTATAGTGCAAGACGCCTCGGTCGGGTTTGCTCTTGGACGGCGTCACAGAATTCACCGTCATCTCGATATCGAGCGTTTCATCCGGACGCACGGGCCGCAGCCAGCGAAGATTGTCAAAGCCCATACCGCCGATATTGGCGGTATCGACCATCATTTCCGTCATGATGGGTTTGAACACCTCAAGCATGGTCTGAAAGCCCGACGCGATAAGGCTACCGTGTATGGTGGCCGCATATTCTTCGTCAGTGTGCAGGCGCTGCGGATCCCATTCTTTGGCGAACGCCTTGATCGATTCCGCAGACATCGGGGTGCTGCGAAAGCGAAAGACCTGACCCGGCGAAAAATCGTCCAGATACTTCAAGATGCGCCCTCCTTGGAAAATCCGGCGTCATAGCCGCTGGAATCCTTGGAAATTCGCACGCGGTTGAATTCTTCCAATTTTGGGTAGGTTTCCTTGAAGGCCGCCAGGAACTCTTCCATCGGCGCGTCAAAATAGAGCCCCCGGTCATTCACATATTCCATGTGCCGGTGGTCCTGTTCGTCGAACTCGTGGAAGAGCGCATCGTGGTACCCGTCAAAGACCAGAGGTTTGACGCCGAATCGCTCACAAAGCTCCATGTTGAACGCGGGCGTGACCTTGTAGGTTTCCTCACCCAGCCATAATTGAACGTAGCCGTGATAGATAAACAGATCGGTTTCCATCAACTCTTGCAGCTTGGGCGTGTTCAGGTGGTTGCGTACATCCGCAAACCCCAGAGCTGCGGGAATGCCGACGGCACGCAAACAGGCTGCAAGCAGGATCGCCTTAGGCACGCAAAACGCCGCTTCGGCCCCTGCGATACGGCTGGCGCGATAGGAATCTTCGTCCAGCGCAAAGCAATAGGGATCATACCGAATACCGTCGCGAACCGCTTCGAACAGGCGGATTGCCTTGTCGCGGTTTGACGCATCTGCGGGAAGGTCACGCAAAGCCGATGATACGAAATCCTGCACTTCGAGGCTGTCGCTCTCGACAAAGCGCGATGGTAAGACAAAGCGTTCTGCCTCTGTCGGCAGGTCGTCTTTGGGCTGGGCCATTGGTTCCCCCCTTTTTTCTAACATTTGTTAGATTAATAGGTTAAGACTTGGCCGTCAACGGGTTTCATTCCGTCTTTCGCGGTTCGGCGCCGTAGTGAATATTGTTTTCGCCCAACGTGGCTGCATGCGCTTTTCTGCCCTTGCGCGCCCGGAATTCCAGCGTGTTCGGCAACGAAAGCCCCTGCTTGATCGTTCCAGAAATATCCAGTTTCCGGTCAAACACCCCACGCGCCGCAAAGGGCGGATCAACGGCTGATTCGGTGCGGTTTTCCCCACCGCGCATCAACAATCTGCCGGTCAGGTGTCTGCCGCCGCGGACGATCTGCGGGCGGACGATCGCGCCTGCGGCGTGCGACCAGTAGTCGAATGCGATGGCGCTCGCGGATAGAGCGACGTCAAGGCGAACGCCCGCGCCGCTACTTTGCTGCGCCGTCTGGACAAAAAATGGATATTGACCACCGCCGGGTAGGTGCTGCCCCGGAATCACCGACCAGCGCAAACAGAGCCGTAGGCTGCTCATCCGGTCCGCGGCACAGCGAGAGCCCCCCGCTTCCCCACGCAACTGAGATCGTGGCCGGCCATTGAGCTGAAAATGATACCTGGATTGATCGTGCGCACGGCGTCATCGCCCATCCCGGGCCGCTCGACCGTGATAGTTTCGCCCCCGGCCCAGGCGAGCATGAGTGTCGCCATCGGGCCGGGAAGAAGGGTGCTGAAGTCCAGCACCAAAATATCCTTGAACGGTTAGATCAAGGTTTGTGCCTTACTTGAAACGTGCAGCACCGTTGTTCAGAACCAATGCCTCACGGGCCGGGATCGACGCGCGGAACCGGGCCTCGCCGTCTTCTTCCCAGATTTCGAACCGGACGGTTTCGCCGGGATAAACTGGCGCCGAGAACCGAACATCCAACCCGACCAGCCGGGAGGAATCATAATCGAGCAGCGTCTTCAGGATCGCGCGCGCCGCCAGACCATAGGTCGCCAAACCGTGCAGGATCGGGCGGTCAAACCCGACCGATCGCGCCACATCAGGGTCTGCATGTAGCGGGTTCATGTCGCCGCTGAGACGGTAAATAAGGGCCTGACGCGGCAGAGTTTCAATATCACAGACATGATCAGGTGCGCGGTCAGGCAGCGCTGCGGGCGCGGGGCCGGCCTGGTTTTCGCCGCCAAAGCCCCCGTCGCCGCGACAAAACGCGGACATCGCAACGCGCGCCAGCTTGTCGCCGGTGTCCGCATCAATGATATCGCGGCTTTGGTAGATGACCGCGCCCTTGCCTTCGCCCTTATCCGAAATGAAATCGATCTTGCTGCGGCCGATAATCCGGCCCTTTGTCGGCAGCGGCTTGTAGACATCCAGCCATTGCTCGCCGTGCAGCACTTTTTGCCAGTTCACGCCGGTCTTGGGGTTGCGGAGCCAAAAGCCGGGATATCCCAAAATCACTGCCATCGACGGAACCGTTTTCAGGCCATCCTCATAGACATAGGCCAGTTCTTTTTTGTCGGTTGGGTCTTCGCCGAACCCCAAGCCGAGCGCGTAAAGGATCGTATCCCGCTCGGTCAGTGTCTGTTCGATCTCTTCAAATTCCCAATTCGAAAGCTCTTCGAAATCCAATGGCATGATCTTTCCTCCCTTGATTACATTCAGAGTGTGTTTTGTGACCCCAGAATGGCCGTGACCTGGCTGGACAGCACACCGCCGTTGCCATGCGCCAATGCCAGATCGACATCTTTCAACTGGATGCCGGGCGCATCGCCACGGATCTGGCGCGCGGCCTCGATCACGGTAAAGATACCGTACATCCCGGGGTGCACACAGGACAGGCCCCCGCCATTTGTGTTCACCGGCAAAACCCCGCCCGGCGCGATGCGCCCACCTTCGACAAAGGCGCCGCCCTCGCCCTTGGCGCAGAATCCGAGATCTTCGAGGAACAAAATCGTATTGATGGTAAAGGCGTCGTAGAGTTCCACCGCCTGAATGTCGCTTTGCGACACGCCTGCGGCGTCAAAGGCGCGCTTGCCCGACTCGCGGGCCGCCGTCACGGTGAAATCCTTCATTTGGGAAATCTGCCGGTGCGAGCTGTGCGCCGCACTGCCCAACACATAGACGGGCGCCTTGGGGAAATCCTTTGCGCGGTCCGCGCGCACCAACACGATCGCGCCGCCGCCATCGGTTACCAGACAGCAATCGCGCACCGTCAACGGATCCCCGACCATACGCGCGCCCAGCACGTCTTCGCGGGTCAGCGCGCCGCGCTCGAACGCTTCGGGGTTGTGCTGCGCCCATGCCCGCGCAGCAACGGCCACGTCGGCCAGTTGTTCGCGGGTGGTGCCAAATTCATGCATGTGGCGCGCCGCTGCCATCGCATAGGCAGAAATCGGGTAACGCGGATTATACGGTGCCTCATAGGCCGGCGGGCGCGAGGCCGTCACCAGTTTGCCCGACGCGGTGCGCTGGTTCGACCCATAGACGATCAGCGCGACATCACACAGGCCCGCATCAAGCGCCATGGTCGCGGAGGAAAGGTAGTTCACGAAAGAAGACCCGCCCAGCATGGTCCCATCGATGAAACGGGGCTGAATGCCCAGATATTCTGCCGCCATAAGGGCCGGCATGCTGTCTTCCATCATGGTGCAGAACAGCCCGTCAACGTCGGACAGTTTCAGCCCGGCATCGTCAAGAGCTGCAAGCGCGGACTGCGCCATCACATCATAGGCCGTCAGGCCATGGGCCTCGCCGAAGCCGGCGTGTCCGGTGCCCACAATGGCGGATTTTCCTCGAAGTTCGCTGGTCATGACCTATACCCCCACCGGCTTGAAGAGCACGGCCGGCGCCCCTTCGGCCTCGCCGACGAAAGCAGTCACTTCCATGTCGATCACAACATCATCGGGCGCGATGCCTTCGACCCGGCTCATCATCCGAACGCCTTCTTCCAGTTCGACCATGCACACGTTGTAATCGCCGCCGCGTTCCGGTTTGCGGCGCACGACCGTGGTGGTATGAACCCGACCCTTGCCGCTGGCGCGCTGCCACGAGATCGCGGCGCCATGGCAGTGGGGGCATAGAACCCTGGGAAAAAAGTGAAATGCCCCGCAGTCGTCGCATTTGGGCAGCAGGATTTCCTGATTGGCAAGTGCCTGCTGGAAAATCTGATCTGGTCCTGTGGCGTTTGGCACCCGTGCCCTCCTTCAAACGATCCAGTAACTGGTCAAGCGTGTTGATAATAATTCTAACATCTGTTAGATTTTGTCAACCTCTTAGGATCACCAGCGAGAAAGTCATGTCAGGTTCAAACCCCCTCCCCCTCTCCGGCAAACTTGTTATCGCACTCGAACAGGCAGTGGCCGCCCCTTTTTGCTCGTCGCGGCTGGCCGATGCCGGTGCACGCGTGATCAAGATCGAACGCAAGGGCGTAGGCGATTTCGCCCGCGCCTACGACAGTGCAGCAAATGGCGAAAGCGTTTACTTCGCTTGGTTGAACCGGGGCAAGGAATCGGTCGCCCTGGATATTAAAGACGACGAAGACCGCGAGATCTTGCTGAGAATGCTAGAAAACGCAGATGTGTTTATTCAGAACCTTTTGCCTGGCGCGCTGGCAAAGCTGGGGCTCGATTCGGCCACCTTGCGCGAAAGGTTCCCGCGCCTGGTGACCTGCGATATCACCGGTTACGGCGAAGACGGCCCAATGCGCAACGCCAAGGCCTATGACCTTTTGGTGCAATGCGAGAGCGGCCTGGCATCGGTGACCGGCACACCCGACGGGCCGGGCCGGGTCGGCGTGTCGGTCTGTGATATAGCCACCGGCATGACAGCCCACGCAGGGATCTGTGAAGCGCTGATCGGGCGCGAACAAACAGGCAAGGGTAGCGGCGTATCGGTGGCCATGTTCGACGTGATGGCCGACTGGATGGCAGTTCCCCTGTTATATCACGACTATCAGGGCCGTCCGACGCCCCGGGTCGGGTTGAACCATACGGTGATCTGCCCCTACGGGGCCTTTGAATGTGGCGACGGCCAGCTTGTCGTCATCACCGTGCAGCACGAAGGCGAATGGAAGAGCTTTTGTGAAAACGTCTTGGCGAAACCCGCCCTTGCAGCCGATCCGCGATTCGATAGCAATTCGAAACGTCTGGCAAACAAGGGCGAACTCGAAAAGGTCATCAAGTCGGTGTTCGCATCGCATGACCGCCCCGAGATTTTGAGGCTGCTCGACGCCGCAGGCATTGCATCGGGCGCGGTGAACGACGTGGCCTCGCTGTCCGAGCACCCGCAGCTTGACAGGTCCACCATCAGCACGCCCTCTGGTGACATCAACATCCCGGCACCGCCGATCCGGCGCAGCGCCGGCGACGCAGCTCTCGGCCCGCTGCCGGCCCTAGACGGGGAAGGCGAAGCCATTCGCGCCGAATTCGGAACTCGGTCCTAGCGCAGGAAACCAGCAGACATGACCACCGCGAAGAAACCCGCTATCCTGGATGGGGTCAGGATCATCGACCTGACGTCGATCATCTTTGGCCCCCTGGCAACCCAGATGCTTGGCGATCTGGGGGCCGATGTGATCAAGGTGGAAAGTCCCGAGGGCGATCTGATCCGACAGATCCAGCCGTCGCGCAACCCGATGATGGGGGCCGCCTATCTGGGGGCGAACCGCAACAAGCGCAGCATCGTTCTGGATCTCAAGACTGAACCGGACCGCGCGCGCCTGCGCAAGCTTCTGAAGGGTGCAGATGTGATGATTTCAAGCATCCGGCCCGCAGCGCTGGCGCGCCTGTCGCTTGATCCTGAAACGTTGCGGCGCGACAATCCCGACCTCATCACGGTTTTCGCGACCGGGTACGGGCAAGACGGGCCATACGCCGCGAAACCCGCCTTTGATGACATCGTTCAGGCGGTGTCTGGACTGGCCAGCCTACCGATGCTTCGCGATCCTGATGCCAAACCCGATTATTCCCCGACCATTCTTGCCGACAAGCTTGGCGGCGTGACCACGGCCTATGCTGTCATGGCGGCCCTGTTTCACCGTGAACGCACGGGCCAGGCCCAGCACGTCGAGGTGCCGATGTTCGAAACGCTGACGGCGTTTCTGCTGGCCGAGCATATGGACGGCGCCACATTCGATGACGTGCCGAAAGATTTTGGCTATGCGCGGATGTTGGTGCCGCACCGCCGCCCGCTTGAGACAAAAGACGGCTTCATAACGCTCTTGCCTTATACAAACCAACAGTGGACGCGGTTCTTCAAGGCGGTTGGGCGCGATGACATGGTCGCACACCCCTGGATTTCCGACATGGAGGAACGCAGCCGCAACATTGGCGCGCTGTATGACATGGTAGCGCAGATCGCCGTGACGCGAACGACACAGGAATGGATCGACCTGATGGAAGAGGTCGACATTCCGGCCATGCCCGTGCGCAACCTGGCGGACCTGCCAGCCGACCCGCATCTGGCGGCGACCGGCTTTTTTCAACAGATCGAGCATCCTACTGAGGGGCCGATCTGGACAACCAAACCGCCAATCCGGTTTTCCGAAACCCCGGCCCGTCATGATCACCGCCCGGCCCCCCACCTGGGTGAGCATACCGAAGAAATCCTCGGGCCGGACGGCGACTAAAGCTTATCTGATCAGATATCCAATGAGCGTGCGATCAGTTCCTTCATGATCTCGTTCGTGCCGCCATAGATCATCTGAACCCGGCTGTCGGCATAAAGACGTGCGATCGGGAATTCCATCATGAAGCCGTAACCGCCATGCAGTTGCAGACATTCATGCATGACTTCGTTCTGCGTCTGGCTGCCCCACCATTTCGCCATCGAAGCGGTGGCCGCATCAAGTGTCCCAGCTTCAAGCCGCGTTATGCCGTCATTGACAAAGCTACGCAGCAATTCGGCTTTGGTCTTGCATTCTGCAAGCTTGAACCGGGTGTTCTGGAAATCCATGATCCGGTTTCCGAACGCTTTACGGTCCTGAACGTATTTCACTGTCTCGGCGATGGCGAAGTCGATGAACCCAAGCGCGGTGACGCCGATCATCAGCCTTTCCCACGGCAGCTGCTTCATCAGCTGATAGAACCCCTGCCCTTCTTCCGGGCCAAGCAGGTTGGCTGTCGGCACGCGCACGTCTTCAAAGAACAGCTCGGCCGTGTCCGAACCCTTCATGCCCAACTTTTTCAGGTTGCGACCGCGGCGGAAACCTTCTGCACCTTCGGTTTCCAGAACGATCAGCGAAACACCCTTGGCGCCAGCGTTGCGATCGGTCTTGGCCACAATAATGATAAGATCGGCGGTATGACCATTCGTGATGAAGATCTTCGAGCCGTTGATCTTATAGTGGTTGCCGTCTTTTTCCGCGTGGGTTTGAACGTTCTGAAGGTCCGAACCCGTTCCCGGTTCGGTCATCGCGATCGCACCGACACTGTCGCCACTGATCAGCTTTGGCAGCCACTTTTTCTTCTGCTCTTCGCTGCCGTAGGCTTCGAGATAGTGGATAACGATGGACTGAATGCCATAGCCCCAGCCGGCGTCACCGGTGCGGCCCTGCTCATAAACAGTGATTGCATCGAACCCGAGGCCGCCACCAGACCCGCCGTATTCTTCGGCGACCGATCCGCCCATGACGCCATGCTGGCCGGCCGTGCGCCAGAATTCGCGGTCAACAATACCTTGTTCTGCCCATTTGTCACCGTTTGGGGCCATTTCGGCATCAAAGAGCTTGCGCGTGCTGTCCGCGAACATCCTGTGTTCATCTGAAGCCCAGGCCGAGGAATTTTGTATCAGAGACATGATCTACACCTATGGTCCTTTATGGTTTCACGGAATCTAACAATTGTTATTTTTTTTTACAACGGGCCACGCATGTCGGCAGACGTAGCGTCATTTACTCTCAAGCCTCTTTCATGGCCTGTACTGACGAGTTTACTCTTGCCTACAGTTGAAGCATCCGTGTGGGGTTATTAGGTAAATTACATCGGCCACGACCAGACTATCTGGCGCCAGCGCGACTGGAACTGTTCAAGTCCGGGCGGGTACAGGCGAACTGGTTGATCATAGCAGTTGAGCCCGACCTAGAGGGCCCATTTTGCGCGTTGGGCCACGTGTGGGCAGGGTTTCCGTCGGAATGATCGATCTTGGGGCGTAGCGCCAGTTCCAACAGTCAAATTGCTTGCCTTTTTTGATGTGTAGATGGGGCGACAAACACATCTGGCAGGGACTTTCGGGGCAGGGAATTTGAAAACGGCTCACGCGCTTGGCTACCGATGCGCGGGGGAAAGGGAGGAATTCACATTGGCAACATATCACGGCCCGGATTGTTCCGCGCGAGTCAGAGAAGAGTTCAGCCTGATCAGGCCAGCCCATCGGGCAATACCGCTTTCCTCCGGGCCAATGCCCCCGCACACTTTGAGACTTCTGCATCCCGATTTTAGGCGGCCTATCCGTCGACCGGAACGCTATGCAACATATGGTTTTGTGCCTCATGTAACACAGATCGTTATGTCAACGATGACCCCTCGGGCGGCGACGATGAAGGCGCCCCGCCGGAGCCGCGCCTCAACCAATTTGCCTTCGATCTATGCCGTTCAACTGCAACGCAACGTAGGCGCGCTATGTGCACTGCGTAGAGGAATAGGAACGCGAAGATGAACCAAGTCGAATCCCCCCGATCCAACACGGTCAGTCCCGCAGCTATCCGGTCGGCATTTGACGTTCAGGTGCAGGCTCAGCTTGCGCGGCGGGGCGGGTTTGACCGCAAGGCGCGCATTGCACAGTTGGATCGTCTGGC
>NZ_JBNFVY010000007.1:0-113212 GCF_049943335.1 Aliiroseovarius sp. PTFE2010
GGTCGGGGGCGCGGGCAGGGTCAGTTTACTGCAAGAGCCATTCGTTGAACTTCTCGCCCAGGCTTTCGCCGTAGTCGGCCCAGAAAATGCCGTCGGCTTTCAGCCCTTCGTCAAGGTGTGCGGTGGGCAGATCGCCCTTCACATCTTCAGGAACCAGCGCCATTGCCGATTTACGGGTGGGGCCGTATGCCACTTCGTACATGCCCGACAAGGGCTTGGTCTGGGTGGCGTAGGCCACGAATTCCATCGCCTTGTCCTTGTTCGCGGTGCCTTTCATGACGGACCAGACGTCCAGGTCATACACGTGGCTGTCCCAGACCATGGTGAACGGCGCGCCGTCTTCCTTGATTGCGGCATAAAAGCGCCCGTTGGCCGACTGCACGTATTGCGCGCCGCCATCGTTCAGAAGGACGGGGGCCTGCGACCAGCTGTCGTACCAGACGATATCATCCTTGATGGTGTCCAGCTTGGCAAAGGCGCGGGCCTGACCTTCTTCGGTGGCCAATACGTCATAGACGTCTTCCTTGGCCATACCGTCGGCGATGAGCGCCCATTCCATGTTCACCTGCGGGCGTTTGCGCAATCCGCGCTTGCCGGGGAACGCTTCGGCGTCAAAGAATTCGGCGATGGTCGAGGGGGCGTTTTCAGTCGTTTCGTTGTTATAGGCAAAGAGGACTGTCCAGACGATGTTGCCCACGCCGCATTCATTGGCCAGAGCGTCGGGGATGAAATCCTCGGTTGCGGGGGTGCCGTCGTCACCGGGTGGCAGCATCGACGTATCGATGACTTCCAGATACCCTTCCGAGCAGGCGCGTTCCAAGTCGATCACTTCGATGTCGACCGCATCCCACTGGATGTTTCCGGCTTCGACCTGCGCTTTCATTTCGGCCACGCCCCCGCCGTAGTCTTCGAACAGCACCGTGGTGTCGGTCTCGGCCATATAGGGGTCGATCATGTGTTTCTTTTGGGCAGCGCCGTAGGCACCGCCGAACGACGTTACGGTCAGGTTCTGGGCTTGCGCCAGACCAGCCGTCATGGCCAGCGCAGCGGCACCGGCCAACAGTTTGAAAGTTCTTTTCATAAGTACCTCCTTGTCATGCCGGGAAAACGGGGCCCCGGCTGCCCCTGTCATGCGCATCCCTCAGGCGGGGAAGGCAATGCAATCCGTAGTCAGCCAATTCAACTTTGCGTTCTGGCCTTGGGTAAAGGTCGGGGCCGACAGGTCGTTCAGGACCTTGACGACGATTTCGGTCTGGTCGGCCAGCCGGAAATAATAGCGGATAAAATCGCCGACGTAGATGCGGGTCACGTAGGTGACAGCGATGTCATTGTCGGAGGCGTGGGCGGTGGGGTGGATGAACAGCTTTTCGGGGCGGATCGATACCTTTGCCGCGCTGCCCTGCACCACACCGTCGCCTGCTTCTGCTGTGATCTGGCCGCCCGGGGTCGTGATGCGTGCGATCGCGCCGTCGATAGTGTCCACTGTGCCGGAGATAAAATTGTTTTCACCGATGAACTCGGCCACAAAGGCATTCGCCGGCTTTTCATATAGTTGCGCGGGGGGCGCCAGTTGCTGAACGACCCCATCGTTGAACACTGCAATACGCGACGACATCGACAGGGCTTCGGCCTGGTCGTGTGTGACATAGACGATTGTAAAGCCCAACTGTTCATGCAGGCGCGTGATCTCGTACTGCATCTGCTCGCGCAGCTTTTTGTCCAGCGCGCCCAGCGGTTCGTCCATCAAGATCAGCGACGGATCGAAGATCATCGCACGGGCCAGCGCGACGCGCTGTTTCTGGCCGCCCGAAAGTTGGCCGGGGTAGCGCGCGCCAAATGCACCAAGTTCGACCAGATCAAGGTATTCCGTGACGCGCGCCGTCCGATCCGCCTTTGGCATGCCGCGGACGGACAGGGGATAGGCCAGATTTTCGGCCACGGTCATGTGCGGGAACAGTGCGTAGTTCTGAAAGACCATGCCGATGTTGCGTTTGTAAGGTGCGGTCTTGTTGATCGACTTGCCCTTGATGCGAATGTCACCCGAGGTCACGCTTTCAAACCCCGCCAGCATCATGAGCACAGTCGTTTTACCCGACCCCGAGGGACCGAGCAGCGTGATGAATTCGCCCTCGGCCACGTCCATATCAAAGCCCTTCACGACCAGCGATTTCTGGTCATAGCTTTTCTTGACGTTGTCGAATTCCAGAAAGGCGTCCGCGCCAGGTGTCGCCATATGTGTTCGCCGTGCCCCCGCTGTGGTTTTCCGAAGGTCTTGGCGCTCTGCTCAAAAACCCACCGGTCGGTCAAAGGTTAAGCGCGAGTCTTCGCGGCATGCAAGGCGCCCTGGGACATAAACCTGCCCCGGACCTGGAAAACCTTTGCAGGTCTGCCTCTATTCTGGGCGTTTGCCGCCCCCCGTGCAGGCCTTTGATCGCCTCGGATTTACCCAGGCCGTGTTCGTCCGCCCGTGTGCTTTCGATCCGACGTTGTAAAACCCCGTTTGTCAGCTCTTTTACGGTCGCCACACGCAGCGCTCCGGTGGTTTCCGTCAAAGGACTATTGCTTGAACGTCATGATGACCGGTCGGCGCATGTGCCCGCCCATTTCATTGTCTGACTACTATCCTGCATTTTGCCACAGGGTCGGGCGCCGAGCGCGCGGTGAGTGGCCGGAAGAATGTGGATGCTTTTCGCTTTCGGTTTAAGAATTTGCACACTGTTGCCAAATTCCGGCGCAGCAGTTTTGATGGCAACTGGACGGGTCGAAAAGGACAAGCGCGATGGAATTTGTTTTTGAACCACCGCCACCCGCCAGCGTTGCAGTGCGCGATCAGCAGGCGCGTTTTCCGGTCCGCCGCATCTATTGCGTTGGCAGCAATTACGCGGATCATGCCCGCGAAATGGGGCGGGACCCCCAACGCGAACCGCCGTTCTTCTTTTCCAAACCCGCCGACGCTGTGATCGATGATGGGGCGGAAATACCTTATCCTGCGGCGACGAAGAATTTCCATTTTGAAGGCGAATTGGTGGTTGCCATTGGCTTGGCAGGCCACCGGATTCGGCAAGATCAGGCCTTGGATCATGTATGGGGTTATGCCGCAGGGAATGATCTGACCCGCCGTGATCTGCAACAATTGGCAAAAGATACCGCCCGCCCGTGGGATATGTCCAAAGGGTTTGATCAGTCGGCCGCAATTGGCCCGATCGCGCCGGTTTCGGAAATTGGACATGTCACCGGTGGCGCGATCCGCACACAGGTCAACGCGATCCCGCGACAGCAGAGCGATCTGGACCAAATGATTTGGCCCGTACCGGACATCATCGTGTTCTTGTCGAATCTTGTGTCATTGGCGCCGGGCGATCTGATCATGACCGGAACGCCCGATGGTGTTGGGCCGCTGGAGCCGGGGGATGTTGTCAGCGTTGCAATTGACGGTATAGGGTCAGTGACTACCAAAATCGCTCCGATGCGTTGACCGTGACGGCCAACTGGGCGACATGGCTAGCAGGTCCGCCGCCCCGGCCAAAAGGTTGCCACGCATATGACCACCACCCCAGATCAAAACGCAGCACCAAGTGCCCGGGCCTTCGCGTATCCGGGTTTCCGGCTGTTTTACGTTGGATCTGTTGCAGGTACGAACGCGGGTTGGATCTTGCGAATTCTGTTGTCATGGCTGGCTTGGGATTTGACGCGTTCGCCCAGTTTCGTGGGGCTCGTCGCCAGCGCCAGCCTGCTGCCGGTCGCATTTCTGGGGCCGATCTTTGGCGCCGTAACCGACCGGATGTCGATCAAGACAGCGTTCATGCGTGTTACCGCGGCGCTCTTGGTTGTGCCGGTCGCCATGTTGGTGCTGCTGGCCACGGGTGCGATGACCCCGACGGCGCTCCTGATTTTGGCAACGGTCTTTGGGTGCGGCATGGCGGCCTATCACCCGGCGCGCCAATCAATTGGGCCTCGGTTGGTGGACGCGCCAGCGATTGGCGCAGTCGTGGCTTTGTCGGCGGTCAATTTCAATCTGGGGCGGCTGTTGGCCCCTGCGATCGGGGGCATCTTGATTGCCGAAGTCGGGACGGTTCCAGTTGCGGTAATCGCTGTTGCCATGCTGGTGCCCAACGCGGTGATTGCGCCGTTCTTGCACCCGCGGTCCGGATCGGCGCGCCGCGAAGATTCTAGCCTGCGCGCAGATTTGGTCGAAGGTTTTACTGTGGTTTGGCAGCGTTGGCCGATCCGGCGCAGCCTGATGATCGCCGTGGCTTCGCTGGGTTTGATCCGTGGCGTTTCCGAAATCCTGCCGCTTGTCGCGGACGGACTGTTCGAACGCGGCGCTCAGGGTTTGGGTCTGCTCACCTCGACGGTCGGGGGCGGGGCATTGGTCGCGTCGCTTTTCCAGGTTGCGGCGGGCGCGGCGCTTGTGCGGCAGCGGTCGCTGCGCTTTGTGATCATCCTGATCGGTTTTGCCGGGACGCTGGGGCTGGTTTATTTACCGACATTCGAGATGGCGATGGCCGCCGCCGCCCTTATCGGGTTTTCGTCCACCTATGTGGGGGTGTCGCTACAGATCGGATTACAAGCACGCCTTGAAGATGATCTTCGCGGCCGTGTGATGTCGATCTGGATGCTGTCAAATACCGCCTCGACCGCGGCGCTTGCTTTCGTGATCAGTTGGTTGACCGAGGTGATTGGCATGCAAGTAGCGGTGCTTTTGTTTGTTCTGATCTGCACCGCCGCTGTCACCGCAATCTTTTTGACACGGACCGAATAGACCCGCGCTGATACAAGCGCAACCGGTCCAGGGTGGGCGCCGGTTTCCTTGATTCATTTGGCGCCGATCATGGGGCCGGATACCAGGGTGCAGGCGGCATCGTTCGCTAAACAGCCGCGAATGAAAATCACCATGCCCCGCCCGCGAACACAAGATCGGACTTGGTCGCGCAGGTTTTCGACTTTGCGGGGGGGGGGGGCTGGAGAGAATTGTACCTCTATATCTTGGGGCGCCACAGTATATCGGGAAGCGCCCTTTCTGCATATTCTAATGATATTGATTAATCTTCGGTGTTTCGCTGTATCCCGCGGCATACTATATGTTGAGGGTGGACTTTAAGGTGGACCGAATGACACGAGCATTGAACAAGCTATCAACCCAGACCGTGAAAGCGGCGGACGCAGGCAAGTACTCAGACGGCGGTGGGCTCTGGTTTGCCAAGTCAAAGGATGGCAACGCAAAGTGGTTCTTGCGGGTGGTTGTGCATGGGCGCCGGCGCGAGATGGGTTTGGGTGCCTATCCTGCCGTATCTCTGAGAGATGCGCGGGTAGCTCTGAAGGTCGGGTGACAGCACTTCTGGCTGACGGTAGACCCAAGCGTAGTTTTCTATCTCGCCTTCTTCGTCAGTAACTTACCAGCTCACGTCGGCATATCTTCATCATGCCAGGTCGGCTAAGACAAAGCGCCAGTTCCTGCATGTCGGTAACCTGAGCAGATCCCGCTGGGTCGATACACCTTCGCGGCAAGGTTTCTGAAACAACGGTAATAAATGGCCATATTTTCAATGATATAGGGCCAGTTAGCTCGCTTTCGATCCTCGGTTGCGGGCACGCTTTGATAAACCAATATCGTTTACCGAACTTTTATGCCGAAATCCGCTTGAGTTGCTTGGCCAAAGCCTCGTTTATTCTTGGGGTCGTCGGTACAAAGTCAATGATATCCGGCAGATCAAGCTGATCGGGTATCAAGCCGAGACTATCACAAAGTGCGTGATACTCATCGATAGCAGGTGTAAAATAGGATTTGTCGACCGTAATACGTCGAGAAAACGTTGATTGAAGTGTCAATGCGTGATGCGCGAAATCCTCGCTTGCATTGAATTTTATTTCACTGCGTGCATTGCTGACAAGCACTAGGGCTTTGGCGGGTATTTCGTAGAGAGCTCCGTCGTACTCCACAAACGAGCCACTTTTACCGCCATATATGTAATATGGAAGCCAGCCACCAGGGTTTGAAACTTTTTGATTCTGGAAGGGCTGAAGCTCAATGCTCAGAAAATTTCCAATTACTCCAGAGGCATCGCTCTTAAATAGGTCTTTTTGGTGCATACCGAGAATTTTATCATAACCGACGGTACGGAGGCGCTTGATTTCTTCGGATCGCTTTTTAACGTATTTCTGTAGTATCTTCGGATCCCAAATTGAAAACGTATCAAACTCTTTGAGTCTGCGCATTCTTCCGATATTTGACTTCAAATCGTGATAGTAATGTGAGATAAGCGCTTCTACCGGGTTCCGAACTGCTACGATAAACCAGACGTCTCGACCCTCAAGACATGCGGAAATGTTGTTTGCGATCGGGCGCCCGGATTCTAAGTAAACCGGCGAGCAATCCAGATAGAATTTATTTTCGGACGCCTTGGGAAACAATTTCAGGTATCGCGCAAGAGAACCGGTGTTCTGCGATGCGAAGAAATTCAGTTCCTTTCGGACAGGCACGTTAAAATATGCCGTGTCCCTGGAAAGGTTGTCATACAGAAAAGTTGTGCCTGCCTTCGCCAAGCCAGGAACGATCAGGTGTTTAGCTCTGGTTGACTGCATGCTTGATCCTTGTCTTTCTTTCCAGCGCCTTGGCCGTAGTCTGTTCCGCTGACGCCCGGAGTGAGTGCGTTGAACCGGGACTATTATTTTCGCGAATAGATATCTTTGTAGCGGATGATGTCATCTTCTTCGAGATAGCTGCCGGTCTGCACTTCTATCAACACCATAGGCACATTGCCAAGGTTTTCCATGCGGTGAACGGCTTCCAAGGGAATATAGATCGACTGGTTCTCGCTCAAGAGTTTGACCTCATCATCCACCGTCACCCTGGCGGTGTCGGCCACGACGATCCAATGTTCGGACCGGTGTTGATGGCTTTGCAGACTGAGCGCGGCGGAAACCCCAACGCAGTCGCTTGCGTCACCCCTATCGGCCAAGCCGTTCCAGAAGTTGGTTCACAAGGTCTGTCTTCAAGGCAATCGGATCCCTTTACGATAGAATCCAAGCCTATCTTACGAAACGGGGTTGTAAAATAAACGATCTCCCAAGATAGAGGGCCGAAGTTTCGGTCGTCCTGAATACGGGACTAAGGTGGGTACGTCTGGTTAACGTCAAAGAGCAGACTTGCATTTGTCGCGGAGTAGTGAATGTTCACGGTATGTCCCGGCACACGTCATCCAAGAAGCGAATGCCGGCACACGTCACCCAAGAAGCGAATGATTGATGATGCCTTCCCTGTGCGGGTGAAGGTCAAAATCCCTCCAGGGGCCTGGGCAATCTGATAGGTGTCATCCATGATTGGCTCAATGAAGACCTTGGCCGATCCCGCGTTTCCAACTTGCTCGTCCGCAGCATCCACTGCCAAGCTACTGCCTACTATTCTCGAAACCTCGAAGACGCACAGAGATTTCTGGACGCTTTCCCAGGCCTAGAACTTGCCGACGCAGTCGTGTTCTCAGGTATTGCGACAGCATCGAGACGAACACCTTAGGGTGAATCAAAGGGTGGTCTGGCGGGTGAGTTAGATAGCCAAGCTATTGTTATGTTTTATATATCTTTGATTGAGTGGTGCTGCTGGAGAGAATTGAACTCTCGACCTCTCCCTTACCAAGGGAGTGCTCTACCTCTGAGCTACAGCAGCATCGGTGGCGGGTGATTAGACGCAAACGTGCTGTGGTGCAAGGCCATTGATGAGGATTTTTCAGGGCAATTCTGCGCGGCCGGTTGATCGGCCTGCTGACGGTCGGTTCATTGGGCGCATGCAGAAGATCATCGTTGAAACTGGACGCTTCATCACCCCTGCGCTAAAGGGATTGCATGCAGGACAAATCGGAAAAATCGCGCACGCCGAAAGCCCCGAAGTCCCGAGAGGACCGGTTGAAGGCGGCGCTCAAGGCCAACATGGCCAAACGCAAGGCACAGACCCGCGCGCGTTCGACTGATACAAAAGACCAATAATCGAGAGGCAGAGTAAATGGATTCGATCGTGGTCACGGGCAATGGCCCGCTTCAGGGCGACATTCCCATTGCGGGGGCCAAGAACGCCTGTCTGGCTCTGATGCCGGCAACGTTGCTGTCCGAAGAACCGTTGACCCTGACCAACGCACCGCGCCTGTCCGACATCAAGACGATGAACACGCTTTTGGCGTCGCTCGGGGCTGAGATGGCCGTTTTGCAAGATGGTCTTGTCATTACCACCGCCAGCCACGGCGAAATCAACCCGGTTGCCGACTATGACATCGTGCGCAAGATGCGCGCCTCAAACCTTGTTCTTGGGCCGCTTCTGGCGCGTTTGGGCCATGCTGTGGTGTCATTGCCGGGGGGCTGCGCCATTGGCGCGCGGCCAATGGACATCCATATCGAGGCGCTCGAAGCGCTCGGGGCTGAGATCGAATTGAAAGACGGTTACCTGCATGCCAAGGCCCCGGGCGGGCTGAAAGGGGCGGTTCACAAGATGCGTTTCGCGTCGGTTGGGGCGACCGAGAACATGCTGATGGCGGCATCTCTGGCCAAAGGGACCACGGTGATCGAAAACGCCGCCCGCGAACCCGAAATCGTCGATCTGGCCCAATGTTTGCGCAAGATGGGCGCGCAGATCGACGGGGAAGGCACCAGCCGGATTGAAATTCAGGGCGTCGACAGGCTGCATGGGGCAACGCACCCGGTGGTGACGGACCGGATCGAACTGGGAACCTATATGCTGGCTCCGGCGATCTGCGGGGGCGAGGTCGAGTGCCTTGGGGGCCGACTGGAACTGGTTGAGAGCTTTGTCGAAAAATTGGACGCAGCCGGGGTGTCGGTTGAGCAAACTGACCGGGGACTGAAAGTGTCGCGCCGGAACGGGCGGATTCGCGCCGTCGATGTGGTCACCGAACCCTTTCCCGGCTTTCCGACCGACCTGCAGGCGCAGATGATGGCCCTGCTTTGCACAGCCGAAGGAACGTCGGTTCTTGAAGAAAAGATTTTCGAGAACAGATTTATGCATGCGCCCGAACTGACCCGGATGGGCGCCAATATCGAAGTACATGGTGGGCATGCCACCGTCCATGGGGTGGAACGATTGAAGGGTGCGCCGGTCATGGCCACGGACTTGCGCGCGTCGGTGTCGCTTATCCTTGCCGGGCTGGCAGCCGAAGGCGAAACTGTTGTCAATCGGGTCTACCATCTGGATCGCGGCTATGAGCATGTGGAAGCCAAGCTGCAAGCAGTTGGCGCGAAAATTGAACGGATCAAGGAATGAGCGAAGACGCACGCTTTGAAGACGGGGACGAGCACCCACTTGCGCTCAAGGCGCAGGACACCGAGGACCTGCAGGTGATCTCGGCCCTGGTGCAGGACGCGGTTCTGCCCGCCCCTGAGATGCGCTTTGATGCCCATGCGCGCCGTTTTGCGATGCTGATCAATCGGTTCCGTTGGGAAGATGCGGAAAAGGCGCAGCGTGTCGGGCGCCCTGTTGAACGGGTGCAGGCGGTCCTGGTCATCGATGACGTCTTGCATGTGTCTTCAAACGGGATCGACAAACGCGACCCGGACCTTGTGCTGTCGCTCTTGGCGGTCGGATTTGAGCCGGGCAAAGACGGGACGGGCCGCATCGAGGTGACCTTTGCGGGTGATGGGGCGATAGCGCTGGATGTCGAATGTATCAACGTAACGCTCAAGGATGTGACCCGGCCGTACAAGGCGCCGTCGCGCAAGGCGCCTTCACACGAGGTTTGAATTGGCGCCTTTCTGGCCGGCCAAGTAAATGCCTGGTGCTGCGCTGCAGCTATTGAGCGACCGGGGCGCTGCGGATATGCAAGGGTCAAGGAGTTCGCAATGCCCATCCACCTGACCACCATAGATCCCGATTTCGAAGCTCAGTTCGCCGCGCTCTTGACCATGAAGCGTGAAGACAGTCCGGATGTGGATGACGCGGTGCGCAAAATCATCGAAGACGTCCGCGCCTTCGGGGATGATGCGGTGATCCAACTGACAGCCAAGTTCGACCGTTTGGAGCTGACGCCCGAAACGATCCGTTTTTCTCAGGCCGAAATTGACGCAGAGTGCGCGTTGGTTTCGCCCGAAGATCGCGCCGCGCTAGAGTTGGCGGCAGAGCGTATCCGGGCCTATCACACGCGACAGGTCCCGACAGACGAACAGTGGACCGACCCGGATGGTGCAACGCTTGGATGGCGCTGGACGCCTGTTTCAGCGGCAGGGCTATACGTGCCTGGCGGGCTGGCGTCTTACCCGTCTTCGGTGCTGATGAACGCGATCCCTGCCAAGGTCGCCGGGGTCGAACGGTTGGCGGTGACGGTTCCGACGCCGGACGGGGTAGCGAACCCGCTTGTGCTGTTGGCCTGCCAGATCGCGGACGTAGACGAAATCTATCGCATCGGCGGTGCGCAAGCGATTGCCGCGCTGGCCTACGGGACCGAGACTATCGCGCCGGTCGACAAGATCACCGGGCCGGGCAACGCCTTTGTCGCCGCGGCGAAACGGCGGGTCTTCGGCAAGGTCGGCATCGACATGATCGCCGGCCCATCCGAGATCCTTGTCATCGCGGACAAGGACAACGATCCTGACTGGCTGGCGCTGGATCTGCTCAGCCAGGCCGAGCACGACGAAAGTGCGCAATCTATCCTGATCACTGACGATGCCGCCTTTGCTCGGGCCGTTGGCGAAGCAGTCGAGAAGCGGCTTGAAACGCTGGAACGTCGCGCGATCGCAGGCAAAAGCTGGGCCGAATTCGGTGCGGTGATCGTGGTGGGCGATTTGAACGAGGCCGCGGCATTGTCGGATCGGATCGCCCCCGAACACCTTGAGCTTTGCGTGGCCGACCCCGACGCACTGGCCGCGCGGGTCAAACATGCCGGTGCGATCTTTTTGGGTGGGTGGACGCCCGAGGCGATAGGTGACTACATCGGCGGGCCAAACCATGTGCTACCCACGGCGCGCTCGGCGCGGTTTTCGTCCGGGCTTTCCGTGATTGATTTCGTCAAGCGCACCACCTTGGCCAAGATGTCACCGCAAGCCCTGCGCGCCATTGGCCCGGCGGCCGAACGCTTGGCGCAGTCCGAAAGTTTGCAGGCGCATGGTTTGTCCGTGCGCGCGCGGCTTGACCGTTTGAACGAGGAGGCGTGAGACGTGTCCCGGATCAGTGAAATCACGATTGACGACAGTGGCTTGGCCCCGCCCACGCCCGAAATCGAACAAGAGCGCAAGGTCGCGATTTTCGACCTGCTTGAAGCGAACAACTTCGATCTGCCTGCCCGTGACGGACGCGCAGCGCCGGGCGGGCCGTACAAGCTGAACCTGTCGATTCGCGAACGGCGGCTGGTATTCGTATTGATGACGCAGAAAGACGATCATGCGGCCGAATTTCACCTGTCGCTCGGGCCGTTCCGCCAAGTGGTCAAAGACTATTTCCAGATCTGCGAGAGCTATTTTGATGCGGTGAAAAAGCTGCCTCCCAGCCAGATCGAGGCCATCGACATGGCGCGGCGCGGAATCCATGACGAAGGCGGCAGGGTGCTGATGGAGCGTCTTGAGGGAAAGGCCGAAATCGACATGGACACCGCAAGGCGCCTGTTTACGCTGATCTGCGTGCTGCACTGGGGGGGGTGAGCGATGGCAGGTGGCGCGCTTCCGGAATCCATTCTGTTCTGCTGCGACCACAATTCCGTTCGTTCACCCATGGCCGAAGGGCTGATGAAGAAGTTTTACGGCACACGCGCCTATGTTCAATCGGCCGGGGTGCATAGCGACCGCGAAATCGATGGGTTCACCATAGCCGTCTGCAATGAGATGGGCATAGATCTGGCCCGCCATCGTTCCCGGTCTTTCGACGACATGCAACAATGGGGCGATGACATGTCGTCTTACGATCTGGTCGTTGCGTTGACGCCGGCGTCGCAGCGACAGGTTCTTGAAATGACAAGATATTACCATCTGGATGTCGAGTACTGGCCAATCATTGATCCTTCGGGGATCGGTGAAACGCGCGACGAAAAACTCGTGGCTTACCGCAAGGCGCGCGACCAGCTGATCGAACGGCTGGTGTCCCGGTTCGGCCCCCCGATGGACGAAGAAGAAACTGTCTGACGTGGAAAAACGCGTCGAAACACTCTGAATGTATCAATTCCACCTTGAAAAATTGGGCAAGCGGGCGCATTTAACAGGCGCCCGTGTGTTAGGCGGGCGGAAAACTCAGGAGAGAACATGGCCAAGGAAGAAATGCTCGAATTTCCAGGCGTCGTGAAGGAACTCCTGCCGAATGCGACGTTTCGGGTCGAGCTGGAAAACGGCCATGAGATCATCGCACATACGGCAGGCAAGATGCGCAAGAACCGCATCCGCGTTCTGGCTGGCGACAAGGTACAGGTCGAAATGACCCCTTACGATCTGACCAAGGGTCGGATCAACTACCGCTTCAAATAAGCGCGCAGGTGTCTGTGCGCCTTATTCTTGGGTCGGGAAGTCCGCGCAGAAAGGAACTTTTGGCGCAAATCGGGCTGCAACCCGACGATATCCGTTCGCCCGATATAGATGAAACGCCACGGCCTGGGGAATTGCCCAGGCCATATTGCGTCCGCATGGCCCGCGAAAAGGCACAGGCCCTGGCTGTTGTACCGGGCGAACTTTTACTGTGCGCCGATACCACCGTCGCCGTGGGGCGTCGCATTTTGGGCAAGGCCGAAGACGCCGATGAAGCTGCAGCGTTCCTGCGGCTGTTGTCCGGAAGGCGCCATCGCGTGATCACGGCGGTTGCAGTGCGATCGAGTGACCAGATTTGGGAACGCGACGTGGTGACAGCTGTGCGGATGAAACGTCTGTCGGACGCCGAGATCGCAGCCTATGTCGACAGCGACGATTGGCGGGGCAAGGCCGGCGGCTATGGCATTCAGGGCCCTGCCGGCGCGTTTCTGCCTTGGATCGAAGGCAGTTTTTCTGCCGTTATGGGATTACCGGTGGCCGAAACCGCGACATTGTTGCAGGCCGCAGGCGTTGACGTGCTGGGGGCGTGGTCATGAAGGGTTCGGTCGTTGCGCTTGGACAAGTGAACGGACAACGTGTTGCCGCACGTTTCGTTGATGGACAGCTTGATGATTTGCTGGTGGATGCACCTGAAGGCGCGGCGCCGAGCCCTGGCGCGATCTTTCGCGCCAAAGTCGGGCGGCCAATGAAAGGGCAGGGCGGCATCATCTGTGACTTGGGGGGTGGTATGCGTGGATACCTTCGCGGGGCGAAGGCGGTGCGCACAGGCCAGTCCATCCTAGTACAGGTGACCGGGCACGCGGAAGGTGGCAAGGCGACTCCGGTCACGCCGCGGATACTGTTCAAGTCCCGCTATGCGATCGTGACGCCGGATGCCCCCGGTCTGAATATCAGCCGCGCCATCAAGGACGAGGAAGAACGCGTTCGCCTCAAGGAAATCGCCGTGGACATCTTGGCGGATTGCCCGTTCGGGCTTATCCTGCGCTCGGCCTGCGAGGGGGCGGACGAGGACGCAATAGCCGCGGATATCGAGGCGATGCGCTCCACCGCCGAGGCGGTCGTGGCCGATGCCGATGGCGTACCCGAATTGCTGCTTTCAGCGCCGGATGCACATGAACTGGCTTGGCGCGATTGGCCGCATCCCGACGTTATTGACGATTCGGCCAACGCGCTGAACGACCATGGGGTTCATGAAGCGCTCGACGCCACCTTGTCACCGCGCTGCGATCTTGATGGTGGGGCATTTGCCTGGATTGAACCGACACGCGCCTTGGTTGCAGTCGATGTCAACACCGGTCGTGATACTTCCCTTGCGGCGGGGCTCAAGGCAAATCTCGCGCTGGCCCGCGCCTTGCCGCGTTTGCTGCGTTGCAGGGGCCTTGGCGGCGCGATCACGCTGGATCTGGCGCCTATGCCCAAGAAGGATCGCAAGCAATTCGAGCATGTGGTGCGCGCTGCTTTCAAGGCCGATGGCATCGAAACGGCGCTGGCCGGATGGACCCCGCTGGGCCATTATGAACTGCAGCGCAAACGCGAGCGTCTTCCGCTGGCCGATATACTCACAAGGTGACCCATGCCCTGTCCAATATGTGGAAAACAAACTGACGCCAAAGTCCGGCCGTTCTGCTCACGCCGCTGCGCCGACGTTGATCTGGGTAAATGGCTCAAAGGGGCGTATGTGCTCGAGGGAAGTGGCGAAGACGACCCCGATGAGTTGGCCGACGCTTTCGCCGAAGAGGCTGACCAAGACACGTCGCGCCCCCATTGAATTTTTGCACAAAACAGGCTGGACACTGCCCGGCCATCCGTCTAATCAGTCGCAACCCGAAGGCAGCCGCCTTCACCCGTGCCCGGGTAGCTCAGGGGTAGAGCAGTGGATTGAAAATCCTCGTGTCGGTGGTTCGATTCCGCCCCCGGGCACCATTTTTACCAAGTAAATTCAAATGGTTAATGCAGTTACTAGTAAGCTAGTAATTTGTGGTCGTCGCGACTGGGTGCCAATTGGGTGCCGAGGCTCCAATTATCATGCACCCAAAGCACCACCCTGAATTTTAAGAGTTCTGTTTTGTTTGGAGTACGAAGGGCCGACGATATAATCTTCACGGGCCAAAGCTGGGTTTAGTGTCGAAGTAGTCATAATAATTTGATGCGGCGCGCTTTCTTGATCCATCAGGTCAGCTATCGCTTTCTGGAAGTTGCGAACACGGTCGCCTACCATTCCTTTGTCTTCGACGTTGTCCAACAATAGGAAACGCGGATACATCATTTGATGGTCTTTCAACGAAGCTAGCAACATACCTAGGAAAAGGCTGTTCTTCACCACGACCATGCCACTAGCGCTAGTGGTGATATTGGGGTCACCATTGATCGCAAACCAATCGTCTTCGAAGCTGAAGTCAAAGTTGTCCAACGCTTCGAAGTCATTATGCTCTTTGAGATCCTTTTCCAGAACCCGTTTAGTATCTGAGGCGATTTCGGTCTTTACAACGCGACGTCGCGTTTCGCGGGCAATCTCCAGCGCTTCTATAGCATTGCGAAGTTTTGTTACCTCAGCTGAGGCTAGCTCTTTCGCCTCTTTGAGATCAGTGATTTGCTTTCTGAGGTCGGAAAACTTGCTCAGCTCATCAAGTCGAGCGTCAATTTTTCCAAGTTCACGGCTCTTTTCAGAAACCAGCGCGGTTCTTCCATCTACGGAAGCGTTGCGAAGCTCATCAAACTGTTTCATTGCCCGTGTCATACGCGACTTTAGGCCTGTGGCAGATTTCTTGGCCGCTTCCAATTTTTCTACTCGTTTTCCCTGCAGTCGTTTACTCTCGACTATCTGACCGTCGATATCCATTCGGAGCTCAAACAGCTTGGTATCTTTTTCATCTCTGGGAAGCGCTTCTTTGCAAAGGTGGCAGTGTTTGTCGTCTGTATCCGTCAATGGCTGCAAGCAGGCTGGACACAGTTCAAACGGCACGTCACCAATGGCAGAGAACGTCACGGCTGTACGATCAAAATCTTTTAGCAACTGCGCGAGATGATTTAGGAATTGTTCACTATCCCTGATCTCAAACTCTAGCGCTGCAATCTCCCGTTCAGATGAAACCAGTGCGTCCCGATCTTTGCTTATTGCTTGATACAGTTTTCGCCGGTCATTCTCAGCATTTTTCGCGACTTTTGAACTGTCGATGTCATCTTCGTGCAGGGCGACTATTTCCTTTTGAAGCGCCTCCCTTCGGCCCGTCAAATTATTTGTTTCGCTTTCAAATGCTCCTTCAACGAAATTTTCACCCAAGTTGGATGTAGCTCGCATGAGATTGGTCAGCTTTGCCCCAAGTTCGGTCTCACTCTTTTTCTTCTCACGAAGTAAAATTCGCTTGGAGTACAGCTCATTGTTACCAATACCGCATAGAAGCTCCGAGACAGCTTCTCGGGTATCCCTTGGATCGAAGTCTTCACTTCGGAAAATCCGCTGAAACGGCGTTGATTGGTCCACGTACATCAGTCTTAAAATCTGATGCATTGTAATGTTCGAACCCTCGTCACCGGGAATTTCGGGGAGACCAAGCGCCTTGAACAATATTTGACTGAATGTTTGTGAGTGTTCATTGCGAGCGTAGGGAAACCGCTGCCAACCCTCGGCTGCACTCGTCAAACCATCTTCAAGTTTTCCGAAGTAAATTGACATCGGACGGTTGTTGTCTTTCGATACTTCGCGTTTGAGCGTTAGTATTGTCCCGTTTGTAGATATTTCTGCAAAAACAGTTTCGCAATACTGAGCATACTGCTTCCAGTCAGTTAGGTTTCCACCCAGAGCAAAGAAAATGAAATCCAATATCGTTGATTTTCCTGAGCCGTTAGTGCCGTGAATGATGTTCAAACCTGAGTGAAATTTCTCATCATAGGCTCGCTTCCCACTCTTCATAACCACCAGTTGGTTCAACTTTAGTATCGATGACATTACCTAAGTCGCCCTCCCATTTCCAAATTGGTTCTGCGAAATAGACCCATAGGGCCGTCGAGCGGAATGGCGTTTAGATCATTGGCGATGAACGCCAACTGCGCGGAATTTTCAGCCACGAAAGCTTGAATTGTTTGACTTAAGTCGCTGGGCATTCCCTTCTCGGACATCTGAAGCCTACTATCTTTGAAAGAGGGTGAAGAAAGTATATTTTTGGCCACCAATTGGTGCAACGCAGCACGCTGGAATACCTGAAGTTCACGGTACACGATCCGAATATCTGGGAGGTTTATAAAGCTGTCTTTCATCTTGGGGAGGTTTAGTTTTTGTAGTGACCCTCGAAGTTCCCCGAACCCTGTATATTGAATTTCGTGCAAGTACTCTGGAAACAACAAGAATGTGTCGAGCAGTGATGCACGAGAAACGGAAAGACGTCGTGGAGAGGCTGTGATCAAAGCCAACATCCTGAAGCAACAGTGATGCGGGTCTCGCATCGGGTGCCAAATTCTAATCATTTGTCTTGGCCCAATCGATGTGACAGTTCCCTGTCAGGTAAAAAATCGCACTGTGAATATCTGCGATATTGAACAAATCATTTGCTCCGACCTTAGCGCTTAAAGGCTCAAGTAGTTTTGCATGTATTGCGCTGTTGACTGTTATCTCGTCCTCGCCAGATCGAATTAGTGGGGCAACATGTATCCTAAAAAGGGTAAGTATTTCACTTAGGAACTGACGGTACTTTTTTCGGGCACTTGCCGAAATGGCATTTCTACGAACCAGTTTGTGTATGCGTTCTTTTTCAGCCTCAGCGTCGTCAATCTCACGATCACCTTTCCCCCCGATTTCCAGCTTTTCGGCCAACGTCAACCGATCCCCCTTTACGGTGGAGATGTAGTATTCCAAATCATCCAATGATGAATGATCCGAAGTATCTATAGAGGCCGCATCGAAAACCTCTTCGAGGAAATTGTTAATACTTAAAAAACCAAGTTGCTCTTTGTCATGAAACTTACAGATATCGACATGGTTAGCGTCAATTGGCACAGGATCACAGTTCGGAACACCCGGGTTTGCCGAGCCGGAGTCTACGATTGTCACCCCTTTGGTTGGCATCGTCTCGTACAATGCACATGTACTCACGCCCGAGGTCGGGGCTTTGCCTTGGTACCAACCGTGCAATTCTGTCAGGACAGCATTGGCACGCACCAGCTCTTTCGTTTGTCTCGAAGCAACACCCGGGATCAACGAGAGCAGTGTAGGGAGGGATGCCCCTGAGTGAGGGCTCGCAATGAAGGCGACACCCTTGCAGTTATCAAATACAGCTTTCTTTTGTGGCGTCGTTGAGCTTTCACAGGTTCTTAAAATGGCCTTTGCAATGACACCACCGAGGCTATGGCAAATGAACACAATAGGTCTTTGGCCAATTTTCTTTGCTCGCAAAAGCTCTGCTAAACTCGCGGCAACTGTAAATATTGAAAGATCGGGAGCATTGAGAAAAGTGCTGAACTTTGAGGTAGGATAATCCAACCCCCAAATTGCAACGCCGGGAAAGATCTCTGCCAGCCAAACGGGCCAAATCTCATCGTCTGTGCTAGAACTATTCTGCCAACATGTTTGGAATGCATCACCCAGCCCGTGAAGAAAAACGATATCAGCGGCTGGCAATGCATTCGGCGGTGTGTAAATTTCGTTTAGGTGAAAGCTCGACAAGTAGTACCTGCATGGGTTGAATTAATTGCGATCAACACTGCAGAATTACCACATTTTGTGCAAGTGCCTTGTTACTTCCCGTCACCTAGTATTTTCCGAGCTTCGACCTCGGCTCCACTGCCTTTCACCCACTGCCATGGCGTCCGTGGTTTTCGTGTCTTTGCCAGTTCGGGGTTGGCCTTCGCGTCACTGACAGCAGCACGCAGCTTTTCACGGGCCTCGCGTGGGTCGATCTTGAGTTCTTCGCAGAGGGTTTTCAGTGTGATGATGTCTGACATTTTGATCTCCTAGGTTTCTGATGCAGGTCGATAAGACGAGGTCTGCAGGCATGTCAGGGACAACCCCACAACAAATCCCTAGAGCATACGGCTTTAAGCGCGCGTGGCCGCGTTACATTGAGCCAGAGGGCGTTGTGGCCGTGACAAACGTCGTGTTACGACGAAAGCGCCGCTGACGCCAGTGCTGGCCCCTGTGCGCCGCGCAGACGCCCAGTCATCTAGGATTTACCCTGACGCCTATCACTGCTCGATCTTATTGCGCTGTTGCAACCGTAACCAGAAAAGGAGACCACAATGGTCATTCGGGCAACATGGAAATTCAACGGGCAGGAGAAGGTCATTCTTGGAAACTGGCACCGACTGTGGTGCCTGCTATTCGGTCCGCTTTACTATTTATTCAAGGGGATGTTCCTATGGTCGATCTTGTCGCTGATCACAGCCAACGGTCTGTGGATCGGCTTTCCCCTGTACAACCGCACCATCGTGCTGCGCCACTTCCACAAAAAGGGATGGGTTCAAAATGACGCCACGGACACTCTAGCCGATGAGTGAACCCACCCACGCGGCACCCAAATCAGCGATTGCAGATTGTCGTGAAAGCGGACCTATTGAAAAGACTCAGATATTTGGTTCCGCCCCACCTCAAACAGCCTGATCAATAGTCCGCGTGTCGGTCTCGGGCGCATCGGGCCAAGCTTGCCAAGGCAAAGGCAAAGGCAAAGGCAAAGGCAACAATTGACCACAGGGGAATGGGGGGAAGGTGTTTTTTTTCGACGTGCGCTCTGTGGACAGACAACGGGTCATATCGACTACCGAGATTTTGCCCCCCTAGCCGATTGGCGTTTTCGCTGAAGGTCGATCACTTCGATCACATCATCACATTCGAGTCGCCAAAGTGATTTCGTGATCAAAGTGATCGCACTTGCTCAGTTCACGGCGATTCGTACTTGCCGCGTGTTTGCTTCTTCACCTCCCCATCTTTCGCCATGCTTGTGAGCAATTGGCGCACGCTGTCTTGAGGCCTGTCTAACGCTTCTGAGATTTCTTTAGGCCCCATAGGCCTTTCTGCGCTTTTGAGCACATCGATGATCGCTCGTCGTTGGCTCGATATCTTCACGGCATCGCTGTCGCCAAGAATTCGCCAGTATCCATCGTTGAGTTCCACGGTGATGTCGATGTCATCCATTTCTCGCCCACGTCCATAGAGGGTTACTCCATGGCTTTTGCGGTCAAGGATCAGGATGTTATCGACGCCCCCTGATAATCCTGTGGTTCCCGACACCGTGTCCAACGGGTCTTCACTACCCATTTTTCTCTGGTGATGAACGATGATTATTGCAATCCCGTACTCGCCTGCGAGCCTTTGAAGGGGCGCTAGAGTGGCATAGTCGGCCTCATACTCGGTTCTCCTCTTTGAAGCCGACCTGACACACACCAATGTATCGATGATGATCAAGCTAGGGCGGTGTTCCTGAAACCAGTCTTCAAGCTGTTCGCTTCCCCCATCGTCCAGCTTTTTCATCTGGGTCGTGAAATGAAAGTTCTTCGGCCATGTGGCTTGGTCGCCATAGACATGCGCCATTCGTCGTCGCAAGCGCCTCGGATTGTCCTCAAGCGCGCAATACAGCGTCGTGCCTTTCTTGCACGCCCTGTCGCCTAGTGCGTCGCAGCCGATGGCCACAGACATCGCTATATCCAGCGCCATCCATGACTTGCCCATTTTGGGCTTGCCAGCCAGTAACGTTAGACCCTCGGTGATTAACCCCTCAACTAAGAATTCAAGGGGTGGAAACTCCATCGCTTGCAGGTCATTGGCCGAAAAAGTTGTCAGCCCGTCTGACGATGAGGATCGGTTGGACGTCTTCTTGGGAAACCGGGCAACACGCGATTTCATGGAAATCTTCCTACTCATTTGGAGACCTCCTGCTTCGAGACCACGCGGGCGATTTCTTCGTTGAGCTTGCCGAGGTCATGCCCGTGCTTTTCGACGAAATACGGGTTCGGCCAAATTACGCTGGCGATCTCGTCATGACAGGCGCCTGCCTCGTGTAGCGCAGCGATCATGTGGAAAATCTGCGCAGAGCGGTTTGGCTCATATGCCTTTCGGTTGCCCATTAAGGTGCGCGCCTTCGGATGCAGGTCCTTGCGATACTTCCTGATAACCTCCGCTCTATCGAATTTGGTCGGATCGACATCTACCTCGGACAGAGGACCCGTCAGCTTCTTTCGATCTCGCTTCAAGTCGAGCGGACGCGCGCGGATTTTCGTCCAGTTACATGCAACCGTGTGGACGTAGGGTTCGTCGTACTGGGGCTTGTGGTTGACCGATCCCATGAGGCGCAGCATCTTCGTGATCGTCCAGCCGTTCCTGTCGCCACCGTGCCGATATGCGAGAGCCTTGGAGAAACCCTCGGCCTCGTCCGGTTCGTGGTACGTGTCCCATGACCAAAGCGCCTGATACCGATCCTGCGAAGTCTCCCAGACCAAGCTTGGCCACGGGTCATAGGCGTCTGGTTCACTCTCGTCGATATCGCACCACCCGAAACGTGTCGGCAGGGCGTACCGTCGCTTTCGACGTGGTTTGGAGAAGGCATTTGGACAGAAATACTGGTCGTAGTCCCAACGATTGAACTGGGTCAAAAGGTCGAAAAGCTCTGTCGAAAACGCGCCGTTCTTGATCTTGATGGGCTTCTCGATCCACTTGCCGTCCGACACCCTCTTGAAGCCCAAGAAGGTATAGATCGTACCTTTCGGCACTTCCCAGAAATCCCAAACATCCATGAAAAACTGATATTGGCTGCGGGTGACATCTGCGTCGTCGTCAAGGTCCTTAAAGATCCGAGCCGTGTTCTTGGGGTGCCGATTGGGCACGTAGGTTTCTTTCTTCGTCATGTGAATGTCCTTCCTGCAAGCAAGACTTCACTGTTCGCGCGATTGGCGCGGCAGTCTCACTTGCAAAATTGTTGAGGGTGATGGGGCGACTAGCGCCCCATCTCAGTTTTCTGAGTTAATCGAGCTTTGGGGGGAGCCGATCAATATTGATCCGATGCCATTCCAGCACCTGCTCCATCAACCAGACACGTTTCATGATCTGTTTCGGGAACCGGCCTTGTTCTTCCATTTTGACTAGGTCTTCGTAATCATAATGGATGTCGAGATTCTGTAGGCCGTAATAGGTGATTCCAATCAAAAGATTCTTGGTCATAGTCAGCTCGCATCCGCATAGTGCCATGTGTCACGTTCAACGGCGCGCTCAGCGAGCCACTGTTCGATCTCTTTCAGCAGCCACGCGACACTAGTGCCAGCGAGGCGCACACGGCGTGGAAACCGCCCACGGGCCTCCCAGCGCAAAAGCGTACTATTGCTTACGATGATGCCAAGACGCTTTAGATCAGCGCGTGTTGCGAGGGCCTTTTGCCCTTTCGAGATATCCATTGTCTTTTTCCTTCTGCATTGTTGCGTTTGCGAAGGAGCGCTCCGACAAGACAGAAGATGGATCAGGTTGGATCACAATGCGAGCGAAGGTCCTGAATGTCTCAACTCAATGTGCGCTGGTTCTTTCTTTGATCGCGGATAATATCTTGAATTTGAACGTTAAGTTGATCATCTTCACCAGTAATTTCAAAATAAACTCTACGTACGTAGGCAGGCAATATTCCTACCATTTCACCTATCTCGGAGTCCCAGTTGCCGCGAGAAAGGGGGATTTCCGGGAAGTGTTGGTGGAGGTCAGCCAATGCGTCAAAAACGATGGTAAACTTGATTTCGGAATTGTGCGAAATGTCTTGCCCTATCTCGACCTGCATAGTGGCTATGAGGCCGTCCGCCCGCTGCTTCAGGTCGCCTATCGCTTGCCGGATGCCATCGATGGATTCTGCCGGAAAAATGGAATTGATTTCCCAATGTTCGAAATTTGGGAGGCTTTGATCAAGGAATGCAGCTTCCAGCTTTTCGCAGGGAGAAACCACATTGCGTGTCAGCCACTCGACACGTTTGGTCAGCGACTTGTCGAAGGGCGCAATTTCAAACGAACTTGGCATGGCCTCGATCTTAGCGCGCATTGTTCTGCCGCGCTGGCTGATCGTGTCCCAGAAAGCCGGGAACCGCGGATCATCCATAGACCTCAGAATAGAAGCTATATCGGTTCGACACTTGTCGCCGAAGATTTCAGGTTCATTTTCTCCAGTTCGTTTGCCCACAATTCCAGCGCCTCACGCTTCTCGTTGAAATACGTGTAACGATTGTAGGTTGCGCCGACGCCCGAGACGACTCCTGATTTATGGTTGGTCACGGCATCAATCACATGAGGTGCCACACCGATCTTCGCCATACCTGTGGAGGCCGTGCGCCGAAAGTCGTGAAAGCGCCAGTCGGGCGTTCCGTCTGGCAGGGCCGTATCGACGCGTTCTTTCAGTCGCCCGAAACCCGAGATGGGCGAGCGCCCAGTCGTCGTAAACACGAAGTCGCTGTCGAGGAACCTGTGCAGCGAACGCAGGATGTCCACAGCTTGATCTGGCAACGGCACGATATGCAGGCGAGCGTTTTTCACGCGGTTTGCCGGGAGTTCCCAGACGCCCTCTTCAAGGTTGAGTTCTGACCAGCGCATTCCGGCGACCTCGCTCCTGCGCTGCCCCGTGATCAGCAGGAGCTTGAGGAAGGGCCCGAATGGGTAGTCCTCGGCATCGCTGTGCTGCCATATCGTGCGAATTTCAGCATCGCTCAGAACGCGATCACGCTGTACCTCGCGCGTAGGCGGCCTGAGGAGAGCCACAGGCGACGTTTCGATATCGCCGCGCATCACACACCAGTTCATGAGTTTTTTGATCGCTGACAGCGCCCGATTTGCGCGTGTAGGCGTGCCATTGGCGATGATACCGTCCAGCACCTTGCTCACGTCCTGCCGTTTGATCTGGTCGATAGGCCGATCCTTCAATCCATCGAACTTGTGCAAAACGCTTTCGGTGCGCTTCCAGTCTTTCGTGTTTGGCTTTGCATGAAGCTTGATGAACTTGGGGATCATCTCGCCCAGCGTCGAGACCGATGCTTCTGAAACCATAGGGGCCTTTTCGAACTCGCCCAGCTCGACATCACGGGCGATTCCCATTGCGCGGCGTCTGGCGTCGGCAAGGGAGACCACAGGATAAGGACCGATTTTGATGCGCCTTCGCGCACCGTTCGGACGGACCATCGTGTAGAACACCTTGGCACCTGTGGTCGACACACGCACATGTAGGCCGTTTACTTTCTGGTCGCGTACCTCGTACCGCTTTGCAGTCGCCGGAGCCAGCGCGTCGAGTGATTTGGTTGTCAGCATCTGTTTCATGCAGACACTGTAAGACACCCAGAATCCGCGTGTCAGGGTATGGTTTGGGGCAACATCGTTGAGAAGGAAGCGTCCTGAGTGAAACTGAAAAGAAATGGACAGGCTACTGATTCAACCTAAAGTGTGGCGCTGGCGGAGTTTTCGGCCCTGTTCAATGCCGGCACCAACCACTCTGGTCGTTCGCCATCGTATACCTCGTCTACAAACCATAGAAAGGTACACATATCCTTCGGTCTAAGTGCGAGGACGAAATTTACAAATTGCTCTCTTTTTGCAAGGTGATCGCTAGCATCGATGGTTTGAAACCGTATTATTTCAGGGAAGTACTCAAGTGGAAAACCGGCCTTCTTTCGTTCGATTTCTTTCCAGTGAACACTGAGTATTGCACTCAGCATTGAGTCCCAAACGTGCATCGGCATACTGCGTGACGTCATCATCTCAACGTGATGAAGATTGTCGTACATCAAAAGCCCATCTTCGCCACCAAATGTTGCCGACAAATGATCCCAATAAGCATCTTTATCTACGCTCGAAAGATATTCTAAATAGTCCCCGATGTAGTCTTCTTGATGTCGCCGCCAGTTCACGATTATTTGCAAGTCAGATGAGCTTACGAGACTAAGGACTTCGCGCGCCATATCAGCAGATAATCCCTTTAAGAAATAGTGCCGTTCTTCTGTCCAGTGGAACGACATAAATTCGAAATATGCATCTCTCGCCTCCTGACTAGCATTTGAAACTTTCGAAAAATGATCAATTGAAACATCTTGGGCTGCGGGTCTGTGCATGCCTTCTAATCTCGCAAAGGTTTGTACCAAAACGTTCTTCGGCGGAGATTGAAGAACCTTATGGCCAGCGGACCAAAACTGAACGAGAGAATTAACGCCCAAGGCGGCTGCTTGCAAAATTGCTGTTTCTACGGAGAACGCTGCAACGGTGCCCGATATGGCACCAATACTCGCCTCCCCGACACCAGAAGCATAACTAAGTACTTTGGCATTTCGTCGCTCAAGTAGTGACATCAGGTTCGCGATGTTCGCCTCACGTTCGCTTGCCTTTTGTTGCTCAGATAGCCCCTCAACCGGCATAGCCAACTGACCTCGTAGCGCTCTTTTGAAGTCGCCTTTATCTTGCAAGCTATCATAAAAATCTGTCGGCTTGACTTCCCGCAGGTATTTCATCCCCTCAAACTCAAGAAGTGCTGAAACGGACTTTTGAAAGTCTTGGTTGGACTTGGAGTAAAACTCTTTGGCTCCATCGGTATTTCGTAATTCAGGTGAGGGATCAGGGGTCGCAGCCAAGGTGTAGGGATGCAGTTGCATGCCTTCAATAATTGCCACCAGAGCTGTAAGAAAACCAACGTCCGAAGTTGACAAACTGTTTTTTTTGAGTTCGGTGAGAAGGTCTCTCGCCAATTCACTCCACATCGTAGGATGGGGCAGCACTACAACGGCCCCATCTTCCACAAGTGGTTTCAAAGTTAGAAGATTACCTGCGAGTTCGGCAATCCGATCTGATGCACTCTGGGTCGTAACGCCAGATCTGAGGGTCTTGCTGGCAAGAATGTCCCATAAGACAACTCGATCTCCGCAAAGAAGCCCCAACTTGACGAAGTCAGAAAAGTTTCCAGTTAGCCCAAAGCCTACACTTACAATTTCGTTTCTTGAACATCGCCTTTCATACTCTATGGCTTCCTGAGCTGTCGAACTGTGAAGCAGGGCCATCAATTCTTTCGCCAGAGCTTCGACCGTTGTTTCGTCGATTGCTTCAATGGAAACGATTGGGTCTCCATTGGAAGCCCAATTAACCTGTAGCACTTTTTCAAGAACTGACAGGTACTTCAGCGAAAATTCTTTACTTCTATCGTTCATAAGACTTCCCAATTTAGTAGACACTTTTTGACGGGCCCAGCTTCTCGTACCACGCATACTGAATGCTGCACTGATTTTTGTTTCGAAAAGAATCTGTGCTTCAAAAAAAGCGCTTCCATAACTGCTGATCTAGCGGGCCGCATGTTAATGAACTTTAACCCCTGACTTTGCGATCTTCGCCTTGCCCTTACAGCGCGGGAAACTGACACATCCCAGAAACGGACCATATCGCCCCTTTCGCTCGACTAGCCACCCATCTTCACAACTGGGGCAGCTCTGGTATTCGGTACCGCAAGAGCAATTGCTTAGACCGGTTCGTTTGTTCCGAACTGGCAGACCAACGCCGCAGGAAGCACATGCATTCAATGAATGCCCGCAGAGGGTGGCATGTTCGCACCTGTACCATATCCGGCCATATTTGGTCGGGACAGGAACCAGATGCCCACCACATTCGCCGCAGGTATGGTTGAATTCTACTTGGTCGTCAGCGCCTATGGTCCCGTACTCAGGATCATCCAACAACTCGGTAACGAAGGCTGATTGTTTTGAAGCTGAACCCATAAGAGTCACCGATTTTCGGGCGCGTGTCAGCGCGACGTACATAACCCGGCGTTCTTCGGCATTCTCAAAAGGCTCGGCCTCCGGCGAAACAAGGCTCAGGAGTAGGTCATCAACAATTTCTGATGGAAAGCCCGTACGGCCACGAAACATATTCAGGATCACCACATGGTCGGCCTCAAGCCCTTTGGATGCATGGATGGTGCGAAACGAGATGTCCAAATCAGAGAACTTGCGACGCAGTTGCGCGAGATTGGATGGGGCTAGGTGTCGATAACGACCAAGCAACAAAACCGAGACTGGCTGCTCTCGTTGAGCCGTCCCTTGTAACGAGTGAAGCACTTGCTCCAGCTTGCTTTTCTCATCAGCTTTGATTGTTGAGACAACTTTCAACGCAGGCATATCTGACGTGCCAGCTGGTATCACTGTCTTGTTTAACTGGGCCGGGTTCTGCAGCACAAATCTTTTTGCAGCATGCGCGATCTGATCGACTGAGCGGAAAGTTCTTCCCAGATCCACAGTGCGATGAACACCAGATTGCCCATCAAACACGCCCCCAAACTCATCGCCGAAATTTCGCATGAGGTTAATGTCGGACCCGGCAAATCGGTAGATCGACTGCCAGTCATCACCAACTGCGAAAACGCGTGCATCACTGTGTTGGGCCTTTAGAGCTTTGACCAAGCGTCCTCGGCTACGGGATATGTCCTGAAACTCATCTACCAAGATGTGCTTGAACGGGCTGGCGTACTCTCCTGTCTCGGCATACTTGGTTGCCCGAAGGATCATATCTTCAAAGTCGATCCGTCCATTTAATTGTTTTTGGTACTCCAAATAGACAGGCTCAAAGACTGACAGGAATGCCTTGGCACGTTTGCCAAGCTTCAAGGTGCGTCCTTTCTCGGCGCATTCGTCGAGTTGGTATCCACCCCCTTTGTAATGCTTCAAGAAGGTTCCAAGCAGCTGCACAAAACTGTCGGCTTGGTTCAGCTCCACTACCCTGTCAAAGAGCGTTTCTGGTGACCTTGGATTGACAGTTTCGTAGGGCACAATTTTTTCAGCGAGCGATTGCAGCAGCAAACCGTCTTCTCGCTCATAACTGAACGTCTCAATCAACGTCGTTTCGTGTTCGGAGTGGACACCTCGCTTCCAGTCCATGCCAGCGAGATATTCTTCGCAATCTACGAACGGCGCAGTTGACAGCCGATAGGTGCCGTCTGCCGATTTCGTACGTCGAACACCAAAGTGCTCAATGTAAACGCCGCTTTTTGTTAAGCGAAAATCTGGACAGTAGTCACGGAAGCCACCTTCGGAAACCTTATGTTCGTAGTCGGGTTCGTACTCGTATTCGATACCGTTCTCATACAGCCAATTGGCAATCATCAACTCTTCAAAGCTTTTGACCTGCTCTCCTTGAAGGGTGCGAAGATCGAGCTTTTCAATGTAAGTGTAGTAGCTGTGCTTTTTCTTAAAATCCCACTCGCTTTTTTCTTCAAGACGTGTGTGGGAGAACCAGCCCACGATGGACTTTGACACTTCTGACGCCGTTCGGACCAAGGCCCTCAAGATGTCTCGGATTAAGGCTAGGTACGCCTTGTCATCAGTGGCATGGGCAGCCAGAGCTGGCTTGCTTCCTTCAACGGCCCCTATGATGTCATAGGCCAATGAATGGAATGTACGAGCTTCCAAAGGCTCCCCACATTTAGCCTCGATCCGTTCACTCATCTCTTTGGCAACGTCTCTGGCAAACGCCAGCAACAGCACTTCTTCTGGTTTCCTAGCACCAGACTTTAGTAGGTAGCCTGCTTTGGCAGTAATGACGCTGGTTTTCCCTGAACCAGCGCCAGCCAAGACCAGAGTAGCATCTTCATCAGAAACGATTGATTGCCGTTGCTCTGGTGTCAGTGGGTTGCTTTCAAAAGTTTCGAAGAAATCTGTCCACTCGGCGAGCTGACTTTCCTCAAAGGCTGAAATTGCTTGCTGACGTATTTGCCGCGCGTTTCGTACAAATCCCTGTATTTTATCGATTTGATCCCGATGTGCATCCTCTAGAGCCTCGTGTGGTAGCTTGGAAAGAAGACGCTGATCGAGACCATTAGCGCGCTCCAGTATTGGAGACACCACGCATGCTGCCGGGTAGGACGCTGGGTTAGAAAGCTCTCCGATTTCCATCACCAATGCATCAATGAGTGCACGACTTTGTTCAAGGTCGGCCTGAATGGTCGCTTCCCAGTCCGCACGAATGGCGTTTGAGAAATTGACCGCGTCTTCGGGTCGAGCGCCCTTGAGCAAGTGTACTTGTTGGTCATCCAATCGGAGCGTTAGAGACGCACCCCAAAACCCATTCTCAACTGTTGGAGCTGACGCTAGTTCTCTCAGCGTGCCGGAGACCAAAGGCTTGGCCTGCACGACAATCTCGCTCCCATCGTACTCCATGTACTTGGCATGTTTTCCAAAGGGATTGAGGAAAAACCCCACCAGCGGTTTTTGTTGTAGGCGGCTCAATATGCGGGAACTTTCAAATCGATAGGATAGGCAAACTTGGGCCTAGGATATCGGCCATTTCACTTGCTAGAAACCCGAAATGGGGAAGCTAAAAATGCTTTTTGGAGCGTAATGGCCAGTAAGTGTGGCCGTTGGGTGCCTGTTGGGTGCCGATAGTGGTGAGCTTGGATGAAACGGACTGGTTTGCTCTGCGATTGATTGGAGACCACACGGTATTGAAGCAAAACACTTTTTGCGTCGGTTCGAAGCTAAATGCGAGAGTTTGAATGGCTACCTAGGAAAATTGAAAATCCTCGTGTCGGTGGTTCGATTCCGCCCCCGGGCACCATCATTTTAAATACTGATTTGATATCAGTTATTTAGATTGCGCTTTTGTCCCACTCGAAACAACCCCATCTAAAAGTGGGACACTTTTGTCCGGTGTTTGTTCCGCAGACATGCGGCGTAGCGCACTCTCTGCCCTTGTCTTTTGACTGGCGGCACGTGTGTAGCGGGTCACTTCCTTACTGGTCCAGTGGCCCGTAATCGACATGATTTCCTGTTCTGTGCATCCCAGTTCGGCCAGGCGCGCGGCCGCAGCTTTGCGTAGGCCATGAACAGAACAGTTTGAAAGCCCAGCTTCGTCACACCACTTGCGGAAACGATTGCCAAAGCCATTTGACGTAAACGGTCGATTGAAGGCCGTGACTAGGAAAGTCAGGTCCCCAGTTGGAGTTTGGTCAATGATTGTCTGTAATTCCTGTATGATTGGAATTTCCAAGCGGACAGGACTACGGTTTCGCCCCTTGTGCTGGGTGAAGATCAACCAACCGTCTCGGACATGCTGTTTCCCAAAGACGACTAAATCAGCGCGTCTTTGGCCGGTGTAGAGAGCCAGGGCAAGGGCAAGCCGTGCTGGTGTCCCTATGGCGTGGGTGTCCTCAAATTTTTCAATCTCTGCCAGGCTCCAGGAATGGAACCCATCTGCATTGCCTTTTAGGTATTCCACCTTGTCGGCAGGGTTGTCGTCGTGGTGATCATAGCGGAGGGCAAAACGGTAGAGTTGCCGCAGAGCCTTAACCATGCTGTTCGCGGCCTCCGGGCGATCTGCCATTTCGTCGCGGCGGACGCGGATATGGCGGTGAAGCAAAAGGGCAAACGGTTTGTCATCATCACCTTTGTTCTGGCAAAAACGTTCTAGGATCGCGCGGCGGACTTTTTGGGTCCGTGGGTCCAATTCCTGGAACATAGCGCTTTTGAAATATTGAACGCAAAGCCACCTGATGCTGCGCGGGACAACACGGCCAGTTTGTTCAGGCTTGTTTGTCAGTGGTTTTGGTTCGGCAGCGGCGGCGCGATAATCGAGTAAGAACTCGGGCGATCCTGCTGGCCCTCTGAGGCGGGTTTTCCGCCCGTTGCGGCGATAGTATAGCCGCACGTTGCCATGCCTGTCGGTGTCCTCAACAACATACTTTAACCGAAACTTCATAGCACCCTCGAACATCTATTCGTCCCAGGGATTGTGGTCTGAATCATCGCCACCGGGCAAGGCCTCAAAGAATTTGTCGATTAATCGCAAGTCCCAAACGCGCCGTCCGTCTATTTTCTTGGGCTTTGGCATACGTCCATCCGTGACCAACCCGTCGAATTTTGACGTTCCGATCCCAATGTATTCAGCCGCTTCAACGCGGGAAAGCCCCCGACGTGTCGGTAAAGGGACGGCATGTATGTCATGGGACGGCATAGCTTGCATCACAGTATCTCCGGCTCGTTATTAGGTGTCTGTGATCCCCGCCCGCTGGCGGTGACTTCATCAAGCGGCCTGGCATGGTCGCGTTGCTCAGCTACCTCGATGCGCAGCCGGATAAGAGTTACGTGGTCATTTTCGACGATCTCAAGCGCTTCGCGCGGGATACGGAGTTTCACATCAAGCTCCGGCGCGAATTCCAGCAACGCGGCGCGCGGATCGAGTGCCTGAACTTCAAGCTGGACGACTCGCCAGAAGGCAAGTTCGTCGAGACGAACTTCGCTGCACAAGGCGAGCTGGAACGGGAACAAAACCACCGTCAGGTGATCCAGAAGATGAAAGCACGGATCGAGAAAGGCTATTACGTCTTTCATCCGCCTGTCGGCTATCGCTACGACAAGGACCGCACGCACGGCAAACTGCTGGTGCGTGACGAACCTGTCGCCTCGATCATTGCCGAGGCGCTGGAAGGCTATGCCAGCGGGCGTTTCGGCTCGCAGGTCGAAGTGAAGCGGTTCCTGGAATCCAAACCCGACTTCCCCAAGAGCGGCGCAAGCGGCTACGTCCATCCGAGCAAGGTCAAGGACATGCTTCAGCGCGCCGTCTATGCGGGTTACGTCGAAGCGCCGGATTGGGGTGTATCCCTGCGAAAGGGGCATCACGAGCCGTTGATCTCGTTCGCTACCTATGAGCGGATTCAAGGGGTGCTGAGCGGCAACGTCTACGCCCCCGCACGCAAGGACATCAACGAAGACTTCCCTTTGCGGGGATTTGTGCTGTGTGATGACTGCGGTCAGCCGATGACCTCATGCTGGTCCAAAGGCCGCAAGAAACACTACGCCTACTATCTCTGCGACACGCCGGACTGCGTGTCCAAGCGCAAGTCAATCCCGCGTGACGATGTGGAAGACGGCGCAGAGGCGATCCTGCGTGCTCTAGAGCCCGCTCAGCAGCTCTTTGGGCTGTTCAGAGCCATGTTCCTCGACGTTTGGGAAATGCGCCTCACAGAGGCTCGTAGCGCGAAACAGACGTTGGAGCGTCAGATCAAGGATATTGAGACCCAGACCGAAGCGCTGCTCGACCGGATCGTTGAGGCGGCAAGCCCTTCCGTGATTCAGGCTTACGAGGCACGGATCAAAAAACTGGAGCGACAGAAGATCAGACTGACCGAACAGGCGGCCCAGATCGTGCCGCCACGGGGACGCCTGGAGGAAGTTATCGAACACGCCATGACGTTTCTGGCAAACCTCTGGAATATATACGAAAAAGGCAGCCTGGCACTGAAGAGAACAGTGCTGAAACTGGCCTTTTCAGAGCCCCTGCGGTACAGCCGTGATGGAGGTTATCGAACCGCTAATATCACCTTTCCTTTCAAGGTGTTAGCGGATTTTTCAACACAAAAGTGCGAAATGGTGGGCGACCTTGGAATCGAACCAAGCGTGAGTCGCCTCGAGGGAGTTACAGTCCCCTGCCACACCTTGCGGCCTGTCGCCCACTGAGGGCGCTGATTACCGCCGGTGCATCGGCCCGTCAACCTGAAAATCCCTTGCAATTTGCCTGGTCCCCGGTGCAGGTCTGCGCAAGCACGGCCAGAGGGGCAAAGAAGATGAAAAAACCCAAATGGGTTGTCGAGAAGGAACGGTCCAAGCGGGCAGCGGCGCAGGCGACAGTTTGGCTGTTCGGCCTGCACGCGGTGCGTGACGCGTTGATGAACCCGGCGCGCGAAAAATTGCGTCTGGTGGTAACCAAGAACGCCCATGACAAGCTGGCCGACGCGATTGAAACCGCCGGAATCGAGCCGGAAATGGCCGATCCGCGCAAGTTTCCCGCGCCGCTTGATCCCGGTTCGGTTCACCAGGGGGCCGCGTTAGAGGTCAAGCCGCTGAACTGGGGAAAGTTGGCCGATGTCTGTATCGGGGGGACGGGTCTGCCGACAGTGGTCCTGCTGGATCAGGTGACGGATCCACATAACGTCGGCGCGGTGCTGCGTAGCGCCGAGGTCTTCGGTGCATTGGCCGTGATCGCGACCGCCCGCCATGCTGCGCCGGAAACAGGTGCGCTGGCCAAGACAGCCTCGGGCGCACTTGAGCGCCAGCCCTATCTACGGGTGCGCAACCTGGCCGAAGCAATGGAGGAATTGCGCGCCATGGGCTACGTCCTTCTGGGGCTGGCCGGCGAGGCGGACGATCCCCTGGAGACACGGTTGGATGCGGCCTCTGACCGCCCGGTGGCGCTGGTCCTTGGGGCCGAAGGGCCAGGATTGCGTCAGAAAACGCGCGAGATTTGCGACGCATTGGTCAAGATCCCGTTCGTTGGCGAGTTTGGGTCGTTGAATGTCTCGAACGCGGCGGCGGTGGCGCTCTATGCCGCGTCGCGCCGCACGGCAAGCTGACGTTACAGCCGTTCACGCCCGCCGCTGCGGCGTTCACGGTTTCGTATCGGCTCTTTTCAGGCGCAGGGCGGCGCGCCATCCTTGTCACTAGCCAAGGAGTCTCGCCATGATCAGCCGTCGCAGCTTTGTCCTCGCGCTTGCCGTTTTGCCGATTGCAGGGCAGGTGGTTGCCGATGGCGCCATATACACGACCGGGGGAATCGCCATCCGTGGGATGGACCCGGTGGCCTATTTTACACAGGGCAAGCCAGTGCAGGGTAACCCGGATCACGCGGTGATGTGGCGGGGGGCAACTTGGTATTTCAGCAGCGCCGAGAATGCTGAGCGATTCATGCGAATGCCCCGCAAGTACAGCCCGCAATATGGTGGCCACTGTGCATATGCCGCCAGCAAGGGCGCGCTGGCCCCGACCGACCCCAACGCCTTTACCATTCACGATGGAAAGCTGTATCTGAACTTTTCCAAGCAGATACGCGAGATCTGGGCGCAGGACATCCCAGGGAACGTAGAAAAAGCCGATGCAAATTGGCCCGGACTGATCGGCCGTTAACGCCCACTTCACGTTTTGCTTACATGCTCTTCTGTGTCTGAAGAACCTGCCTACATGGTATTGAGAGGCGCGAAACCGGAACTTTCGTGCTTCTGTTCACTGTCCCTCGTTCCGCACTGCGCCCGGGCCCCTCCCGGGCGCTTTTTTGTCGGCTTTGCCCGGGCCCTTCCTAGGCGTTTTTTCTCGGCTTTTCGGCGCGGAACTGCGGTGCTAACATGCCCTCATGAACCAGACTGACGAGCAATTGAAAACCATCCTGAACCGCACCGGCGTCGTGGCCGTGGTGGGTCTGTCACCGAATTCGGCGCGCCCGAGCTATGATGTAGGGCGCTACCTGGGACTGAACGGTATGCGGGTCATCCCGATCAACCCAGGCCACGCGGGAAAAGAGATTCTGGGCGAAAAGGTCTACGCCAGCTTGGCCGATATTCCCGCCGATATACAGGTTGATATGGTCGACATATTCCGCAAACCAGAGCACGTTCCGCCCATTGTCGACGAGGCGCTGGAAACCCTGCCTAACCTGACAACCATCTGGATGCAGCTAGGGGTGGTCCACGAAGCTGCGGCCGCCAAGGCACGCGCGGCGGGTGTGGATGTGGTGATGGATCGCTGCACCAAACAGGAACATCGCCGTCTGGTCGGCGACCAGCGCCCAGGCTGACGCCCTTTCGGGGTGGTTCGGCCGGATATTTGATATGCCGGTTTGCGGCGTGACACCCGAAAAACTCATCCGATTGCGACCCGGGGGCGCCAAGCAGGACCTTTTGGGTGCCCAACCGTTCCGTGAAAATGTCGGCCCCCGTGGAATGGGTGGGGTGGCGCCCACGTATCCAGCTTGCGGCCTTGAGAGCCAGCCCTGCGGCCAAATTGTTGGCCGCGCAGGTGTCGTGTTCGGCCCGTAGGTGCGCGCGGTCTTGCACATGTGCGTTCGGCTTCAATCTACGTTTTCGCATGTCGCAATTTCAGATGCGCAGACACAAGCCCACCCTGCTACCCCTACTCAACGATATTGCGCATTGTAGTGCCGCTGGAAACAGGGACATGATGCTTGATCGTTGTGGGCGTCGGGCGTAGGGCAGGGGCGTGAGAAATCCATCGACATATCGCCGACACGCGCACGCGTTGATTGTGCTGGCTCTGCCGTTGATCGGCAGCCATCTTGCGCAGTTTGCGATCCACATGGTCGATACGGTCATGCTGGGCTGGTACGGCGTCGAAGCGTTGGCTGCGGCGGTGCTGGCGAACGGTTTTTTCTTTATTTTCTTTATATTTGGCTGTGGGTTCGGCTTTGCGCTGATGCCGTTGGTCCCGGCGGCTATCGCGCGGGGCGAGGACGCCGAGGTGCGCCGCGTTACGCGTATGGCGCTGTGGTGGTCGTTTGCCTACGCGGTGCTGATGGTGCCGGTGATGTTGTCGGCCGAGCGCATTTTGCTGGTGTTGGGCCAAGAGCCGCGACTTGCCGAACTGGGCGGCGACTATCTGGGGGTGGCAGTCTGGGGCCTGATCCCGTCGCTGGGCGTCAACGTGTTGAAAACCTATCTTTCGGCGCTGGAGCGCGCAGGAATCGTTCTGTGGGCCACGCTGATGGCCGTGGTGCTGAACGCGGTGCTGAACTATGCGTTTATCTTCGGCAACCTTGGCGCGCCGGAATTGGGCATGCGGGGGGCGGCGCTGGCGTCGGTGCTGGTCGAACTGGCTACTTTTATCGTCGTTGGGATCGTAGCGGTGCGTCTGCGCCCCGAACATGCGCTCTTCGCACGGTTCTGGCGGGCCGATCCCGATGCGTTGCGGCAGGTGTTTGCTATCGGCGTGCCCATCGCTGTCACCACGGTAGCCGAGGTGGGGTTGTTCGTCTGTGTTGCTGTTCTGGTGGGTTGGATCGGCACGGTCGAGCTGGCCGCGCATGGGGCGGCGCTGCAGATTGCGTCGCTGATGTTCATGTTCCACTTGGGCCTGTCCAATGCGGCGACGATCCGCATGGGTCAGGCCCTGGGGCGCAGCGATGTGCGCGCTGTCTGGCAGGGCGCGATCGTAACCATGGTCATAGCGATGATGTTCGTTGTGGTAGCGATTGTATTGTTCCTGGGCCTGCCAGCCCCGCTGATTGGCCTGTTCCTGGATCCTGCGTCCCCCGCGCGCGACGAGGTGATTGCGGTTGGCGTGTCTCTGCTGGGCTTGGCAGCGCTTTTTCAGCTGGCCGACGCGGGCCAGGCGATGACCATCGGGTTGCTGCGCGGGCTGCAGGATACGCGCGTGCCGATGTGGATGGCACTGTTCAGCTATTGGGGCGTGGGAATGCCGACTGCTTGGGTGATGGGATTCCCGCTGGGTTGGGGCGTACAGGGGATCTGGGGCGGTCTGATCACCGGCCTGAGCTGCGCATGGATCCTGTTGGGGTGGCGGTTTTGGCGCGCGCGCAGCTGGATGGACAACATGGGGCAGGCGCCCCAAGCCCCATCAGTCGTCTGAGCCGGAGCGCGCTTTCATCAACCGGTCGGCCTTTTTGCGCACCAACACCGAACGCAGATCGTGCATGGCCAGCAGCAGATCGTCAGTGACCTGTTCCAATTGTTCGTCTTCGGCCCTGGTCTGCGCCCAGTGGGCCGTCAGGTTCAGGTAATCGATCGCGCGGTGAATGTCGTCGACGTCGCGTTTGGCCAAGACAGCCTTGCGTTCGGCCACCCATTTGTCGATCACGGCCATGTCGTCGGGTGTCAGCTGGTACTGTCCGTGGGGTTTGATCTGGCCGTTGTTGATGTTGATGACGGCGATCTGGTCCATATCGATCCGGCGTTGCCGGTTCTCGGTGTCCAGGCGAAACACGAAGGCGCCGTTTTCGCGGACCCGGAAGTAGTAGTCGGGAAGGTCGCCTGACATTTCGCCTCCTTCAACTCAAGCCAGCGCAGAAAGCCTGGATCCGACTACAGGCCTCTTTCAGCGCCTCGTCCGAGGTAGCGTAACTGACCCGGAAGTTCGGCGAAAGACCAAAGGCCGCCCCGAACACGACCGCCACGCCCCGTTCTTCCAGAAGCGCGGTGCAAAAGGCTTCGTCGTCGGTGATAGGGGTGCCACCAGCGCTGGTCTTGCCGATGCAGCCCGCGATCGACGGATAGACATAGAAGGCGCCTTCGGGGCAAGGGCATTCGATGCCATCGGCCGCGTTCAGCATATCGACCACCAGGTTTCGGCGCCGTGTGAACACAGCGTTGTTTTCAGCAATGAAGTCGTGCGGGCCGTTCAGTGCAGCCACGGCGGCAGCCTGGGAAATCGAACAGGGGTTGGATGTGGATTGCGATTGCACTTTGCGCATGGCCGCGATCAGCGCGCGCGGGCCAGCGGCATAACCAATGCGCCAGCCCGTCATGGCATAGGCTTTGGACACCCCGTTGACGACCAGAGTTCGATCATAGAGCCCCGGCTCTACCTGCGCGGGCGTGGCAAATTCGAAATCGTCGAAAGCCAGATGTTCATACATGTCATCGGTCATGACCCAGACATGGGGATGGCGCATCAGCACGTCCGTCAGGGCCCGCAGTTCGCCGCGGCTGTATCCCGCACCCGAGGGGTTCGAAGGTGAATTGAAGATCAACCATTTCGTGCGCGGGGTGATCGCAGCTTCCAGTTTTTCAGGCGTAATACGAAAGCGATCTTCCAGACTGGCTTCTATGAAAACCGGGGTCCCCCCGCCGATCAAAACCATGTCGGGGTAGGACACCCAATATGGCGTCGGGATCAGCACCTCGTCGCCGGAATTTAGCGTCGCCATGAGCGCGTTGAACAGCGCCTGTTTGCCGCCCGACGTCACACTGACCTGATCCGGGGTGTAGTTCAGCGCGTTGTCACGTTTGAACTTGGCGCAGATCGCCTGTTTCAATTCAGGCGTCCCGTCGACCGCGGTGTAACGTGTCTGACCGCTGTTGATGGCGGCGATACCGGCAGCGCGAATATGTTCCGGGGTGTCGAAATCGGGTTCACCCGCGCTCAGGCTGATGATGTCGCGTCCTTGCGCCTTCAGCTCCATTGCCTTGCCGGTCATCGCCATCGTGGGCGAAGGTTTTACGCGGGCCAATGTATCGGACAAGAAGGGCATCACAGCGCTCCGCAATTGCACTTGGGTTGGCGAAGTCTTAGGGTCACGCCGCGTTCTGCACAAGCGTTGTGGCGCGCATGAATGCTGATGGACCCCATCAGCAAGGACGATGCAAAGTCGATGCGAGGATACATGGAATCCAAGGGAAACCGGATCAAGCGCATGAAAATGCGGGCCATGCGGCGCGGGATCAAGGAAATGGATATCGTCATGGCCCGGTACGCCGACGATCACCTTGATACAATGAGCGATGCGGAATTGGATGGTTTTGACGCCCTCTTGCACGAAAACGATCAGGACCTGTTGACCTGGGTTACCGGGCAAGTTGCCGCGCCTGACCAACACGCCGCCCTGATTGCACGCATTGCGGCCCACGCAGAAGCGTCTGCGCGCGGTTGAATTGAATCGCATTTGTCGCGGATTTTCGTGGCTTAACCGAATGTTGGTGAATCATCTTCATGTTGCTTGCGAAAAGCCAAGCGCGGAGAGATTCATGACAATGCATTCGCCAGTTGAACAAACGCAAGACACCGATGCCAGCGGCGACAAGGCGTTTCTGGCCCTATACCTTGAGGAACTGTCGCTGGTGGAACGCCTGCACAGACTGTTGCTTGATGTGATCAAGGACGAATTCGAACGTCTGGGAATCCTTGAAATCAACCCCGTCCAAGCTCTGCTGCTCTTTAATATCGGTGAAAACGAAGTGACCGCGGGCGAACTGAAATCGCGCGGCTATTATCAGGGGTCGAACGTTAGTTACAACCTCAAGAAGATGGTCGAAATGGGGTACATGCATCACCAACGGTGCGAAATTGACCGCCGCTCCGTTCGGGTCAAACTCACCGACCGTGGCAACGAAGTGCGACGTACGATGGAGGACCTTTTCGCCCGCCACGCGGCCGGCATGGATGGACGCGGAATTCTGACCTCTGAAGGCATCGAAGATGTCAACACGGCCCTGCGGCGGATCGAACGGTTCTGGAGCGACCAGATCCGATATATTTACTGATCAGCCTGCGCCCGCCTTTGGTGGGCGTTCAGGCAGCACGCCGATTGCCAAAGTCTGTAACTCGCGCAGCAGTTTGCGCGTTATGGCCGACTTGTAATCAGCGTACGAAGCCGTCACCTCAACGAATGCTTGCGGTCCCTGAATCACCTCGGATCTGAAATAGGCCACCAATGGTGCAAGGTTTGCGTCGATGGTCGTCCCGCCTTGGGGCGACCCGACGACAAGCGCATTGATAGTCGCGCCTGAAAGCAAGGGGCTGTCGCGGACTTCGCGCGGGCGCGGACCTGTATTGGATGGTCCGTCTGCCGATATGTCGAGTGTCCGCCGCCAGCAATCGCGCTGTTGCGACAGGGCCTGGGCCCCGAAAAGGATCGCATCCCCCAACGCTGTGCCCGGCTCGCGCGGGCGCCGTGCGTCCAGGTCTTCCAGCGTTTGCGCGGCGCGGTCCAAATCCTGCCGCGCAGTTACATCCGTCCAGCCAAACAGTACGCGCTTTGAACCGGGGCCGGCCCATTCATAGATATGCAGGCGAACTGTGGCCGCCGGCATTGCCAGAAAGGCCTTTTGGACTTCCAAATCGCGAAGCGCCGCCGCGATCCCTTCGATCTGCAACGCGTATTCGCGCCGGTCCACCGAACCTGACACGTCCAGGCCCAGCGACAGGGCCTGGCGGCAAATCGCCCCTGCCGGCGCACTGTGCAGGATGGCGGCCAAGGCCGCGATACCTGCCCACCTTACCAATGTCCGGTGTTCTCCATGCTGGCCCATGGTTCGGCTGGCGCCAGCGCTTCACCAATTTGCAACAGTTCCACCGAGATGTTGTCGGGCGAGCGGACAAAGGCCATGCGTCCGTCACGCGGCGGACGATTGATCGTCACCCCGTTGTCCATCAGATGCTGGCACATTTCGTAAATGTCGCCGACGCCATAGGCCAAGTGGCCGAAATGGCGGCTGTCCGACGGCAGAGCGTCGTCTCCGTCCCAGTTGTAGGTCAGTTCCACGGGACATTCCGGTTGATTTTCGGGGGCCATGAAAATCAGCGAAAACCGCCCCTCTTCAACGTCGATGCGCCGCGTTTCCTTGAGCCCCAGCAGGGCGAAAAATGCCATGGTCTTGTCCAGGTCTTTGACCCGAACCATCGTATGCAGGTATTTGACTTCCATGCGCGACACCTCCTGTGGTTATGCACAGCATTCTAGCGCGCGGCCGCGTTGGTTCCACCCGATTCCGGTCTAGAACGACGAACGGATCGACAGACCCGCCGACAGGTCGGTTGTTTCATAGCGCGACACGTTGCTGTCCGTAGTGGCCGCCCGCAGCGTCACGACCGGCGCAAATCCCATCATCTGTGCGCCCGAAACCACAAGGTCGACGGTCAGACCAATCGACGTGTCCCGCCGCCCGCCAGGCACGACGGTCAGCCCGGCGACATGGTCGGGATAGAATTTGTGGCCCAGGTCCAGCCCGAACGTCGGATGCACCGCACCCAAGGGATCGGGCGTGGTGTAGCGGAGCGTCAATTGCTGGCCCGTATAATCCAGACTGCGCCCATCGGAATTCGACGTGGTCACGGTCAGCCCGGTTTGGAAACGTCCGCCATTGCCAAGCCGCGCGCCATACCGGCCGCTCAGCGCATATTGGTGTGCGTCCAGTGCCCGGTCGCTGTCAGACCATTCGCGGGTATATCTGAGCTGGCCGAGAAAGCTCTGGCCATCGCCCAATCGCCAAGCTTTTCCTAGCGACAGGCTTGCCGAATGCGCCAGTTCGTCACCACCATACCAGCGTTTCGCCGTCCCCAGTCCAAACGAATAAGGGCCCTTGGCGCCTTCGGGCAGCATGACATGTGTCAGGTCAAGCGCGACGATAGAGTAGTTGAAATCGCTGCCCGTTGCGGTGGGGGCCAGGGCCTGGGCTTCGTCCGTCAGTTTGTGGAATGTGCCGTAGTACTGACCCGATATTGCGGTCCGGCTGCGTGCACTGCCCGCAAGCTGATACCCCAGTCGCGCCGAAACAGACGCGCGGTACCCGGACAACGCTTGCGCATCGCCTGACAGCACGCCGATCGATGGCACCCCATCAATTTCCAGCACGTCCGATTCCGCACCGCCATTGATGTTGGACGACGGTGCGAGAGTGAAGGAAAACGCGCGCTCCCACTTGTCGCGCCGGTCTACTGCATCGAAATCCCGGCGCAATTGCGCCTCTTGTTGCTCTGACGCAAAATCCGATGCCCGCCGCAGCCAGAACTTTGCCACACCCTGTCGCCCCTGTTGCGAGGCCGCCAAGGCCGCCAGACGCGCGGCTTCGTGTTTTAGGGGGCGGTTGCCGCCTGCGCTGCCAAAGGCGCGGCGGGCTTCGGCGCCGCCGGCCTTCATGTGGCCGGCCCGGATCAGGGACGCGGCCAGGATTACGCGGGTCTGGGCGTCTTCGGGCCGCTCGGTGACGACCGCTTCTGACACCAGAACGGCGGTCTTCAGATCACCGTTGGCCAAGGCCGCGTGTGCGATGGCCCGCGCCTGCGCAACCGTCAACTGAATATCTTGTGCTAATGCGGGCGGGGCCCATGCCAAGCCTGCCGCACAGATCATGCCAAATACGTGTTTCATCACCACTCCCTGATCGCGCGGATGCTAGATCAGCGCGCTGCGGGGCTCAACGTTCAAGAACGAAGGTTCCGGTCTCGCGGGTTTCGGTGATGGTGGTGTCTTCGCCAAATCCGTAGGTCGGAATTGCCCCCGCACCAAAATCGACCGACCCGTTTTCGGCGTGATAGCTGTCCATTGTGATGTCCACGACGCCAACGACCGTTTCGGCGCTGTCGCCTTCGAACATGCCGCGCATGGTGCCGAATTCGGAATTGATGTCTGCAACGTCCGTGGCGTCAGGGTCATAATAGTCGACGCGGATTGAGGTTTCGAATTGCCCGTTGTCTTCGATTCCGCCGGCCTGAACAGTACCGATCAGAGCGGGCAGATCGCCCAGATACGTGCCATCGTCCGCATAGAGGCGGCGTCCTGTCACATAGGCCCGCATGGCGCCGTTGTCTTCGAGTTTTTCGAAGTCGACTTCCATTGCCATGTCGCCATCGACCAGTTCGATGCCGGCGGACCCTTTGAACGTACGCAGAGCGACGTAATTGCCGTAATAGTTTGCCTGCCCACTGGTTGGCAGGTCGACGCCGGTGTCGCGCCCGACAACATACCCGCCGAAACCGTGTTCCAGATAGCTGCCCGACCGCGCCACGGATGTCTTGGCATTGCCATCGTCGCTTTCGTTGTAGATCGCGATATAGCTATCTTGGCTGATCGGTCCGTCACTGTCACCGGTGTATTGGTCATCAATGGAGGCCGGATTGCGGAAGAAAATTCGCGCGACGGGTCGTCCAGTGTCTTGATCCAGCACCAAAGCGGTGTCCGCGTAAGCATCGTCGCCATCAAACGGCAGCCCTTCGACCACCAGTTCGCTGCCGCTGATCCGCACGCGCTGCAAGGTATAGAGATCTGTTCCTTCGTTGAATGTCAGGTTGCCGCCCAGTCCTGCGCCGCCTTCGGGATCAGTGCCGCCCCCGCCCAGCGGGTTAGTGCCATCGCCGCTACAAGCGGCCAACAGGGCGAGCGCACCGACGCGCGTTAAACGGATGATCTTCATAACTGCTCCTCGCCTCTGCGGGTTTTCGCCAACCTAGCTTGCGCGCACCATATCGTGTCAACGTTAACCACGAATTGAGGCGCCAGTTTGGCGGCATTGTTGCCTATTGGCCCGTTCTGCATCTTGCGGCTATAGTCGCCGCCCATACCAGATATGCGGAGGCGCATGAGTCGCCCCAAGACCGAGGACACCGCAATGACCCTTTCCCCCGAACAACAGGCCGAAATCGATGAATTGCGCGCCACGCCGCAGCCGACCCTGCGGGCCGTGGCCGAGGGGGCAGAAAAACACCTCTATACCGCTTATCCGGTGCTCGATCATGGCTTTGTGCGGGTGATCGACTATATGGGCGACGACGCGGCAATCTGTCAGGCCGCGCGGGTAAGCTACGGAAAAGGCACGAAATCAGTTCAGAACGACGAGGGCCTGATCCGCTATCTGATGCGCCACTGGCATTCGACGCCCTTCGAGATGTGCGAGCTTAAGTTGCACGTCAAATTGCCGGTCTTCGTTGCCCGCCAGTGGATCCGCCACCGCACCGCCAACGTCAACGAATACAGCGCTCGCTATTCGATCCTGGACCGTGAGTTCTACTTCCCCGCGCCAGAACACGTCGCCAAGCAGTCGGTGATCAACAATCAGGGCCGGGGCGACACGTTGGACGCGGCCGAGGCCGCCCGCGTGCTTGAGATGCTGAAATCCGATGCCATGCGCTGCTATGATCACTACGAAGAACTGATTTCCGACGAGGGTCCGGGCCTTGCGCGCGAACTGGCCCGGATGAACCTGCCCGCGAACATTTATACGCAGTGGTACTGGAAGGTTAACCTGCACAACCTGCTGCATTTCCTGCGCCTGCGAGCCGACGCACACGCCCAATACGAAATCCGCGTCTACGCCGACGAGATTTGCAAGATCGTCGCTGACTGGGTACCCTTTGCCTACAAAGCCTTCGAAGATTACCGCCTGGGCGCGGTGTCGATGTCATCGCAAATGGTCGACTGTGTGCGGCGAATGCTGAAGGGCGAAGACGTGAACGAGGAAAATTGCGGTATGAGCAAGCGTGAATGGCGCGAGTTTATGGCCGTTTTGGATGAGTGAAATTGATACTGCGCCGTATGTTCTGGCGAAAAAGCCCGTGAACATGGCGACACGATTCCGCCCCATCAAGCGGCGCAGACACTAATTTTTGCCATTTCTAAAGGCCTTGGGACTATCGCGTATCCATCCCGGCAAGAGTCGGGCGTGAATTGACCGTCGTTGCGACGGGCCTCAGCACGCCTGTGCGCACATGCGCGACTGGCACCGTCTGCATCCCTGTGATGGGGGCACACGTCGCTGTTCCCGCCGGCAAGGTTGAGAATAAGTGAACCAAATCGCGATAACGCGCGTAATCCTGCCAAACTAGCAGGAGATCCCATGACCGCCCTTGTCCTTTATCTGTCCACCGCCCTGGTGTTTTTGTCGTTGGATGCCGTGATGCTGAAAAACGTTCTGCGTCCGATTTTCGAAACCCACCTGGGCGACCAGCTGGCCGAAGACTTCCGGCTGGGTCCGGCGGCGGTGTTTTATTTGTTCTATGTGGGGGGGCTGGTCGCACTGATATCGCTGCCCGTCCTGCGCGGGGACGGCACGAGCGAGGCGCTGTGGAAAGGGGCACTGGTAGGGGCGATGGCCTATGGCACCTACGAATTTACCAGCTACGCGGTCATGGCGCGCTGGTCGGTGCAGATGGTCATGATAGACGTGGCGTGGGGCACGGTTTTGACAGGCGTGTCAGCGGCGGCAGGCGTGTGGATCACCCGCGCCGTGCTCGGGTAGGGCGAAAATGGGCGCCAGCATTGCCGGCGCCTCTACGTGCACAAGATCAGAGCGCGTGCAGATCCGAGGCCATTGAACGGCCGTCGCGGCCCTCGCGCAGTTCATAACCGATCTTCTGATTGTCGGCCAAACCGGTCAGACCGGCGCGTTCCACGGCGGAAATATGGACGAATACATCGTTGCCGCCATCATCGGGCGCAATGAATCCGTAGCCTTTGGTGGTGTTGAACCATTTGACTGTGCCCGTCGGCATGTCATCTCTCCTTACTGTCGTCTCCGCCCACGATATTGCGGCGGGTGGTGCAGCCAGGTCTTCCAAATCAGTCGGCTGCCCCTTGAAGCAAGAGGAGGACGTGGTAGAAAGTCGTCTGTCACGCCAAAAGCGTGCGCGAAGAAACGCGTAAAAATCAAATGAATTTCTTGTGTCGCGTTGGGCTGAGCGTCAAATCGCCAAAAGGAAGTGCAGATGATCCGGGTTTTCGGGCTGAAAAACTGCGATGCATGCCGACGCGCGGTCAAGGCGCTGGACGCAGAGTTGGTCGATATACGGATCACGCCGCTCAGCCGGGCCGAGTTCCAGCGGTTTTACGATGCGGTGGGCGAAGACCTGTTGAACACCCGTTCGCGCACGTGGCGCGAACTGAACGAAGATCAACGCCTGGACGATCCAATTGAATTGATGATTGCTTTTCCCACCCTGATGAAGCGGCCGTTGATCGACGTCGATGGCGAAGTTTTCCTGGGGCTCGGCCCGGACGTTCACGCAGCGACCGAGCGCTGAGCCGGGCGCGTAAGCGCGCGGTCCGCGGACAGTGGTCCAGCGCCGGTGAAAACCAACGCGACCAGCAAAAACCCCCAGAGCAACCGTTGGTCCAGGATCAGTCCGTCCGGGTTGCGATCGAAAAGCGCCCCTATGGTCGCGGCATCAGCGCCGTGACCGATGATGTCGGTCAGCGATTGTACCACGATAAAGCCGATCATCGCCGCCGCGGCGGGGCGTGTCGCCAACCCGACGACGATCAGGGCAGGCAGGATGAATTCGGCATAGGTTCCCGCCATCCCCACCAACCATTGGAACGCTCCGAATTGGCTAGGATCGTACGCGGCAGCCTGCATTTGCTGTGGAAAAATCTGCGCATAGGCCCCCAGACTGGGGCTAAACGGCCCGTCCAGTTTGGTCAGGGCGGAACTCCAGAAATAGCGCAAAAGAACAGCTGCGAATACCAGGCGTGCCAACGTGCCCAAGACCGGCCGGGCGGCGCCGTCAAGCGGGGCGAAAAGGGCGCGACGGGTCATGAGGCAACTCCTGTGATGGCACCCCCGGCGATGAGCGCCGAAAGCGTGGTCGTTAAGTCAAAGCCGGGGCCGGCGGCAACCATGGCCAGGTTCAGCGATGCCCCGTCCTGCAAGGATCGCACGAACGCAGCGCCCTTGGGGGGCAAAGCATGGCATGTCGGATCGAACCCGGGTCGGGCAATCAGCGTGTCTTCGGGCGCGGGGCGGGGCGGCGGTGCCCCTTCGGCGTTGGCGCGCCAGATCGACAAGGCAGGATGCTTGAACGAAAGTGTGCGCACCGCTGGGGCGAAGGTCAGGCGGGCGCCCATAAGCCGCTCGGTCGGGATTTCTGCGATGGCTTGCGGTGCAATCGGGCGCGCATCCGCTGCGTGATAGGCCCGGGTTCGCGCCCGTTCGATCCGCGCTACATCCGGCAGATAGGCCAAGTGGTTCACCGGCGCGAACCGCTGCAAGAATATCGGAAAGGTGTCCCCGTAGTCTTTCATCATCTGGGATTTGGGTTGGTGGATGCGCAGGTAAACCCCCGCCATGGCGACGAAAAATTCGTCTCCGACCAGTTTTCGCACCACAGGGAACGCGCTGGACAACGCATCCGTCAGGCCAACGGCCACATTGTTGCGATACACGTCGAACCGTTTACCCGCCGGCGCGCCGCCGGGGCCGTGCAAGCCTTGCGGGGGCGGGCGGTCAGGATCCAGAAGCGCTTGTGTGAATTCATGCTGGGTCATGGCGACACCAAATGTGTGGCGGCGCGCGCGGCTTCAGCTTGCAGGGTGGGCCAGTCCGGGACATCTGTGTCCCATTCGATCAGGGTTGGGCGCGGGCCGGTCCGGGACAAGGTATAGCGATAAAGCTCCCAGACGGGATCGACCACAGGCTTGCCATGGCTGTCAATCAACAGGGGTGCGCCGTGCTCGTCCTGGTCTTCGTCGTGACCGCCCAGATGGATTTCTCCGACGCAGTCCAAAGGATAGGCATCGATGTAGGCGCGCGGGTCGGTATCCAGATTCGTCGCCGACACAAAGACGTTGTTCACATCCAGCAGCAACCCGCAGCCAGTGCGGTCGGCCACGACTGCCAGAAAGTCGGTTTCCTGCATGGTGCTTTCGGCGAAGGCCAGATAGCTGGACGGGTTCTCAAGTAGCATCTGGCGCCCGAGCGTCTGTTGCACTTGGTCGATGTGGTCAGCCACGCGGGTCAGCGTGGCCGTGGTGTAGGGCAAGGGCAGAAGATCGTTCAGATAGGCCGCGCCGTGGCTGGACCAAGCCAGATGTTCAGAGAAGCTGGCCGGGTGCAGCCAGTTGCAAAGGGTGCGCAGGCGCGCAAGATGATCTGCGTCCAGCGGCCCTTCACCACCGATCGACAGCCCCACCCCGTGAACGGAAATCGCAAACCGCTGTGCAAGTTGGTCAAGCTGAGCCATGGATCGGCCGCCATCGTTCATGTAGTTTTCGGCGTGGATTTCCAACCAGTGAACCGGCCCCGGATCTTCCAGGATGGCGCTGAAGTGGACGGGTTTGAACCCGACGCCGGGGCGGTTCGGCAGGCTATTGTGGGTTTGGTCAAGCATGGGGTCCTCCGCTTTGTAGATCCGGGCTGTAACCGCCCGGACCCTGTGGCGCGCAGGCGCTAGCCGGCCATGTCGCGCTCGAGCGGCTCGAGCGAGCCCATGCGGTCGCCAGGAAGCTCCATGGTTTCGCAGGTGCCAGCCGGAACCAGCGTCCATGCGTTCCCCTGATAGTCGACCTTGGACGTGCCGGCGCAGGTGGTGCCGGGGCCAGCGGCGCAATCGTTCTGCCCGGCCAGCGAAACGCCATAGCATTTTTCATTTTCTGCCGCTTGTGCGTCATGGGTTTGGGCAAGCGTCGCGGCGGCCACGGCGGCAGCTACGGCAAAGGTTTTGCTGTGATAGGACATTGAGTGTCTCCCTTACATTTTTATCGCGCCGCGTCCCGGCGACGTACGTCATTGGTAGGAAGAACGGAGGCTCACAAGCCAGTCACAGGACTGTGTGGCACAGCGCTGTCAGCGCCTGAAACATACGGAAACGTTGGTTGACCGCATGGGGCATCACGGCTGCAGGGTGCAGTCGCCTGAAGAATGCAATTGCAACCAGGCACTTACGCGCTTTTGCGCGCCACGCGGTCAATGTAACATTTGAAAAGAAAACGGCCCGCCTGAATGAGCGGGCCATTTTGTGTGATCGCAGCTTGTTACATTTATCTGCGTTCAGGCAAGATCGGGCGGGGATGCCTCGGTGGTCAAAGCGGCAAGCACATCGTCGAAAGACTGCACCGTGGTCTGCTTTTCGCCAAGTCGGCGGACGGACAAGGTGCGCTCTTCGACCTCGCGCTGGCCCACGGCCAGGATCACCGGAACCTTGGCCAGCGAATGTTCGCGGACCTTGTAGTTGATCTTTTCGTTGCGAATGTCAGCTTCTGCCCGCACGCCAGCAGCGCGCAGCTTGTCCACCACTTCGTTGACGTAGTCATCGGCGTCAGACACGATCGATGCAACAACCACCTGACGGGGTGCCAGCCAGAACGGCAGCTTGCCGGCATGTTCTTCGATCAGGATCCCGATGAAACGCTCGAAACTGCCAAGCACCGCGCGGTGCAGCATGACGGGACGGTGCTTGTCGCCATCGGCCCCGATGTAACTGGCATCGAGCCGTTCTGGCAGGTTGGGATCGACCTGCAGCGTGCCGCACTGCCATTGCCGCCCGATCGCGTCAGTCAGCGTGAATTCCAGCTTGGGACCATAAAAGGCGCCCTCACCTTCCAAAAGCTCATACCCATACCCTGCGGCGCGGCAGGCACCGCCCAAGGCTTTTTCCACGCGGTCCCAGCTTTCGTCGGACCCGATGCGTTTTTCGGGGCGGGTGGATAGCTTGATGGTCCAGTTGTGGAACCTCAAATCGTCGTAGATTGCTGCCAGAAACTTGATGAACTTGGCCGTTTCCGCTTCGATCTGATCGTCGGTGCAGAAGATGTGCCCATCGTCCTGGGTAAATCCGCGCACCCGCATGATGCCGTGCAGCGCGCCAGAGGGTTCATACCGGTTACACGATCCAAATTCGGCCATGCGCAGCGGCAGGTCGCGATAAGATTTGAGCCCTTGGTTGAACACTTGCACATGGCCTGGGCAGTTCATCGGTTTGAGCGCATTGATCGCCTTTTCGCGGGCATGCTCTTCGTCGACTTCGACGATGAACATGTTTTCCTGGTAGTTGTCCCAGTGGCCTGATTTTTCCCATAGCTTGCGGTCAAGCACCTGCGGCGTGTTCACTTCGACATACCCGTCCCGTTCTTGTTGGCGGCGCATGTAGTCCTGCAGAGTCGTGTAGATTTTCCAGCCGTTGGCATGCCAAAAGATCTGGCCGGGCGCTTCTTCTTGCATATGGAACAAGTCCATCTCGCGGGCCAGCTTGCGGTGATCGCGCTTTGCTGCTTCTTCCAGCATGGTCAGATGCGCCTTGAGATCCTTGCGGTTTTTGAACGCCACGCCGTAAATGCGCTGCAGCATCGGGCGATCACTGTCGCCGCGCCAATAAGCGCCTGCCACGTTCATCAGCTTGAAAGCGTCCGCAGGGACCTGACCGGTGTTTTGCAGATGCGGCCCGCGACACAGGTCCTGCCAGTGGCCGTGCCAGTACATCCGGATCGGTTGGCCATCGTCTGGGATCATGTTCACCAACTCGACCTTGTACGGCTGATTCGTAGCCTTGTAGTGCTCGATCGCGCGTGCACGGTCCCACACTTCGGTGGTAACGGGATCGCGTTTGTTGATGATTTCCTTCATCTTGGCTTCGATTTGGCCAAGATCTTCCGGCGTGAACGGCTCTTCGCGGTCAAAATCATAGTACCAGCCATTCTGGATCACCGGGCCGATGGTCACTTTGACACCAGGCCACAGTTCCTGCACCGCGCGGGCCATGATGTGCGCCAGATCGTGGCGGATCAGTTCCAGCGCCGGGCCGTCATCCTGAAAGGTGTTGATCGAAATGCTGGCATCTTCGGTAATCGGCCACTGCAGATCGTAATGCGCGCCGTTCACAGTGGCGCTGATGGCTTTTTTGGCGAGCGATGGGGCGATGGATGCGGCCACATCTGCAGCGGTCACGCCAGCGTCGAAATCGCGCGAATTGCCATCAGGAAAAGTCAGGGAGATTTGTGCCATATCGGCCTCCTCGTCGGTTTGGCGCCCACGGAACGCCCGATTGCGGGTTGGTTTGGGCCTACATGACCGCAGGTCCGGCGGGTGTCAAGCGCCGGCTGAAAGGACTATCCCACCAGATGGAATTAAGCGCGGCGGTTTGACGCGCCCTTCGGTCATTCGGAACAGCGATAAAGGGGACGTGGCCCGTGGCAGCCTGTCTCACGGCAGCGTTCCAGACCGGTCGTTGGCTGGCGTCGGCGGATGCGCAGTGACGCGCGCGCCGGCGGGCGGTTTTCGGTGCTTGCGGGGCGTCAGTTGCCCGGCTAGCTTGCCGCCATGACGGATTATCTCGACACGGCTTCGGGCCGCCGCATCGCCTATAATTTCAGCGCAGGGCAGGGGCCGGCTATCGTATTTCTTGGCGGGTTCATGTCGGACATGGATGGCACCAAGGCCATAGCACTTGAAGACTGGGCGCGCGCGCAGGGCCGCTCATTCCTGCGGTTCGATTATTCGGGGCACGGCCAATCCTCGGGCGCCTTTGAAGACGGCTGCATTGGCCACTGGTTCGAAGACGCGCGGGCCGCGATCGAAGAGTTGGCCACCGGAAAACTCATGTTGGTCGGCTCATCCATGGGGGGGTGGATATCGCTTCTTCTGGCCCGTGCAATCCCCCAGCGGTTGGTCGGTTTGGTCGGCATCGCCGCCGCGCCCGATTTCACCGAGGATGGGTACTGGGCCGGATTCTCTGACGACGAACGGGCCGAGTTGATGAGCAAGGGTCGTATCATGGTCCCGTCGGATTACGACGCGCCCTATCCGGTGACCCGCGGCCTGATCGAAGACGGGCGCCACCATCTTGTGCTGCGCGAGCCTTTGGATCTGCCATTTCCTGTCAGGCTTTTGCAAGGCACGGCGGACAGTTCGGTCGGGGCGGACCGTCCGTTGCGCCTGATCGATCATGCCACCTGTCCGGACATGCGGCTAACCTTCGTCAAGGGTGCCGATCACAGCTTTTCGACGCCCGAATGTCTGGCTCTGATCACATCAACAATCCAAGAGATCGAGGCGCTATCCTGATGGAGCAACGCATTTCCCTGATCACGTTGGGCGTGGCCGATATGGATGTCGCCGCCGCCTTTTACGATGGTCTGGGTTGGCAGCGCGTGGACAGCCCGGACGGTGTCATCGCCTATGATCTGATCGCGCAAACCCTGGGCCTATACCCCAAGTCCAAGTTGGCCGAGGATCTCGGGATCGCGCCAGACAAGGTCGGCGGGTTTTCCGGCGTCACGCTGGGCCACAATCTGCCCACCAAGGCGGCGGTCGATGCGCTGGTCGCACAGGCAGCGAGTGCAGGCGGCAAGGTCCTCAAACCACCGCATGACATTTTCTGGGGTGGGTACAGTGCCTTTGTCGCGGATCCCGACGGGCACGTCTGGGAACTGGCCCACAATCCGTTTTCACCCTTGGGCCCGAAAGGTGAATTTCGGTGGAACGGGTTCGGGTGAAACTTGGCTAATTCGAACAATACCGGGCAGAAATCCGCGCAAATGGCCTGCATAGCAGTACAATTCCCACTTGCGCCCACCAGGGGCCTTGACGATTGCGCGGAGCATTGTCAGCACGCTGTTCAAGCCCTTGCGACACGGACCCTTGTGACATGATGCCGGAACCTGTAGTTTTTTTGCCCGGCTTCATGAGCGACGCGCGCCTCTATGGCCCGCAATTTGCCGAACTGTCGGCAGAGCGCGCGGTGATGGCTTGCCCCCTTGTCGGCGAGACTGTCGAACAAATGGCCGCATCGATTGTGCCATCGCTGCCAGCGCGCTTTACCCTGATCGGCCATTCGCTGGGCGGGATCGTGGCCATGGAGCTGTTGCGGACCGTGCCGAAACGTATTGAGCGCCTGTGCCTGATGAATACCAACGCGCAGAACGAAACACCACATGTGGCCGCAGCGCGTGAGCCCAACATCATCGCCGCCCGGGCCGGGCGCATAGACGAAGCGATTGCGCAAGAGTTGCGACGCGACTACCTGACCGCATCCCCGGATCGGGGCAAGGTGGTCGAGCTATGGCACCAGATGGGACGCGATCTAGGTGCAGATCGGTTCGTCGCGCAAAGCCGCGCGATGCAAAAGCGCCCAGATCAACAGGCCACGTTGCGGAGGTCGAAAGTGCCGACTTTGCTTATCTGCGGAGCAGATGACGAATTGACCCCTGTTCGGCGGCACGAGTTCATCGAAACACTGATGGCCAACGCCCGGCTGGTCGTTGTGGATGGTGCCGGGCATGTGCCCACACTTGAACGACCTGCCGTGGTGACCCACGCCCTGCGAGAATTTTTGTCGGCTCCGCTGGTGTTGCGTTAGCCGGCCTTCTTCTTTGACGGGTTGGAAACCGCGCGCGGCCCGGAATTCTGGTCGATGAAATCCAGAACCAGCGGGCGAATGTTGTTGCGCCATGACCCACCAGCGAAAATGCCGTAGTGGCCCGCGCCGGGTTCAACGTGCCAGGCTTTCTTTTCCTCGGGCAGGCCGGTGCACAGTTTCAGCGCCGCCTTGCACTGGCCGGGGGCTGAAATGTCGTCTTTTTCGCCCTCGACAGTCTTGACGGCCACGTCTGTTATCTTGCCGATATCGACCTTTTTTCCAGCCACGGTAAAGCGGTTCTGGGCAATTTCGCCTTCTTTGAAAATGCGGTGAACGGTGGACAGGTAGAATTCCGCGGTCATGTCCATGACGGCGAGGTATTCGTCATAGAACTTGTTATGTTTGTCATGTTCGGACGCATCGCCCGACGCCACACGTTTGATCTGCCGCGAAAAGGCCGCCGAGTGGCTGTCGATGTTCATCGAGATGAACGAGGTCAGCTGCAGCAGTCCTGGATAAACCGTGCGGCCCGCGCCCTTGTATTTGAAGCCGACGCGCTGGATCATCGATTGTTCCAGCTGGCCCATCGTTACACGATTGCCGAAATCGGTAACTTCGGTCGGGGTCGCGTCGGGGTCGATCGGGCCGCCGATCAAAGTCAGGGTGCGCGGCTGGGCGGCAGGTTGTTCTTCGGCCAGGTAGGCCGTGGCGGCAAGAGCCAACGGGGCGGGTTGGCAAATCGCGATCACATGCGTCTGTGGCCCCAAGTGTTTCATGTAGTCGACAAGGTAGAGCGTATAATCCTCAATATCGAACTTGCCCTCTTCAACCGGAATGTCGCGCGCGTTATGCCAATCGGTCACGTAAACATCGGCGTCAGGCAAAAGCGACGCAACGGTCGAGCGCAGCAACGTGGCGTAGTGGCCAGACATGGGTGCGACGACAAGGATCTTGCGCCGCATCGGTTCGCGGCCCTGAACGTGCATCTTGATCAGGTCGCCAAAGGCGCCGGGAACTTCGATATCGACCGACACCACGTGGTCGCGGCCATCTTCGCCGACAACGGTATCGATGCCCCAGTCGGGCTTGGCGACCATACGTGCCATGGACCGTTCGGTGACTTCGCCCCAGGCCCCAAGATACGAAAAGAACGGATTGGGCACTGCGGCCACGGCCGGATAGGCGGCTATCGCCTTCGCGGTTGCGCCGAGCCACTCATTGGTGTTCCGCATGGTCTCCATGAAGTCGTAGGTGGCCATATACCGCATGTGATTTCCTTTCCTGTGCCTTTGCACCGAGGCCCGCCTGTTGTTATCGTCAGGTCAGGGAGGGCAGCTGAGCGAATGCTGCAGCTGCAAAAAGTGTAGGGCGGAACAAACCTGATGACAACAGATACCAAAGACGGCAACAGCGATCTGGACCCATTGGGCCAGAATTTGGTTAAAATTGAGGAACTAACGCAACGTCTCGTTACGGCATTGTCTAAAAAAGGCATGCCGAATCCCGATCTGGAAGCGCCCGGACCGGACCTGATGATGAAAGCCAGCGCGGCCTACATGGCTGATTTGATGGAGAATCCATCACATCTGATCGAGCAACAGGTCGCGTATTGGGGCAAGGCGCTCAAACATTTTGTTGATGCCCAGAGCCAGCTTGCCCATGGCAAACTAGAGCCGCCAAAGGATAAGGGGCCGTCTGATCCGCGCTTTACCAGCCCGCTCTGGGACACGAATCCCTACTTCAATTTCGTCAAGCAACAGTACCTGATCAATTCCGCTGCAGTGCAGGATGCGGTCTCTCAGGTTGAGGGGCTTGATGCGCGCGATCGGCGCCGGCTTGAATATTTTTCCCGCCAGATCGTGGATATGTTCTGTCCCACGAATTTCCTTTCGACCAATCCCGAGGCGTTGGAACGTGCGCTGGAAACCGAAGGTCAATCCTTGGTCGACGGTTTAGAGAACCTGGTCCGCGATATCGAAGCCAACCATGGCGAATTGCTTGTTACCCTGGCCGATCAATCCGCTTTCGAAGTCGGCGGGAACATTGCCACCACACCTGGCGCAGTCGTGTTCCGCAATCGCATGTTCGAACTCATCCAGTATGCCCCGACGACTGAACAGGTGCACAAGACGCCTCTTCTGATCTTTCCGCCGTGGATCAACAAATTCTACATCATGGATCTCAAGCCGCAGAACAGCTTGATCAAATGGATCGTCGATCAAGGCTTCACATTGTTCGTGGTCAGCTGGGTCAACCCGGATGCAGACTATGCCGACGTGGGCATCGAAGACTACATCCAAGAGGGCTATTTGACCGCCATAGAAGAAGTCAAACGCAGGACTGAACAGAAAAGCATCAACGTGGTCGGCTATTGCATCGCCGGGACGACCTTGGCGATGACCTTGGCGCTGCTGAAGAAACGCGGCGACAAGTCCGTGAAGTCGGCTACGTTTTTCACCACGCTGACCGATTTTGCGGACCAGGGCGAGTTTTCTGTGTTCCTGACGGATGACTTCGTGGACGGTATCGAACGCCAGGTTAAGGCGGCCGGCTATCTGGACAGCTATTTCATGTCGCGCACATTCAGTTATCTGCGGGCCAATGATCTGATCTACAGGCCGGCGATCCGAAGCTATATGATGGGCGAGGCGCCGCCCGCGTTCGATCTGCTGTTCTGGAACGGCGACAGTACGAACCTGCCGGCCAAGATGGCGGTCCAGTATCTGCGTCAGCTGTGTCAGGACAATCAGTTTGCAACCACCGGGATCGAGCTGCTGGGCGAGCGGCTGCATATCAGCGACGTTGACGTTCCGCTGACCGCGATCGCCTGCGAGACCGATCACATCGCCGCCTGGAAAGCCAGCTATGATGGCATTGCGCAAATGGGCAGCAGCAAGAAGTCCTTCATCCTTTCGCAGTCCGGCCACATCGCCGGAATCGTGAACCCTCCGTCAAAAAAGAAGTATGGCCATTACACCAACCCGGACATGGGGTTGACGGCCGACGACTGGCGCGACGGGGCGGATTTCCATGAAGGCACGTGGTGGCCCCGCTGGGGATCCTGGTTGGCCAAGCGCTCAGGCGCAAAACAGCCCGCTCGCGCTCTGGGTGATTCGGGCGAAACACCGCTCGCCCCGGCGCCCGGAACCTATGTGAAGGCGACGCCAAACCTCTGAACTTGCGCCATTTTGGGCATTATTGCTGCACTGCAGCATTCGGGGTTGATTTTCTGCGCCGCAGCATGCATATTGTTTGCAGACGCAGAAAAAACTCAGAAGCGCAACACGCAAGTACCTGATACTAGGGGCCACGCCCCAGAATGGAGCAAAAAAATGGCTAAGACCGACGACTACACAAAAATGATGAAAGACATGATGGGCGCTTTCCCTGTTGACATGAGCGCCATGCAGGAAGCGTTCAAGACGCAGGCTTCCTTCGGTGAAAAAATGTCAAAAGTCGCTCTGGAAGCTGCTGATAAATCGGCAGAAATTTCCGGAAAGTGGACTAAAGAAACGCTTGCTAAGATGGAAGACCTGACCAAGGTCAAGGCCGAGCCGACCGATTACACCAAAGCCATGACCGACTTTGCTTCGGCCCAGGCTGAAATCGTGACCGAAAAATTGGCTGCTTTTGCCGACGTTGCCAAGACGGTTCAGATGGAAACCATCGAACTGATGATGGCTGCTGGCAAAGATGTGGGCGAAGACATGACCGCTGCGGTCAAGAAATCGACTGCAGATATGACGGCTGCCGCCAAAAAGGCCACTGCCGCTGCCAAATAAGGCACGTAATTTGAGAGCATCGGTGTCCTCCTCCCTGCCGATGTGATCGCGAAAGAGCGGGCAATTCCAGCCCGCTCTTTCTTTTTTTCCGGCGCTGGCATAGGCTTTTCTGCAGCCGCTAACATTCGCGGCCCAGGGGAAAAAGGGAGGTCGAAGATGGCCGAAACAAACACGCCGCTTCTGATCAAGAGATATGCCAGCCGGCGTCTCTACAACACCGAGACGAGCGATTACGTCACGCTTGAAGATATTGCCGCTTTCATTCGCGAAGGCCGCGATGTTCAGATCGTTGATCTGAAGTCGGGTGATGACCTGACCCGCCAGTATCTACTTCAAATCATTGCCGAACATGAAAGCCGCAATTCCGAGAGCATTCTGCCCCTGGGTGTGCTGACGGACTTGGTGCGGTCATACACGTCCGAGGTTCAATCGGTGATGCCACAGTTCCTGTCTGCATCGTTCGACATGTTTCGCGAGAGCCAGGAAAAAATGATCGAGAACCTTGCAGGCGTCCCGGGGATAGATGCAATGCGCGTGCAGCAAGAAGCGTTCCTGAAGGCCATGACCGGCGGCATGCCGGCGATGAAAAATTGGAGCGCACCGACAATGGAAGAAGGCCATGCGCCTGAAACCGAAAGCGCCGAAGATCTGCAACAGATCAAGAAACAGCTTTCGGATCTGCAGGACAAATTGTCAAAGCTGGACAAGTAAACGGATCGGCGGCAAGGGGGCGGACGCATGGCGGATACATCCGGCCGCATTTCCCTGTGGGGGGTCGAGGTATTCCTGGCGACCGCCGAGGAAAAGAGCGTATCGGCTGCCGCACGCCGATTGGGTGCAAGCCCGTCAGCGATCTCGCAACAGATTTCAGGGTTGGAGGCCGCGCTGGGGGCCGAGTTGATGAACCGCCGCGAGCGCCCACTGACGCTGACGGCCGCCGGGGAAATCCTGCGTCGTCGCGGACAGATCATCGTGAACGAGGCCGCACAGATCAGGGCCGAACTGGGCGCGAATGACTTGTCGTCACTGACGCGAATGCGTCTGGGCATGATCGAGGATTTCGACGCAGATGTGTCGCCGCGTTTACTGCAAGAGTTGTCACAGAGTTTTGGGCGAACGGTGTTCCTGCTGGAAACCGGGCCGTCTCACCGGCTGTTGGATGCCTTGGACACGCGCGCATTGGATGTGGTGGTTGCGGCAGATATGGGGGCGTCTGCCGACTGGATGGAAGTTCATTCCCTGCTACGCGAGCCGTTCGTGGCAGCTGCGCCGCGCGGGGTCATCGACCCGGCGGCGGCGCTCGAAAGTTTGTCCAAGTTACCGCTGATCCAGTACACCCCGCGCCATCATATGGGACGGGTCATTGCCGATCATTTGGCGCGACAAAACCTGACGATGGCGCACCGGTTCGAATTGGACAGCTACCATGCGATCACGGCGATGGTGGCCAGCGGGCGCGGCTGGACGATCCTGACCCCGCTTGGGGTGGGGTATGCCAAACGGTTCATAGACGATATCGATGTGCTCCCTTTGCCCTTTGCGCCACTTGAGCGTACGATATCCTTGTCGGCGCGTCGGGATGTCTTGGGTGACATGCCCAGTCAGACAGCCCAGAGATTGCGCGCGCTCCTGCAGGAACATGTGGTCGATCCGATGGTCGCGCGCCACACATGGTTAGAGGGTGAGTTGCGCGTGTTGTGACGCAAGGGGCCGGCCCCTCGCGCCTCCGGGCTTCCTATTGACCTAGAAAAAGGGCTCAGGTGCCGTAGGCGCGCGCGGGCCCTTTGACATCTTCGGCCGCGGCCAGAAGCGCCGCCGCGATGAAATCCAGGTCGGGTGTCGTAAGCCGGGCAGGCAAACGCGTGTCGCAGGCTTTTTCCAGCATCGCGCGGGTCAGCGGCAAATCGGGCGTGGACCCGAGGAATTGCCAATTCCAGAACGCCCGGGCGTTATCTTCGGACAAGCCGAATACCTGTATGGCAACACCACGCGCCTTGGCCGCCTTTTGGAATGCTCTGGCTTCGGCCTGGGAAAAACCCTCGAGGTTGAACTGCAAGCTGTCGGGCGCGCGTTCTTCGGGGGGCAGCTTGTCTGGCACAATGAACCACGGGCTGTCATTCAAACGGGCCGCCACATAGTCGTGGTTGGCGCGGCCATCGCGCACACGGCGGGGCAATTCAGCCAGCTGAGGTCGCACTATGGCGGCGGACATGTTGCCCAAACGCTGATTGTAGAGCGGCAGTTTGTTTTGCCAGAACCGAAAGCGGTCCTGAACATGGCCGTGTTTCTTCCAGTTATGTTCGTAAGCGCCAGACATGATGATGGCCTTGGCGATGATTTCGTCGTCATCGGTGATCAGGATTCCACCCTCACCGGCGTTCAGCAGTTTGTAGCTTTGGAAACTGAAGCATCCGATCTTGCCGATCGTCCCGATGTTCGTGCCATGCCACTGCGTGCCGAGCGAATGGGCCGCATCTTCGATCACCGGTATGTTTCGGTCGTTTGCCAAGGCCATGATCGCATCCATGTCCGACGTATGCCCGCGCATGTGACTGATGATGATCGCCTGGATGTCATCGGTCAGTTTGGCTTCGAAATCGGCCATGTCGATGCGGTAATTGTCGGCGACTTCAACCAGTACGGGGATGCAGTCGGCGTGAACGACTGACGAAGGGACAGCGGCGAATGTGAATGCTGGGATCAGCACCTTTGCATCGCGCGGCAGGCCAAGTGCCTTCAGGGACAGGAACAGTGCCGCAGAACAGGACGAGACGGCAAGCGCATATTTGGCGCCAATCATGGCGGCGAATTCTTGTTCCAATAGCGTGACTGGTGCGTTTTCAGAGGTGTAGCGAAACAAATCGCCCGAGTTGAGCAATCGTTCGATTTCAGCGCGGGCGCCTTCGGGGATTGGTTCTGCGTCGTAAACATTGGGCGCTGCTGACATGTTTCACCTTTTCCAAAGTCTCTTTTAAGGAAACCTGTAAATTAGGCGCATTCAAATGCCAAAGGGTTTTTCGTTTCAATCTTGTAACAGCGCCTAGATGCCGAGGCGGTCGCGCATGCTGTACCACCACACGGCAAGGCCCAGCAGAGCAGGCGCAACCGGCCCTCCGGGGAATGGTGCCACTGGCAGGCGTGCCATCGTATCGAAATCCGTGACCTGGCCGCGAATGGCGTCTGCCATGATGCGCCCTGCCAGCGTGGCAATGGCGATCCCGTGGCCAGAAAACCCCGATGCACTAAGAATGTTCGGTGCAGGGCGCGCAAAATGGGGCAGCCGAGAGGCAGTGATGGCCAGGGTGCCCCCCCAGGCGTGTGTGATTGGTACCTGCGCAAGATGTGGATAGATGCGCGTCATGTTGCGGCGCACTTTTGTGGCGATGTCCTTTGGAAATCGTGCGCCATAGCTTTCGCCGCCACCAAAGATCAGACGGTTGTCAGGGCTCAGGCGCCAATAATTAACCACAAAGCGAGAATCATATGCGGCAAGACCACCTGTGAGGATCTGATCAGGATCGTCCAGCGGCGCGGTGGCGACCATGTAATTGTTGATCGGCAAAACATGGCGTGCAACCGGTTTGCAAAGATCACCAAGATATCCGTTGGTGGCCAGAATAACATTGTCCGCCTTGATCGGATAGCCGCCCGCACGCAGGGGATCAAGGCTGGCGCGCGAGGTTTCGAATATGCGCGCGCCGGCGGCGGTGGCCGCGCGTGCCAGACCCTGCGCGTAGCGCAGCGGATGCAAGTGCCCGGCACCATGATCGATCGACCCGCCGAAAAAGGCGTTCGACGGAATGTGGCCATGGATCGCATCCCGTGAGAGAACTTCGATGCGGTCGTACCCATACCGGTCGGCCAAATGCGCAGCGTGGGTGGCGGCGGAGCGCTGTTCCCGCGACGAGGACGCAGCAAAGGCCAGGCCTGCCCGCCATTGCACGTCCATCGCGTGGCGTTCGATCAGCGACAGGACCAGGGCCTTTGCCTCTTCGGCCAAATCCCATAGCCGGGCGGCATCAGCGGGGGCGAGCTGCTCCAATTCTTCCTGATCCAGCCGCTGCCCCGAATGCACCTGACCGCCGTTGCGCCCCGAGGCGCCGTGGCCGACGCGGGCGGCCTCGACCACCACCACATCCAGACCGGCCTGCGCCAGATGGAGCGCCGCCGACAATCCCGTATACCCCGCGCCGACGACGCAAACGTCACACGTCAGCGGCGCTGAGACCGCCGGGTGATCGGTTTTTGAAGCGGTTTCGGCATACCAGCTGGCCGGATGCGGCGCTGTCAGAAGGTCGGCCCAGCCCATCAGACATTCAAGAGCAGGTGCTCGCGCTCCCACGGGCTGATGACTTGCAGGAATTCTTTGTTTTCAAGCGCTTTTACGGCCGAATAGACCTCGCAAAATTCCTGTCCTATCACCGCGCGCAGGGCGTCGTCTGCGCCCAGCGTAACCAAAGCGTCAGCCAATGTATTGGGAACTTCATCCAGCGACGCATAGGCATCCCCCACGAAGGCCGGGCGGGGCGGGCGTTTTTCCTGCAGGCCCAGATAGCCGCAAGCCAGTGAGGCCGCGATGCCCAGGTAGGGGTTCACATCCATGCCCGGCAGACGGTTTTCGATGCGCCGGGCGTCCGGGCTGGACACGGGCACGCGCAGGCCCGTCGTGCGATTGTCACGGCCCCATTCGGTGTTGATCGGAGCAGCGAAGTCGCGCACGTAGCGCCTGTAGCTGTTCACGTAAGGCGCAAACAGCGCGATGGCGCCGGGGATGTGGTTTTGAAGACCGGCAATGAAATGATGAAACGTCTCGGTTTCGCTACCGTCATCTGACGAAAAGATGTTCTTGCCCGTGTCCTTGTCGACAAGCGAATGATGAATATGCATCGCTGATCCAGGTTCGTCCTGGATCGGCTTGGCCATGAACGTGGCAAAACAGTTGTGGCGCAGCGCGGCCTCGCGGATCAGGCGCTTGAAGAAAAAGATTTCATCTGCAAGCTTGACCGGATCGCCGTGGCGCAGATTGATTTCGATTTGCCCGGCGCCACCTTCTTGCAAAATTCCGTCGATCTCAAACCCTTGGGCTTCGGCAAAATCGTATATGTCATCGATCACGGGGCCATACTCATCGACCGCACTCAGCGAATAGGCCTGCCGTGCAGCTGCGGGGCGGCCCGTGCGCCCGATGGGCGGGATGACCGGTTGGTTCGGGTCGATATTCGGCGCGACCAGAAAGAATTCCATCTCGGGGGCGACGACCGGGACCAGCCCCATGTCGTCGAACAGGGCGACGACACGCTTGAGGACATTGCGCGGCGCGGTCGGAATGGGCTGGCCGTTTTGATCGATGATGTCGTGAATGACCTGCAATGTGACATCCGCTGTCCAAGGCGCGGCGGTGGCCGTGCTCAGATCGGGTAACAGGACCATGTCGGGTTCGGTGAATTCGAAATCATCTGTGGATAGCCAATCGCCGGTGATGGTCTGCAAAAAGATTGAGTTCGGCAGGTAAAAACGATCCTGTTTGAAGAACTTTGCCGCCGGCATTGCTTTGCCGCGCGCGATCCCCGAGAAATCCGCGACGATGCATTCCACCTCGTCCAGGCGGCGTCCGTCCAGGTAGGTTTGGGCGGCTTCGGGCAGTTGGGCTAGCAACTCGCTCATGTCATGTCCTTGGTCAGGGGCGTGGGCTTTGCGGCCAGCACGCGGGCGATAATATCGCCAAGCTGCAAATCGTCGACCGGGTCGGCGGCGGTGGACCGGGCGTCTTCGATCACCTTGCGGGGGTAGGCGGGATCATCCCCGCGCGCCGCCAGATAGGCCGTGATGACAGCGGGCGAGAATTCGGGATGCGGTTGGACGGTCAGAACATTGGTCCCGTACACCAAAGCCGCATGGCGTGTGAATCCCGACGCGGCCACGGTACGGGCCATGGGCGGCTTGTCGATGACCTGATCGTGATGAAAGGCGTTTAGGCGCAGATTGCCGATATTTTCAAAAGCATAGTTGCGCGCCCCAATCGCCCAGCCCCCGGCGAACTTTTCCACCCGTCCCCCCATGGCTTGCGCAATAATCTGATGGCCAAAACAAATACCGACCATCGGCAATCCAGCATCAAATATCGCGCGAATCAGCGCCTCTAGCGGGGGGATGAAAGCGTGATCTTCATAGACGCCATGGCGCGATCCAGTGATCAGCCATGCGTCGGCTGCGTCAGGTCCGTCCGGAAACTCTCCTGCTTCGACATCCCAGGTTGTGAAACGAAACCCGTGCCCGCCCAACAGGCGGTGAAACATATCATCGAATTCGCCCTGACTTTCGGCGACGGCCCGGGGCGGATGGCCGCATTCAAGAATGCCGACGTGCATGGAACACCAAAGTTATCAATGCTCGGACGCTAGTGCGCAGGCGCGACTGTGGCAAGAGGGATCAGCTGCCCGCTTCGACACGTTGGCGGGCCAAGGCGCTGTCGCGATCATTGATGCCAAGCAGGTTGGCAGCCAAACGCATCAGCTGGTCTTCGTTTTTGTCGCGCGCGCCATCTGCAAGAACGACCTGCCACATGGCTTCCAGAACGCCGGTGCGATCCGCCAGCGGAACCGCGTCTTTGATTGCGCGGGTAAAGCGCACCGTGTCCGGGGCTTCCGCTTCGAACGCCTCAGCTTCGACGCGCAGTTCCGCGGCCTGATGCTGGGACAATTGATAGCGTGCGGCGAGTGTATGTTCGATCTGCGCGATTTCGTCGGCGTCATAGTGGCCGTCCGATTTTGCAATGCGCACCAACAAGGCCGCCAGGGCCAGACGCGCGTCAGTGTCGGGCAGCGGGGCGGACCCGGGATTGGTCAGGCGGTTGAGCAATGAGGCAAACATGGCAGATCATATAGTCTGCCTTGTGCCCAGAGCCAAGTGCGACCGTGAAGCTGAGAACGACCTAAGTCATCAGCGTCGGAACGAGCGACCCAACCAGCAGCAATGCCATCGCCCCATTGAAAACGCGCAAGCGGGTGCGACTGCTCAGAAGACGACGGATTTGCGTTCCCATCAGGACCCAGGTGGATATGCACGGCAAGTTGACCGCGCCGAACGTCAGGGCGATCAGGATGATCGCCGCAAGCGAACGGTCGGCTGCATAGAGCGTTATCGCCGTCAGGGCCATGGTCCAGGCTTTCGGGTTCACCCACTGAAAGGCCGCAGCTTGCAGAAACGTGAATGGGCGCGTGGTGGCAGATACCGTGTCAGGCGGGGCGGCGTTCGCGATTTTCCACGCCAACCAAAGCAGATAGGCGACGGACGCAACCGTCAGAACCCGGTGCAACACAGGGAAGGCATCGAACAACTGCATCAATCCCAGCCCGACCAGAGCGACCATTGCGGTAAAGCCGATGGCGACCCCCATCATATGGGGCAGGGTCCGTCGGTATCCGAAATTGGCCCCGGAAGCCATCAACATCAGATTGTTCGGCCCCGGCGTGATCGACGAGACGAAGGCAAAGGCCATAAGAGAAGGCAAAGTTGACAGGGCGAACAAGCTTATCATGGCCGCATTATATGCGGTCTCACGCGCAATGTTGTTGTCAAAAGATGATGAAAGGGGCAAAAGATGCAATTAATGGCCGATATTGATCAAATTGACGAAAAAATATTGCGCGAACTCTCGCGCAGCGGCCGGATGTCCAATTTGGACCTATCCGATCGTGTGGGGCTGTCGCCCTCGGCCTGTCTGCGCCGTGTGCAGGAACTGGAGCGGACCGGGGTCATTCGCGGGTATCGCGCAATTCTGGACGGCGAACGTTTGGGGCATGGGTTTGTCGCATACATAACGGTCGGCCTGTCAGTGCATACGAAAGAGGTTCAATTGGGGTTTGAGCGCGCGATGGCGCGCGCATCCGAAGTTCGCGAATGCCACAATGTCACAGGCGCCTTCGAATACCTGTTGCGCGTCGAAACCGCTGATTTGCGCGACTATAAAAGGTTCCACACTGAGATTTTGGGAACCCAGCCGAATGTCAATTCCATTACCAGCTATATCGTGATGGGCAGCCCAAAGGACCAACGCGCCTGACCGGTCTTTTCACCTATCAGACGGAAACCCGGTCGGCACGCGTTCATATGCCCACCGAAACGCCGCCGCCGAAATGGTGTCGCAGGTTCCGGCGCGCTGGCTTCTGGCTCAGACGAGGCGCTCAACCTCTTTTGCCGCACGCACGAAATCAGCGAATAGCGGGTGCGGATCGAAGGGTTTGGATTTCAATTCCGGGTGGAACTGGACGCCGATGAACCACGGATGATCGGGGTATTCCACGATCTCGGGCAGGCGGCCGTCGGGCGACATGCCGCTGAACTTCAGCCCGCACGCTTCCAGTTGGTCACGATATTTCACATCGACCTCGTATCGGTGGCGGTGGCGTTCTTCGATGGTGGTCGTCCCGTAAGCGGCCGCCACCTTTGATCCTTCGGCCAATTCGGCCGTGTAGGCGCCCAGCCGCATCGTCCCGCCCTTGTCGTCGTCGACCTTTCTGGCCACCGTATGATTGCCTTTAACCCATTCCTTGAGGTGGTAAACAACAGGTTCGAAACGCTTTTTACCGGACTCGTGGTCGAATTCCTCGGACCCGGCGGTTGTCATTCCGGCCAGATTGCGTGCGGCCTCCACCACGGCCATCTGCATGCCCAGACAAATCCCAAGATAGGGGATTTTGCGTTCACGCGCGAATTGCGCTGCCTTGATCTTGCCTTCGGTCCCGCGTTCGCCAAACCCGCCGGGCACCAAGATTGCGTGAAAGCCTTCGAGGTAGGGCGCGGGATCTTCTTTCTCGAAAATTTCGGCGTCGACCCATTCGACATTGACCTTGACACGGTTGGCCATGCCGCCATGCATCAAAGCTTCTTTGATCGATTTATACGCGTCCGCGAGTTGGACGTATTTGCCGACAATGGCGATGTTCACGTCGCCTTCGGCGTTGAAGATGCGATCCTGCACATCGGCCCAGCGGGCCAGGTTCGGCTTGGGCGCCGGGGCAATGCCAAAGGCGTCCAAGACAGCCTGGTCCAACCCTTCGCGGTGATAGGCCATAGGGGCTTCGTAGATCGATTTGAGATCGGGAGCAGCAATCACGGCGTCCTTACGGACGTTACAGAACAAGGCGATCTTAGCGCGCTCTTTGTCAGGGATCGGCTGTTCCGAGCGGCAAACCAAGACGTCCGGCTGCAACCCGATCGAGCGCAGTTCCTTTACGCTGTGCTGGGTGGGCTTGGTCTTTAGCTCGCCGCTGGCCGCAATCCACGGCAACAGCGTGAGATGCATGAAAATGCACTGACCGCGTGGCTTGTCCTGTGCGAACTGGCGGATCGCTTCAAAGAACGGCAGCCCTTCGATATCGCCGACCGTACCGCCGATTTCACATAGCATGAAATCAACTTCGTCATCGCCAATGTCGATGAACTCTTTGATTTCATTGGTGACATGCGGAACCACTTGGATCGTTTTGCCCAGGTAGTCGCCGCGCCGCTCTTTTTCCAGGACGTTGGAATAGACCCGCCCCGAGCTGACCGAATCCGTCATCCGTGCAGGCACGCCGGTAAAACGTTCGTAGTGGCCAAGGTCCAAATCGGTCTCGGCGCCATCGTCAGTGACGAAGACTTCGCCGTGTTCGAACGGGCTCATCGTGCCGGGATCGACGTTCAGGTACGGGTCCAGTTTGCGCAGACGCACGGTGTACCCGCGGGCTTGCAGCAAAGCACCCAAAGCTGCCGAAGCCAGCCCTTTGCCAAGCGAAGAGACAACGCCGCCGGTGATGAAAACGTAACGAGCCATGATGGGCGGGGTCCCCCGTGAAATCTTAAAAAATGATCAGGTCACGGACCGAAAAATCCGTATCATCACGGGATTTGAGAGCTAACAGATTCGCTGCCCGCGCGCAACCAAACCTCAACATCCTGCGGGGCTCTCCCCGCAGTTAACTATTTGTAGTGAGTCATTTCGTCAGTCGGCGCGGGGCGGGATCAAAGCGCCATCGTCGGCCGAGGGCGGCAGCAGACTGTCAGCCGATGGAACAGCCGGTGTGTCAGCCGCCGGCGCATCGCCGACCCGGTCTATGACCGAGGATGAACCGCTCTTGTCTGCCGCTATCACGTTCAGTGTGATTGACGTCACGATGAAGGCAATCGCGAAAAGCCAGGTCAATTTCCCCAGTGCCGTCGCGGCGCCGCGCCCTGTCATTGCGTCGCCACCGCCGCCGCCCATACCCAACCCACCGCCTTCCGAGCGTTGAAGCAACACGATGCCGATCAGGCAAAGCGCAAGGATCAGGTGTATGACAAGGACGACGTTTTCCATGGACGGGTGCCTTTGACTGCGTTCGATGGCGGTATCTAGGCAATCGAGGCGCGCGCTGCAACCCCGAAGGCCGATCCGGGCAGACTTCACGCCGTTCAGAAAATTTGTGGTTTCGCGACTCTGCTTGGGCCGGTATACCGGCGCGGGTTTGCACCAAAGATAGGAACCATCATGGCCAATGTTGTCGTTGTCGGCGCCCAGTGGGGTGACGAGGGAAAAGGCAAGATCGTGGACTGGCTGAGCGAACGCGCCGACGTCATCGCTCGGTTTCAGGGTGGGCATAACGCCGGCCACACCCTGGTCATAGATGGCGAAGTCTTCAAATTGCACGCGCTGCCCTCGGGGGTTGTGCGCGGCGGCAAACTGTCGGTGATCGGCAATGGTGTGGTGCTCGACCCGTGGCACCTGCTGGCTGAGATCGACACGATCCGCAAACAGGGCGTCGAAATCACGCCTGACACGCTGATGATCGCGGAAAACACGCCGCTGATCCTGCCCATCCACGGAGAGTTGGACCGCGCGCGCGAAGAGGCGGCTTCGGCAGGCACCAAGATCGGGACCACAGGGCGGGGAATTGGCCCCTGTTACGAAGATAAGGTGGGCCGGCGGGCCATCCGCATCGCCGATCTGGCCGATGTGGCGACGTTGGAGGCACGGGTCGACCGGGCGTTGCAGCACCACAATCCGCTGCGCAAGGGGCTTGGGTTTGATGCCGTTGATCGCGACGATCTGATCGCCCAGCTCAAGGAAATCGCGCCCAGGATTCTGAAATATGCCGGGCCCGTCTGGAAAGTCATGAGCGACAAGCGCAAGGCTGGCAAACGCATCTTGTTCGAAGGCGCGCAAGGGGCGCTGCTGGATATCGACTTTGGCACCTACCCCTTTGTGACCTCTTCAAACGTGATTGCGGGGCAGGCCGCCACCGGCGTTGGCATTGGTCCGGGCGCGATCGATTACGTGCTGGGCATTGTCAAAGCCTACACAACCCGTGTCGGGGAAGGCCCTTTCCCGAGCGAGCTGGATGATGCAGATGGTCAGCGACTGGGTGAGCGCGGGCACGAATTCGGCACGACGACGGGCCGCAAACGGCGCTGCGGCTGGTTCGATGCCGCTTTGGTTCGACAGACCTGCGCCACCTCGGGTGTCAATGGTATCTGCCTGACCAAGCTGGATGTTCTGGATGGGTTCGAGACGCTGAAAATCTGTGTTGGCTACGATCTGGACGGCCGTCGGTTGGATTATCTGCCGACAGCTGCGGACGAACAGGCCCGTTGCACACCGATCTACGAAGAAATGCCAGGCTGGTCGGAGAGCACCGAAGGCGCGCGCACGTGGAACGCATTGCCTGCCAATGCGATCAAATACGTCCGCCACATCGAAGAGTTGATCGATTGCCCGGTCGCCTTGCTCTCGACCTCGCCCGAGCGGGACGACACAATCCTTGTCACCGACCCGTTTGCGGACTGATGGCGCTGTCGTATAAAGCGCGTCGCCGCTGGGCGTTGGTCATCCTGCTGGTGGGCCTGCCGATCTATATCGTCGTTGCGATCAAAGTGATTTCGCTGTTCGAACGTCCGTCGATCTTGTTGGAACTGGCGATTTATGTCGGCCTCGGGATCCTCTGGGCCCTGCCATTTCGCGCCATTTTCAAAGGCGTTGGGCAACAGGATCCAGACGAAGACGCCAAATGAAAAAAGGGCCGCGCAAGCGTACCTTGGCGCGGCCCTTTTCCGGCGATTGGCGTGACTGCAGTTATTCGCCTGCGAAGCGTTCTTCGGGCTTGAACCGTGTGTTATCGGCCACGACGAACTGCCCACGCTTGAGCTTCTTGATCTTGCCAGTCCGCAGCAGCGTTCCAAAAGACCGCAGACCGTCTTCGCGGGTGTAGCCTTCGTCCGCCTTCAGATCGGCAACCGTTTTCATGATCTGCGGTCGCGAGAAATGCGGCTGCCCTTCGACATAGGACGCGTAGGCGGCCGCAGCTTCCAGCAGGTCGGTCAGGTTCTCAGCGCCAACTTTGTCGGCGTAATCGGCAAAGCTGGCAGCATCTGCCACGGCTGTTTCCGACACTGCTGCCTGATCCAGATCGTCCTCGTAGTCGTTTTGCAGAACGAGATTTCCGGTGGATACGCGGCGCGGGCGCACCGGGCTGACGGGCGCAGCGGGTTCGTCCATGTCGGTGACATCTACGCGCTGTTCGCTGACCAGCATCAGCGGTGCCAAGCGACGTTCAGTTTTTTTGGCAGAAGCGGTTGGCCGGCTGGGCTGCACCACACGCGCCAGATCGTCAGCGAACCGCGACTTGACGCTTTCTTCCGAGCCCTGTTCGATAGCATCGTCGTCGGACCGGCGCGCCATGACTGCCGCTTTGAGATGTTGGATCGCAGAACGACGACGTGACCCTTCCGTATTGGAAAAGGCGCGATCGGTTTCTTCCATCAGTCGACCGACATTGCCGGTTTCATCGATCGGGTTTTCTTCGAGCAGTTTGGACCGGGCCACGCGATCTTCTTTGGCAAGACGCTCCGAAGGATCGTCAACGCCGCTCGCCGCGGCCAATTGCGCGATGAGATCGCTTTCCTCGTCAGCAGGTAGCGTGCCTTCGCCGAGCATTTCGGCGATTTGATCGCTGGCATCCCCGTCGCGACCGTCTTCTGGGGCGGCCAATTCGGGCATGTCTGCCCGGCGCATTTTCACAATGCGCGCACGCGCGCGGCTGACAAAGTCCGTCGCGACAGCATGAGAGGCGGTTTCCAGCGGGTCCGCCGGATCAGCGGCTTCTTGTTGGGGGGCTTCATCCGCTACTTCGGCGTGTTCCTGCGTGTCCAGGTCAGCGGTCGCATCACCCTCGGCGTCGATGGCAGATGTTTTCACATCGGCCCCGATATTGTGCATGTCTTCTTGTGCGATTGTGTCGATCAGCGTGTCGACAGAGATTTCTGCACCTGCGTCGCCCGCAGTGTCCTGCGCTTTGTCATCGCGCATCATGGCGGGTTCGGACAATTCGCTGGCAAGTGCGGCGAGATCGATTTCTTCGCCGTCGTCCATATCTTCAACATAGACGTCCTGTGCGGATGCGCCCGCATGCGCGATAACCGCATCGTCGAGGGCGTCGTCCTCTTCGGCCCCAATCGCATCATCTGCAGCGACGAAATCCGCTTCTGCTACGTCATCGTCTTCTACTTCGCCGTCGTCTGCGTTCAGCCTTGTGTCCAAATGTTCCGGGTCGGCCGCGACATCGAAGGTGTCGCTTTCAGTGGGCGAGGCTTCGGCCGAAATCGCGTTTTCCAGCGCAATGTCCAATTCCTCGGCCGCTTGTTCAGAGGCATTTTCATTGAAAACCTCTTGCGTGGGGGCGTCGGTTTGGTCTTCGTCGCTGAAATACTCTGACGCGCTGTCTTCTTCGTCATCGAAATAGTCTGCGGCGGTGTCGGCATCTTCATCGTCGAACATGGCCGCCAAGGCGTCATCTGGGCTGTCTACGGCATGTTCGTCTTCGGAATATGCCTGTTCGGGTGCGCTGGCGGACACGACTGCGCGAATGCGCGAAAGTTTGGCGGCGATGCTGCCATCGCTCAGTGCATCGCCTTGGGGCGCGTCGTCGATGATTTGCGTCTCAGCGTCAAAGAAAAGTTCGGGGTTGGCCGTGGTTTCCTCAGGCGGTTCCTGGGTTTGTGCAGACGCGTCAGGCTGGATTTGTTCTGCGGTTTTTGGAGCGGCCGCCGTCGGGGCAGCATCAGTTGCATCGCTTTGCGTCTTGTCGGCAGGTCCGCTTTGTGCGGCCGTGGCAAGCGCGGCAACGGAAGCGGCTGGCGCGCGCGTGTCGGCTTCGGGTTCCATCTGCCGCAGGTAGACAGCATTGTCCTGGACGCGCGATTCCACGCGGCGCTGAATTTCCTTTTCTGCGATCCGGTGCAACATCTCTGCGTCCGGCGTGGGCGGTTCGGCACCGAAGTACCGGTCTTCCGCCGCCAAATCGCGGAAATACTCCGAGATCGACTTCATCGTCGAAAACGGGTCGTCAAACCCTTCCAGGGTACATGAAAATGTCCCGTATGAGACGGTGAGAATCTTGCTCGTGCCTACCATCTTCTTTTCGCTTTCTCCCCCGATCCAGCAACATCTGGTTTACCATGTGCTGGTTCGCAAATAAGAACAAAACCGCGGAAATTGCGGTATTTTTTCCGGGCAGGAATGTGGCGCGTTTCCATTTTGGGGACATTCATGCACAATTTCGACATAATTCGACACTTTTTGGCGCCCGTAACGCTCATTGGCGCCGGGGAAGCTTGTCACAATGTGATTACTGAATGCTTGATCCACGCGAAAAACGTTGTGGCAGCAGACGGGGGCGCGCGCATCGCCCTGTCCGCCGGGGTGATTCCCGACGCTGTAATCGGTGATTTCGACTCGATTTCAGCGGCAGATATGGCGCAAATCCCTGCGGATCGATTGTTTCGCATTCCAGAACAAGACAGCACGGACTTCGACAAGTGCTTGGCGCGGATCAAAGCGCCGCTGATCCTGGCTGCGGGGTTCCTGGGTGCGCGCAGTGACCATGCGTTGGCCGCGTTCAATACGTTGGTTCGCGCGCAGGCGATGGTGATCCTTGTCGGGCCCCACGATGTGGCGCTGCATCTGCGCGGTGGGCGGCGGTATTGTTTCAATTTGGTGGATGGCGCGCGTGTGTCGCTGTTTCCCATGATGCCTGTCTGCGGAACTAGCAACGGATTGGCTTGGCCGATCGACGGCATCAAGTTTGCCCCCGGCGGGCGGATCGGCACGTCGAACAGGGCGGACGGGCCGGTGGAAATCGCGATGGATGGGGATGGGATGATTGCGCTCTTTGACTTTTCCGATCTGCACCGGGTGCTGACGGCATTGGGCTAGGGGCGGGCGCCCGACGGCCGGGTCAGCACAAACAGGGCCGCGCCGCCCAGGCATAGCCCCTGGATGACGAGCAGGATCGGCTTGAGCCCCATTGCCAACGACAGGGCGAAAACCGCAATCATCGCGCCAACCCCGAGCGCCTTGGCCCTCGGAGCAATGGCGCCCTCTTCTTCCCATTTGCGGATTGGGGGGCCCAGATGCCCATGATCGATCAGCCAGATCCGGGCGCGAGGCGAGCCTTTGGAAAAGCAAAACGCCGCCAAGATCAAAAGCGGGGTGGTCGGCAACAGCGGTAACACGATGCCGATCACGCCAATCGCGACCGACAGCCAGCCTGCCGCCATGTAAAAATGCCTGCTCATATCTGTCTCATATACGATCTGCATTTCCAAAACACTGCCCGAAACGCCGGATAGGCCCAAATCGCGTCCAGTGTATCAGGCGGCAAAGCCGTATTGCGGTGGAACGTGGGGCAGTGATCGACTGTCGCAGGACAAAGCCGATGCTTGGGTGGCTTTGTCCGGTGGTGGGTTGAAATCGCGGCCGTGGCCTTGGAACCCGGCAACCAGGGTCGCGCGGGACCGCAGGGGGCTGTGATCTGCCAGTATCCTGCCCACGATTGTCGCACGCAACATGCCCGCACACCGCGCAGCCTGTTTCGGCGTCAGGATGGGTCCGGTGGGGTCATGATGCAAGATAGGGTGAGCGCGGGCATTGTAAAAGTCTTGGAAACATGACCCGTTTTGCGCTCGCACGCCACGGCGATCTTTCCTATAACCACGCTCACATCTGCTCAGGAGCCTCGCCATGTCGCAAAACCTTTCCCCCATCGACACTGCCAAATTCGTGTCCGCCAAGCGCGCGGTCGAATTCGTCGAGGACGGGATGAAACTGGGGCTGGGCACCGGATCGACCGCCGCATGGATGGTGCGTTGCCTGGGCGAGCGTGTCCGTGAAGAGGGGCTGCAAGTCAGCGGGGTGCCAACATCGACCCGCACCGCTGAATTGGCCCGCCAGCAAGGGATCAAGGTGATCAGTTTGGACGAGGCCAAGTGGCTGGACCTGACGATCGACGGGGCCGATGAATTTGACCCCGAGCAGAACCTGATCAAGGGTGGCGGCGGGGCGCTGCTGCAGGAAAAAATTGTCGCAACGGCCAGCGACCGGATGCTTGTGATCACGGATGCCAGCAAACAGGTCGACTGTCTCGGTGCCTTTCCGCTGCCGATCGAAGTGATCCCATTTGGCTGGCAGACCACCAAGATGTTGGTGGAAGAGTTGCTGGGATCAATGGATGTCCTGGGGCATTCGGCCAGTCTACGCATGAATGGTGACAGCGCCTTTGTGACCGACGAAGGCAATCACATCCTGGATCTGCACCTGCATCGTATCGGCAACGCGCGCCAATTGGCGATGGTGCTCAACCAAGTGCCGGGCGTGGTCGAAAACGGGTTGTTCATTGACGTCTGTGACGTGGTTGTGATCGGCCACGGGGATGGCAAGGTTGAAACGCGTGACATAAATGCGGGAACGACGGAAGAAGAACAAATTGATCTGATCGAGAGCAACAACATTTTTTCCGATCTCGATTAGCGCACACAGAGGGGAACACGACATGGCCTTTGACTATGATCTCTTCGTTATCGGCGGTGGATCGGGCGGCGTGCGCGCGGCACGGATCACTGCAGCCGACGGCCACAAGGTGGCGCTGGCCGAAGAATTCCGCATGGGCGGGACCTGCGTCATCCGCGGCTGCGTTCCCAAAAAGCTGATGGTGTTCGCATCGGGCTATGCGCGCAGCATGGCCGAGGCCAAACAATACGGCTGGGACGTGCGCGTGGGGAAATTTTCCTACGCCGACTTCCAATCGAAACTGAAAAAAGAGCTGGAGCGTCTGGAAGGCATCTATACCAAGAACGCCGAAGGCGCCGGGGTCGAAATTTTTCACCAGCGCGCCGTGGTCAAGGGACCGCATGAGGTCGAGCTGGCTGATGGCTCGGTGAAATCGGCCAAGCATATTCTTGTGGCGACTGGCGGCACGCCCTTCGTTCCGGACACGTTCGAAGGGCACGAACTGGCCATCACATCGAACGACGTGTTCGACATCAAGAAGCAGCCCAAAAGCATTCTGATCGTTGGCGGCGGGTACATCGCCTGCGAATTTGCCGGTATCTTTAACGGTCTGGGCATTGAAACGATCCAATACTACCGCGGCGCGCAAATTCTGCGCGGGTTCGACGATGAATCGCGCGGCATGATTTCCGAGGCAATGATCGCGCGCGGCGTTTCCCTGCACGTGGGTCGCGATGTCGAACGGCTGGAAAAGCGCGACGACCAGATTTTCGTCAAGGCCACTGACGGGCATGAATGCGTGGTTGACCATGTGCTCTATGCCACAGGGCGCAAACCCAACACCAAGGGCTTGGGCCTGGAAGACGCCGGCGTCAAACTGGGCCGCTGGGGCAAGGTTGAGGTCGACGAGTATTCGCAAACCAATATCCCGTCGATCTATGCGGTGGGCGACGTGACCGACCGGGTCAACCTGACCCCTGTCGCGATCCGCGAAGCCGTGGCTTTTCACGAAACCGTCTTCAAGGGCAACCCGACCAAGCCCGATCACACGCTGATTCCGACGGCGGTATTCACCCAGCCCGAATACGGCACCATCGGCATGACCGAAGAACAGGCCCGCGACGATCGCCCGATCCAGGTCTATACGGCCGCCTTCCGTCCGATGCAGAATGCCTTTATCGGCAACGACGAACGCGTGCTCTTCAAGCTCATCGTTTGCGCCGAAAGCCGCAAAGTGCTGGGTGCGCATATCATCGCGCCCGGCGCGGGCGAAATGATCCAGGTTCTGGGCGTGGCCATAAAGATGGGCGCGACCAAGGAAGATTTCGACGCCACGATGGCGGTGCACCCCACCATGGCCGAGGAAATCGTATTGATGAAGGAACCGGTGCGAAAGGCTTGAACCTCAACGCGTTTATGCCCATTTCTACCGGAAACACAAAGCCAGGCGACCAGAAAGGAACCAATACCTATGGCCAGCAACAATGGCGGCCCCTGGGGGGGAGGCGGCGGAGGCCGCAGACCCGGGGATGACGAAAACCAGGGTCAGCGCCCCAATGGCGGCGGCAACCAGCCCCCGCAGATCCCCGAGATCGACGAGATCATGAACAAGGGCCGCGAACAATTGCGTGTGCTGATGGGTGGCAAGGGCGGTGATCGCCGTGGCACCGGCGGCGGCAATGGCGGCGGTGGTCCGAAATTCAACCGCTCAACCCTCGGGTTGGGGGTCTTGGCCTTGTTTGCCCTGTGGGCGTTCAATTCGTTCTATACCGTGCGGCCAGAAGAGCAGTCGGTTGAACTGTTCCTGGGCGAATTTTCGTCCGTGGGTCAGCCGGGTCTGAATTTCGCGCCATGGCCTGTTGTCACCTATGAAAAGGTGCTGGTCACCAATGAACGGACTGAAGACATCGGCGTTGCGACCACGTCGACCAGTCAGGCCGGTCTGATGTTGACGACGGATGAAAACATCGTGGATATCGACTTTCAGGTTGTCTGGAACATCAGCGACCCGGCGCAATTCCTATTCAACCTGCGCGACCCACAGGCGACGATCCGCGCTGTGTCGGAATCGGCCATGCGCGAAATCATCGCCGCCAGTGAACTGGCGCCGATCCTGAACCGTGATCGTGGTTTGATCGCGTCGACAGCGCAGACCCTGATCCAAAGCACACTCGACAGCTACGATGCAGGCATGAATGTGGTGCGGGTCAACCTCGACAAGGCCGACCCGCCGCGCGAAGTGATTGATGCGTTCCGCGAAGTGCAGGCGGCCGAGCAGCAGCGCGACCGTCTGCAACGCCAGGCAGACGCTTACGCCAACCGCGTTTTGGCTGGCGCCCGTGGTGAAGCGGCCCAGATTTTGGAAGAAGCCGAAGCATATCGCGCCAGCGTTGTGAACGAAGCCGAAGGTGAAGCCAGCCGTTTCCTTGCGGTTCTTGCGGAATATAAGCAAGCCCCGGAAGTGACGCGCAAACGCCTTTATCTTGAAACGATGGAGCAGGTGTTCGGGGGGGTCGACAAGATCATCCTGGATGAAGGGGCCGAAAGCAGACAGGGCGTTGTGCCCTACCTGCCGCTGAACGAGCTGCGCCGAAGCACCGACACCGGAGGGTCTAACTGATGCGTACCGTATCCGTCCTGGCGATTGCCGTTATCGTCGCCATCATCGTGGCCTTGTCTTCGATCTTCATTGTCGATGAACGTGAAAAAGCACTGGTCCTTCAATTTGGACAGATCAAGGCCGTCAAAGAAGAGCCGGGCCTGGGCTTCAAGATCCCATTGATCCAGGAGGTCGTGAAATACGATGACCGTATCTTGTCGCTGGACACCGCCGAAATCGAAGTGACGCCGTCCGATGGACGCCGCTTGGTGGTTGACGCCTTTGCGCGCTTCCGCGTCGCAGACGTGGTGCAGTTCCGCCAAGCCGTCGGGGCTGGGGGTATACGCGCTGCTGAAAGCCGGCTGGATTCGATCCTGAACGCGCAGATCCGCGAGGTTCTGGGTGAAACGGATGTCACGTCCAACACGATCCTGTCGTCCGACAGGGCTGCTCTGATGACCCGGATTCGCGATCAGGCCCGGGCCCGGGCCCTGCCGCTGGGGGTCGAAGTGGTCGATGTGCGTCTGAAACAGACGAACCTGCCGCAGCAGAACCTTGGCGCCACGTTCGACCGGATGCGGGCCGAGCGTGAACGCGAAGCCGCCGACGAAATCGCGCGCGGTGAAGAAGCAGCCCAGAGGGTACGCGCCCAAGCAGACCGGACGGTGACCGAACTGGTGTCCGAAGCGAACAAGAACGCCGATATCACGCGCGGTGAATCTGATGCCGAACGCAACCGGATTTTTGCCGAAGCGTTTACACAAGACCCCGAGTTCTTTGAATTCTACCGGTCGCTGACAGCGTATCAACGCGGTCTGCAAGGGTCGAACACGTCGATGGTGATTTCGCCTGACAGCGAATTCTTCGACTACCTGAAATCGGATCAGGGGCGATAACATGGCGCTTCTGATCCTGGGATTGGGATTGGTGCTTGTGATCGAGGGGCTGGCGTTCGCGCTGGCCCCTTCGCGTTTGGAAGACGTAGTTCGGGCGATTGCCGATATGCCAATCGGCACGCGCCGGGCCATAGGTCTGGGCGCCATGGCGTTGGGGCTGGGCCTGTTGATCGCGGCCCGTTCGATGGGCGCATTTTGATCATCACGCCCGTGTCACGTCCATTTGAGCCGGCGCGATAGGGTTTGCGTTGTGCCCCGGGGTTCCTATCTTATTGTCAGACACGGCTGAAAATGGCTGGTCCGGCAGCGCGATCCGAGGCAATTTGTTCACGGCACCGGGCTATCTGCAGACGGGCGGGACCCGAGACCTCAGAGGAGAATTGAGTGTGAAACACCAGCAAATCGCAACGATAGAACCACAGACCCTGCAACGCGGCCCCGTGCGCCTGTTCATGGTCATGAGCATCGGTGTGATCCTGAGCCTTGCGCAGGCCACTATGGGCTATGCACGCGGCGCGCCGGACAGTTTTGCCGATCTGGCCGATCAGGTCAGCCCGGCTGTGGTCAACATCACCACCGCCACAATGGTCGCGGCGCCCACCGGCCCCAACCTTCCCAATTTTCCCGAAGGTTCGCCCTTTGAGGATTTCTTCCGTGACCTGTTGCCCCCCGGACAAGGTGACGGCAACGGCGATCAGCGCCGCAACCGCCGAAGCCAGGCGCTCGGTTCAGGGTTTGTGATTTCCGAAGACGGGTACATCGTGACGAACAACCACGTCATCGATGGCGCCGACGAGATCGAGATCGAGTTCTTTTCAGGCGAGACACTGGATGCCGAATTGGTCGGCACCGACCCAAAAACCGATATCGCGTTGCTGAAGGTCACCAGCGATGAGCCCTTGGCCTTCGTCCAGTTTGGTGACAGCGAAGCGGCCCGCGTCGGTGACTGGGTCATGGCAATGGGCAACCCGTTGGGCCAGGGGTTCTCGGTCTCTGCCGGGATCGTGTCGGCGCGGGGCCGTGCGCTATCGGGCACGTATGACGATTACATCCAGACCGATGCCGCCATCAACCGCGGCAATTCGGGCGGGCCACTGTTCAATATGGACGGACAGGTTATCGGGGTGAACACGGCGATTCTGTCACCCAATGGCGGATCGATCGGGATCGGCTTTGCCATGTCTTCGCGCGTCGTCACCACCGTGGTCGAGCAGCTCAAGGAATTCGGTGAAACCCGCCGGGGCTGGTTGGGCGTGCGTATTCAGGATGTCACTGACGATGTCGCCGAAGCGATGGGGCTGGCCAGTGCTGCCGGTGCCCTGGTCACGGATGTACCGGAAGGGCCTGCCGCCGAGGCTGGCATTCAAGCGGGCGATCTGATCGTCAAATTCGACGGGCGCGAGGTGGAAAATGTCCGCGAGCTGGTGCGCCAGGTCGGTAACACCTCTGTTGGCAAATCGGTGCGCGTGGTGGTCCTGCGCGACGGCAAGACCATGACGCTGAACGTCACGCTTGCGCGCCGCGAAGAGGCGGAAAACCAACCCATCCCGACCTCGGCCCCGGCCGGTCAACCGATGGAAAAAGAGGTGCTGGGCTTGACCCTGTCGCCCATGACGGACGATCTGCGCGAGCAGCTTGGCCTGAGCGGAAGCGTCGACGGGCTGGTGGTGCGAAATGTGGCCGAAGATGCCCAAGCCTATGAAAAAGGGCTGCGGGCGGGTGACGTCATCACCGAAGCGGGCCAGCAAAAGGTCGCCAGCGTGGATGATCTTGAAGACAGGATCGACGACGCGAAGGACGCGGGCCGCAATTCGCTTTTGTTGTTGGTCAACCGGTCAGGTGACCCACGCTTCGTGGCGCTGAGCATCGACTGACCCTGTCCACACGACCTGTCAAATGGAATGGGCTGCCCTTGGGCAGCCCATGCTGTTTTGTTCACAACGATTGATCGGCGCGCCGCCGGATCAGCCCATCCGCTCTGACGCATACCCACCGGGCGAGGCGGGAAATACCACGGTCTTGGTGCCATTCAGGAACACCCTGTGGTGGATGTGGGCATGGATCGCGCGCGAGAAGACCTGCGCTTCAACGTCTCGCCCCAAGGACACGTAATCGGCAGGCGATTGGGCGTGGGTGACACGCACGGTGTCCTGTTCGATGATCGGCCCTTCATCCAGATCGGCCGTCACGTAATGCGCCGTCGCCCCGATCAACTTCACGCCGCGTTGGAACGCCTGTTTGTAAGGGTTGGCCCCCTTGAACGATGGCAGGAACGAATGGTGGATGTTGATGATCCGGCCGGACATTTTCCGGCACATGTTGTCGGACAGAATTTGCATGTAGCGGGCCAGTACGATCAACTCGGCGCCGGTGTCTTCGACCACCTGCATGATGGCGGCTTCGGCCTCGGGCTTGTTCTGCGGTGTGACCTTGATGTGGTGGAAGGGGATGTCGTGATTCACGACGAGCTTCTGGTAATCCATGTGGTTGGAAATCACCGCCACGATGTCGATCGGCAGCGCGCCGATCCGCCAGCGGTAGAGCAGATCATTCAGGCAGTGCCCGAACCGGCTGACCATGATCACCACTTTCATCTTTGTGCTTTCGTCGTGGATGGCCCAGGCCATCGCGAACTGTTCGGCCACGGGGGCGAACCCCTGCACCAGCGCCGCGTCATCCAGCCCTTTTTCCGACACGAAGCTGACGCGCATGAAGAACTGATCGGTTTCGGGATCGTCGAACTGCGCGCTGTCGGTGATGTTGCAGCCCATATCGGCCAGTTTGGTCGAGATCGCGGCCACGATCCCGCGGCGCGAGGGGCAATTGACGGTCAAGACATGGCTGGTGGTCACGGGGTGGTCTCCTGTTGCTGCAGCCTCTTACAGCGCGCGCGCGGGCATTTCCAGCCGGTTCCAGCGGGTTGCACGGTGGGATCGTCAGCCTTTTGTCGCGATCAGCGCTGGCACGCAAGGTAGGGGGCAAAGCTGGTGCGATCCACATAGGGCCCTACGGCGCGCGTTTGCAGCCCGTCCCGTGTCAGACGCGTTTGCATGACCGACCGCCAGTTTTCATCTGCCGTGTAAATCACCGGACCTTTGCCGCAGTTGGTGACACCGCCCTGAATGAAGGCATCGCCAATGCGGTGGTTGGTCAGGCCCGTCAGGTTGTCGACCTCGCTCAGGATTGGGCCGCTGTCAGTTTGGGTGTACGACACAACCCGCAGCGTCTTGGCCAGGTGCGGTTGCTCTACATAGGCGATGTCAATGCGCCCGTCGGCATCGAAATCTGCAATCCCGACAGGGGCCAGCCAGCGATTGGTCTGCCCGATGGGGCGCGTGCTGGCCAGGTCCGCGTTGGCCAGATCATACACAGTCAGAGACGCCCCATCGCCCGGACTGCTGACAATAGTCACGATATCCGGCAATCCATCGCCCGACACATCGACGATCCGAGGGGCGATGTCTTCGAAGATCAGGGGGACGGGGATGCCGATTGACGCTACCGGGCCCGGCAAGTTGAGGGCCGATTGCCCAATGGCGGTGGCCGACAGCCCAAGGCTGGTCCATTCTTGCGTATTGCCCAACACGTTGTGGCCATAGGCCCGGTCGCGCTGCTGTGCGCCATAGCAGACACGGGTCAGGTATATGCCGTCGCCCTGCGTGCAGCCCCTGTCCTGCGCCGCCAGCGCGCCAGGCAGCGCGACCGCCAGCGCAAGGGCCCGCGCTAATGTGCGCATCAGATCTGTTTTTCAGGCAACTGCACGACCAGCCCGTCCAGATCGTCGGTCACCTTGAGCTGACAGGTCAGGCGCGAACGTACGGGATCGGGTTCATAGGCAAAGTCGAGCATGTCTTCTTCCATGGGATCCTTGGCGGGCAGTTTCTCCACCCATGCCGGATCGACGTAGACATGGCAGGTCGAACAGGCGCAGGCCCCGCCGCAATCCGCGTCGATGCCCGGAACGCCATTGTCGCGCGCGCCTTCCATGACGGTCAGGCCATTGGCCACGTCGATTTCATGCTTGGTTCCGTTGTGCTCAATATAGGTAATCTTGGCCATGGGTGCCTCGGTATCAATTCGCTCGTGCAGGCACATAGGCCATTGTGGCCGAATTTGCCAGTGTTGCGATGGGGGCTTGTGCATACGGCAAGGTGTTCATACTTTGTTCCCCAAATGGTGACCCTTTCCCCGCATGACTGGCCGCGCCCGCCGCAGGCCATTCCGCATGTGCTGCTGGATCGCCCGCCGCAGGGCGCGCGGGTGACCGTGGCAGGGTTGGTGTTGGTGCGTCAGCGGCCCGGCACGGCCAAGGGGGTGATCTTCATCACGCTTGAGGATGAGACGGGGATTGCCAACGTGGTGGTCTGGCGCGCGCTCTACGAACGGTTCCGGCGCGCGGTGATCGCCGGGCGGATGCTGCGTGTCACCGGCAAGCTGGAGCGCCAGAACGAAGTGACCCATGTGATCGCCGAACAGATCGAAGACATATCCTGGATGCTCGACAGTCTGGTCGAAGACCCGTAACCCGGCAGAGCGCCTGCGGCGCACTGGATGAGCGCCTTGCGGCGCGGATCGGGGCGGCGTCGTGTGGCGGGCTGGCGGCAGGGCCCTTTATAGGGCGCGCCAGCCAATATCGGTGCGGTAGAAGCCCTCGGGCCAATCGATCCGACTGGTCATGTCATAAGCACGATCGCGGGCCTCTTGCAGCGTAGCGCCGCGCGCCGTGACATTCAGCACCCGGCCGCCGGTGGCGACGATCTTGCCATCCCGCTCGGATGTGCCGGCATGAAAGACCATGTGCGCGCTGTCTTCGGGCAGATCTGACAGGCCCCTGATTTCCGTCCCTTTTTCGTAAGCGCCCGGATAGCCCTTGGCGGCCATGACCACGGTCATCGCGTGATCGTCGGCCCAATTCACGCGTGCCTCATGCAGGCGGCCTTCGGCGCAGGCCAACAGGTGGTCAAGTACCTGCGCACCAAGGCGCAGCATCAAGACCTGGCATTCGGGGTCGCCGAACCGGGCATTGTATTCCACAAGCCGCGGTTGGCCGTTCTTGATCATGAACCCCGCGTACAGCACGCCCTGATAGGGTGTGCCGCGTTTGGCCATTTCAGCCACCGTAGGTTTTACGATTTCGTCCAGCGCCTTTTGGGTGACTGTATCCGTCATGATCGGCGCGGGCGAATAGGCGCCCATCCCGCCGGTGTTGGGGCCTTCATCGCCGTCATAGGCGCGCTTGTGATCCTGCGCCGTACCCAGTGGCAGAACATTTTCGCCGTCGCTGAGCACGAAGAAACTGGCTTCTTCGCCCTCCATGAATTCCTCGATCACCACTTCGGCCCCGGCGCTGCCAAATTCGCCGGCGAACATGTCGTCGATGGCGCCAAGCGCGGTGGCCATATCCATGGCCACGATCACGCCCTTGCCGGCGGCCAGGCCATCTGCCTTGATGACGATGGGCGCGCCTTGGTCTTGCACATAGGCGCGGGCGTCTTCGGCGGTGTCAAAGCGGGCATAGCTGGCGGTTGGCGCGCCGCAGGCATCGCAGATTTCCTTGGTGAACCCTTTGGATGCTTCAAGCTGCGCCGCGGCCTGGCTGGGGCCGAAGGTCAGCACGCCCGCGTCGCGCAATCGGTCAGCCACGCCGGCCGCCAATGGCGCTTCTGGACCGATGATGACAAAGCTGATCGCATTGGCCTCGCAGAACTGGACCACCGCGTCACCGTTCAAAATGTCCAAACTGGCGCACTCGGCGATTTTGGCGATGCCTGCGTTGCCGGGGGCCACGATCAGCTTGTCGCACTTGGGGTTTTGCATGACCGCCCACGCCAGCGCATGTTCGCGCCCGCCGCCGCCGAGGATCAGGATATTCATGGTCTCGCCCCTTTTTCGCCGAAGTCATCGGGCAGGGTCTAGGATGCCGGAAAGACAAGGGCAAGCGCGATGAGCGAGCAAACGCAGATCAAAACGTGGCAGAGTGCCTCTGTCCCCTGGGCCAAGGCCCGGTTGGCCCATAGTCCCGGCGCGGGTGGAAGGGCGCATATTGGCGGCGCCCGCGAAAGGTGTGCCTGCCCAAAGCTACCGCGCGCGAGGGTTCTGTGATGTCCCGCCGGTGCTGGACCCTGATTGCGTCCATCGGCGCAGGCGTTTGCTGGGGGCTTGGGGGGCGGAATTTTCTGGCGATACCGCCGGGCATGATCGGCGTTGGCGGTTTCTTCATCAAGTTCAGTCAACATCCCGGCAGCAATCGGTCGAAAAGAACCGCGTTTGGCGAATGGTGAACGGATTGGACGAATTGGGACTAGGACGGGGCGCGCGCCTGGATTTGCAACTGGGGGCGGGCCTGTGACGCGCGCGAGCAGGCCAAGCGCGCCAGAGCATTGGCGGCGAATCCGAACCGCGCAGTTGCCCGGCGAAGGGACCATACCGTTTCATCAGCGATTGGCCCAATTCTGCGGCATCCCGGACAAAAAGGCCAAGACGCTAGAGCTGGAATATCGCCGATTCCTATATCTGTCGGCGCGGGTGAGCCAGCGAATCGAACCGGACGCGTTGGTGCGAATGGCCTGGACCTTGCACGCGCGCCATCCCGAATACACCGCTTTTTGTCGCGATACGCTTGGCATTGATCTGCCCCATCGACCGATGCCGCAAGGCGCGGCCTTTGGCGCGGCCCGCTTGCGGGCGCGCGACCAGTATGCCGCCGAGTTTGGCGCGCCGCCCCCGGCCTCGTTCTGGGGCGGATGCGGTGCGCGTTTGCCCGGCAAGCTGGACTTGGGCGTTACTGCAGCCCTTTTTGTTTTTGGCAGCTTGATCATATCTTTGGCAGGTTCGCCCTGGCCCTATCTGGGCGGGGCAATCGTGCTGGGCACCGCGGTCCATGCGGTTTTTGTCGGCGCCCGGGCCCTGCGGCGCCAACGCGCCTGACTGGTCCGGACCCTCTGGCCTATTGCAGTACCCGTGGATAGGGTGCGCCCATGAGCGAGCTTTTAGATGATGGCCCGACGGGCAACACCCCTGAATTTTCGGTCTCCGACCTCTCGGGCGCGGTCAAGCGTCTGATTGAAGGGGAATTCGCCCATGTCCGCGTGCGCGGCGAAGTTGGGCGCACAATGCTGGCGCGAACAGGCCACATGTATTTCGACCTCAAGGACGACAAGGCGGTGATCGGCTGCGTCAGCTGGAAAGGGCAGGTGGCCAAAATGGCGCATCGCCCCGAAGAGGGGATGGAGGTCATCGCCACGGGCCGGATGACCACCTATGGCCCGCAGTCCAAATACCAGTTGAACGTCGAACGCATCGAACCGGCAGGGGCGGGCGCGCTGATGGCCATGCTGGAAGCGCGCAAGAAGGCGCTTCAGGCCGAAGGGCTGTTTGCCGCCGACCGCAAGCAGCCGCTGCCGTACCTGCCCGAAGTGATCGGGGTGATCACATCACCCAGTGGGGCGGTGATCCGGGATATCCTGCACCGTCTGCGCGACCGGTTTCCGCGCACGGTTCTGATCTGGCCGGTCGCGGTTCAGGGTCAGGCCTGCGCGCCAGAGGTTGCGCGGGCAATCGCGGGTTTCAACGCGCTGACGCCCGGCGGCGCTTTGCCCCGGCCCGATCTGTTGATCGTGGCGCGCGGGGGCGGGTCGGTCGAAGACCTGTGGGGCTTCAACGAAGAAGCTGTGGCGCGGGCGGCTGCGGCATCGGAAATCCCGCTGATCTCGGCCGTGGGTCACGAAACCGACACCACTTTGATCGATTACGTGTCAGACCGGCGCGCGCCTACGCCGACGGCGGCGGCTGAAATCGCCGTCCCGGTGCGCGCTGAACTTTTGGCCTGGACTGTCGAGCAGGGCGCGCGGCTGAGCCGGGCGCTGACCGATGGGGTCGCGCGACGGCGCCAACGGCTGGGCGATCTGTCACGTGGCTTGCCGCGGGTGGACACGCTGCTGGATAATCCGCGCCAGCGTCTGGACCGGGCTGACGAACGGTTGCGCGCCGCGCTGGCTGCGCGGGTCCAACGCGAACGCTTGCGATTGGGCGAAGCCAGCGCCGGTCTGCGACCAGCGGCGATGCAAGGGCGGATCGATCGCCAGAAAGATCGTCTGAGCGGGGCGGCAGCACGGCTCGATCCGGCGCGTCTGTCGCAATTGCATCAGCGGCAGGCTGACCGGTATGGCGCAATGGCGCAGAATTTATCGCGGGTAGCCACCGGGCGGCAAGACCGTCTGCGCGACCGGCTGGAGGCCCTGGAGCGGATGCGCCAGTCGCTGGGGTATGTCAAAACGCTCGAACGGGGCTATGCCGTGGTGCGGGTCGGTGACCAGGTGATCACCACGCAAGCGGAGGCGGCGCGCCGCGCGCGGCTCGACATCGAATTTTCAGACGGGCGGTTGCCGGTCATCCCCGAAAGCGGCACGCCGCCAACGTCAGGCGGGCCAACGGCAGCGAAACCGCGCAAGCCCAAGACGCCGAAGGATACGCCCGATCAGGGCAGCTTGTTCTAAACGCTCACGATCCCCACAACGGCCCTTCGCATTCCAGCGGCTTGTCGCGCGGCACGGCGCGGTAGTCAGCTGGATCGTCGTCGCCGACGAAACGGGCGGTCATCGCGGCCCCATCGGCCTGGAACCGCCAGCATTGAGGCGTCAGGTACTCTTCATAAACGAAGCAGATGTCGTCATTTCGTGGGCGCCAATAGCCGAACTTGCACTCTTCGCCGGCAAAGGCCCAGTGCACATTGTAGCCGGTCAGGTAGGTTTCGGTGCCATAGAATACACCGTTCTTGAAGTAATCGAAAGACTTGCCCACGACATGGGCCTGAAACGCGTCCCCCGAAAGGGGCGGGGCCGCGTGGGACGCAAACGGGGCGCCCCATGTCATGGTGACCGCCAGCACGAGCGCTATCGTTTTGAGCTTTCTATGTTCGATTGGATTCGCCTCGCATTTCCATCATGTTGGATTCGATTTGTCAGGGGCCGGTCAAAGTCTGGGCGCGCGCGACACGCGGGTCCATCACGCGCCGCCAAACCGGAGGGATCAGGGCTAGCGTCGCCATGGCCGGAAGTGATTTGGGCAGCAGCGGCGCATCGTCGGGCAGGCCAAGCTGCGGATAGGGCGTCGATGGGCGGGCATGATGATCGGAATGGCGCGGCGCGGCCAGCATCATAAGTGTGGTGAACCAGTGCGGCGCGTTCCAAGAATGACGCGGCCCGACTGGTTCTGGCTTGCCCGAAGGCAGCATGGCCCGGCGCAACCCATAGTGCTGAACATAGTCCGACAGCAGCAGCTGTGATTGGGCATGCCCGCACAGCCCCACATAGGCCAGCAGCACCGCTGGCCCGCAAAACGCGGCCAACAGGATCAACGCCAGCGCGCCGCCGACGTAGAGCGCATAGGGGTTGTGCCATCCGCTGCGGCCCGCGCGCACCTGGCGTGTGCGTTCGGCGCGCAACCCTTCGCGGAACGATCCGATCCAGGCGCGCGGGACCCAGGCGTAATAGCTCTGGCCCATGCGCGCGGAATTGGGATCCGCCGCGGTGGCGACATGGACATGATGCACCAGTGGATGCGCCGAGGTGTGATGCCCGAATAGCAGCGAGATATAGACCCACTTGCCCAGAGCGTGCAGCATGCGCGATCCGCGGTGAATCAGCTCATGCGCGTTGGCGTTGGAGACCTGACCCAAGAACAGGCCAAAGGCGAAAAAGGCAGCGATGCGTTCGGGCCGCGTCAGACCGGTTTCGCCTGCCACAGCCCAGGCGCCCAGGGCCAGTAGCGCAAAATGGGAAAGGGCCAGGATGACGGATAGCCTGTCGGCCCAAGCGGTGGTCGTTTCTGGTTCGGCCTGTCCGGGCAGTGCGGTGAATTCGTCGGCCAGAAACGACAGCGTCGTGATGTAGATCAGCGCTGCCCAAATCCACCCGCCACCAAAGAGTGCGCCGAGGGCCAGAAGCGGCACCATGGCCAGGCTGGCCAATGCAAAAAGTGGGACACGGTAGAACATAGCTTGCAGTCTAAGCAGCGGCGCGGGCGGCGAAAACCGCAAACTGCCGCGCCTGCGCAAACGTGAATGTGGACTTCCATCGGCTGGGCTTTGCGCTTAAGTGACAAGCACTGGAGGCATGCATGGCATTTTTCACAAAGCTCAAGGACCGGCTGTTCAAATCCTCGTCGAAACTTGAAGAGGGGCTCGAGGCCATCGTCAGCGATGGCGGGACGGAAGAAGAGGTCGAGGCGCTCACCCCGAAAGACGCGCCCGACGCTGGCATTGACACCGACGTGCCGCAGGATGTTCCTGAGCCTGAGCCTGAGCCTGAGCCTGAGCCTGAGCCTGAGCCTGAGCCTGAGCCTGAGCCTGAGCCTGAGCCTGAGCCTGAGCCAATTCCCACCCCGGTCACCCCGTCGCCCGCGCCGACCGAAGTGCCTGGCACGGCCCCGCCCGAGGTGCCGCAGCCCGAAGTGCCTGCTGAATTGCCCTCTGAGGCACCGGCTGAAGCGCCGACCCAGCCGCCACAGGAAATCCCTGTCGAGCGGCCCACCGAATTGCCCACCGAAATGCCCGTTAAAGACGCCATTGCAAGCGTCGCCACGCCTGCTACCAAGCCCGGCTTGCTGGGGCGGCTGTTGCGCCGGGACCAGAAAACCGTTGTACGTCGCGAATTGGACGACGACATGCTCGAACAGCTCGAAGAGCTGCTGATCCAAGCCGACATGGGTGTCGATACCGCGCTGCGCGTGACGGCCAACATGGCCGAAGGCCGGTTTGGCAAAAAGCTGTCAGTGACCGAGATCAAAGACCTTCTGGCCGCCGAGATCGCCCGTGTGTTGGAGCCGGTGGCCAAGCCGATGCCCATTTTCCCCAAGACCCCGCAAGTGGTGCTGGTGGTCGGCGTGAACGGTTCGGGCAAGACAACGACGATCGGCAAACTGGCCAGCCAGTTCAAAGCGGCAGGCAAGTCGGTTGTGATCGCGGCGGGCGATACATTCCGCGCGGCCGCCGTCGAGCAGCTCCAGGTCTGGGGCGAACGGGCAGGCGTGCCGGTGATGACAGCGCCCGAGGGCAGCGACCCGGCCAGCCTGGCGTTCGATGCGATGGAACGGGCCGAGCGCGAGGGCGCGGATCTGCTCATGATCGACACAGCCGGGCGCTTGCAGAACCGGCAGGATTTGATGGAAGAGCTGGCCAAGATCGTGCGTGTCATTCGCAAAAAAGACGAATCAGCCCCGCATAATACGTTGCTGGTGCTGGACGCAACGACGGGGCAGAACGCAGTGACGCAGGTGGAAATGTTCCAAAAGCTGGCCGATGTGTCGGGTCTGGTCATGACCAAATTGGATGGCACGGCCAAAGGCGGCGTGCTGGTGGCGCTGGCGGACAAATTCGGTCTGCCGATCCATGCTATCGGGGTGGGCGAACAGATCGACGACTTGCAGCCGTTTGATCCACAGGATTTTGCCAATGCCCTGACCGGCCGCGACGGCTGACCGGATATGAGCGAATGGCTCATGGCGTTGGAAGGCACCCCGGACGGGCATGACCTTGCTCTGTGGTTGGCGCTGGTGGCGGCGTTCCTGCACGCGTTGTTCGGCGCACTGCAAAAGGGGCGCCACGACCCGTGGTTATCGCGCGGCGCGATCGACGCGTCTTATTCGTTGATGGCGATGCCATTCGCGCTGTTCGTCGTGCCATGGCCCGAGCCGCACATGTGGCCGATTTTTGCCGGCGCCATCGTGCTTCACTTTGCCTACAAAATTGCCCAAGGCGTTACCTACAGCCTTGGCGCCTTTACGGTTGTGTACCCGGTCGTGCGCGGCACGGCGCCTCTTTTCGCAGTGATCGGGGCAGGGCTGGTTTTTGGTGAGCGGTTCTCGCTGCTGCAGTGGCTGGGTGTGGGAGTTCTGTTGGCGGGGACCTACGGGCTGGCCGTCTATAACCTGCGCACCATTCGTTTGCAGCGCGAGACCCTGGTGCCTGCCCTGGTCTGGGCCGTGGTCACCGGCATGTTCGTCGCCGCCTATACCACCTATGACGCCTACGGTATTCGCGCCACCGCGAACCCGTTCACCTTTCTTGCGTGGTTCTTTTTTACCGACGGGCTGATCCTGCCATGGTTGGTCGCGCTGCGCTGGCGTCGCATGTCGGACAGACCGGCGCTTGGGCCGCTGGCCGCGCGCGGGATCCTGGGCGGGGTGACCGCCTTTGCCTCGTTTGGTGCGATCATGATGGCCACGCGGCTGGACAGCGTAGGCGAAGCGGCGGTTTTGCGCGAAACCTCGACAGTTTTTGCCGCGCTCATTGGGTGGGTGGTCTTGAATGAACGGGTCGGGCCACGCAGATTGACACTAATGACGATGATCGCGTTGGGCGCGGTCATCGTGGAGTTTGGAGGATAGTGTGACCGACACGCCTGAAAAGCCCATCTCGGCCGGCCTGAAATCAGCCTTGGAACTGGGGCCGCTGCTTCTGTTTTTCGCCGGCTACATGCTGCTGAAAGACCGCGAATTCACCATCGGCGCGGAAACCTATTCCGGGTTCATCGTGATCACGGCCGCGTTTATTCCATTGCTTGTCGCTTCGACACTGATCTTGTGGCGCCTGTCGGGAAAACTGAGCCCCATGCAAATTTTGACCCTGGTGTTGGTGATCGGCATGGGGGGGTTGTCAGTCTGGTTGAACGATGAGCGGTTCTTCAAGATGAAACCCACCATCCTTTATGTGTTCTTTGGCGCGGTGCTGGGATTCGGGTTGACGCGTGGGGAAAGCTACCTTCGGGTTGTAATGGAAGGGCTGATGCCACTTCAGCACGAAGGGTGGCTGATCCTGACCCGCCGGTTCATGGCGTTCTTTTTCGCCTTGGCCGTAGCTAACGAATTGATCTGGAGAAATTTTTCCACGGAACTTTGGGTCAACTTCAAGATTTTCGGCCTGACTATCGCGATGTTCGCGTTTTTCCTTAGTCAGAACAGACTGTTTTCTGCATACGCGGCAGAAGACGAAAATGGCGTATAACAGCCACCTTTCTGCCCGAAATCGTGGTTAACTTTAGCGTCATGAAAAGGATCATGACACTCTATTGGCAGGCTCTCGGGCATTACATGCCGTCCATCTGCGGACGTAAGATTGTCGGGCTGACTCTGTTCGCATGCGTCTTTCTAGGCGCGCAAACAGATATCGGGATCGAATCCTCGGGGGGGATTCATCCTTTGGTTGCCGCAACCACCGTGTATATCCTGTTCATGACCTACGCGAACCTGAGCCGGGTCAAGGGCCTCGTGCTTCGGTTGGAACGGACGATGCGCGATGCCATACTGGCGACAATCGCAGTGTTTGCGGGTGTCTCGGCGGGTGCGCTGATCCTTACCAATTCGGAACTTCTGGCAATGCGCTATTTCACCATGGCCAGCATCGCCTATGCAGTGGTGTACGCCTATGGCTTTGTGAATCGCACCATGTTGACCGATTATCTCAGTTGGCCCTGGAGCGGGCTGACACTGGGCGTGCGGCGCGCCGGGATCATCATGGCTTTGACCTATGTGCTCAGTGCCATTCTGTCTGAATACATGATCGCGAATGGGTCAGTAGGGGCGTGGGCGCTTATGCGATTGGCTTGGCCGGTCGCAGCCCTGCGACTGGGCCATGCCCTGATCGTTGCCGACCAGCTATGGCTGCGCCGAACATCTGCCGCGGTGACGACCGCCTGATCCTACCGCGCTATCGTTTGAACAGGACGTCTTGCGCGGCCTTGTCCTTTGCCAGGTCGCTGCGGTTATCGGCGGCCAGCGCACGTCCCTTTTGAACGGCGGGGCGGGCACCCACGGTGTCCAGCCAGCGTTTCATGTTTGGTTTGTCTTCGAGGGTCTGTTGCTGACCTTCCCACAGACAGGCCCAGGGCCAGATCGCCATGTCGGCAATCGTGAAATCGCGACCGGCGACATATTCATTGTCCGCCAGTTGGCGGTCCAACACACCGTAGAGCCGCGCGACCTCATTGCGGTAGCGATCCTGCGCGTAGGGCAAATCGTTTGGCGGGTCCATCGCCGGGGCGTATTTCAAGAAATGATGCGCCTGGCCGGCCATGGGGCCCAGCCCGCCCATCTGCCACATCAGCCATTGGTCCACCGCGATGCGATCGCGTTCGTTGGGGCCGCAGAATTGCCCCGTCTTGCGCGCCAGGTACTGCAGGATTGCGCCGCTTTCAAAGATGGAAACCGGCGCGCCATCCGGCCCGTCCGGGTCAATAATGGCGGGCATGCGATTGTTGGGCGCGATCCTTAGGAAATCTGGCGCAAACTGCTCGCCCGCCGCGATGTTGACCAGGTGCACGTTGTAGGGAAGGGCCATTTCCTCCAGCGCGATAGAGATTTTCCAGCCATTCGGTGTTGGCCAATAGAACAGATCGATAGGGTGCGTCATTTGAAAGCCTCCTTTGCAATGCGATCAGAATGACGGTTTGCGCAGGATCGGCAAGGGGGGGATGCGCCGGGCACGCGGTATCAGCCGGGACCAACGTCGTTCGGTCTGGTCGGGCAGGTGGCAGGCAAGTAGCGCCAGAGGCAAGCGCGCAGGTTCGCGCAAGAAGGCACTATAGAACTTGAACAGGCCCGGGCGCAGATAGGCCGACCAGTGGCAAATGCGGCGATCACTTGCCCCGATCACGAACCCCATGTCGCGCAAAAGGTCCAGTGTCGTTGGGCAGTCGATCTGGACATCCAGCCAGCGCGGGTCGGGCCGCGGCAGGCCCGCGCCCAGCGTGCGCACCGATGATCCGGGACGCACCAAGGTTTCATACGCCGCATCGAAAAGATCATTTTCGCGGCTGGTGACATTCAACACATCGATCCCACGTGCGCCCGGCGCGCCCAAAGCGGCCTGTGCGGCGTCCTGCATTTCAGCGGCCGCCAACAGAACCATGCGCCCGATGCGCCCGCTGCGAATTTCCGACAATGCAGACAAGGCCACCCGGGTGCCCAACGAATGTGCAACGATATGGACGGGCCGGTCGATCTGGTCGATCAGGCCGGCCAGCGCCTGGCCCGCCCCGATTGCAGCGCGGCGGGCGGACCAGATCGTGCCGCGCGCCTCCCATCCAAGGGCAATGCAGAGCCCTTCGTCGGGGTCCGACTTGCCAAACCCCAAATGTCGCGGCCAGCTGATCGCTTTGCGGCACCGTGATGTTGGCGACAGAGACAGAATATGTTCGTGGGGGGTGGTCGGGCCTGAAGGTGAAAATTTGTAGCCGTGGATCAGTACGATTACCGGTGCTCCGGCTGGAATGGCGCTCAGCGTGCCGCCTAAATCGGCGTCGAGGGTGGCGACATCGCCTTGGACATTTGCGCGGATCAGCGGCATTGGGGTGGCTCCCACAACATCTTGTGGTTGGGTGGTAGCCCGAGCATACGACACCGGCGTGAAGTCCCGGTTACAGCACCGTGACGGGTCAACCAACAAATCGTAAACCGGCCCGTCCGGTGGTGTACAAATTTGCTCGCCAAAATGGTTGGTAACCCGGGCAGAGGCTTTTCATACCGGCCGCAAAAGCTTTATTAAACAGTCACTTGAACGGAGCCGTTGATTACAGCGCCGCTACAGATTTGGGCAGCCATCAGAAGGTTGTCGTGGGCTGACCAGCCTGCCGCAGCCGGCGGCCATCCCGGACATCCATCGGTACAGAGATCGGTACAGAGATCGGTACAGAGAAATGGCCGGGCCACGGGTGACAGCGATCGTACTTGGATCCCTGGATCGAAAACCTGCAAAGGCATCTTCGCACTCAGCAACAGCGACATGACACCAGTGCGCTAACCGATTTATCCCACAGACCTCAGCGCTTTCCTACGGGTTCTACCCAGCTGGATACATTCGCGGAACCAGGCCGCATGTCCCGTCACCCGTGCTGCCGCGCCGCACGAAAGATGCACGACGGCAGCGCACCTTGACGGCGCGGACACTAAATTACCAAGTCCGCGACGCGACCGAGTTTGCCGCAGGCGAAATCATAAGACAGTTGCAAAAGGCCAAGAGCGGTTTCGATTTCCGCACTGTCCCTTGGGGCGTAGACCATGACCGCAGTTTTGGGGATCATACCGGCCGAGGCCATTGGATGCGGCTCGGCCCAGCCCAGTTCGATGATCCGTGGCACGGCATCCTCGGGCAGCATCATATGCATGCTACCGTCTTGCGGTGGGTGAATGTGGGCGAATTCACTGCCGATCATGAAAGCCTCGCGGCAAGCGCATCCATGCCCGTGTTCAAGGCAGAGCGCCTCGGCACCGGGCACCGAAATTCGTGACGGCTGGCGGGTGACAAAGGGAAAGTCAAAGGCGCGGTCCTTGAACGCCCGATAGGCCGCAGCATCAGGGTTCTGGCTGACCTGTGTGTGCGGGGCACACGGCGTCGTGACGGGCGTTGGTCCACTGCGTGGCGGAATTTTCAACATGTTGGTGCATCCTTCATCTGGCAATCCTTGGTCGGTCAGGTCGGGAATTCTGTTCGTTAAACAGTGGCGAGCCGACTACGGCTTTTCCTTGGTCCGGCTTTCCACGCCGCATGTCGCGGCGTGGCCCCTTGCCCGGTGTTGTTGGACATGGCGCCTATCACCGTCACACCCGCCAATCACCCGAAGCGAAACGCGCTTTCAACGGCGCCGAGAACCCGATCTTCCAAGGTTTTCTCGCCGATATCAAAGCCCGCTGCGCCTGCCACGACATGCAGCGGGATCAGGTGCTCTTCGCGTGGGTGCGCATCACGCCCCCCCGGCGCCTCTGACCAGCGCGCCAGCCTGCGGTTGCGTTCATCGGGATCGGGGCAGGTCACTGCCTCGGCCAGCCAGGTGTCGAACTCTGTGCCTGCGGTGTCGCCGCGCGGCCCGCCGCGCATGCTCTGCATCATTACGCCCATGTTGTGATAGGTGTTGCCGCTGCCGATAATCAGCACCCCTTCGTCGCGCAGGGGGGCAAGGGCCTGACCCAGTGCGATATGGCGTTCGGGGTCTAGATCACTGGCCAGCGACAGCTGAACACAAGGAATGTCGGCATCGGGAAAGGCGACCTTGAGCGGTACAAAGATTCCGTGATCAAAACCGCGCGTGGTATCCTTGGCCACGGCAAGCCCGGCGTCGCGGATCAAGTCGTGAACGCGGTCCGACAGCGCCGGATCGCCGGGGGCCGGCCAGGTTAGTTCATAGGTGTGCGGGGGAAACCCGCCATAGTCGAACAGCAGGGGCGGGGCGGCGTTGTGTTGCACGGTGAATGCGGGTTCCTCCCAGTGGCCCGAAATCACCAGAAGCGCTTTCGGACGCTCGGGCAGCGTGTCGGGCAGGCTTTGCAGGTACTTGCGGTGCCGGTCCCATTCGTCAGGTGGGTTCCAGTCCATGAAAAAGCAGGGGCCGCCCCCATGCGGAATGAAATGAGTTGGCATGCGGGTCATGTCAGATGGTCCTTCCTGTTTCTTGTGAATTGCGGGCGATGAACCGCAAAACGTTCAGCGCGCTAACCCGTTGGATGTAGTGTCTAGCCAAGGTTGTGCCATGAGGCGACTAGACGGCGCGGACGCGGTTTTGAGACGCCGATGAGACGACATGCGCGCCCAAGGCCACCCGAATTGGTGGCCAGCCAAGATCGTCAGAGCGGCAAGCGGCCAAGTCAGGTCGCCAAGCCCGCTTTCGGGCATGCGCGCCAGCATCGGATTGGCCGCGATGCCGGAAATCGCCCCTTCAAGGCAGACCAAACCTGCGAAACCTGTCGCAATCCAATACGTGGTATTTACGGCCCAGTCGCTCATGCCACATCTCCTTGTCCGCCAGAAAAACCTGAGCGTTGTTCGCTTTTCGAGGAATAGTTGAGCTATTACGCAAAACAAAGTAGGAACGGAAAAGTAACTACGACGCGAGAGAGGGGATACCGATGAACAAGACCCCACCACAGTGCCCGATGGATTCGATCCTGCGTCTGCTCATGGGGCCGTGGACAACCTACATAATCTGGGTCCTCAGCGATCAGGGGCCGAAAAGGTTCGGGGCGCTGAAACGTGCCGTGCCAGGCATATCGACACGCATGCTGACCGAACGTCTGCGGATGCTTCAGGGCGCCGGCGTTATCTGGCGCGAACAGGCCGAAACGATCCCGCCCGCCGTCACTTATGGCCTGACCGCGCGGGGCGAAGAGCTGCGAAACGTACTGGATACGCTGGGAGATGTCGCGCAAAGATGGAAGGCAGAGGGGGTCTTTGAAGATGACGTCATACCCACCGTTTGAATGTGTCAAATCGGCAAGACTGCAGGTGTGTCAGTTTTGAGTGGGCCACATTGCGCGCCACCGCACATGCGATATCACATTTGCGAACAGAGTGATCGCCGTGAGGGATAGCAAGATTGCCGAGGTGCTGAACGGAGCCAGGGCAGTCTTTCTGAGATGCGGCTATGAAGGTGCCAGCGTAGATGCGATCGCCGAAGAGGCCAAGGTCTCAAAAGCGACGCTGTATGCCCATTCGCCAAGCAAGGACAGACTGTTTCTGAACGTCGTTCAAGTTGAATGTGACAGGCTCTCGGCCGAAATTTCCCGCCCGCTTTCAAGCGTCGATGATCCGCGAGCGATCCTTGACGAGCTTTCGCGGCGTATGATCACTTTGGTCATGGATGACGACTACATTCGCCTGTTGCGTAGCTGCATCGGCGCGGTTCCGATCCTGCCCGAGGCGGGCGAAATTTACATGGAAGCCGGTCCAAGACGGGCCACCAGGATCGTCGGTGAAGTCCTTCGTGGTCTGCACGAGGCGAGATCACTGAATGTGGACTCGGCTTATAAAGCCGCAAGCCAGTTTATTCATCTCTCGGTCTCTGGCGTCATTGTGCCGCAACTGTTGGCCGTCGATCAGCCGATCGACGCGGCGGAGCATTCGAAAAGGGCGGTGGACGTGTTTCTGGGTGCCTATTCGGTGGGCAGCAACGGTTAAAGCTAAGGGTTTAGGCAAACGATAGGCACTTCTTTTCGGCACGGATCAGGCCGACGCCTTGACGGTCATTGCGACGCAACCTATCTGTCGCCCGAGCTTTTCCGAACCGGACGGTACAGTAATGACAAAGCGGATGCATCTAGCTGGGTCCACAAACGACACGCGTGGGTTGCAGGATGCGGCGCGCGCGGTTGCATTGCGTGGGCGCAGCGGCAAGATGATCACTGACGCGGTTGCCAAAAATGCGTCGCTCGGCAAGGGCGGCGTGCCTGGCAAACCTCTGATGAATAAGGTGCTGCTTTGCGCAGGGCCGGGCCAACGTCAGGGCCCAAGAAAGTCAGTCGCCAAGCGCCGGGCCCCGAATTTCGCGCGTGGAATTTTCGGCACGTTTTTGAACGCGCAAGTGATGGAAGATGCGCTGTCTTGGTCGGTTTTTTCAGGCGTCGAACCAGATCCCAAACCGCGCGCTCCGCTTCGGACTGAACCAACCGGCACCTTCAAGCGTACCCTATCCGACAGACAAGACGCTTCGGCTGCCATGATTTCCGATGGGGCGATACACGAGACGCAGGGCCAAGCCACTTCTGAGCCTTTCGCATGGCGGCTCGGGTGTCATGGAACGCGTCATCGAATGATTGAGGACTATGATCGATGAATTCGAATAAAATGACCCGAATATGGAAGCGGCTTGCGTCGGTCCTGGCCGTCGCGGTTGTGGCGGCCTTGGCCGCGCCGTTCCTTCCAACCCTGCTGGCTGATGTCATGGCCCAGACGGCAACGGATGGCGCGCAAGTTGAAGGCGACACGATGGTTGCGGAGGATCTCGATCAGCCGGTCACGGTTGAAGTGACCCGCGCGCTGAGCCGCGTCGTCAATGAATCGCGCACCGTTGCTGGTCGCGTCGAACCTGCCCGAGCGGTGGACCTTGCGTTTCAGGTCCCGGGTCAGCTCATTCGTCTGGACGTTGAGCCGGGCGACATGATTTCCAAGGGTGACGTGATCGCAGAACTCGACCGGGTGGATTTCGAACTGGCCGTCGATCGGTCACAGGCATCCTACGATCTTGCAAATTCCGAGCTTAAGCGCGCGGCAAGCCTTGCCGAGCGGGGGGTCGCAGCCGATGCGCGGCTGGATAGCGCGCGCGCCCAGTTCGCACAGGCTGATGTCGCTCGGCGTGAGGCCGAGCGGCGCTTGTCCCAAACCCAGATCGTGGCACCCTTCGATGCGATCGTGGCGCGGACCTTCGCCGATGAATACGTCAACGTCACTTCGGCCGCGCCGATCGTGCGGTTGCAGGATGTCAGCGAGATGCGGATCATGATTTCCCTGCCCGAGGAACTGGCCTCGGTCGCGCGATCCGAGCCCGATGCTTTTGAAATCGTTGCGCGTTTCCCCGCAGTGCCTGGATATACCGCCCCCCTGGAGCTTCGCTCGTTTTCGACCGATGCCGACCCCACGGCGCAGACCTACGACTTAGAGTTTGCGATCACGGGTGATACCGATCCGCGCCTTCTGCCCGGGATGACCGCTGATGTGCGGATCTCGACCGCGACAGAGAAAGACCGCCCGCAATCGGTGATCGTTCCGGTTTCCGCCGTCGACACCGTCAGCCGGACCGACCCGTCCATCTGGGTGTACGAGGAAACGTCTGGCCAGGTCGCGCGCAGGACAGTTCGGCTGGGCCTTCCGGTTAATGACGAGATCATGGTTCTGGACGGGCTTCAGGGCGACGAATTGGTTGTGTCTGGCGGCTGGTGGCGGCTCAGAGACAATCAGGCGGTCACGGTTTCCGGGCTTTGACCCCGTAATTTTTGGCAGGACACGGTTGGCTCCATGGCACTCAGCATCTCGCGTGCAAGCATCAAACGCCCAGTGGCGGTCTGGCTTGCTATCATCTTTTGTATGGTTGGCGGTTATTGGGGGCTGAACACGGTTGGCCGCCTTGAAGACCCGAGCTTCACCCTCAAGACTGCGCTTGTCTTTGTGCCTTATCCCGGCGCCACGGCGGTCGAGGTCGAAGAAGAGGTCGCCGACGTCGTCGAAAATGCGCTGCAGCAGATGAAGCAGCTTGACCGGGTGGAATCGAAATCCATGCCGGGCATGGCGCAGATTACCGTCGAAATCGAGATGACCTATGGCCCGGATGAGATTCCACAGGTCTGGGATGAAATGCGCCGCCGTCTCAGCGATTTGGAGGGCGATCTTCCATCAGGCGCACTTGCGCCCATCATCAACGATGATTTCGGCGACGTGTATGGCATGTTCTATGCGGTAACGACCGAAGGTCTGAGCCCGTCTGAACAGCGGGACCTGGCCACGACGCTTCGGCTTGGGCTGGTTACCGTCGACGGGGTCGCCAAGGTTGAGGTTCAGGGGCTGACCGAAGAGGTGATCAACATCTCGATCCCGTCTTCCCGCCTTACGGAACTTGGTCTGCCGCCGAACCAGATTCTTGGGATTCTCGCCGACGAAAACCAGGTGTTCTCGAATGGCGAGATTACCGAGGGCCCGGCCCGCATCAGCCTGTCGGTTCCACCGGGCTATGTGAGTGCCGAAGGTATCGAAGACCTTCGGCTCGGCGTGGCAGGCGAAGTCGGGCAGGTCGCGATCTATGACATCGCCCGCGTGACTCGTGAAAAGGCCGAACAGCCCACCCACGTTGTCCGCCAGAACGGAAAATCGGCGTTCACCCTTGGCGTTTCGGCACTGACAGATCGAAACGTGGTCGAGGTCGGCGGGGCGGTTTCGGCGCGGCTGGAGCAGCTCAAGGCTGATCTGCCGGATGGTGTCGAAATCATTCCGATTTACGAACAGCACGTCGTTGTTGACGAAGCTGTATCAAGCTTTCTCAGCAGTCTGGGGCAATCCGTGGTGATCGTCATCGCCGCGCTGATGCTGACCATGGGTTGGCGCGCGGGCCTGGTCGTGGGGGCGACGCTTGGGCTGACTGTCTTTTCGACGCTGTTCTTCATGTCGGTCTTCGGCATCGCCATGGAACGGATCAGTCTTGGTGCATTGATCATTGCGATGGGCATGCTCGTCGATAATGCCATTGTGATCACCGAGGGGATGGTGATCGGTATGGCGCGCGGAAAATCTGCAGAAGACGCGGCCGCCGAAACAGAAACCTCTACGTCGATTCCTCTGCTCGGGGCCACCGTCATCGGGATCATGGCCTTTTCCGGTATCGGCCTGTCGCCCGACGCGACCGGCGAATTCCTGTTTTCGCTTTTCGCGGTGATCGCGATCTCGCTTCTGATGAGCTGGGCGCTGGCCGTCACGGTTACGCCCTATCTTGGCAAGCTGCTGCTTCGGGCCCCCAAAGTGGCCTCGGACGACCCCTACAAAGGGGCATTTTACGGCGTTTATCGCGGGTTTCTCAAGATGGCCCTGCGTTCCCGGGCGCTGGTCGTTGTGATCATCGTGGGGATCACGGTCTGGTCCGTGTTTGCCTTCGGGCAGGTCAAACAGGCGTTTTTCCCTGTTTCGAATACACCGATCTTCTACGTTCAGGTCCAAATGCCTCAGGGGACCGACATCAACGTCACCGACGCGGAAATGAAGCGACTTGAAAAGATGCTTCTGGCAGAGGACAGCGTCACAGATGTGACCACCCTTGTCGGGCGCGGCGCGAGCCGTTTCATGCTGACCTATAACCCCGAGCAGGCCGACCCCAGCTATGGTCAGCTGATCGTTCGGGTGACGGACGCCGAGGCGATCCCCTCAATCGCGTATCGCCTGAACCGTGAACTGCCTGCCGAATTCCCGCACGCTCTTATCCGCGTCGAAGAGATCGTGTTCGGGCCGCCGGCCGGTGCCGACGTCGCGGTTCGTTTTTCGGGGTCTGATCCGGTCATTCTTCGCCAACTTGCGGATGATGCGATGAGCATTTTCGTCGAGGCCGGTACAATCACCAATCCACGTACCAATTGGCGGCAGCGCGAGATCATCATTGAACCTATCGTTGATGAGTCCCGCATGCGTCTGGCCGGTGCCACACGTGGTGCGATCGCAGACACGATCAGATACGGCACCTCTGGCATGCGTGTGGGTGAGTTGCGCGAGGACGATGAGGTGATTCCGATAAACCTCCGCCTTCCTGAAGGCGACCGCGACGGGGTCGAACGTCTTCGTGACCTGTCGGTATGGTCCGATGGGGCCGGGGCCTATGTTCCCATGGCCAACCTTGTGGAACGTTTTGAAACCCGCCTTGTCGAAGCGCTCATCCACCGGCGAGACCGCGAACGGACGATCGCAGCCTATGGCGGTTCACGCAGTGACCTGACCGCGGATGAAGCGTTCCGAAGTGTCCGGGCCGACATCGAAGCGATCCCGCTGCCCGACGGCTATAAGATGGAATGGGGCGGCGAATATGAAAGTGCGCAGATGGCTCAGGAAAGTCTTGGCAAGCAATTGCCCCTTGGCTTTCTCGTCATGCTGACGATTTCGATTTTGATGTTCAACAAGATCCGCCAGCCGCTCATCCTCTGGCTTGTTGTCCCGATGTCGGTGACGGGCATGGTTCTGGGTCTGCTGTTCACAGGGTTGCCCTTCACCTTTACGGCTCTGCTGGGCTTCCTGTCTCTGTCGGGCATGTTGATGAAGAACGCCATCGTTCTGGTTGAAGAGATCGACTTGCAACGCTCAGAGGGTGTTCCGGATTACAAGGCCGTCATAGATGGATCGGTCAGCCGTCTGCGCCCTGTGGTCCTTGCAGCGGGTACGACGATCTTTGGGATGGTCCCCCTTCTGCCGGATGCCTTCTTTGCGTCAATGGCGGTGACGATCATGGGCGGGCTCGCATTTGCGTCGGTTCTGACGCTTGTTGCTGTGCCTGTGCTTTATGCGCTTCTGTTTCGGATTCGCACACCAAAGTCGAAGACGGACGGAAAAGGGGCGCAGACCGATATGGCGTCTGCCTGACGCTTGCGCTGACGCCACCCAATCGTCCGCGTTTGGTGAAAACGTGGTGGGCGTACCTGCGGGGCGCCCACAGATGCCTTCGCCCCGATTTTCAACAAGACGATTGTCGGCAGGGCAGGCCATCTCACTTCTTCATCTGAAGTGTTGAGGTTTGCCAGCCCCACCGCTAGTAATCTAACAATTGTTAGATTATTGGCGAAGAGAGCAGATGACCGGACCCCTACATCAACTGAAAATCATTGAACTTGGACATGTAATTGCCGCGCCACTGTCGACAGCCTTACTCTCGGATTTCGGCGCGGATGTCATCAAGATCGAGTCACCCAACCGGACCGACATGATGCGAGACCTCGGCCCCAAAGCCGAGGATGGGGTTGGCGTCTGGTGGAAAACCCTGGGCCGAAACAAGAAAATTCTGAGCTTGAATTGGAAATCGGACGACGGGCGGGACATCCTGCGCAAGCTGGTTGAAAGCGCAGATGTGCTTGTCGAGAATTTCCGGCCCGGCGTTCTTGAACGTGCGGGTGTGGGGCCAGATACCCTGCATGAGTGGAACCCGGATCTTATTATTCTGCGCATTTCGGGGTACGGGCAGGACGGTCCGATGCGGGACGTGCCGGCCTTTGGACGCGCGGCGGAAGCCTTTAGCGGCCTGGCGCATCTGACCGGTTTCGACGATGGGCCACCGATGCACCCAGGATTTCCCGCCGCCGATGGCACGACCGGATTGATGGGTGCCTTGGGTATCATGCTTGCGCTCTTTGCCCGTGAAAAGGGAACGGCGCGTGGTCAGGTCGTCGATCTGGCAGTGTTCGAGGCGTTGTTGCGGTTGATGGACTATCCTGTTCCGGCCTTGACGGGAGCAAACCATTCGCCGCGCCGCAACGGGCTGCGTCAGCCGATGGATTTTGCCCCCGGGGGCATGTTCCGCACGTCCGACGGCGTGTGGTTGACCGTCTCGGCAGGCAGTGCGGAAACCGCGCAACGCCTTCTGCGGGCGGTTGGCGGGGATGCACTGGCCGACGATCCGCGTTTTGCGACCCTTGCCGAAATGTCGCAGCATATGTCCGTGGTTTTCGATGCAATAAACGATTTTGTCACCCAACATACATTGGCCGAGGTAGAGGCGGAATTTGCCCGTCATGATGCTGTTGCTTCGCGGGTACTGAGCGTCGAAGAGGTCACGACAAACGACCAGGTCCGCTATCGCGGCGACATCGTATCGGTCGAAGGCGAGCAGACGCAGGTTGTCGGGCCGGTCCCGCACATGAGCGCAACCCCGGGCGAACTTCGCTGGCTGGGCCGGGCGCCAGGCGCGGACACCCGCAGCATTCTACGCGACCTTGGAATTGACGATCAACAGATCGCAGCGCTCAGCGCGGCGGGGCTTGTGGGGCTCGATGGCGGGGAGAAGAAGCAGTGACATTTAGAATGACAGACGAGCAGACGGAAATTCGCGAACAGATCCTGCGCATTTGTTCGCAGTTCGGCGACGACTACTGGCTGGAGCGTGATCGCAACGGTGGTTTTCCCCATGAATTGCACCGGGCGATGGCCGATGGCGGGTGGCTTGGGATTGCCATGCCGGAAGCGGTCGGCGGCGCCGGCCTGGGAATTACCGAAGCCACCATAATGATGCAGGCGATTGCCGAATCCGGTGCCGGTGCCAGTGGGGCTTCGGCCATCCACATGAATATTTTCGGGCTCAATCCGGTCGTGAAGTTCGGGACAGATGAACAGCGTGCCCGCATATTGTCCCCCCTTATTGCTGGAGATGAAAAGGCCTGTTTCGCCGTGACCGAGCCGACGACCGGCCTTGATACGACCAAACTGAAAACCACGGCTGTGCGGCAAGGGGATCGCTATGTCGTGCATGGCCAGAAAGTCTGGATTTCAACGGCGCAGGTGGCGCACAAGATGCTGCTTCTGGCAAGAACGACACCGCTAGAAGAGGTGACCGACCCGACCGAAGGGTTAAGCTTGTTTTATACGGACCTCGACCGAGATTTCGTGGATGTCCGCGAGATCGAGAAAATGGGCCGCAAGGCGGTCGATTCGAATGAGGTCTTCATCGATGGATTGCCGATCCCGATGGAAGACCTGATCGGAGAAGAGGGCAAAGGATTTCGACAGATTTTGCACGGCTTGAACCCGGAACGCATCCTTGTGGCCGGCGAATGCATCGGAATTGCACGAAACGCTTTGACGCGGGCGGCGCAATACGCCAATGAACGTGTTGTGTTCGGCAGACCAATCGGTCAAAATCAGGGCGTTCAGCATCCGCTGGCGCAAGCTTGGGCACGGGTAGAGGCGGCCAATCTTATGGTCATGCACGCCGCTGCCCTTTACGATGCCGGAGATCCTTGCGGGGTCGAGGCGAACGCGGCCAAGCTGCTGGCTGCAGATGCGGCGGTGGAGGCAACCGAAGCCGCGCAAATGACATTTGGGGGATTCGGGTACGCCAAGGAATATCATGTTGAACGACTAGTAAGAGAAGCGCTTCTTTTTCGCATTGTGCCGGTGACGCCGCAGATGCTCTTGTCCTTCATAGGTGAAAAAGCTCTCGGGCTTCCAAAGTCTTACTGATAGAATTAGTGAAATGACGTTACGGCCATTCCGGCCTTGATTAATTTTCTAACGGCCGTTAGATAGCCGAAATAACTCCGAATGGGGGCAAATAACTCCGAATGGGGGCAAAGGGAGGAGGCGTCATGGATGAGACGCAATTCGGGTCTTCGCGAGAAGACCTGTTAAAACGCTCAACCGTTTTTTCGAGCGATTTGTTCGCTGGAAAAACCGTTGTAGTTACCGGCGCGGGTGGTGGCTTGGGGTTGGCGATTGCAACCCTCTTCGCCAGACTCGGCGCCAATCTGGCAATCAATGGACGCAACGAAGAAAAGCTGGCCTCGGCCAAGGAATTTCTCGAAAGTCTGGGCGGCAAGGTTTTTGCCATGCCCATGACCATTCGCGATCCTGAGCAGGTCGAGAATTTCGTCAGTGCGGTAAACCAGGAATTCGGGTCCATAGACGTTTTGGTGAATAATGCAGGGGGCCAGTTTCCGCAGGCCGCTCTGGATTTTTCCCCGAAGGGATGGAACGCAGTCATTGATACCAACCTGAATGGCACCTGGTGGATGATGCAATCCACCGCACGCCACTGGGTTGAGAACAAGCAACCAGGTTCCGTAGTAAATATTGTAGCTGACATTTGGCGTGGTATGCCCGGTATCGCGCATACCTGTGCGGCTCGGGCTGGGGTGATCTATCTGTCCAAGTCAGTCGCCGTAGAGTGGGCGCCGCACGGCATCCGCGTGAACTGCGTGGCGCCAGGCTGCTGCGAAAGCAACGGTTTTGGAAATTACCCCGCAGAAGGCGCGGCAACCTTTCAGGATTCCAATCCGATGCGGCACGCCGGAGACGAATGGGACGTCGCCGAAGGGGTTGCCTATATGGCGGCCAATTCAGGAAAATTCGTAACCGGTGAAGTTTTGAACATCGACGGCGGGCAGCAATTGTGGGGGGACCCATGGCCGACAGGACGTCCGGATTATTTCCGGATCTCCTGATGAACGCTATGAACCTAAGTGGGGACGATAGGATCTAGATGACGACAAATAGTAAAACAGCAATCGGTTCCAGTGACGAAGCGATACTAGAGTGCAGCGGGGTCGAACGCCGGTTCGGTGGGATCGTCGCTGTCACAGGTGTGGATCTTGTCATTCGGCCGGGGGAAATTTTTGGCCTTGTCGGTCCAAATGGTAGTGGCAAGACAACGCTGACAAACGCAATTACGGGGTTTTATCCGCCGAACGAGGGCTCTGTCCGGTTGGCGGGAAATGACATCACCGGCACAGCACCTCACAAGGTTGCAAAGCTCGGGGTTGCCCGGACCTTCCAAAACCTTGCCCTGTTCAATGGCATGAGCGTGCTGGATAACATCCTTCTGGGGCGCCACATCCATATGAATCCGGGCGTTATGCGCACCGCACTTTATTGGTGGGCCGCACAGCGCGAAGAAATCGAAAACCGCAAAATCGTCGAGGAAGTGATCGAGTTTCTACAGCTTGAGAGCATCCGGCACGAACTGGTCGATGGTCTGCCGATCGGTCTGAAAAAGCGGGTCGAACTTGCGCGTGCTCTGGTGGCAGAACCGCAAATGCTCATTCTTGACGAGCCTATGGCAGGCATGAACCAGGAAGAAAAAGGGTATATGTCCCGCTTTATTCTGGATGCCCGGGCCGAACGCGGCGTCAGTGTGCTTTTGATCGAGCACCATATGGATGTGATCATCGGCATTTGCGACCGCATGCTAGCACTGAACTACGGGGAAATGATCGCCAGCGGCATTCCGAAAGAAGTGGTTAACGACCCCCGGGTCATCGAGGCTTATATCGGAGGCTCTCATGGTTGATGGGACGAAAAAGCAGTCTTTGACAGACAACACAATTGGCGCACTGCTGATGCTGAACGCCTCAAAACATGGGTCGGAAATTGCGCTCCGTGAAAAAGAACGCGGAATCTGGAAAGAAACGACCTGGGCTGAGTACGCCGAAGAGGTTGTAGCCTGCGCGGCCGGACTTGAAAAAATCGGCGTAAAGCCGGGAAAAGCGGTCCTTATTCTGGGCGATAACCGTGCGCGGCTTTATGGTGGGATGCTGGCAATTTCGATGCTCGGCGCCTTTGCAATGCCGGCCTATCCGGGCGCAACGCTCGATGAGCTCAAGCACTTTCTTGGCGAAGTCGAAATCGTTGCCGCTATCGCAGAAGATCAAGAACAAGTAGACAAGATCCTTGAGCTCAAGGAAGCGGGCGCGAAGGGCATTGACCACATCATCTATGATGAAGCGCGCGGCCTTGGATTCTATGAGATCGACGGTTTGATGTCTTGGGATCACCTGATCGAAGTCGGGACGCACGATCTGAATGAAGCTCCGGGTCGGCGCGACGAGATCTTGCATCGCTCAAAGCCTGAAGATCCAGCCATTTTCCTGCATTCGTCCGGTACGACGGGCAAGCCGAAAGGGATCGTTCTGAGTCAAAAGAACGTTTTCGCGGCCGCCAAGAATGGCCACGACGCAGGCGCATACGGAGAGGCTGAGGAAATTCTCGCTTATCTTCCAATGGCTTGGGTTGGGGATTACGCGATTACGGTGGCTGCCGCGCTGTTGTACCGCTTTACCGTGAACGTGCCAGAACGGCAGGAAACGGTCGTGCGGGATATGCGCGAAATCGCACCGACATTCTATTTGGCAGCGCCCCGTAGCTGGGACCAGATGCTGACAACGATCCAGGTCGGAATGGAGGATTCAACCCGTTTGAAGAAGTGGTTGTACCATTTCTTCATGGACCGGGCCATTGCCTCAGAAACACGCAAGCTGAACGGCAAGAGTGGCGGCGCATTGGAGCCCTTGGGCCGACTGCTGGGCGAGTTGCTCGTCTTCGGTCCGATCAAGGACCAGTTCGGTATGAGCCGTTTGAAGAACGCGTTTACTGGCGGTGAAGCCATCGGCGAAGACACCTTTGTGTTTTACCGCGCTTTGGGCATCAAGCTGCGTCAGTTCTACGGTCAGACCGAGATCAGCGCGATCAGTGCCATGCAATCACCGAACGAAGTGCGCTTGCACACCGTTGGTAAGCCGGCGCCGGGTGTTGAGGTCAAGATTGATGACAGCGGCGAGATTCTGTTGCGCTCGGACAGCGTGTTCGCTGGCTATTACAACAAGCCAGAAGCAAGTGCCGAGGCCCTCGAAGATGGTTGGCTGCGGACCGGTGACGCTGGATATCTTGAAGAAAACGGCCAACTGGTGGTTCTGGGGCGTGTGTCCGAGGTCATGTATACGGCCGGCGGCGAACGTTATGTTCCAAACTACATCGAGAACCGGTTGAAATTCAGCCCGTACATCAAGGACGCCGCTGTTGTTGGCGCCGGACTGGATGAACTGACCGCAATGGTCTGCGTGGATTTCGAAGCGGTCGGCCACTGGGCCGAGGTGAACGGTGTGCCTTACGTGTCCTATTCCGATCTGTCTCAGCGCGACGAGGTCGCGGCGCTGCTGCACGAGGCGTTCCAACGGGTCAACAAGGCCGTCACCGAGCCGTTGCGCCTGCAACGCTTTGTCAGCTTGCCGAAAGAATTCGACCCCGACGATGGAGAAATCACACGTACGCGAAAACTGCGCCGGAAAGTTGTGCAGGAACGCTACGCGGACGTCATCGCGGCGCTCTACGACGGTTCAAAAGAGGTTCATGTGAGCGCGCAGGTGACTTACGAGACCGGGGAAGTAGGGAAGGTCGAAAGAAGCCTTCCCATCAGGGAGGTATAAATGGATTGGGTCTTTCTATCTGAACTTGCGATCAATGGAGCCTTAACGGGCCTTTTGTATTCGCTCTTCGCCATCGGCCTGGTGCTGATTTACAAAGCCTCTTCGGTGCCGAATCTGGCGCAGGGCGGGCTGACAATGGTCGGGGCCTATGTGGTTCTTGCCCTTTCACATGACGCGGGTCTGCCGCTGTGGCTGGCCATTCCCCTTGCTGCGCTGATCATGTTCGGCCTGGGTTTTGGCATTGAACGCGTCGCTCTGCGCCGTCTTGCCGGTCGCCCTGTCGTCATGATCTTGATGCTGACGCTCGGCCTGGACATCTTCCTGCGGGGTACAACTCTTGCGATTTGGGGTGGGACATCCAGTTCGATGGAACTGGGCGTCAGCTATGAACCGCTGTTCCTGGGTGACATCTTCGTCAGCCGCATCCATCTTGTCGGTGCGAGCGTCGCAATCGGGCTCTTTGTTGCCTTCATGCTGTTTTTCCGCAGCCGGACCGGCATCAAATTGCGCGCGATTGCAGACGACTACATGGCGTCCTGGTCCGTCGGGATTTCGGTCGAACGCGGCGTTGGCTTGTCTTGGGCGCTGGCATCGGTTGTTGCTGTCGCTGCAGGCGTCATCTGGGGCGAAATTCAGGGCGTCGATCAGTCGCTGTCGCTGCTGCTTCTCAAGGGTTTGACGGTTGCCGTGCTCGGTGGTCTCGACAGTATCCTGGGGGCCGTGATCGCCGGGATTATCCTCGGCATTGTTGAAAATGTGGGCGCTGATTTCCTCGATCCGCTTGTCGGAGGGGGTAGCCGGGAGCTCATCGTCGCCGCCGTGCTTATTCTTACGGTCATGATCCGTCCGCACGGCCTGTTTGGTCGTCACGACATCGAAAGGGTATAACAGATGTTCTATAGACTTTCTGGTGTCCACCACGCCAACTACGTCTCGGACAGCCGTATCTTCAAGGTACCTGCTGACCGAAATCTGGCAGTATTCATCTTCGTGATCGGGCTTGCAGCGCCCTTCATCATTCCGTCGCTTTACCTGAACAGTTACATGCTTCCGTGGCTGATTTGGACAGCGGCAGCCCTTGGCCTGAACCTGGTAACGGGTTGGGCCGGCCAGCTTCACCTGGGGTATGCTGCGGTCATGGCCGTTGGGGCGTATTCGGCGATCCACGCCGCGCGCTTCGGGGTGCCATGGGAATTCGCCCTGATCATCGGCGGGTTGATGTCATCGGCAATCGGCAGCCTGTTCGCCTTTGCCGCGTTGCGGGTCAAAGGTCTCTATCTGGCGCTGACAACCCTTGCGATGCAGTTCGTGATGGACTGGGTGTTGACGCACTCGCCAGCAATTTCGGGCGGCTCACACGCGTCGCTCCAATCGCCGACACTGGCGCTACTTGGCCAGGATATCACCTCTGACGCCGGCTACTACTACGTCGCCTTCGGATGGTGCGTGTTGGTGACGATCTTTATGCTGAACCTCAAACGGACTGGGCTTGGACGTGCCTTGGTCGCCGTGCGGGAAAAAGACTTTGCTGCCGCGATCCTGGGCGTGAACAGTTTCTACTACAAGATCCTGGCCTTCGCGACGTCGTCCTTTATTGCCGGTGTAAGCGGTGCTCTGCTGGTCGCGACGTTCTTCTTCCTGGCTGCGCCAGAGCAGTTCTCGGTGAACGTTTCGATCCAGGTCCTGGCGATGGTGATCGTTGGCGGACTTGGCAGCGTTATCGGATCGTATTTCGGTGTCGCCTTGATCTTGCTTGTTCCCGGTTTGGTGAACAGTCTGGTCGTCGCGGGAAGTCAAGGGATGGGCATGCAGATCAATGTGGAAACTCTCGCCCATATCCCGAACGCGGTCTATGGCGCGCTGATCGTCATTATCCTTCTGATCGAACCACTGGGGCTTGGAAAGCTCTACGGCAACATTAGGGACTATCTGATGGTATGGCCCTTCGATCAGCTCAGAAAGTAAAGAGACATGCCGATGCAAGAAAAAGTTGAAGCCCAGCCCATTCTGTCAATGAACAGTGTCGAGGTGCTGTACGACAATGTGATGCTGGCGATCAAAGGTGTTTCGGTTCAGGTCCCAAAAGGCGAGATGATCGCACTCTTGGGCTCGAACGGAGCGGGAAAAAGCACCACACTGAAAGCGATCAGCGGTCTTTTGAAGGTCGAACGCGGACGCATCAGCCGAGGTGAAATAACGTTCCAGGGAACAGACATTACCGATATGGCTGCGCAAAAGCGGGTCGAAATGGGTATCTGTCATGTGATTGAAGGGCGACGCGTCTTTGAACACCTGACGCCGGATGAAAACCTGACTGCTGCTGCGCCGCGTGGAATGTCACGATCGACGCTGAATGCGGAAAAGGAAAAGATCTACGCCTATTTCCCGCGACTTGCCCAGCGGCGCAATTCGCAGGCAGGGTATCTGTCAGGTGGCGAGCAACAAATGCTCGCCATTGGACGGGCGTTGGTGACCCAGCCGAAACTGTTGATGCTCGACGAGCCAAGTCTTGGGCTTGCGCCTTTCCTGGTGGCAGAAATCTTTGGCATTTTGCAAAAGATCAATAAAGATGAAGGTCTGTCTGTTCTGTTGGTTGAGCAAAACGCGTTGGCTGCACTGGAAATCGTTTCGCAAGGGTACCTGATTGAAAACGGCCGCGTTGTCATGCACGGCACGGCCGAAGCTCTCAAATCCAACTCTGACATTCAGGAATTCTATCTGGGCGGCGGGGAAGGCACTGATTTCCACAACGTCAAGCATTACAGTCGCCGCAAGCGTTGGCTGAGCTAAAGACCAAAGAAGAAGAAAGAGAACGTTCAGGGAGGACGAAATGAAACTATTAGCCAAAGCGCTGGCCGTGGTGGCCACGGTAGGCGGAAGTATATCCGCCACCCAGGTCATGGCCGAGCCATTCAAAGTGGGTGTTTGTTACGACCTCAGCAAGGCATACACTTTTGCCTCGCCACAGGTGTCGCAGGCCGCAATGGACCTGGCCAAGCTGATCAATACCAAGGGCGGGATCGGTGGCGAGCCGGTTGAAGTGATCGTTCGCGATCACGGCAATGAACCGCAGCGCGGGATTGAATGTTACTCCAAGCTCAGCCGCGAGGGCGTCTTTGTCTTCGACACGTTGTCCACGCCGGTGTCACTGGCCATCCTGCCACGTGCGATGGAAGACGAACGCATTCTGATGCAATCTCTCGTCGGTCGTGGTGATGCGGTGGACGGGACTGTCTTCGACTGGGTCTATCCGGTTGGACCGACATACTGGGGGCAGGCCGCCAACGATGTCGCCTATATCAAACAGGTTCATGACGGCGATCTTTCTGGAGTGAAAATCGGGTTCGTCTATTTCGATTATCCCTTCGGTCAGGAACCGATCGAAATTCTCAAAACCCTGTCCGAAAAAGAAGGTTTTGAACTGGATCTTTATCCGGTGCCGCTGCCTGGCAGCGATCAGGCCGGTGTGTGGTCGAAAGTGCGCCGCGACAAGCCAGATCATGTGATTGTCTGGATGCTGGGCGGTGCGCATGTGGTCGCGTCGAAAGAGATGCAGCGTAATCGCATCCCGATGGAAAAGTACATTTCCGTCAATTGGCTGAACGAAGTCGATATCGAGAACATCGGCAATGAGGCGGCCAAGGGTATCAAGCGCGGCACCAATGTTGTGGGCGGCCCTGACGTGGCCTTGCGCCAGGAGATCATGACCGAGCTCTATGAAAAGGGAGAGGGTTCGGGTCCGATCGAGAAAACCCAGGACGTTTTCTACAACACCGGGTTGGCGATGTATTCGATCGTGTTCGAAGCAGCACGCAAGGCGGCTGAACTTGAGGGCCTGCCAATCACCCCGACGTCCTACAAAGCCGGTCTCGAGTCGCTCAAAGACTTTGATGCCAACGGGCTGATGGCGCCGATTACCGTGACTGCCGAAGATCACGGTGGCGGCGGAAAAACCCGCATCGAAATGTGGGACGGTGCAAAATGGGTGCCACAAACCGATTGGATCGCTGAATACAGCGATGTCGTGTGGGACGTGGTGAAGGAAAGTTCCTCCAAGTACACTCAATAGCAGGGCTGACAATAGCAAGGTCAGCGTCACGCGGGGCGTCGGCGCGCCCGTACATGGCAAAGGCGCCCCAAAGAACTATCAACGGGAGAAATACAAAATGAAGTTCAAACAGCAAATCAAAGCGGTGGCTCTTACAGCCGCTTTGGCAACATCCGCAACAATGGCGACAGCGCAGGACAAAGAGCCGATCCGGTTCGGACTGTGCTTCGACCTCAGCAAATCCTACACCTTCATCTCGCCCCAGGTGGCACAAGCGGCCCAGGATTTGGCCATGTACACCAACGAAAACGGTGGCATCGAAGGGCATCCGATTGAAATCATCGTCCGCGATCACGGCAACGAACCGCAGCGCGGCGTGGAATGCTATGAGCAGCTCAAGCGTGACGGTGTTTTCATTTTCAACTTCCTGTCCACGCCTGTCACGAACGCGGTCCTGCCGCGTGCGATGAAGGACGGAAACGTTCTGATGCAATCCTTCGTTGGCCGCGGCGACGCAGTTGACGGTGAAGTATTCGAATGGGTGTTCCCGGTCGGTCCGACCTACTGGCAGCAGGCTGCAAACGACGTTGCCTATATCAAAGAGCAAATGGGCGGCGATCTGTCCGAGGCAAAGATCGGCTTCGTTTATCTCGATTACCCCTTCGGCCAGGAGCCGATCGAAATCCTGAAAACACTTTCCGAAAAGGAAGGCTTCGAACTTGAACTCTATCCTGTGCCGCTGCCCGGTTCCGATCAGGCTGGCGCCTGGAGTAAGGTTCGTCGCGACAAGCCTGACTACATGATCAGCTGGCTGCTGGCTGGCGGACACGTCGTCGCCTCCAAGGAAATGCGCCGTAACCGCTTCCCGATTGATCGTTACCTGGCCGTGAACTGGCTGAACGAAGTCGACATCGCCAACATCGGCGCGGAAGATGCCAAAGGCATTCTTCGCGGCACCAACGTGGCCGGCGGCCAGGAAGTTCCGATCGTGAAAACGATGCTGGAAACCTACTATGCCAACGGCAAAGGCAGCGGACCTGAAAGCCTGGTTCGTGACGTGTACTACAACACCGGAATGGCGATTTACTCGACTGGTTTTGAAGCCGCGCGTATTGCGATTGCCGAACATGGCTGGCCGATCACGCCGGAAAGCATGAAGAAAGCTTATGAAACGATCGAGAATTTCGATGGCAATGGCGTCATGGCTCCGGTTACGGTGACCGAAAAAGATCACGGTGGCGGCGGCAAGACCCGTGTCGAACAGTGGAATGGCGAAACCTGGGTTCCGCTGACTGATTGGAGCGCCGACTACCTCGATGTGGTGTGGGAAGTTATCCGGGAAAGCTCCGGGAAGTTCACCGTCGAATAAGAAAAACCCCCCGCGGCAAACTTGTCGCGGGGGAACCCCGAGACCCTACGTTCGTATGTAATCCAAAGAGACGAAGCAGATATCATGAGCCCTATTGATGTGAAGATCGAAGACGGCATCGCGACCGTCTGTATCAACCGGCCCGAGCGCAAGAACGCTCTGTCCGTGGCCGCGACGAACGGGCTGACAGATGCCTGGGAAAAGATCGATGCAGATGACAGCGTACGCGTCGCAATTCTGACTTCGGCCGATTGCGGTGTGTTCAGCGCCGGCTTGGATTTGAAGGAAGCGACTCAAATCGCGAAGGAAGAAGGCGTCGACATCCTGACGAAGATGCGCGACCCGTTCCACGAAACCATGAGCGCTTGCAAAAAACCCATCATCGCGGCAATGACCGGATCCTTGATGGCGGGCGGCATGATGCTCACGCTGAACTGCGACCTTCGCGTCGGCCTCAAGGGCACCAAGGTTGGCATTACCGAGGTCAAGATCGGTCGCGGATCGCCTTGGGCCGCGCCGGCGCTGTCGATGTTGCCGCAGCCCATCCTGATGGAAATTGTTCTGACCGGCGATTTGATGCCGATCGAGCGTCTGCACGAATATGGATTTACCAACTACCTGGAAGACACGCCGGACGCCGTGCGCGCGCGCGCACTTGACCTTGCCAAGCGGATTGCCAGCGCGGCCCCGCTTTCGGTGATCGCGGCAAAGGGCAGCGTACGTGCAACCATGGATCTGGGCTGCGCGGGTGGCCTGAAAGAAGGCAAACGTCTGCACGAAGTTGTATACGCCAGCAACGACGCGATCGAAGGCCCCAAAGCTTTCGCCGAAAAACGCGCGCCCGTCTGGACCGGAACCTGAAGGAGCCCGCAATGTCCGCACTCATACGATTGGACAGGGACGGCCCTGTCGGCATCTTGCGCTTTTTGCAGCATGACAAACGTAACCCTTACAACTTGCTGTTCGTTGAGGAATTGGTCACGCTGTTACGTGAAGCCGATGAGGACGATACGATCCGCGCCGTGATCATGACCGGCGGCGATCATTTCAGCAGCGGCGGGGATCTCGTCGGGTTTCAGGATGAAATCGCGAAAGGTGCCAGAGCCACGTTCGAAATGATCGACAAGGTGCATGATGGCGGACGCGCGGCCTATACGTTCCGCAAGCCTCTGATCTCTGCCGTTTGCGGCGTCGCATTCGGCGCGGGTCTCAGCTTGGCCCTGTCGGCTGATATCGTCGTGGCTGCCGAAGATGCGCGGCTGTGCGAAGTGTTTGCCCGCGTTGGCGGCTGCCCTGACACTGGGTCGAGCTGGCTTCTCCAGCAACGCGCCGGCGCGGGGGTGGCGCGGATGCTCGTTCTTACGGGACGTGAGATCGATGGACGCACCGCCAAGGAACTGCGTGTCGTGGAAGAATGTGTACCGGCTGCGCAAGTCGAAAGCCGCGCGCTTGAGATCGCGCGTGAAATTGCCCAGCATCCAATGTTCGGCGTACAGACCGCCAAGCAGGTGATGCGCGCCACAGCAGAGTGTAGCTATCTGGAAGCGCTGAATATCGAACGTGACTCCCAAAGTGTTCTGTTGTGCGCACATGACTTTCCCGAGGCCATGAAAGCCTTCTCAGAAAAACGAAAACCGAAATTCAAAGACCGCTAAGACAGTCAAAACAACATCGAAAAATCAAGGAGATACCGTGATGAAGGTACTTGTACCTGTCAAGCGCGTGATCGACTACAACGTTAAGGTTCGTGTGAAAGCGGACGGAAGCGGTGTCGATCT
>NZ_JBNFVY010000008.1:0-107571 GCF_049943335.1 Aliiroseovarius sp. PTFE2010
GCCCGTCTGGCGTCCCGTTAGCGCCTCAGCGCCGCCGGTGAAGGGGCTTTTACGGATACCTATCAAAACCCGCAAGGGCTTTTTACAAGAAAAGTGACGATTTTTTCTCGCTTCTAACTTATCTTAGTAAAAACAAGGCATTAGGCGGCTGAATTCTTTTCGCCAAACGCTTGGCACTACCATGCTGGCGCTCGCTCTTGCGTGAGGATTCTGGCCCGGCAGGCTTATCCACAGACCTATCCCCCGATTTCCGGGAAAAATCGCTGACTCGCGTGGTGGAATCGGGGCTTCAGGTGCGGATGACTCGCTTGATCTGGGGCAGACGCAGCGCAAGCAGGCCCAGAATGATTCCCAGATAGACCAAAGGTTCGACCTGCCAGCCTTTGACCAGCATCACGAAATGCACAGATCCCAGCACGGCAACGACATAGGTCAGCTTGTGCAATTTGCGCCAGGCCGGGCCAAGCTTACGGATGGACCAGTTATTGGAAGTCGCCGCCAAGGGGATCATCAGGACGAAGGCCGCCATGCCGATCGTGATATAGGGGCGCTTGACGATGTCCTTGAAAATCTGGCTGACGATTTGAACGTCCAGTACCAGCCAGACCAACAGGTGCAGAGCGATATAGAAGAAAGCGATCAGGCCCAAAGCCCGGCGATATTTGATCAGGTTGATGCCGGTGGCCAGTCGCAGCGGCGTGATGGCCAGCGCCAAGATCAGCACCTGGAGGCCCAGTTCACCCAGTTCGTGTTCCAGCGCCTTTATCGGCTCGACGCCCAAACCCCCGGTCATCCCAAGGAAGAAGAACCAGACAGGCGGGATGACCGACAGAAAATAGAGCGGCCATGCGGGCACTTTGCGGGTCGCGCGACTGATGGTTTGCGACAGGGGGGGCAACTGGGGCATCAGAAGTCCTGAGACAGGTCCATGCCCTTGTATAGGCCGGCCACCTGGTCTTCATACCCGTTGAACATCAACGTGGGCTGGCGCTTGGTAAACAGCCCCCCGCCGATCCGGCGTTCGGTTGCCTGGCTCCAACGTGGATGATCGACCTGGGGATTCACATTGGAATAGAACCCGTATTCGCGGTGGTTCTGATCCTTCCACGTGTTCATTGGCTGATCGGTCTGCAGGGTGATCCGCACAATCGACTTGATCGATTTGAAACCGTATTTCCACGGCACGACCAAGCGCAGCGGCGCACCATTCTGGTTCGGCAGGTCTTTTCCGTAGATCCCTGTCGCCACCAGCGTCAGCGGGTGCATCGCTTCGTCCAGACGCAACCCTTCGACATAGGGCCAATCCAAGATCGCGCGGCGTTGACCCGGCATTTCTTCGGGTCGGACCAGCGTTTCAAAGCGCACATACCTGGCCGACGGCTGAACGCCGACCTTGTCCAACAGGTGGCTCAACTGGAAACCGTTCCATGGCACAACCATGCTCCAGGCTTCGACGCAGCGAAAGCGATAGACACGTTCTTCGATTGGCAGGCCGTCCAGCACATCAGCCAGATCGTAGGTGCCCGGCTTGTCGACCAGACCGTCGATCTGCACGGCCCACGGATCGGTCGTCAGCATGTGGGCGTTGCGGGCCGGATCGTCCTTGCCCGTGCCGAATTCGTAAAAATTGTTGTAGTTGGTGATATCTTCAAAGCTGTTCGGGACTTCTTCAACAGAAAACCCCGCAGCGCGGGCCGGGCCCGCGACCAAACCGGCCGCCCCCAAACCCGCCAGTACGGCCCGCCGGTTGAGGTAGGTGCGTTCGGGCGTGATGTCTGAATATTTCAGATCAGGGGTCCAGCGTGCCATCGTTTGTCTCCGTTCTTTGTTGCCCCAGAGCTAGCCCGGGACGGGCGCGACACAAAGCAAACTGTTTTCACGATGGCGTTGGAGAATTGTAACTTGGAAATAACTTGTTGAACGGAATCGAACTGCCGTCGGCCTGCACGATCCGAACATGACGACGGCGCATCTGGCGCGGTTCGGTGACCCCCACGGAATGGGCGATCGTTTCCAGCTCGGATGTCATGGACCGCGCGTAGGCGGCGACTTTCTTGTATTTATCTTCCACAACCAACCCCTTTTGCAGGTGCGGATCGTGGGTCGTGATCCCTGTGGGGCAGGTGTTCTTGTTGCATTTGAGCGCCTGGATACAGCCCAGCGAAAACATGAACCCGCGGGCCGAGGCGACGAAATCGGCCCCCGCGCACAGCGCCCAGGCCAGATCGCCGGGATTGACCAGCTTGCCGGCCGCGATGATCCGGATGCGATCGTGTAGCCCGTGCATGTCGCGCAGATCCACGATGCGGGGCAACGCCTCGCGGATGGGCAGGCCGACCAGATCAATAAGCGGCATGGGCGCCGCGCCTGTCCCGCCCTCGCCGCCATCTATCGTGATGAAATCCGGCGCGCTTTCAGGGCCCCGTTCCTGGATCAGCTGAAAGAACTCTTCCCACGGATCGGCGCTTCCGATCACGGCCTTGAACCCGGTGGGCTTGCCGGTGACCTCGCGCATGCGGGCGATAAAGTCCAAGAGGTCACCGAAATCATCCACCTCGCGGTGGCGGTTGGGGGATATTCCATCTTCGCCGGGTCTCAACCCGCGAATTTCGCGGATTTCCTTGTTGATTTTCTCGGCGGGCAGGATGCCGCCCTTGCCGGGTTTGGCACCCTGGCTCAACTTGATCTCGAACATCTTGATTTCCGGATGCTCGGCAATCCTGCGCAGCTTGTCGTCATCCAGATTTCCGGCCTTGTCCCGGACGCCGTATTTTGCGGTGCCGATCTGGTAGACAAGATCGCAGCCGGATTCCAGATGAAACGGCGACACCCCCCCTTCGCCCGTGTTCATCCAGATGCCTGCGTCTTTCGCACCGCGCGCCAGCGCACGCACTGCGGGTTTGGAAATGGCGCCATAGCTCATGCCCGAGATGTTGAAGATCGACGGTGCCACATACGGGTGCCGGCAATGCGGGCCGATTTCCAGCGGGGCGGTCTTGGCAAACTGGTCCTCTAACGGCGGAAAGGCCGCGTTGACGAAGATCGGGGTGCCGGGGATCGACAGATTGCGGGTCGAGCCGAAAGCCACCGTATTGCTCTTGTCATGCGAGGCCCGGTAGATCCAATCGCGCTGCGCCCGGTTGAACGGCATTTCTTCACGGTCCATGGCAAAGAAGTACTGCCGGAAAAACTCGCCCAGTCCTGAAAACAGGTGCCTGAACCGTCCGATCACCGGATAATTGCGCCGGATGGCATCGCCAGCCTGCGTCGTATCGATGAAGTACATTGCAACCAAGGACAGCATGAAAGCCCCGACGGCGACGACGAAAATCACCGCGAGGATTTCAAGTGCCGTGCCCGTCCAGTCCAGAATTGTCATCAAGCCGCTCCGATCTGCCATTTTCAGACCAACCTTGACGTCATAGGCGTCTGTTTGGAACCCGAATTCTTCCGTGGGCGGGGCCGTGGGTTTGGCACGAAACGCTCGCAAGATGTTCACAACCGATCACACACTTGGGACTTGAAACCAAAAATGCCGCGGGCTTGGTGCAAATTGGCGCCCGTTCAAGCCCGCGCCGCCCGCTTTTTTGGTGATCCAATTCAACGCGGCCTCGTACTCCGGTCACATGATCATCAGAAAGGGAGTTACCTCATGTTCCGCAGAAGCTTCATGGCCCTCGCCGCCACCTCTGTCCTTGCCACCGCAGCCTGTGCCGGCGGTCACGGTATGGATATCGTCGACACCGCTGTCAGCGCAGACGACTTCAACACGCTCGTCGCCGCAGTTCAGGCCGCCGATCTTGTCGACACGCTCAAGAGTGACGGCCCCTTCACCGTATTCGCACCAACCGACGCGGCTTTTGCTGCCCTGCCCGACGGGACGGTCGAAACCCTGCTCAAGCCGGAAAACAAGGATCAGCTGGTGTCGATCCTGACCTATCACGTGGTGCCGGGCAAAGTGATGTCGGGCGATCTGTCAGACGGCATGATGGCCGCCACCGTACAAGGGGACACTGTCACCATCGGCACCATGGGCGGTGTGACCGTCGATGGCGCGAACGTCGTGCAAGCCGACATCGAAGCTTCGAACGGCGTCATCCACGTGATCGACAAGGTGATCATGCCAGGCATGTAAGCCCGCAATACAAGAAAAAACCCGCCGGATCGCTCCGGCGGGTTTGTTTGTCAGTGGACGACCGCGTCGTCTGGTTTGGGCCGGTTTGTGGTCGCGACCTTGTCGCCGATAATCAGCCCATCGGCCCCGGCGCTGACCGTCACGGTATCGCCGTCTTTGATGTCGCCAGCCAGCAGCATCTCGGCCAACGGGTCCTGCACCGCGCGCTGGATCACGCGCTTGAGCGGGCGAGCACCGAACACCGGATCGTAGCCTTCGTCGGCCAGCCACTTTTCGGCCGCCTCGTCCAATTCGATCTCAATGTCGCGCCGCGCCAGCCGCTTGCGCAGCAGACCCAACTGGATCGAAACGATGCCCGACATGTCCTCGCGGCCAAGGCGATCGAAGATGATCGTCTCGTCCAGACGGTTCAGGAATTCGGGGCGGAAGTGCGCCCGCACCGCGTCCATCACATCGCGCTTGGCATCGGCAGCATCAGCCCCATCAGGGAGCTGACTGAGCGCCTGCGCGCCCAGGTTGCTGGTCAGCACGATCAGCGTCTGCTTGAAGTCGACGGTACGACCCTGACCATCGGTCAGCACACCATCATCCAGCACCTGCAACAGCACGTTGAACACATCCGGGTGGGCCTTTTCGACCTCGTCGAACAGGATCACCTGATAGGGGCGCCGGCGCACGGCTTCGGTCAGAACGCCGCCCTCATCGTAGCCGACATAACCCGGGGGCGCACCGATGAGCCGCGCCACCGCGTGTTTCTCCATGAACTCGGACATGTCGATGCGGACCATCGCGCTGTCGTCGTCGAACAGATATTCGGCCACGGCCTTGGTCAGTTCGGTTTTACCCACGCCCGTCGGGCCCAAGAACAGGAAACTGCCCAGCGGACGATTTTCGTCGTTCAGGCCCGCACGCGCACGGCGCACGGCGTTCGCCACGGCGCGGACAGCTTGTTTCTGACCGATCACGCGCTTGCCAAGCTCGTCTTCCATGCGCAGCAGCTTGTCGCGTTCGCCCTCCAGCATCTTGCTGGTGGGAATGCCCGTCCAGCGTTCGACCACCTCGGCGATCTGCTCGGGGCGCACGGCTTCTTCGACCATCAGGTCGCCGTCTTCCTGCACTTCGGCCGCAGCCAGCTTTTTCTCCAACTCGGGGATTACCCCATAAGACAGCTCGCCCGCCTTGCCCAGATCACCGTGCCGCTTGGCGATGTCCAGATCGGCCCGCGCCTGATCCAGCTGTTCTTTCAACTCGCGCGCGCCTTCCAGCTTGTCGCGTTCAGACTGCCATTTGGCGGTCATGGAATCGGATTTTTCCTGCAGACCCGCCAGCTCAGCCTCGAGCTTTTCCAGCCGCGACTTGGACGCATCGTCGTCTTCTTTCTTCAGCGCCTCAGCTTCGATCTGAAGCTGCAGGATCTGGCGATCCAGCTGGTCCAGTTCCTCTGGCTTGCTGTCGACCTCCATCCGCAAACGGCTGGCGGCCTCGTCCATGAGGTCAATCGCCTTGTCGGGCAAGAAGCGGTCCGTGATATAGCGGTGGCTCAACGTGGCCGCCGCCACCAGCGCGCTGTCGGAAATCCGCACGCCGTGGTGCATTTCGTATTTTTCCTTGATGCCGCGCAGAATCGACACGGTGTCTTCCACCGTCGGCTCTTCGACCATCACAGGCTGAAACCGCCGGGCAAGCGCCGCGTCTTTTTCCACGTACTTGCGGTATTCGTCCAACGTCGTGGCACCCACGCAGTGCAATTCACCCCGCGCCAGCGCCGGCTTGATCAGGTTGGCCGCGTCCATCGCGCCATCGGTCTTGCCCGCGCCAACAAGCGTGTGCATTTCGTCGATGAACAGGATGATTTCACCCGCAGCGGCGGTGATTTCGGACAAGATCGCCTTCAGGCGTTCTTCGAATTCACCGCGATATTTGGCACCGGCAATCAACGCGCCCATGTCCAGCGCCAACAAGCGCTTGTTCTTCAGGCTCTCGGGCACATCGCCATTGATGATGCGCAAGGCCAAGCCTTCCGCAATCGCGGTCTTACCCACGCCGGGTTCACCGATCAGCACCGGATTGTTCTTGGTCCGGCGCGACAGCACCTGCATGGACCGGCGAATTTCTTCATCCCGGCCAATGATCGGGTCGATCTTGCCCTGCTCGGCCGCTTCGGTCAGGTCACGCGCATATTTCTTGAGCGCGTCATACCCTTCTTCCGCGCTTGCCGAGTTGGCCGTGCGGCCCTTGCGCAAATCGTTGATTGCGCTGTTCAGCTTCATCGCCGTCACGGCACCAGCATCCAGCGCGTCTTTGGCGCCGGATTTGACCACGGCCAGCGCGGTCAGGATGCGTTCGACCGGCACAAAGCTGTCGCCGGCCTTTTTGGCCAGTTTTTGCGCTTCGTCCAAGACCTTGGCGGTCTGTTGATCCATATAGGTCTGCCCTGCGTCACCACTGACCTTGGGCAGCTTGGCCAGGTTCGCCTCGACCGTTTCGCTGACGCGCGCGGGTTCGCCCCCGGCGCGTTTTATCAAGTTCGAGGCAAGACCTTCTTCATCGTCCAACAGCGCTTTAAGCAAATGCTCGGGCACCAGACGCTGGTGACCTTCGCGCAAAGCAATCGTCTGGGCCGCTTGCAGAAATCCCCGCGACCGCTCCGTGAATTTTTCCATATCCATCGGCAGTTCTCCTTTTATAGCACCCTGACTGCCCGGCACCCACTTGGCGGCGCACCCGGCGATGGGCCTTGATCTTCAGATGGGAAGTTGCGCAGGCCGGTTCAAGTTAGCCTGTGCGAAAATCCACACAGACGGACGCCCGGCGCGGCACGCCAATTCAGGGCCATTCAATTCAGGGCCATTCATGGCTAAATGCCGCCCGCGCATTGAGGGGAACAATTTCGCACCGTCCGCGTTGTCAAATCAGGCCGTCAAACATACGTGGCAGTCAGAGCAGTCAACACGGGGAAGCCCGACATGAATTATGCGACCGAGGTTACCAACCTGACCTACAATGCCGCCGACCAGCAATTCGAGGCGTTGGTGATCCTGCACGAGGCGGGCGACCGATTGGGGTTTCCCACCAGCCTCAAAGCCCCGATCACAGCCGATTTCGAAACCGTGGCGCGGTCATTGGTTGTCCAAGCCAAGGTGCGCCGGGCACAAAACGTGCACGAATTGATGTCGCGGCTGAGGCCGATGACGTCGAAGGTGTCACACGCGGCTTGACGACAATTTCCCAAGTACCGCCCGCGCTGACCGAAACAGCGCAGACTCTGCGCCGTCGTCGTACGGCGGGACATCGTAGCGCTCAAGCAGCCGGTATTCCTCTTCGGTCAGGACGCAGCGCAGGAAATTGAAAACCCTGCGCTTGTCTTGTTCCGACAAACGTTTCTGATGAAACTTGAAATCCCGTGGGGCCTTTTTGGTCTTTGAACCGCCCCCAACCGCCTGTTTAACGTCGTACATATTGCGGCTGGACTCAGCCAGTTCATCCCACCGCCCCCTCAGGACTTCCAGTGAATAGCCTGTCGATCCGGGCAGATCCTTCAGATCCAGAAAATCCAGCAGGCTCATCATGGTTTCGGGGTTGGTTGTCAGATCCTCGTAATAAAAGACGCGAACATCTGCGTCTTGGCACCGCGACAAGAAGCGAATGTTGCCGACATAGCATCCGAAATTCCGCAGCTTGCTATCTGCCATGCGCACATAGCTCTCCAACGGATCACGCAGCACCAACGATACTTTGGCCTGTTGCGCCTCGGATCGCGGAATATTTTGCCACGCCCCGTGTCGCCTGCGCCGCGTCCACCCCAGGGCATCATGCGTCCTTAGAAAGGCCTCTTGCGTGTTTTCGTCACCGGGCAATAGCGATGTCTTTCCCGGCGTTTTGACGCCTGCGAACGTTTCGACACAGTACCTGATCCAGTTCAGCCCACTGCGCGGAGCGGAAACCACGATGTTCTTCGCCATCAGATCCATGCCACCATGCAACAGAAAGAAATCATCATGTTTACTTGACGGCGATTTCCCAATTCTGCAAGTGCATTTCAAACCCACAACCCGGAGCGCCCAAATGTCCGATGACCGCCTGATTGTCGCCCTTGATGTCCCAAATGCAATTGCCGGGCTGGAATTGGCCGACAAACTGGGCGACGCGGTGTCGTTCTACAAAATCGGCTTGGGTATGCTGACGGGGGGTGGCCTTGCGTTGGCGAATGAACTGAAGCAGGCGCGGGGAAAGCGTATTTTTCTCGATATGAAACTCTTTGACATCGGCGCCACGGTGGAAGCCGCCGTGCGTGGGCTGGCACAGTTTGATCTGGATTTCCTTACCGTTCACGGCGACCCCTACGTGGTGCGCGCCGCCAAAGAAGGGGCCGCGGGCAAAGACCTGAAAATCCTTGCCGTGACGATCCTGACATCGCTGGACCGCGATGATCTGGACGGCGCCCTGATCAAAACCGGCGATCTGCGCGAACTGGTGCTGGAACGGGCGGGCAATGCTTTTGCTGCCGGGGCGGACGGAGTCATCGCCTCGCCACAGGAAGCGGCGCTGATTCGTGCGCTGCCCGAGGCCGCCGGCAAGCTGATCGTTACGCCCGGTGTGCGCCCTGTCGGGGCAGCCTTGGGCGATCAGAAACGCGTAGCAACCCCGGCCCAGGCGATCAACGACGGCGCGGACCACATCGTGGTCGGCCGCCCGATCTGGCAGGCGGACGATCCGGCGCAGGCCGCACGCGACGTCGTGGCCGAATTGGCCTGACGCCCCCGCTCCGGCCCTGTCCTTTTGGCACGCCGGACAGTATCATCAAGGTATCGACAGGAGCTTTCGATGCCATCTCTCTGCCGCGACTGCCTGCATCAGTTCGACGCCGGGGCGCGCTGCCCCAATTGCGGTCAGCCGCGTGTCCTTTCGCATCCCGAACTCTTTGACCTGACCATTGCGCACATGGATTGCGACGCCTTCTACGCCAGCGTCGAAAAGCGCGACAATCCCGCCTTGCGCGACAAACCGGTTATCATCGGTGGCGGCAAGCGCGGGGTGGTATCGACCGCCTGCTATATCGCGCGAATCCGCGGTGTGCGGTCGGCGATGCCGATGTTTCAGGCAATGAAACTGTGCCCGGATGCCGTGGTCATCAAAGGCCGGATGCAGGTCTACGCCCAAGTTTCACGACAGGTGCGCGCCCTGATGGACGAACTGACCCCGGTGATTGAGCCGCTGTCGCTGGACGAAGCGTTTTTGGATATGACCGGCACCGCCAAGCTGCACGGCGCGCCCCCAGCGGTGATGCTGGCGCGACTGACCAAACGCATGAAGGACGAAATCGGGATCACAGGTTCAATCGGGCTGTCGCACAACAAATTCCTGGCCAAGGTGGCCTCTGATCTGGACAAACCGCGGGGGTTTTCCGTGATCGGCAAGGCCGAAACCGAAGCCTTTTTGCGCGACAAGCCGGTGCGGATCATCTGGGGGATCGGCCCGGCTGCGCAAGCGTCTCTGGAACGCGCGGGCATTCGCACGATCAACGATATCCTTCGGTGGGACCGGCGCGATCTGGCCCAACGCTTCGGCACGATGGGCGACCGGTTGTGGCATATCGCGCGCGGTCTGGACGGGCGGCGCATTTCGGCCCACGCACCGGTAAAGAGCATTTCCAAGGAAACCACGTTTTCCCAGGACACCGCCGATCGGGATTTGCTGGACGGGCATCTGTGGCGCCTGTCCGAGCAGGTGGCCGACCGGGCCAAGGCCAAGGGCAAGGCGGGGCGGGTGGTCACGCTGAAACTCAAGCGCGCAGACTTTTCGTCGCTCACCCGTCGCCATGCGCTTGGTGATGCGACCCAGATTGCAGATCGCATTTATCGCGAAGTCCGCAGCCTTTTGGATCATGTACAAGACGCCGGCCCCTTTCGGCTGATCGGGGTGGGTCTGTCCGATATCACCAGCGCCGAAGATGCCGATCTGACAGCAGACCTTCTGGACCCCGACGCCGCGAAACGCGCCCGCGCCGAGCAGGCGACAGACGCAATCCGCGCGCGCTTCGGGGCCGACGCAATCGTCAAGGGCCGTGCTCTGCGGTAACGACTCAGTTTCCCGGAATTTTGTTTGCGTTTGTTTGCGTTGTCGACTCTGCGCTGACCTCTGCCCTGATCCATCAGCCGCATCGCTTGCCGGCCGGGCGGTTATTCCGCGGCCATAGGCATATCGGATTCGCACAGCCCGGCGATGCCGGCAACAATGCGTGCCATCATGTCCTTGGTCGCCGCAAAGTCGTCATTCGGCTGAATGGTACTTTCGTCCATATAAAGTGATCGGTCGATTTCGATCTGGATCACGTGCTGCCCGCGCGACGGGCGGCCGTATTGCTGGGCCACATAGGCGCCGGCGAATGGCGTGTTGCGCGCGACCGTCAAACCCTCGCAGGTAAAAAGGTGTTCGATCTCGGCGGTGATCCGCGGATCGGCCGACGCCCCGTAGCGATCCCCCAAAACAACGTCCGGCGTCTTGCGGTGACGCGGCGTATGGTTCGCGACGGCCTCATGCGGCATGGAATGGCAATCGATCAGAATCGCCTCACCGAACAGGCGCCCGGTGTCTTCAAGCAACTGCGTCAGCTTGTCGTGATACGGATGCCAAACGCGCTCCAGCCGGGCCTGCGCCTCACTCAACGGCATCTTGCCCGAATAAATTGCGCGCCCGTTAGAGACCACGCGCGGAATCACCCCAAGTCCCGAACTGACACGCGGGTTGTGCGATGTCCGGCGCACCCCTTCAATCAGGGCCGGGTCCAGTTCCTCGGAGGCGCGGTTCAGATCGACCCAGGCGCGCGGCGCTACGGCTGTCAGGAAAGGTGCGCCCACGTCGGGGGCTGTGTCGAACAACATGTCGACAAAAGCGTCCTCGGATGAGCGCAAGGTGTGGGCGTCCAGAACGGCATTGTTCAGGAAATGGTCGTCATAGTTGCGGCCACTGTGTGGCGATGCGAAAACCACACTTGTCCGTTGAACATCCGGCCTGACAAGGCGATAGGCATGTGCGCTCATTCGTATTCCCTTCATTGGCTCTACTATAGCGGGATTCTTTTCATTGCCAAAAGCTCTTGAAAGCCACACCGACTCCTTTTATACGCTCGCAAACCGGCGCGGGGATTTCCCGCGTCTTGTTTGTTGGGTCGCATGCCCCGGCTGGCAAGACGAACGCGACGGAGGGCGTATAGCTCAGTGGTAGAGCACTTCGTTGACATCGAAGGGGTCACAAGTTCGAACCTTGTTACGCCCACCATTCACCGCCCCGAAAAGGGCACAGGATCAACTGGCGCAGCCAATAGCGCCGCGAAGAAGGAGAAGGGCCATGAAAGTCCGCAACTCGCTCCGCTCGCTTAAGAACCGGCACCGTGATTGCCGCGTGGTGCGCCGTAAAGGCCGCGTCTACGTGATCAACAAGACACAGCGCCGCTTCAAAGCACGTCAGGGCTAAGCCCGATGTCGGCCTTCGGGCCGGACGCGACAGTCAAAGGGCCGCCTCGGGATACCGGGCGGCCCTTTTGGCATGCACGGCGCAGGCTGTATCACCCCGATGGCCGCGAGCGGCGCGCATGTGATGCAGATCAAGGCAAGGTTGGGCGCGGCGCGCAATAGTGGCGCGACCCCAAACCAAAGGCGCGGCTATGCCCGACATCCCCAAACCTGCCCTGCCCGCTTTGCGCCCCGACGCCCCTGTGCCGATGCGTCGGCACGAAGGCTTGGATCGTTCGGTGCGGGCCTCGGTTTCAAGACTGACCGCCGGGGTTTCGCCTTATGCCACCTTCGGCGCGCTCAGCGATTGGACCATGCATCTGGCCCGCGCGCCGGGGCGGCAATTGGAGCTGTTCGAATTGGCGCAGGAAAACACCGCCAAATTGGGATGGTTCGCGCTGGACAGCATGATGCGTCGCGACGACCCGCCACCAGCGCCCTTTGTGCCGCGCAAGCAGGACCATCGCTTTGCCCATCCCGATTGGCAAAAGCACCCGTTCGTGTTCTGGCAGCAGGCTTTTCTGGCCACACAGGAATGGTGGGAAGCCTCGACCAAGGGCCTGCGCGGGCTGCATCCGCGTGATGCAGATCGCACCGGTTTCATTATCCGCCAAACGCTCGACACGTTGTCGCCGTCCAACTTCCCATGGCTCAACCCCGCCATTCTGGAAAAGACCCGCGACACAGGCGGCAAAAATCTGGCCGATGGGGCAATCAATTGGTTGCAGGACGCTCATTCAGCCCTGACCCAGACCCCCAAGACCGCCCCACCGGGCCACAAAATCGGCCGCGACATCGCCTGCACCCCGGGTAAAGTCGTCTACCGAAATGAGATTTTCGAGCTGATTCAGTACAGTCCGACCACCGAAACGGTCCACGCCGAACCTGTGCTGATCATCCCGGCATGGATCATGAAGTACTATATTCTTGACCTGTCGCCCCACAATTCGCTGATCCGATACCTTGTCGATCAGGGCCACACCGTCTTTGCCATTTCATGGACAAACCCGGGCGCGGAAAAGCGTAACCTCGGGCTGGACGACTACCGCCGCGACGGTGTCATGCGTGCGCTGGACGCGGTCGAAGCGATCGTGCCAGGTCAGAAGATCCACGCGGTCGGCTATTGTCTGGGTGGTACAATGCTGGCGATCGCAGCCGCCACCATGGCGCGCGATGGCGATGACCGGCTGGCCAGTGCCACGCTGATGGCCGCACAAACTGACTTCACCGAAGCGGGCGAATTGTTGCTGTTTCTCGACGACAGCCAGGTCGCGTTTCTGGAAGACATGATGTGGGAACAGGGCTATCTGGATCGCCCGCAAATGTCTGGCGCCTTTGCCGCGATACGGGCGGAAGACCTGATCTGGTCGCGCGCAGTCAAACGTTATTTCCTGGGCGAACAGGACGTGCCCAGCGACATTGGCGTGTGGAACGCTGACACCACACGCATGCCCGCCCGGATGCATTCGGAATACCTGCGCGGCCTGTTTCTGGAAAACCGTTTGACCGGCGGGCGCTTTGCAGTCGACGGACGGGTCATCGCGCTCAAAGATATCACCGCGCCGATGTTCGTTGTCGGAACCGAAGCCGATCACATCGCGCCGTGGCGCTCGGTCTATAAGGCAAAGCTATTTACCGACAATGACCTGCACTTTCTGCTGACCAAGGGCGGGCACAACGGTGGCATCCTTTCCGAACCGGGCCACAAAGGTCGGCACTACCGCATTTCGCATCGCAAGGCCGGGGCACTCTATCTGGACCCGGACACGTGGTTGGCGCGACATGACCCCCAAGATGGCTCGTGGTGGCCGGAATGGGCCGGCTGGCTCGCTGCGCATTCTTCTTCGCGCGTCGCGCCGCCCGCTCTTGGTGCGCCGACGGCAGGTTACCCCCCACTCGGTGACGCGCCGGGCACCTATATCTTTCAAAAATGAGCGTTTGGATGCCAAGGTGGGCGCTTGGCCCCTGCCCCCGGTATGGCGGCATGACCATTTCTGTTGAAACGCGCGGCCAGTGACTTGTGGCCCTGAAGCGGCACGAACAATTCGATCCGCGTGCATGGGCACGGACCCGCGCGGCCATTGTTGCCGCGCCGGGAAAGCGCCCGTCTAGTGGTGAGCATAGAGATCGTCAACGTCGTCCTGAATGTCCAATCCCATCGCTTCTGCACCACTTTGAAGATAATCGGACAACAACGGAATACCCAACAGATAGCTAGACGTTTTGGTGATGCGTTCGTTGCGCGCGGTTTGGACGGCTTCGCGCCAGTCGTCTGCCGTGAACGTTTCGCGCCCTATCCAGGTCAAGGCAACCAGTTCAGACTTTTCGTCCGAGTTCATGTCGTCGATGAAGGACGTCAATTCGTCATCGGTCAGGTCGCTGCCACGATTTTCCAGAATCGTGTCCGCATCAGCTACGTCGCCTGGGGCATCCCAGCGGCCGACCTTGGCTTCCAGTTCGCGTGCACGCACCACCACATAGGCAATCTTGCGTTCGCTAAGTTCCATCGCGCGGTCCTTTCGGTTGTTCCGTTGATCAACCTAAGACTAACACGAATGGTTCCAAATGACGTGGATCAATCACGCTTGAGCGGGACAACCTGCGCTTCGGGGGTGTCCAATTCGTCAAATTCGAAACTATCCAACTTCTGCGCACGTTTTCCAGCGCGTTCGGCGGCGGTGGTGATGTCGTCCAGATCTCTGCGGGCCTGGTTGAAATGGGTGTCCAGCTTTCCGACCCGCTCAACGACCAGTTCAACATCCCTGTGGACCAGCTGCAGGGTCTTGCGGATGGCCCCGGCCTGTTCGCGCATTCGGGCGTCCTTCACAATGGCGCGCATCGTGTTCAATGTCGCCATGCATGTGGTGGGCGAGACGATCCAGACACGCGCGGCAAACCCTTCACGAACGACCTCGGGCAGGTTCGCGTGCAGCTCGGCATAGACGGCTTCGGACGGAAGGAACATGATCGCGCCATCGGCAGTTTCCCCGTCGACGATGTAGCGTTCGGAAATATGCTTGATGTGGGTCTTGACGGCTTGGCGCAACAGCTTGGTCGCCTCTGCAACTTGGCCTTGCGTTTCGGCCCGCCTCAGTGTCTCGTAAGCTTCCAGTGGAAATTTGCTGTCGATGACAATTGGGCCGGGCGGATTTGGCAGGTGGATCAAGCAGTCAGCGCGCCGGCCGTTCGACAGGGTGGCCTGAAACGCGTAGCTGTCCGACGGTAGCGCCTTGCTGACGATATCCTGCAGCTGGATTTCGCCAAATGCGCCTCGGGTCTGCTTGTTCGACAGGATATCCTGCAGGCTGAGCACATCGCCCGATAGCTTTTCGATGTTCGCTTGCGCCTTGTCGATCGTCGCCAGTCGCTCTTGCAGTTCGGTCAGGGACTTGGTGGTTTTTTCCGATCCGCCCTTCAGCGTATCATTCATTTTTTCCTGCATCTCGGCCAGGCTGCGCGCGGACCTTAGGGCATTGTCGTGCAGACGGTCATTCATCTGGGCCTGCACCTGCGCCAGACGCTGCTCCATTTGCTGCAACATCTGGCTTTGCCCGGTCTGCTGGGCATCGGACACACTGCGCAGCCCTCCGGCCAATTGCTCTTGCCCACTGCCCAGAGTTTGTACGGATTTGCCCAGTTCGTTCATCTGCCAGATCAATGGCTCGGACATCGACGCCGTCTTGCGGGCGGCCCTGAGCGACAGCGCGAGAAGCAGCAGGATCAATAAAACAATCGCAGCGCCGGCAAGGGTGCCAATGACCAACGGGTCACCGATTGCGAATGTGCGATCGCCGATCTCAATCATGTGCGCCCGAACAGGCGCTCAATGTCGCTCAGCCTCAGCTCTACGTAGGTTGGGCGCCCGTGGTTGCATTGCCCCGAATGCGGCGTTGCCTCCATCTCTCGCAAAAGCGCGTTCATTTCGGCGGCCTGCATCCGGCGGCCCGACCGGATTGAGCCGTGGCAAGCGACACGGCTCAGAACCGCTTCCAGCTTAGTTTGAACCGATAGGCTTTCGCCCTGGTCGGCAAGTTCGTCCAGAATATCCAGAATCATCGCACGCGCATTGATTTCCCCAAGCAAGGCCGGGGTTTCGCGCACCGCGACCGCGCCGCCACCGAACGGTTCGATCACAAGGCCCAGTCGCGCCAGGTCCTCCGCAACGTCAAGAAGACGTTGCGCATCACCGCCTGACAGCTCAACGATCTCGGGGATCAAAAGCGCTTGGCTGGCGACGCCGTTGTCAGCCATCTGGCGTTTCAGTTTTTCGTAGACCAAACGTTCGTGTGCAGCATGCTGATCAACGATCACCATGCCGCGCTCGGTTTGGGCGACGATGTAGTTTTCGTGGACCTGCGCGCGCGCTGCTCCAAGGGGCAACGCCTCAAGCGCGGGTGAATCGTCAACCGGCTCGACCCGCGCCGAATAGCTTGCGGCCATTTCCGCAAATCCCGGCACGTCAGCGGCCTGGGGCGCGTGGGGCTCGATGCCCTGCGCGGTCCATCCGCCGCCCGCCGCTGGTGGGGTAGGATACCGGTTTTGCGGCCGGTCCATCTGGTACACACGCGGCTCTGTGGGCTCCGGTCGAAAGGCCCCAAGCGTGGCGTCTGCTACTGTGGTCGACGCCCGGTGGCCCGCCTCGGCCAAAGCATGGCGCAGCGCGGACACGATCAGGCCACGCACGATACCCGGTTCGCGGAACCTGACTTCGGACTTGGCCGGATGGACATTCACGTCGACAAGATGCGGATCGCAGTCGATGAACAGGCAGGCCGCCGGATGGCGATCGCGCGACAAAAAGTCGTGATAGGCGCCGCGCAGCGCACCGATCAGCAGCTTGTCCCGCACCGGACGTCCGTTCACGAACAGGAATTGTGCAACCGCTGACCCACGCGAATATGTCGGCAGCGCGGCATATCCTGTCAGGTGCAACCCGTCGCGTTCCGCATCGACACGCAGGGCGTTTTCGGCGAATTCCACCCCAAGCACACGCGCCAAACGTCCGTGCAGCGCGTCGAAAAGATCGCCCGATTCCGGATCGCTTCGGAACGTTACCCGGCCGTCGCCGCCAGCGGAGAGATCGCGCAGAGTGAACCCCACGAAGGGTTCGGCCATGGCCAGCCGTTTGACCACATCCGTGATGGCCTGCGCTTCGGCGCGGTCGGTTCGCATGAATTTCAGACGCGCGGGCGTGGCATAAAACAGGTCACGCAATTCAACAACGGTACCGCTGGAATGCGCTGCCGGCTTAACTGGCCCCATCGACCCGCCCGAGACCGCTACGCTGCACCCGTCGCATCCCGACGCGCGCGAGGTGATTGTCAGACGACCGACCGCACCAAGCGATGGCAAAGCCTCGCCCCGAAAGCCGAAGGACTGAATTGCGAGCAAGTCGGACCCATCGATTTTCGACGTGGCATGGCGCGACAGCGCCAGCGGCAGGTCGCGCGCATCCATGCCACACCCATCGTCCGTCACGCGGATCAGTGTCTTGCCCCCATCGGCATACGCCACGTCAATTCTGCGTGCCCCTGCATCCAGCGCGTTTTCGATCAGTTCCTTGACGGCGGATGCAGGACGTTCGACAACCTCGCCTGCTGCAATCCTGTTGATGGCAGCATCATCCAATTGACGGATTACCGGACGGTTTTCGCTTATGTTGGGGTGGGCGGCATTCATGCAGCTAAATCTAGCATGCGATCGGCCGATTCGACCAGTTCAATCCTTGTGCGCTGCGGTGGCTCAGTTGGCTGGCGGTTCGCTCAATCCCTCGGGCTGACCAACGATCACGAAAAACAGGTCTTCAGGCCGGTAAAGGCGGGCTGCGACGCGGTTGATCTCGTCCAAGGTGATGGCGTTCACCCGGTCGTTTCGATCGATAACGTAGTCCTTAGTTTGGCCGCGGAACTGCATGGACGCCAGAATATTCGCAATCGCCGCGTTCGAATCGAACCGCAACGGATATGCGCCCGTCAGGTATTTCTTGGCGTCGTCCAGTTCCTGCTGCGAGATGCCGTTTTCCGAGATTTTGGCCCATTCGGTTTCAATCACCTCAATGGCTTCACCCACGCGCGCGTTGCCCGTGGCAAATTGCCCGCCCAGCGTATCGCCATAGGGGCGCGAGGCCAGCCATGTTCCGATGCCATAGGTCAATCCGCGTTTTTCCCGAACTTCGCTGTGCAACCGACTATCGGTTCCTCCGCCGAAAATTTCGTTCAGAACGTAAGCGGTCAGGAAATCCGGGTCTGTTTCCGCAATACCCCGATGCCCGAACCGCACAACAGATTGTGGCGTTTCATAGGGCACCACTGTGACGCCTGGTTCGGCCTGATAGGTTGCTTGCCCGATCAGCGGCGCGCCTTCGTCTGGCAAGCTGCCCAAAAGCTCGTCGATCAACTGCCCCAGTTCCTGCGCAGTGATATCCCCGACTGCGGATACATACACACGATCTTTTGCCAAAGTTGCCCGGTGTGACGCGATCAGATCATCGCGCGTCAGAGCAGAAACGCTGGCGATGGTCCCGTCCGAGGACGAGCCGTAGGGATGATCACCCCATGTCATCGCCGCGACTTTTCGCGACAGGATATCGCCCGGATCGGTCAAGGACGCCTGGATCGACGAGATCAGTTGCGCCCGCACCCGTTCCACAGCCAAATCGTCGAAATTGGGGGCCGTCAAAGCGGCATTCAGCAAATCGACAGCTTCGTCCCGCGTCTCGGTCAGGAATCGGGCCGATACGGAAATTCCGTCGTTCGAGGCATCGAAACCGAATGATGCGGCGATGCTTTCGGTTGCTTCGGCAAAGGCGCGCGCGTCCATATCGCCGGTGCCTTCTTCGAGAAGCGACACCATCAGGGTCGCAGCGCCGCGCTTACCTTCCGGATCCAGCGACGCGCCGCCCTTGAACCGCATCTCGAGCGCGACGAATGGCAAAGAGTGTTCTTCAACCAACCATGCCTTGATGCCCCCCGGAGTGGTCACGTCCTGAATGGCGATTTCGGCGCGCAAAGGCAGCGCAGTGATCAGCATCACCCCTATGGCAATCATCAATCGGATCATTGCGACACCTCGGCCTGCTCAGTGGTTTCGGGCGACACCCAACCCGTCACGGATTTTCTGGGGTCGAATAGAGCTTTGGCGGCCGCCATCACATCCTGAGCGGTCACCGCATCGATCACGTCCGGCCAAGCCTCCACATCCGCCAATGTCAGCCCCGATGTCAGCGCTGCCCCATATCGCCGTGCCAGACCGTCGATGTTGTCATCACCATAGATCTGCGCGGCGCGCATTTTCATTTTGACGCGGGCCAACTGGTCTGGATCGACCCCTTCGGTCAAAAATTCGGCCAAAGCGGCATCCAGCGCTGTCTCGCCCTGCGCCAAAGACAAACCCGGCCTTGGCACCATGATCAGAGTAAAGGTCGTGTCATCATAGGATTGGCCGCGATAGTAGCTACCCACGTAGACCGCGGCGTCGCTTTCGAATTGCAGTTTGCGGCCCAAAACAGACGTATTTGACGACCCGCCAAGCAATTGCGACAAAATGGTCAAGGCGGCAGCGCCCTGTTGGTCACCGGCGTCGCGCTCGGGCGCGAGGTATGAGCGGCTAAGATAGGGCTGCGCAACGCGTGGGTCGGAAAACATCAGGCGCCGCTCAGAGAGCTGCGGCGGTTCCTGAGGGCGCTGTCGCGCCTCGATCCCTTCCGACGGCGCAAGCGGGCCATAGTGCGTATTCGCAAGTGCGCGAACATCTTGCGGGTCAACATCGCCGGCAACGACAAGGATCGCGTTGTTCGGCGCGTAGTATTTCGCATAAAAATCGTAGGCGTCGTCGCGCGTCAACGCTTCGATCTCATGTTTCCAGCCGATGGTCGGAATGCCGTATGGATGATTCAAATACTGCGCCGCGTCACGCTGTTCACTGAAAAGCGCGTTCGGATCGTTTTCAATCCGCATGTTCCGCTCTTCCAGAACCACCTGCTTTTCCGTCGCAAAATCCTCGTCCGTCATCTTGAGGTTTCGCATCCTGTCCGCTTCCATTTCCATCATGAGTCCAAGCCGGTCGGCGGCGACGCGTTGGAAATAGGCCGTATAATCTTGCGAGGTGAAAGCGTTGTCCGATCCCCCGTTCAACGCCACTGTTTCACTGAATTCCCCAGCGGCCAGCTTGTCGGTCCCTTTGAACAGCAGGTGTTCCAGGAAATGCGCGATTCCCGATTTCCCCGGCGGCTCGTCCGCGGCGCCGACGCGATACCACACCATGTGCACCACAAGGGGCGCGCGGTGATCTTCAAGAACGACGACCTCCATCCCGTTGTCCAAGGTGAACGTCGTCGGGTCTGCGGCGCGCGCAGGCAGGGCAGCAACCACGCCGAGCACGGCGGCGGCGATCAATCTAAACATGGCGTCTCCGGCGCAGGGTCAGCGGATGATCAAGAGCTAGGGTAATCCGTAGGGCTTGCCAAGCGTGCCCGCAAAGGGATGAACGGATCGTTACTGGCTCACCCCTTTTGGCGGCGCGGTCGGCGTGATCACGCCAAGACGGCGCAGACGCTCAAGTTCGGCATAGCTGTCCAATCGCTGGCGATCATACGCCTGCAGATAGGTGTTGCGCCCGACAAGCCGGTCCAGAATGCGGCCGCGAAACCGCCGGCGATAGGCGATATCTTCTTCTTCCAGCGATTCTCGGATATTCGGATCGGTGCCGTAGCGGCTGGCATGGGCCAACAGATCATTGGCCGCCACGCCGTCCGCACGGCCGCCCAGGGCCGCGATTGCGTCGGCGTTTGGTGTTGGGTCGCTGATATTTGTGTACCCTGGGGTCGGCGCCGGCAGTTCGGCATAGGACAGCGGCTCTTGCAGCGGTTTGTTGGGCACGATCGCAAATTCATCCGGCCCGATCTTGCCGCTGTCAGGCAAAAGGCGCGGCGCGCGCGTCCGATCACAAGCCGATACTGTCAACGCAAGCGCTACAACCAACCCAACCCTGATCAACCCTGCCATCATTCAGCACTCCCTTTCGGCCTTTTCTTAGCGCAGAGGCGAGCCGTCGTCACCCAGCCTTTTTCCCGCCCGTAAAAAGGATCAGTCCCGCTGCACCTGCAAAGATCGCAATATCGGCAACGTTGAAACTGTATGGATTGCGAAAACCGCAACAGCTTGTGTTCAGGAAATCGGCCACCGCGCCATAGAACAATCGGTCGATCACATTGCCAACCGCACCGCCCACCAGCAACCCGGCCGAAATGTAGCCTACGCGGCCCAAGGCCTCTTTGCGGGCCCAAATCAGCACCCAGACGCATATCGCCATGGCCAGAACGATCAATACCCACCGCATGGCATCTGCATTGTTGGCAAACAGACCGAAATTCACCCCCCGGTTCCACGCCATGCGAAACACAAGGTATGGGGGGAAAACATCGATCTCGCCGACACTGGCAAGATTCAGCCGCACCACGACCAGCCATTTGGTCACTTGGTCAATCACCAAGGTGACCAGCGCGGAGATCCAGAGCGCACGCATCAGTGGCGAAAGTGACGCATGCCGGTCATGACCATGGCCAGGCCAGCTTCGTCCGCAGCGGCGATCACCTCATCGTCGCGCATCGACCCGCCCGGCTGGATCACGCAAGATGCCCCCGCCGCAGCAGCTTCCTGCAAGCCATCGGCAAAGGGAAAGAAAGCATCCGACGCTACAGCGCTGCCCTGAGTCAACGGCGCGGGCAGCCCCATGGCTTCGGCCATCCGTTCGGCTTTTTTGGCGGCGATCAATGCGCTATCGACGCGGCTCATCTGGCCGGCGCCAACGCCGACTGTGGCCTGATCCTTAACGTAAACGATCGCATTCGATTTGACATGCTTTGCCACCTTCCACGCGAACAGCAGGTCGCGCATCTGGGCTTGTGTCGGCGCCAGTTTGGTGACCACGCGCAGATCGTCCATACCCACGAAGCCGGTGTCCTTGTCCTGCACCAACATGCCGCCTGCCACTTGCCGGAAAGTCAGCCCCTTGCTCTGCGGGTCCGGCAGGGCGCCAGTGGTCAATAGACGCAGGTTCTTTTTGGCGCTGAAGATTTCCCTGGCTTCGTCGGTGGCGCGGGGGGCGATGACAACCTCGGTGAAGATTTCGGTGATGGCGCGCGCGGTCTCGCCGTCAAGTTCGCCGTTCAAAGCCACGATGCCGCCGAATGCCGACGTCCGGTCGCAATCGAATGCGTTGCGGTAGGCCTGGGCCAGCGTCGCACCTTTTGCAACGCCGCAAGGGTTGGCATGTTTGATAATCGCTACTGCCGGGCTATCGGCGGGGTCGAATTCCGCCACCAGTTCGAATGCGGCGTCCGTATCGTTGATGTTGTTGTACGACAGCTCTTTGCCCTGGTGCTGGGTGGCGGTCGCCACGCCGGGGCGATCTGATCCATCCGTGTAGAAGGCGGCAGACTGGTGGGGGTTTTCGCCATAGCGCAGTGATTGTGCCAGCGTCCCCGCGAAGGCCCGGCGCCGCGGCATGTCCTGGCCGATCGCACCGGCCATCCAGGTGCTGACAGCGGCGTCGTAGGCTGCAGTCCGGGCGTAGGCGGTCTGGGCCAGGCGTTGGCGGAACGCCAGCGTGGTGCCTGCGTTTTCGTTCAGCTCGGCCAGCAAGGCGTCATAGTCCTGGACATCAACCACCACGTTGACGAAAGCATGGTTTTTGGCGGCCGCGCGGATCATGGCCGGGCCACCAATATCGATGTTTTCGATACAATCGGCGTAGTCTGCGCCCTTGGCGACGGTTTCCTCGAACGGGTAGAGATTGACGACCAGCAAGTCGATGCCTTCAATCGCGTGCTCGTTCATGGCCGCCACATGGGCATCGTTGTCGCGCAGGGCCAACAACCCGCCATGCACCTTGGGGTGGAGCGTCTTGACCCGTCCGTCCATCATTTCGGGAAAGCCAGTGACCTCGGCCACATCGCGCACCTTCAGACCCGCGTCGCGCAGCGCCTTTGCCGACCCGCCCGTCGACAACAATTCGACCCCCAGGTCGGCCAGCGCGCGGCCCAGGTCGATCAGACCCGTCTTGTCGGATACAGAAAGCAGCGCACGGCGTACGGGTTGGATGTCGGTCATTTTGGCCCCCAGATGGCAATCAATCGTCTGTGCCGTTATCCTTGGGTTCCAGATCGCGCAGCACGCTGGGCGTATCCTGCGCCTTGGCCAAGGTCCAACGGACGCGGCTCGCATAGTCGATTGCGTAGGAAGATAGAACCACTTGTTTCGTCGCACGCGGCTTTAAGCGGCCTTTTTCCAGATAAACGGACGCCTCTAGCGACATTTCGGCCTTGCCGTCATGCCGCATCACCCAGATTTCGCCGGACTTCAGCGCCATGGACAAAGCTGTACCGCCCATATCGATGCTGGCATCGACATCGGGGTGAAGGTGAAAGCGGATTTGGTACGGCACACCGCCAAGACCAATGGCATCCCGGGCCCTGTCGAACCGGCGCTCATCCGTCTTGTCCAACGCGCTCAATGTATCTTCGCCGGATAACATGCGGCTGTCGTCGGTCAACATCAGGTGGCGGATATGCGTCAGTCCGTGACTGCGCACATAACCGTCGTGCCCTGCGACCAGACCAGAGGACGGGCCGGTTTCCCCGTCATCTACCCTGCGTTCAATCCGCACGTCGCGCGGCGTCTGGACCAAACATTCGCGCGGATGGCCATTCATCCCGACCGTCGGCCCGAGCCGCGATGAACTGGCTCCTTCAATACCAAGGGTGGAATGGGACGGTGTGGCGCGCCCCGCCCGGCGCCACTCACTGCCGAAAGACACCCCCGACCCACAGTTGACCACCACCGGACGGCGGCCCGAAGAAAGCTCGAACGCCAAGGTCGAGGCATGTGCATTCGCACTGTCGGCCCCGCCAGGGGGCGCAGATGCATCGACGATCACGCTGGTGCGCCCCGCCGCAAGCCGCGCGTACCCCATGGCCAGCCCGTCTTCGCGCACCTTTTTGACACCGGACGCGGCCAAGGCCTGATCCAGTTTCCCCTCTTGGCCGCGCCCGCCACCGTGAAACCTTGCCAAACCACCATCGGAATGACGCAAGGCCCGCAAGGTGGGCGCGATCCGTTCGATGGCTGCAAGAATATCGCGCGGCGGCAACTTGCCCGATTCTGTCAAAGCGGAAATCGCCCAATTGAGCAGGGTAAACACTTCCAGTAGTTCTTCGGGGTTTCGCGTCGCTATGCCCCCGTCAGTATCGATCTGATCCGAGCAGTCGCGCGCCAGCGCCGTGACCGCTCGATCGACATAACGATCCATGTCGATCAGGGCCAAGCCAGCGTAAATCAGCCCCGTCAGGGCTTCGAACCGGGGCAACCCAAGCGTCGCCGACGGCCAGCGACGCGACAGGTAGATTGTCTGCTGGCCCAAGGAATTGAAGAACGCGCGGGACATGTCAGCATCCGCACCAGGCAAAAGAAAAAGCGCGTTGTTGATCAGGCGGATTAAACGCCGTCCGGTCAGATCCGGGGTCCAGCCCGGCCCGACACCGCCGCCATATTCATCAAGCCATTCCCAGGTCCATTGCTGTGCACGCTTGCGCGCCGCGCCGTCGCCAACCGCGGCCAGATCGTCAAGCCATGTGAACCCGTGGATTTCTTCGGTGAAAGACGGCGTCTGGCCCGGCAAATTCCAGATCGAGCCATGATTGGCCTCGATCAACTGCCCCGCGAACAGGAAATTCCCCGCGATCAATTGACGCCCTTTGGCGAACACGCCGATGGTGCGCGGTTCAGGTGACGTCTGAAACCCAGTTTTCACCCGCGCCATCGCTGCGCGGCGCGCATGAAAGCGGTTCATCCATTGCGCCTGACGCAAGGACCATGTGTCTTTGACTGTCACGGGGCCTGCCTCGCCATTGCCTCGCATCGCGGCTTTGCACCGCCGTTTTGCCGATCATACGCCGCACAGCGCGATCTGTCATTTGCAAAGATCGTCGTCAGGCAGACTTGCGCAGGCAGGCAATGAAAAAGCCGTCCATCCCACCCCGGTCAGCCCAATAGTCCGGGCGCAGTCGCAGGCCTTCGGGGCCGATCCAATCGACTTCAACTCCAGGAACTTTGAGCGATTCGGTATCGATTTCCAGATCGGGATAACGTTGTTTTGCATCGCGAATCTGCTCTTCGCCTTCGTCAATCAACAGCGAACAGGTACAATACACCAACCGGCCACCCGGCTTGAGAAGGGCCCAAGCCTGGTCGAACATGGCTTCTTGCAGCGCGAAAAGTTGGGGAAAGTCGCCCCCGTCCTTTGCGTGCGGAAGATCAGGGTGACGACGAATTGTGCCTGTGGCCGAGCAGGGCGCATCCAGCAAGATTGCATCGAACGCATCACTTTCAAATTCCAAGGCATCCGCCACAACCAGTTCTGCATGCAAGCCGGTCCGCGCCAGGTTTTCCGACACCCGGGCCATACGCTTTTCGGACAGGTCCAAAGCGGTCACCGCCGCACCGCTTGCCGCCAACTGCATGGTCTTGCCCCCCGGCGCGGCGCACATGTCCAGCACACGTTCGCCAGGTTGCGCGGCCAGTACATTGGCCGGGATCGATGCCGCGACATCTTGCACCCACCACGTTCCATGCTGATATCCGGGCAGCGCAGTGACCTGGCCCTGTCCGGGAAGGCGAACCGAACCATTGGGCAGAACCGTCCCCTCGAGCAGTTCGGCAAGTGCCGCGGGATCATTTCGCGCAGTCAGATCAAGGGGCGGGATCTGGGCGTGTACCGCTTCGATCGCTTCCATCGTCCGGCGCCCGTAGTCCGCGACCAAGACCTTTCGCAACCATTTTGGCAGGCGGGACGGAGGAAGCTCATCCCATTTCTGTTGGTTCCCGTCGACCTTGCGAAGAACCGCGTTGACCAATCCGGACAACCGCGCAAGGTACTCGTCCTGCTTGATCAGTGCCACGCAATCATTGACGATACCGTGCGCCGCGCCGCCGGAACAAATCTCGTAAGTTCCGAGGCGCAGAATGGTCATCGCCTTGTCGTCGGGCTTATTGCGCAGAAATGGGCCCAACATCCGGTCGCACCGCTCAAGATGGCGCAATGTCTCGGTGGCCAAACGCTGCGCGCGGGCGCGTTCCTGGACGGGCATGTTTGCCAGAGGCCCGGGAAGCAATTCCGACATCAAACGATGGTCGATGGTCACCCCATCGATGAGTTTTGCAGCTGCGCGACGCGGCGCCAGACCCTGTTCCGACATCAGTGTTTCCTTGCTTCGGCCTCGCCCGGGCGTATATCACCATGCGTGGCTCTACAACAATGGTACGCACCCATGACACACGGTACAGATATTCCCGAAGCTGCCAAACGCGCCTTGGCCGAAGCCAAAGAGCGCCGCGAAAAGGCGGACAAAGCTGCCCAGGAACGACCCGTCGAATTGGGCGGGCGCGATGGACCCGAACCCGTACGTTACGGTGATTGGGAAAAAAAGGGGATCGCCGTCGACTTTTAACGCAGGTCGCGTCCAGTCAAAGCCCCAGAACGTCCATCATGTCGTATTCGCCCGGATCGCGCCCCTGCCCCCAAATTGCAGCTTTGACGGCACCGCGCGCAAACAGGGATCGATCCGATGCCACATGGCGCAGGATGATACGTTCGCCCGGTCCGGCAAACATCACGTCGTGTTCGCCAACAATGTCGCCGCCACGAACGACCGCAAAACCGATATCGCCCCTATTGCGCGCGCCGGTGATCCCGTCTCGGCCTGAATCCCTTACATCGGGCAAGGACACCCCGCGCCCCTTCGCCGCTGCCTCGCCCAGCATCACTGCGGTGCCTGAAGGGGCGTCGACCTTGCGGTTATGGTGGGCTTCAATCACTTCGATATCGTAGTCGTCGTCCAGCGCTTCGGCGACCATTTGTGTCAACTTGGTCAACAGGTTGACACCAAGACTCATGTTGCCAGCGCGCACGACAACCGCGTGGCGGGCGGCGGCGGCGATCTTGCTCAGATCAGCGTCGGACAAGCCGGTCGTTCCGATCACGTGGACCGCACGGGCCTGGGCCGCCAGTTCAGCGAAGTGTACTGTCGCGGCGGGCGCTGTGAAATCGATTACGGCTTGGGCCGTCGAAAAGGCTTCAAGCGCATCGTCTGTCACGGTTACGCCCATCGCGGCCTTGCCCATGGCCGCGCCCAGGTCCTGACCGATCCAGTCATGCCCGGACCGTTCAACCGCGCCAACCAATTTGGCCTTGGGTGACTTTAGGACTTCGTGCACAAGCATCTGCCCCATGCGCCCTGATACGCCAGTGATCACGATTCCGGGTATGTCAGTCATGGTCGGTGTTCCCTTTTGCTTCGGCCCGGTTTAGCCGTCCTTGCGCGTCCTGCAAAGCCCCGGTTGCGCGCAAGCCCTGCGCGGATTATCTGGAGCGCATGGCAAAGAATCCCAACCGATCCGGACGTGCGCCCTCGCAACGACAGTTGCGTGTGGGTGAATTGATCCGGCGCACCCTTTCCGAAACGCTGCAACGCGGCGATATCCACGACCCGGATCTGACCTCCATGTCGATCACGGTCAGCGAAGTGCGCGTGTCGCCCGATTTGCGTGTGGCGACGGCCTATGTGCTGCCATTGGGCGGCAAAGGCGCAGAAGAGGCGCAAGCCGCTCTGCGGCGAAACCGATACGAATTGCGGCGTATCATCGGCAAGGCGCTGCAGATCAAGCATTCCCCGGAAATCCGGTTTGAAGTCGACGACACGTTCGATCGGATGGATTCCACCCGCCGCATGTTCGCCGACGAAAACGTCCAACGTGACCTGCGGGACCAGCCGGAGGACGACTGAATGGCACGCCGTAAGAAAGGGCGCGACATTCACGGCTGGCTGATCGTTGACAAGCCGGCCGGGATGACGTCGACCGCCGTTGTGAACAAGGTCCGCTGGGCGCTGGATGCAAAAAAGGCCGGCCATGCAGGCACATTGGACCCCGATGCGACAGGGGTTCTGGCGGTTGCCTTGGGCGAAGCGACGAAAACCGTTCCGTTCATCACCGACGCGTTGAAATCATACCTGTTTTCGGTGCGTTTGGGATGTGCCACGAAAACGGACGACGCCGAAGGCGAAATCACCGCGTCTTCGGATTTGCGTCCGAATGATGAAGAAATTCGCGCTGCGTTGCCATCGTTCGTAGGCGACATCATGCAGGTGCCCCCCAAGTTTTCGGCTGTCAAGATCGACGGCGAACGCGCCTATAAACTTGCCCGCGAAGAAGAAGATTTCGACATTGCCGCACGGCCTCTGTATGTCGACGAACTGTCTCTGATCGAACGCCCGGACGCCGACCATGTTGTTCTTCAGATGGTATGTGGCAAAGGGGGATATGTGCGTTCCATCGCCCGCGACCTCGGCGAAGCCCTTGGATGCTTTGGGCACGTCGCATGGTTGCGCCGCGACTGGTCGGGCCCGTGGGACGCCAGTGATGGGCTGACAATTGAAGACATCGACAGGATGGCCAAGGCACCGGAGTTGGACGGATATGTTCGCCCCTTGGAAGAAGGGCTGGTCGACTTGCCCATGATGACCACGAACGACGAGGGCGCAGCGCGCCTGCGCAATGGCAATCCGGGATTTGTCTATCCGGCCGACGTCGAATACGGGGACGAAGCCTGGGCGTCATTGGGTGGACAGGCGGTCGCGGTTGGAATTGCGCGCGGTTCGGAATTGCATCCCACGCGCGTCTTCGTACGCTAGGAACGCCGAGTGATTACACGACAGTTTCAGAAGGGCGATGCGCACTCAACTGCGATCTATTCGGATTGTGAAAACTATCGCTATGCTTTGACGCGCATCTGGGATCCGGATGGCCGGCGCGCACTGTTCATCATGCTGAACCCGTCAACCGCGACCGAAGTACAGAATGACCCGACGGTCGAACGGTGCGAAAGGCGGGCGCGCGCTTTGGGTTTCGGGGGATTCCGTGTGACAAATATCTTTGCGTGGCGCGACACCGATCCCAGAAAGATGCGGGCAGCGGCTGACCCCATTGGACCGCAAAACGACCAGACCATCGTCGAAAGCGTTCCGTTGGCAGATCAGGTAATTTGTGCTTGGGGAACCCATGGCGCCCATCTTGAGCGCGGCCCACATGTTGAGCGGCTTCTACGACAAACCGGCGCGCCCTTGTTTCACCTGGGTTTGAGCAAGGCCGGCCACCCCAAGCATCCGCTCTATATTGCCTACGCCGAACAACCGCGTGAATGGTCGCCGACCTGACTTCAGCGTCCGGCCGGAAACACGTCTTCCACCATCTCGACATAGACGTCCGCCATCGTCGCGCCCGCAGCCCCAGTCAACAAGGCGACGGCTTCCCCGTCGACCATGACTTCGGCGTCCAATCCGTTTTCTGCTGTCATGACTTCGACCATCGGGTCATCGTAGCCGGCGTGCGGGTTCAGCGTGATGCGCAGAAAATCCTGCCCCGGTTCGAAATCCGTCACCTCAGCCGCGCCGCCACTATCATATAGCCAGAAAATATCGGCGCCATTCCCGCCCGTGGCCGTGTCGGCACTGTCAAAAACCAGGGTATCGTTGCCGTCGCCGCCTGTCAGTTCATCGGCAGTGTTGTCGATGTGCCAAGCAAATTCGTGATGCTCTTCGCCAGAACGCTCACCCGCATGACCCAGATGATTCACAAGGTCGTCCCCTGCGCCACCATCCAACCTGTCGGCGCCGAAACCGCCGCGTATGGTGTCATTCCCATCGCCGCCAAGCAGCGTGTCGTTCTGCGCAACACTGTCCGAGCTGTGATCGCCGCCTTCGATATATTCGTCGCCACTTCCGCCGAGGATCAGGTCCCGCCCCCCTCCTCCGTCGAGATATAGATTGTCGCTGGCGCTGCCGGTGATGGTGTCACTTCCCATGCCCCCATCAATTGCGCCGGCCCCCTGCCCTGCAGACAGGTCATCATTCCCGGGACCACCATCTATAAAGGCCGCTTCATCCCCAGCGACGACTGTGTCGTTTCCTTCACCCGCGTCCACGTCATGCAACGTTCCATCCGTGGTTATGATCGGATCGCCATTTTCCAAGGTTAGTCGCTGGATATCACCGCTCGGATCATCCGACAGCATTAGCTCGTCGTCCAATTCCGTCAGGGATGTGGCGTTCAGATCGCCATAGGCCAAGGCTGTTTCGGAATCGTCATCTGTCGTCGGCGACAAAATAATGTCGGGATCGACTGCGCCCCCAGGTTCATCAGGTAAATCGGGATCTGTGGGCGCAACCACGCTGCCCGGATCGACATCTGTGTCTGCGGGATCGTCAACGGCATCTGGATCATTCGGGGACAACGCAGCCTGAGCCGTATCGGCGACATCGGAACTGTCATCGCCCAAGTATTCCGCCAAGGACACAGACTGCGCTTCTTCCAATTCGTCTGCGGCGTCCTGAGCATCAAGATCTGCCGCGTCCTCGTCTTGCGATTCAGACAACATGCTTGGCAACACTGCAAGTGGCAAAAGCCCAAGCAAAACCATTGCGATCATCATATCGTCACCTCACCCAACACCGATTGCCTGCATAGCAACTCGGGTCGAATGAAGCACGAAAATTCAAATTCCGATTTTACCTAAAGGTATCGAAATAAATGATAAAATTGAGCCGAAGCTTATAGGGCCTGAAACCGATGGGGCGAAATTGCACCCTGGGTTCTTACCCCGCAAAATACCGTTACAGCTGCGCCATGACACTAGCCAGCACATCCTTGTCCGACTTGCGCTGCTGCGAATTGAAAATCTCGTCGTAGCGCTTGTACTCGCCGTCCAGAAGCCCTGTTTCGACTTTCAGCGGCTCGAACTCCTGCCGCCCGGACATCAATCGAATGGCCTTGGTCGAGTTTCGAATGATCGCCAGCATGGTACCCTCTCTGACTTGCCCCGCATCCGGTTTGCCCCATTTCTGCCATGAATTTCAAATCTTCGCCGCAATTCCGGGGTTTTTGTCGCGAGCTAGGGAACAACATGCATCATTATCAAGTATTGGGTTATGTAGTCAGACAAACAGGCATACGAATCGAAGGACTTTCTTAATGAATGGGGCGCTGATATGTCCGAGGCCATGAACGAAAAAGACCAAATGTCATCCGAAATCGCCGAATTGCGCGATGCTCTGGTTCAATTGAACAACCATCGCTTCGTTCGCATTCACAATTCAACGAAACGGCTGATGTGGTTCCAATTCCTGCGCGGATTGTCGTTCGGACTGGGATCCGTTGTCGGGGCAACGATCCTTGTGTCGGTCCTGGCCTATGTCCTGTCGAATATCGACTTCATTCCGATCATCGGCGATTGGGCGTCCGAAATCGCGCGCCAGATCGACACTGAAAGCAGCGGCACTTATGGCGTGGATGGAGCCGACGAAAATCAATAGGGGGTTTCCTTTGTAGGGGAATCTTCCTATACGCGCGCATCCCCGACTCGCTTGGGGAACAAGGGCCTTGCTGGACGACATCCCGGCTTGTGCCGTCACATATCGAACCAAGGAGATACCCGATGTCGATTACAGCGGAAGAAAAGAACCGTCTGATCAAGGAATACGCAACCAAAGATGGCGACACAGGTTCGCCAGAAGTTCAGGTTGCCATTCTTTCGTCGCGCATCGCGACCCTGACCGAGCACTTCAAGACCCACAAGAAAGACAACCATTCGCGTCGTGGACTTCTGATGATGGTCGCACAGCGCCGCAAGCTGCTGGACTACGTCAAAGGCAAGGATGAGGCCCGCTATCAGGACCTGATCAAACGCCTTGGCATCCGCCGCTAAGGCAACAATATATCGGTTTCGAAACGCCCGCCTCTTCCGGCGGGCGTTTTCATTTCATCACCGTCGTTGACATGAACGACCAAGGGCCGCATGCCATCGCTCATGACTGAACCCACGCAAATTTACCTTGTCGCGACGCCCGGTTTGGAAAGCCCTCTGGCCGAAGAAGCGCGCGAGCTGGGATTTGACAGCGCGACGGTGTCGCCTGGGGGCGTAACGATCACGGGCGGCTGGGCCGACGCCATGCGGGCCAATCTGTGGCTGCGCGGGGCTACGCGTGTGCTGGTCCGTGTGGCCGAATTCCGGGCGATGCATCTGGCGCAATTGGACAAACGGGCCCGCAAACTGCCTTGGGCCGAGTGGCTGCGCCAGGACGTAGCCGTGCGCGTCGAGGCGACGTGCCGCAAGTCGCGCATCTATCACGACAAGGCGGCTGCTCAACGCGTCGCACGCGCCATTGCCGAAACGCTTGGCGCGCCGGTCAAAGACAAGGCCCCGGTGACCGTAAAGGTGCGGATCGACGACGACCTGTGCACGATCAGCATCGATACCACGGGCGCTTCGCTGCACAAACGCGGACATAAACAGGCCGTCAACAAAGCCCCGATGCGCGAAACCATGGCCGCGATGTTCCTGCGCGAGGCAGGCTATCGGGGCGACTGCACGGTGTACGATCCAATGTGCGGCTCAGGCACATTCGTGATCGAAGCGGCCGAGATTGCCCTGGGGCTTGCGCCGGGACGGGCCCGCGATTTTGCTTTTGAAAAGCTGGCGTGGTTTGACGCCGCAGCGTGGGAAAGCATGACGAAAGCCGCCTCAAACGACACGGCGTTGCACTTCCACGGGTCGGATCGCGATGCCGGGGCCATCCGGATGAGCGGCGAGAACGCCGCACGCGCCGGGGTCGAGGCCGTCACGTCGTTTGCCTGCCACCCGATAACCGAAGCCCGCCCCCCCGCAGGGCAGCCGGGCCTGATCATCGCCAACCCGCCTTACGGCGCGCGGCTAAGTGGCAAAGCCAAGGGGCCGCTTTACGCACTATATGGCCAGTTCGGCGACACGATGCGGGATCACTTCAAGGGTTGGCGTGTTGCCCTGGTCACCACGGATGCAGGTCTGGCCAAGGCGTCTGGCCTCGACCTTGAACCCGGACCCATCGTGGCCCACGGCGGGCTGAAAGTACGGCTGTGGCAGTGCGGGTCGATCATCTGATTTGCATTTTTCGGGGATCAGAACGCGCTGAAAACCGCCATCTCTCTGCGATTTCGATGATCGCGCAGCAGTCTCCAGCCGTCTGCTGAGACAGACCTGCGCTGTGGAGCCCTGGGGGTCTGTACGCCTGCTGCGTCGCGTTGCCCACAATTCAGACCTGCCAATGATGACCATACAACACGATCTCAGCAACGACGGCCATCGCGTTTCTTCGCTCGCAAAGCCAAATCACCCCCGTCTATTTACAAGGGCGCCATGCCCACGCGTGGTTCGAACAAATTGTCGCCGGGGCGATGTGTTGTAGGGGCGTTTTCCGGATTCCGCGCGATTCAGGCCCGACTATCCGGCACAATGATCTGTTTTGACGCCGCAAAGCTATGCGACCGCCGGCCTGAGGATATCTTTCCTTCCCAACAAGCCTGCTTTCCTGTATGGCCCCCTCATCTGAAACGTGACGCCTTAGACCCCGGCGCATGAAATGATGATAGGGGTCGGTGGCAATGGGGCCACCCATGAAACGGGAGACATGGGATACGCCCATGAGTGCTCTCAGACAGGATACGCTTTGATGTTCAATGAAGTGAAGAAATCAATCCAGTGGGGCGAAGAAGAGCTCACACTGGAAACCGGCAAGGTTGCCCGTCAGGCTGACGGAACCGTAATTGCCACTTTGGGCGAAACATCGGTCATGGCCAACGTGACCTTCGCCAAGGAACCGAAACCGGGCCAGGACTTTTTCCCGCTCACGGTTCACTACCAAGAGAAATACTACGCCGCCGGCAAGATCCCGGGCGGCTTTTTCAAGCGCGAAGCCCGGCCGACCGAAAAGGAAACGCTGACCGCGCGCCTGATCGACCGTCCGATCCGCCCGCTGTTCGTGCCTGGCTTTAAGAACGAAGTTCTGGTCATGTGCACCGTGCTGAGCCACGATCTGGTGAACGATCCCGACGTGGTGGCAATGATCGCCGCATCGGCAGCTTTGACCATTTCCGGCGCGCCCTTCATGGGGCCGATTGCCGGTTGCCGCGTGGGTTACGAGGATGGCGAATACATCCTGAACCCCGAATGCGACGACATGCACAAACTGCGGGAAAACCCCGATCAGCGCCTGGACCTTATCGTTGCAGGGACCAAGGACGCCGTGATGATGGTGGAATCGGAAGCCTATGAGCTGTCCGAAGCCGAAATGCTTGGTGCCGTCACCTTTGCGCATGAACAGATCCAACCGGTTCTGGACGTGATCATCGAGCTGGCCGAGGAATGCGCCAAAGAGCCGTTCGACTTCCAGGCACCCGATTATTCCGAGCTGTACGAGGCGGTCAAAAAGGCCGGCGAAGCACAGATGCGCGACGCATATGCCACGACCGACAAACAGGAACGTGTGTCCGCTGTTGCCGCTGCCAAGCAGGCAATCAAGGACAGCCTGAGCGAAGAACAGCTGGAAGACCCGAACCTCGGCTCGGCACTGAAAAAGCTGGAATCGACGATTCTGCGCAGCGCCGTCGTCAAGGATGGCAAGCGGATCGATGGCCGCGCGCTGGATCAAGTGCGCCCGATCGTTTCGGAAACAGGCATCCTGCCCCGGACCCACGGTTCGGCGTTGTTCACGCGCGGTGAAACCCAAGGTCTGGTCGTCACGACTCTGGGCACCGGCGACGATGAGCAGATGATTGATGCGCTGACCGGCACCTACAAGTCCAACTTCCTGTTGCACTACAACTTCCCGCCCTATTCGGTTGGTGAAGTGGGGCGTGTGGGGTCTCCGGGCCGTCGTGAAATCGGCCACGGCAAGCTGGCATGGCGCGCACTTCAGGCCGTTCTGCCTGCTGCGACCGATTTCCCCTACACAATCCGCGTCGTGTCCGAGATCACGGAATCGAATGGCTCGTCCTCGATGGCCTCGGTGTGTGGTGGATCGCTGTCAATGATGGACGCCGGTGTGCCGCTGAAGGCCGCAGTTGCCGGTGTTGCAATGGGTCTGGTTCTGGAAGATGACGGATCCTACGCGGTTCTGACCGACATCCTGGGCGACGAAGATCACCTTGGCGACATGGACTTCAAGGTCGCGGGTACGGAAAACGGCATCACCTCGCTCCAGATGGACATCAAGGTGGCCGGCATCACGCCCGAGATCATGGAAAAAGCCCTGGCGCAAGCCAAGGAAGGCCGGTTGCATATCCTGGGCGAAATGAACAAGGCACTGTCCAGCGCTGGCGAATTCAGCGCCCATGCGCCGCGCATCGAAACCATGCAGATCCCGACCGACAAGATCCGTGAAGTGATCGGCTCGGGCGGCAAGGTCATCCGCGAAATCGTGGAGACTTCAGGCGCCAAGGTCGACATCAACGACGAGGGCATCATCAAGATTGCCTCGGCGAACGGTGAAGCCATCCAGAAGGCCTATGACATGATCCATTCGATCGTGGCCGAGCCCGAGGAAGGCAATATCTACAAAGGCAAGGTCGTCAAGATCGTCGATTTCGGTGCTTTTGTGAACTTCTTCGGAAAGCGCGATGGGCTGGTGCACGTCAGCCAGATCGAAAACCGTCGCCTGAACCATCCTTCGGACGTTCTGAAGGAAGGCCAGGAAGTGTACGTCAAGCTTCTTGGTTTCGACGATCGCGGCAAGGTGCGCCTGGCCATGAAGATGGTCAATCAGGACACCGGCGAAGAGATCACGAAAGAACAGGAAGAGTCGGCCGAGTAAGCCAGCTTCATTCCTTTGCGAAAGGCCCCGGCATTGTCCGGGGCCTTTTTCGTTGTGTTCAGCGCTCTGGGATACATTGGGGCAACCTTTCACCCCTTTTCACGACGGGCGAAAACGATCCAGGTTTGGCGGGGCACGGGTGGCGAAAAAAGGCGATCCCACTATCCGCTTGCTTCGCCGGCAAGCCGCAAGCTTGAAACGCGCCGCCCCGGATCCAAACGGCCATCGGACCGGGTTCATAAACGCCTGCGCGCCCCGTGTGATTGTTGTCGGCGACACCCCTTGCGTCCGCTTCAATGCCACGGCGCTGCCGGGGGGAAACTGGCCCTGGGCAGGTTCCCCAGCCCGACCAACGCATGCGTCCCGGCCCGACCGGTCGTGCTGCATCAGCAAATAGTGTGATCGCGGCAGCGCCGGTTGATTTTTCGGCACCGTCCATCTGCCGCCCAGCGGCCCGTTGCGGTTCGGCAGCCGTGGCCTGTTGGCGGAAGGGCACAAACAGGACGTGCGATCCGAAAGGCTATCCTGCCAAACCCGAAAGGATATCAGCGGCTTGGCGCTCACGTTCGACCAAATTCTGGACTGTGTAGGCACCTGAAAGAATAGCGTCTTCGCGCGGGAAATAGACCTGATCCAGATAGGTGCAGAACGTCCCCCGCGCCTCGGCGTCGAAGCCCAAAGCGTCGGGTGTGCGCAGCCACTCTTGTAGCGCCGCGGGAGACTCGACCTTGGTCGCCATATCCCCAAAGCCATAGAAAGCATGCCCCAGCACCAAGACAGGCACGTCACAAAAGAAGGCTTCAAAACCGACCGATGAGTTGATCGTGATCACCCCACGCGCCGCAGCGACTTGGGCCATGGTGTTCGTCTGATTGTCGACACGGAATTTGGCCCCCGAAAGCGCAGAGAGCTTGTCTGAAAAACTGTCCTTGGCGGATGGGTGCTCTTTGATGCGGATAGACCAGCCGTCCGGCAATGCAGCGCTTGCGGTATGTAGCACGTCGATCATGTGGTCGACGCTTTTGATCCAGTCGCCATAGACAGTGATCTGGCTGTCTCCGGGCACTTGCAGGGGCACGAAAATATAGGGCTCGTTGCCCAGATCGCTGTCAGCCGCCACTTGGCCAATGTCACGTCCGCTCTTGGCCTGCCGGGGAACAATACCCCCGCCAATCTGCCGCCAGCCATCAGTGCTTGCGCCGCTCTGCCGCACCCATTGCGCGTAAAAATCGGCCCGTCTCGGCAGGCTGTTCCCGTAGTTCACGCCCTTGAAATCGACGGTCAATCGCCCGGGCAACGGGGCTTCTTCCAAGAAGATGACCGTTATGCCTTGCGCCGCAGCAATGTCCGCAGCCAGTCGGCGGTGGCCCTTGATGCCATTCCAAACCACAAGACAGTCGGCCGACGCGCGCTGTAACCGGGCGTGCAACCAGTTGGCTTGCCCCCTGAGAAAGGCAGCTTTTGCAAATGTGCCGAACGCCGATTGATGTGACCGGGTTGCGCTTTCAAGGGCCGCAGACGTGTCTATTGACGGGCCGCATGGGCGCAATCCGACGGCCGGGATGATGTCGGTATTTTCCGCGCCAAACAGGCCCGCCGCGATTTTGGACACGCGGCGTTTGCCGCTTTCGATGACCACCGCACGGCGAAGCGGTTCAAGGGCGGTCATACCCAAACCCTTCGTAGTCAGCCCGATACAAGTTCCCCAGGATGTCGGCGGTCTGGGGCGACACCTTTGGCGCAGCCCCGCTTGTCCTGTTCATCAAATCGAGGTCCGGCAGACCGATGCCGCGATCCAAACACAGGCGTTGAATATGGGCCCAGTCATCAGCAAGGCTTTCAAGCTTTGCCGCGTAGAACCCCGGCAGGTCGCGAACGTGTTTCAACAGTTCGGATTGCGGGCTGAAATGATCATTGAGCGCCCATGTCGGCCAGCGCGCCAGCCGCGACACAAACTGGTCAAATGGTAGTTTGCGGCGCATGCCCATACGGCGAAGAGGGCCGAAAACCTCGTCCGGCTCATCCATCTTGTTTCGCCACGCTGACTGAATGCGGGCCGTGGGTTCACGCACCACCGCAAAGATCAGCCAATCGGGGCCTGCAAGGTCTTTGGCAAAATGGCTGGACCGAATGGCATGGGGGCGCATTGCTGACGCAATGGGTTCGCTTTTCGTCGGTTGCACCCCGAAAAACGGTGCCATCGCAGTCTGAATCGAAGTCGAGGCCGCCTTTGGGATCACCGCATAGGCCACCCGTTGCTCTGGCATGGCAAAAACCGGGATATCCGCAGGCTCGCGCCCTGAAAGTGCGCGGCGCAAGCAAAGTTCCCAGTAATGCGCGTTCAAGTGATAGCCGGCCATTTGGCCCCCAAGTGCAAGACGCCCCCGCACGACAGGCGGGGGCGTAGGCCGATCAGGCGGGGTTCTTCGCGAAGCGCAGGTACGGCAGCTTCTTGTCGATCTTGCCGTATTTTTCTTCGGCGGCGGCGTCGTCCAACGACAGGGCGACAATCACGTCCTGGCCGGTTTCCCAATTGGCCGGTGTGGCCAGCGGCTGCTCATAAGTCCGCTGCAGCCCGTCAAGCGCGCGCAGAACTTCGGCAAAATTGCGGCCAACGGACATGGGATATGTCATCATCAATTGCACCGTCTTGTTCGGCGCGATGATGAAAACGCTGCGAACGGTCGCAGTGTCGGCAGGGGTGCGCCCATCGGGCAGATAGGCTTCGGCCGGCAGCATATCGAATGCCTTGGATAGTTCCAGCTTGGTATCGGCGACAATGGGAAAGCCGGCCTCGGTGCCCGCGACGCTTTCAATGTCGCCCTTCCATTTCGTGTGCTCGTCGACACTATCGACAGATACACCCAGAACCTTGGTGTTGCGCTTGGCCCATTCGTCACTCAGCTGTGCGACAGCACCAAATTCGGTTGTGCAAACCGGGGTGAAGTCCTTGGGGTGCGAAAAAATGACCGCCCAGCTGTCGCCGATCCAGTCGTGCAGGGTGATCTCGCCCTTGTCGGTTTCGACAGTCAGGTTCGGTACGGTGTCGTTGATACGCAGTGCCATAATTTGCTCCATTGCCTTTTTACGTATGGTCGCGCACAGATAGTGCGGAACGGGGTTTCGGTGACCCAAATGGCCACCAAGATGCCACGTAAGTCTTATCACGTCATTCTTGGGAGGACAGATAATGATCGAGAAAAGGAAATTCTACATCGACGGCCAATGGGTCGCACCCCTGAACGGCACGGATCATTCGGTAATCGATCCGTCAACCGAGGAACCCTGCGCCGTCATATCCTTGGGCGGCCAGCCGGACGTGGACGCGGCGGTCAGCGCAGCCAAGGGGGCATTCGCGGATTGGTCCGCGCGCCCGATGGAAGAGCGCATCGCGTTGATCGAAAAACTGGCCGATGTTTACAAGACCCGGACAGAAGAACTGGCCCAGGCAATCAGCATGGAAATGGGCGCACCCATCGATATGGCCCGCACCCAACAGGTCGGAGCCGGGATCGCTCACATCAAGACATTCATTCACACAGCCAGGAATTTTGAACAGATCCGCCCCTTGGGCGATCACGCGCCGAATGACCGGATCATCTATGAGGCGGCCGGGGTCTGCGGCCTGATCACGCCTTGGAACTGGCCGATGAACCAAATCACGCTCAAGGTCATCGCGGCGATGGCGGCAGGCTGCACGATGGTTCTGAAACCGTCCGAAGAATCGCCTCTGTCAGCCATGGTTTTTGCCGATATGATTCATGACGCCGGGATTCCTGCCGGTGTCTTCAATCTGGTCAATGGTGATGGCGCTGGCGTGGGCACGGCCCTGACGGCCCATCCCGATATCGACATGATATCGTTCACCGGATCGACGCGGGCGGGTATCGCGATCCAGAAAAACGCCGCCGATACGCTTAAGCGCGTGCATCAGGAACTGGGCGGGAAAGGGGCGAATGTCGTCTTTGCCGACGCCGACGAAAAGGCGGTCAAGCGCGGTGTCATGCATATGATGAACAACACCGGCCAGAGCTGCAACGCCCCCAGCCGCATGCTGGTGGAACGCAGCCGCTATGAGCAGGCTGTCGAGGAAGCTGCAGCCACGGCAAATATGGTCACCGTCGGCAATTCACACGAAGAAGGTCGCCACATCGGCCCCGTCGTGAACGAGACACAGTTCAACAAGATCCAGGGGCTGATCCAGAAAGGCATCGACGAAGGCGCGCGCTTGGTGGCGGGTGGCCCCGGGCGCCCCGACGGGCTGAACCGCGGCTTTTTTGTCCGGCCCACGATTTTCGCCGATGTGACCCCCGATATGACCATCTGGCGCGAGGAAATCTTTGGCCCGGTTCTGTGCATGACGCCTTTCGACACCGAAGACGAGGCCATCGCACTGGCAAACGATACGGTTTATGGGCTGACAAATTACGTGCAGTCCGTTGACGATAGCCGCCGGATCCGCATGGCACGCGCGCTGCGATCCGGCATGGTCGAAATGAACGGCCAGCCGCGCGGGGCCGGGGCGCCCTTTGGCGGAGTCAAGCAATCAGGCAACGGTCGCGAGGGCGGAAAATGGGGCCTTGAAGACTTCTTCGAGGTCAAAGCCGTGTCGGGCTGGCCCGCCGAGTAATACGATTAGGGCGCCCCAGCGGCGCCCTTTTCATACCGTCGGGAAAGCTTGTGGCGCGATACCACCCACGTGCACTGGAATGCCTGCTAGCGCGTATCATTGCATGGCAATTGATCCAGCACCCTGATCCGGCGCGGAGCGGTGCAGGTTTATGCAGCAACGGCCTCAGTCTAACTACCAGAGACGTTCACCAAGTTCGGTGTTGGATCGTTGGTGTTTCTCGGCAACTACAAAATATCAGAGGCGCGGCGACCTGTGCGCGGGCGAAAACATCCGCGCCGCCCGCTCGCCCCCGCACGGGCAAGGCCGGAACCGGCGCGATCTTTGGCCATCACGACGCGCGCGAGTAGCGTACCCCCTCGGGCACATGCTGATCCAGAACCGATGCGATGATGCGGGTGAGGGCATAGCCCTTTGGCGCAACCTCCATGCGGGTTCCATCCAACAAGACAAAGGGTGCGAAACGCTCGGCCATCTCTTTCAGATAGGGTGCCAGCTTGTCGGCGGGGGCGCCAAATTCATCGCTCAGCGCGTCCAGGTCGACAGCGAAGGTGCACATCAGCTGTTCGATCGCGCGGGCGTGCAGCCGATCCTCTTCCGTCATCTGGTATCCACGCGCGCCCGGGAAAACGCCTTGCGCGATCCGCTGCTTGTAGGCTGCAGTCGCCGGCGCATTCTGGACATATCCGCCCGGAAAGCGCGAAATCGACGATGCGCCCAGGCCGATCAAAGTCTGGCAGCTGTCCGCCGTGTACCCTTGGAAATTGCGACGCAATCGCCCCTTGTCCAAAGCGGTCGCCAAGCCATCGCCGGGGCGCGCGAAGTGGTCGATGCCGATCGCCGCCAGTCCTGCGTCGACGAAGCGTTCACTGGCACGCGTGGCAAGGCTGTAGCGGGCCAGATCGTCGGGCAACGCGTCTTCGTCAATCAGCTTTTGTCGTTTGGACACCCAAGGCACATGCGCATAGCCAAACAGGGCCACGCGGTCGGGTGCAAAGGTCAGAACCTTGTCGATGGTGTCCTCGATCCGGGCAAGGTTTTGATGCGGCAGACCATAGACCAGGTCGGTGTTGAGCGATGTGATGTCGGCCGCGCGCAGATCATCGACGCAAGCCTGGGTGACTTCGAATGGTTGCAGCCGGCCAATTGCTTTTTGCACTTGTGGGTTGAAATCCTGAATGCCGATGGACGCACGCGTCATACCTTCGGCGGCCAACGCGCCGATCTTGGCTCGATCCACCATCGTCGGGTCGATCTCGACCGAAAATTCAAAATCGTTCGCCGGGGGAAGGACACTGCGGATCGCCTTGGCCAAGCGATGGATCAACGGCGGCGGCAGGATCGTGGGCGTGCCGCCACCCCAATGAAGCCGCCCCATGCGCAGGCCATTGGGCAAGGTGTCGCGCAGCATCTCAAGCTCGGCCTCAAGCGTTTCGATATAGCTTTCCACGGGCCCAAGTGTCTGCGTGCCCTGCGTGTGGCAGGCGCAAAACCAGCATAGGCGCTCGCAAAACGGGATGTGGATGTAGACCGAAACCGGCTCTTTTGGGCTCAACTCTTCAAGACTGCGCTGCTGAAACCCTGCACCCGTCCGGGGCGTGAAAACCGCAGCGGTCGGATAGGACGTGTATCGGGGCACACGCGTGTCAAACAAGCCAAGAGCCCGAAGTGTTTCAATATGTTCCATGTGCTCGTTATGAGCCTGCGCGCGGCGAGCATCTTTGCAATAGATCAAACTTTGCGAATGGTATCTGCCAATTTTGGCAGGGTGCCGCACGGTCACGTCATGTGCGGCCTGACCGCCTGCGGCTTTGGTACTTTACTGCGATCAACGCGAAAGCCATGAGGCATCACGTGGGCAAAACTCGACCGGGGCGGCTGAGGATAAAAGCCGCAGCAAGCAACATGCTTGCAATCTGCACGATCAGGACAAAAACAGGCACCATCAGCGCGACCGAAAGGCCAAGGGCCCCAATCATCATCGACAGTGCAAGCGCCTTGTAGCGGGGCGCGATCACGCCTTGTGCCTGCCAATCCGCGATGATTGGCCCGAATGTCCGGTTCTGCAGCAACCAGCCGTGCAATGCGGGTGAGCTTTTGGCAAAGGCCATTGTCGCCAAGATAACCAGCGGTGTCGTCGGCAACAGCGGAAGCACGACCCCAAGCGCACCAATGCCCAGCGCAACACAACCCAGCGCCTTCCAGCCCACGCGACTCAACAATGCCGCCAGGGGAACACGGGCCGGTTTGGAAAAAGGAGCGGATCGCTTCATCGTCTGCGTCTTGCGAATTGGTATTTTGTATACTAATACCGGCAACACCGCGGTGGGGCAAGATCGCTGATGAACTTGTCATGTGCGGCTTGGGAAAGTGTTACGGGATGACCGAGACCAGTGTTCTGGACGAACTGCCCGGCGAATTGTTGATGTGGATTCTCATCGCAAGCGAGCTGCTTGTGTTTGGGGCCGGTTTGATCGTCTTTCTGTCCGTGCGGATCATGGATCCCGCCGGTTTTGCGGACGCGCAGGATGCACTGGACCGCACCGGTGCCGGCATCAACACGATCGTTCTGATCACAAGCGGCTTTCTTGCTGCGCTGGCGCTTCGTTTGGGGCGCACCGGCGCGCGAACACCTGCGCGCCTTGCTCTTGTCGGAGCGGCATTACTCGGGGCGTTGTTCCTGTGGATAAAAGGCGCCGAATTGGCGTCCCATGCCGCACATGGCATCGTCTGGGACACGCATGCATTTTTCAACTTCTACTTCATGCTGACAGGGTTCCATGCCGCGCATGTCGCGGCCGGCGTCGCGCTGTTGCTGCTGGTTGCCTGGCGCGATCATGTCAACAATATCGAAGACGCGTCAGCATTCTGGCACATGGTCGATCTGATCTGGGTTCTGCTTTTCCCCGTAATCTATCTTCTGCAATGAACAACCGGCCGCTTCATATCGCATGGGTGCTTCTGTTGGCGCTGAGCCTTGGGTCAACGGCCTTGTCGGTATCGTGGATTTGGGCGCAGTGGCCTGCTCTGGCGGGTGTGGCGGTGATGGCGCTTGCCTGGCAAAAGGCGCGGATCATTCTTGCGCAGTATTTGGGGTTGGACCAAGCGCCAAGCTGGCAGCGCGGTTTCAATGGAGCGTTGAGCGGGCTGTGCCTGCTGCTACTGGGTCTCTACCTTGCCCCGCTGGTGCTGTGAGCTTTGCGGATCACCTTGCCCCAAGCCAAGCGCTCCGGCATTTTGGGGGGGCGGATTCTGTACTGATCCGCGGTGAAAATGAGTGGGATTTGTGGCTGCCGCCTAGCAGTGCGCGATATGCGCACAGGTACTCTCTGCAAAATCGGAGTGCGCAGGATCGCGGATGTCGGCATCGGGTTGCGACAGTTTGATCGCGGCCCCTGACATTTTGGCGACAAAGCCAAAATTGTCTTCGGTGTAGCGCTGACCGGGGTGGGCCGCCGTGTTGTCAAAATAGCGCCACTTGTGGCCATCCCGCGTATCTTCAGGCAAAGCTCAGCGGTTCAGACAGGGCAACATCTGCAAGCGTAGAGCGATCCAGATCGGCGATAAACGCATTTTTCGCTGACGCCAACCTGCCTTTCAGACGGCACTGCATGTCAATCGTGCAGCGGGTTTTGTCGGGTCCAAAACATTCCACCAGAGCTTGGTCGGCCTCAAGTACGGAAACCAGCTGACCCAAGCGCAGTTCCGATGCGGGGCGCGCAAGTTTTGCGCCGCCGCCGCCGCCGCGCCGTGTTTCAACGATGCCGGCCTGTGCCAGCTGCTGCATGATCTTGCTCAGATGAGCGCGCGACAGCCCAAATTCGTTGGCAAGTGCCGCGGTGGAATAGACCCGGTCAGGCGCGCTGGCCATCCGCATCAACATGCGCAGGCCATAGTCGGTGAAAGATGTCAGGCGCATGCAGCGTCTCTTCTTTAATTAGTATGTACAATACCATTTACCCGGCCTAGGTTTGAGTGCAACTTAAAAAAGGCCACCGCTTTGCACAACGCTGATACAGACAGCCTCCGCATTTCTTCGGCACGGCCGCAGATGACCCGCACGATCATGGCAAAGACCGGGCTGGATGAAGCAATTCTGAAAGCGCTGGTGCACGGGTTCTACGCCAAAGCCCGCGAAGATGAGGTTCTTGGGCCGATCTTTGCGGAACGCATTTCGGACTGGGGCCCGCATCTGGATAGAATGGTCGATTTCTGGTCATCGGTGGCGCTGATGACCGGACGGTATCACGGCGCACCTGTTCCCGCGCACACCAGCTTGCCGGTGACATCGGCGCATTTTGATCGTTGGCTGGCGCTGTTCCGCGAAACGGCGCACGAGGTGTGCACCGTCCAAGGCGCCGCACATGTTATCACCCGCGCCGAACGCATTGCGCGATCGCTGAACATGGCGGTTCAAGACGCGCAGCGGCTTTGCCCCCATGCCGTTCCTGTGCTGCGCTAGGGGATCGCGCCGATCCACAAGGCGGCTTGGGGCACTGAACCAGGGCACCGGCCCAACGCTTTACCTGTCAACCGCGGCGAAACGTGAACCACGGCCCCATGACGTTTCCTGCTTAACCCGCATCAAAACGTCGATCTAAGTTCAATTTGTTTGCGCTAGATCAACGTTGCCCCCTGCCAGACAAAATAGATCAAGAGTATGCGGACTTTCGTCTCTTTCTTTGTGCTGACATTCCTGTCGCTGGCGCTGATCCTTGCCGGACCGGCATCGCGCGGCACGGCCCTGTCACATACCACGCTGACCGAGCTGTGCATCGACGGCGTGGTCCAGGCCGTGCGCATGGGCCCCGACGGCCAGCCGGTGGCACCTGGCAAAGACTGTGAAACGTCTCACAGTTGCTGCGTTCTGGTGGGCGATCTGGCCTTGCCGGACACCCTGCCCAAACGAACAGCCCTGCTTCCACATCCAGCGCCAGCCCTTGATGTGACGGCCGCATTCGTCCCTCGCTTAGAATTCCTTTTTGCCCATCCGCGCGGCCCTCCGGTGGCGCAGATTGGGCAGATTGACCAAAGGAAAATCCGCTCATGACCGCTTTACGCTCCCTTCTTTGGGTAATGCTCGCGTGCCTCGGCACGTTGTTTTTCGCGCAATCCGCGCAGGCGCAATCCCAGTTAAGCCTTCTTCTGCCGGAAATAGCCGCAGAGGAATTGGTCGAAGGGGCGACAGGGTTCGGTCGCATGCACGACGATCTGCCGATCGTTCAGGTGATGCGCGATCAGGATCCGATCGGGTGGGCCTTTATCACGTCGGATTTTGTTTCGACGACGGGATATTCTGGCAAGCCGATCCATACGATGGTTGCCGTCGATTTTGCGGCGCAGGTGATCGGCGTCGAACTGGTCAAGCACTATGAGCCGATCGTTCTGATCGGTATTCCCGACGCCAAGGTAAAGGCGCTGGTTGCCAACTACCGCGGCCTTGATCTGGTGGCAGAGGCCGAATCCGGCGGCACATCCCACGATCTCGACATCATTTCGGGTGCCACCGTGACGATCATGGTGATCGATGATTCCATCATCCGCGCCGGCCTCAAGATCGCGCGGAAGCTGGGTTTGGGTGGGCTGGCTGTCGAAGTCGAAACCGGGCCGCAATATGAAATAATCCCCGACGCCGCGGCATCCCAGGACTGGATGACGCTTGAAGGCGACGGCACGCTGCGCCGGTTGTCACTGGATGTGGGCCAGGTGAACGCGGCTTTTGCCGCGATGGACGACCCGCGGGCCGAAAAGCGCGCGCTGACAGCCCCCCCGGACACCACTTTCATTGAAATGCAGGCCACACTGATTTCGCATCCAGCGATTGCAACGGCGATCCTGGGCGAAGCGCGGGCCGACAATCTGCAAGCTTGGCTGGATGAAGGCGATCACGCGGTCGCGATCTTTGGCAGGGGGCTCTATTCCTTCAAGGGGTCGGGCTATGTGCGCGGCGGCATTTTTGACCGGATTGTTCTGATTCAGGACGATATCTCGGTGCGTTTTCGCGACCGCATGCATCAGCGCATCAACGGCATCGATGCCCACGGCGCGCCGCAATTCAACGAAGCGGACCTGTTCAAGATCCCGGCGGACAGCGGGTTTGACCCAACCAAGCCATTTCGCATCCAACTTCTGGTGCAGCGCGAAATCGGTGCGATCGAGAAGGTATTCACGACATTCGATCTGGGGTACCGCCTGCCGGACCCGTACCTGCGCATGATCGCGCCAGCGTCCGCCCCCGACCTTTCGCCAGCCGTCAGCGAAGTTACCTCGCAAACGGAAAGCCAGGCGCATCAGGCGCTGTGGAAACGGATCTGGGCGGGCAAGACTGTTGAAATTGCGGTTGTTGCCGGCATGCTGGTGCTTTTGACTGGCGTCTTCTTCTTCCAGAAAATCGCCACCGCGAACGAACGGGCATTCTTTTGGTTCCGCATGTCGTTTCTGACCGTCGTTCTGGTTTATCTGGGATGGTATGCCAACGCGCAGCTGTCCGTTGTCAACCTGATCGCGCTGTTCAACTCTCTGATCTCGGGGTTCAGCTGGCAGGCTTTTCTGCTTGATCCACTGACCTTTATCCTGTGGTTCGCGGTCGCCGCAGCGCTGCTGTTCTGGGGCCGTGGGGCCTATTGCGGCTGGCTTTGCCCCTTTGGCGCGCTGCAAGAGCTGACCAATCGGATCGCCCGTGCCCTGCATATCCCCCAATGGACCTTGCCCTGGGGGCTGCACGAACGGCTTTGGCCGGTGAAATACATGATCTTCCTGGGCCTGTTCGGCGTATCGCTCATGAGCATTGAGCAGGCCGAACGTCTGGCCGAGGTGGAACCGTTCAAAACCGCGATCATTCTGAACTTCGTGCGCGCCTGGCCATTCGTGGCCTATGCCGCGGCGCTGCTGATAGCCGGGCTTTTTGTCGAGCGGTTCTTTTGCCGCTATCTCTGCCCGCTTGGCGCGGCACTGGCGATCCCTGCACGGTTGCGCATGTTCGACTGGCTCAAGCGGTATCGCGAATGCGGAAACCCCTGCCAGACCTGCGCGCATCAGTGCCCGGTTCAGGCGATCCACCCAACCGGAGAGATCAACCCGAACGAATGCATCAACTGTCTGCACTGCCAGGTGCTCTATCAGTCGACCACGGTCTGTCCGGTCGTCATCAAAAAGATGAAGCGGCGCGCCAAGGATGCCGCGGCCTCGGATCCTGGCCGGTACATCGCCGGCCATCCAAATCAACCCAAGACTCAACCCACCAGCTGAAAGGAAAACTTATGTCAGAGGGAAAGAAATTGCCGATCACACGCCGGGGCCTTCTGGGCGCCACGGCAGGTGGCGCCGCGCTGGCCGGGACCTTCGGCACCCGCGCGATGTTGACGGGCACGGCCACTGTCGGTGCGGCGACTGTTGCCGGAACGACCAGTGCACGCGCGGCCACCGGCGCTGAGGTTGGGCCGGGTCAGCTTGATGAATACTACGGCTTCTGGTCGTCGGGCCAGGCCGGCGAAATGCGCATTCTGGGCGTGCCGTCGATGCGCGAGTTGATGCGCATTCCGGTGTTCAACACCTGTTCAGCCACCGGCTGGGGCATTTCGAACGAATCAAAGAAGATCTTGACCGAAGGCCTGCTGCCCAAAACCAAGGAATACCTGGCTGCCAACGGGCATGAATTCCCACCAAATGGCGACCTGCACCACCCGCATATGTCCTTCACCGAAGGCACCTATGACGGGCGCTATCTGTTCATGAACGACAAAGCGAACACCCGCGTCGCACGCGTGCGCTGCGATGTGATGAAATGCGACAAGATCATCGAAATCCCCAATGCCAAGGCGATCCACGGCCTGCGCCCCCAGAGATGGCCGCGCACCAACTATGTCTTTGCGAATGGCGAAGACGAGACGCCGATGATCAATGACGGCAAGATCCTGGACGAACCCGACAAGTACGTGAATTTCTACACCGCTATTGATGCCGATGAAATGAAGGTTGCATGGCAGGTGATGGTGTCTGGCAACCTGGACAATACCGATTGCGACTATGACGGCAAATACGCTTTCTCGACGTCTTATAACTCGGAAATGGGTATGAACCTGCCTGACATGACCGAAAAGGACATGGATCATGTTGTGGTGTTCAACATCAAAGAAATCGAAAAAGGTATCGAAGCGGGCGATTTCCAGGAATTGAACGGCGTCAAGGTGCTGGACGGGCGCAAGGGCACGAACAACAAATACACCCGCTACATTCCAATCCCGAATAACCCGCACGGCTGTAACATGGCCCCCGACAAGATCCACCTGTGCATCGCGGGCAAACTGTCGCCCACGGTGTCGATCATCGACGTGCGAAAGATCGACGCGCTGTTCGACAGCGATGCCGATCCGCGCAGCGCCGTGGTGGGCGAGCCGGAACTGGGGCTTGGGCCGCTTCACACCTGTTTTGATGGCAAGGGCAACGCTTACACCACGCTGTTTCTCGACAGCCAGGTGGTCAAGTGGAACATCGAAAAAGCCAAGCAGCTTTATGCGGGCGAAGATGTCGATCCGATCATCGTCAAGAAGGATGTGCACTACCAGCCCGGTCACAATTCGACCGTGATGGGTGAAACACTTGAGGCGACCGACAAATACTATCTGACGATGAACAAGTTCTCTAAGGACCGGTTCCTCAATGTCGGCCCTCTCAAGCCTGAAAACGAGCAGTTGTTTGCAGTCGATGGCGATGAGATGACGCTGATCCACGATGGCCCGACCTTTGCCGAACCACACGATTCCATCATCGTCGATCCGGCCAAGCTAAACCCGAAATCGGTCTGGGATCGCAACGATCCAATGTGGGCAGACGCCCGCCGCCAGGCCGAAGCAGATGGCGTCGATCTGGATGACTGGCAGGAAACGGTGATCCGCGATGGCAACAAGGTGCGTGTCTACATGTCGGCCAACGCACCGACCTTCGCGCTTGAATCATTCACTGTGAAGCAGGGCGATGAGGTGACAGTCATCGTGACCAACCTGGATGACATCGACGACCTGACCCACGGCTTTACCATGGGCAACCACGGTGTCGCGATGGAAGTCGGGCCGCAGGCGACGGCGTCGGTGACCTTTGTTGCGGCGCAGCCGGGCGTATTCTGGTATTATTGCCAGTGGTTCTGCCATGCACTGCACATGGAAATGCGCGGACGGATGTTCGTGGAACCGCGTGCGAGCTAAGCCATGATGCGTGCCCTGTCTCTTGTTCTGTCATTGCTCTTTGCGCTACCCCTTTGGGCGGCCGAATTTGCAGTGCCAGCGGGACAGGGCACGCTTGCCAAAGCCATTGCCGGGGCCAACCCCGGCGATGTGCTGACCCTTAGACAGGGCCGGTACAAAGGCGCAATCATCATTGATCGCCCGCTTACCCTGGCCGGAACAGACGGCGCAATCATCGATGGAATGGGCCAGGGGACCGTCCTGACCATAGATGCCCCGGATGTGACCGTGCGCGCACTGACAGTGACCGGGTCCGGCACAAACAGCGAAGCGCTTGATGCCGGGATCAAGATACTGAAAGGCGCGGATCGCGCCGTGGTCCGGGACAACAAGGTGCTGGGCAATCTGCACGGTGTCGACATACACGGTGGGCGCGATGCGCAGGTGATCAACAACACCATCGAAGGCACGCGGCAAACCCGCGTGAACGACCGCGGCAACGGCATCTATGTCTGGAATTCGCCCGGCGCGCTGGTCGAAGGCAATTCCGTACGCTGGGGCCGCGACGGCATCTTTTCGAATGCGTCGCGCACGGGCATCTATCGCAACAACCTGTTCCGCGACCTGCGTTTCGCCGTGCACTACATGTACACCAACGATTCCGAAGTTTCGGGCAACGTGTCCATCGGCAATGGCCTTGGCTATGCGATCATGTTCTCGAACAACATCGTGGTGAAGGACAATCTGAGCCTGTCTGACATCAGCCACGGCATGATGCTGAACTATGCCAACAACGCCGAAGTGTCCGGCAATCTGGTGCGTGGTGGCACGAACCGCTGCACTTTCATCTACAATGCCCACAAGAACCTGATCTATGGCAACCGCTTTGAAGGCTGCGCGATCGGGATCCACTTTACCGCCGGATCCGAACGCAATGTGCTGACGGGCAATGCCTTTATCGGCAACCGTGAACAGGTGAAATACGTAGGCACCCGCGATATCGAATGGAGCTTTGAGGGCCGCGGCAATTACTGGTCCGACCATCCTGGCTTTGATCTGGGTGGCGACGGGATCGCCGACAGCCCCTTTCGCCCCAACGATCTGATGGACCATATTCTGTGGTCGCAACCTGCCGCGCGGCTGCTGACCGGTGCACCCGCCGTGCAGCTGATCCGCTGGGCACAATCCAGTTTCCCAGCCACCCTGCCCAGAGGTGTCGTCGACAGTGCCCCCCTGATGGTCGCGCCGCAAATTACGGTGCCCGATGAATACGCCGCGATGGAGGCCGAAGCCGCCGCACGCCGCGATGAAAGCGATATGAATGACCTCGACGTTAACGATCTCTCATCTCATTAAGACCTTTGGCGGGGTGCATGCCCTGTCGGATGTCTCTTTGACCGTGGCGCCCGGCGAACGGGTCGCCCTGCTTGGCCATAACGGCGCAGGCAAGTCCACGATGATGAAGATCATCCTCGGCCTGATCGCGCCCGACAGCGGCGAAATCACCGTCTGTGGCGCCCACCCCGGCGACGCCGTAGCGCGGTCAAAAGTTGCCTATTTGCCCGAAAACGCGGCGTTTCATTCGGCGCTGACCGGGTTGGAACAGATCACATTTTACATGCAGTTGCGCGGCGTCGACCCCAAGGGCGGGCAGGATCTTTTGGCGCGGGTGGGGCTGGCCGATGCCGCCCGCCGCAGGATTGGAACCTATTCCAAGGGGATGCGGCAGCGCGTCGGGCTGGCGCAGGCGCTGATCGGACATCCCAGTCTTTTGATTTTGGACGAACCCACAAGCGGTCTGGACCCTGTGTCGCGGCGTGACTTTTACGAATTGCTGGATGGACTGGCCGCAGAGGGCGCGGCGATCCTTCTGTCGAGCCATGCACTGACCGAAGTAGAGGCGCGCACCGACAGGCTGCTGATCTTGTCTGGCGGGCGCATGGTGGCCGAAGGGTCACTGCCCGATCTGCGCAGCCAAGCCGCCTTGCCCATCGCGCTGCACGTGACCGCGATCAATGGCTATGCGCCCGAACTGATGAAGGCGTTTCCCAATGCGATCCAGACCAATACAGGCCTGCAGTTAACCTGCGCCCAAGAAGACAAGCTGGCCACGCTTGCCCGAATTTCCAATCTGCGCAGCAAAGTGGCCGATCTCGAGGTGATCCCGCCCAGCCTCGAAGACATTTACAGCCACTTCAGCCGGAGAGACGGCCAATGATGAGGCGCATCCTTGCCACCGCCCGAATCGAGGCCAAAATCGCGGGGCGCAACCGCTGGGTGCTGATCGCTGTACTGTTGATGGTGGTTTTCTCGCTGGTCCTGTCGGCTGCGGGTTCGGCCCCGACGGGGGCATTGGGGGCCGACCGGCTTTCGGTGGTGGTGGCGTCGCTCACGTCACTGTCGGTTTATCTGGTTCCGCTGGTGGCGCTGCTCATGTCCTTTGATGCCATCGCGGGCGAGGTCGAACGCGGCACGCTGCCCCTTTTGTTGACCTATCCTGTCGCCCGGTGGGAGGTTCTGACCGGCAAATTGCTGGCCCATGTGACGATCCTGATCCTGGCGATGGTTGCCGGCTATGGCGCGGCAGCGATCTTGGCCATTGCCACGGACGCGCAGGCAGTTGACGGTCTGAATGCGCTGTGGCGGCTGACCTGGACATCCGTTCTGCTAGGGGCAACGTTTCTTGGTCTTGGCTATGCGGTTTCTGCTTTGTCGCGACGGGCGTCGGGGGCGGCCGGCCTGGCCATCGGTATCTGGCTGGGGCTTGTTGTGCTCTACGATCTGGGCCTTTTGGCGGCGGTAGTTGCCGATGACGGCGGATTTTTCACCACCCAGATTTTTCCCGCAGCGCTATTGGCCAACCCCGCCGATGCGTTCCGCCTGTTCAACCTCAGCGCTGCCGAATCCAGTTCTGCTGCCTTTGGGGTAGCCGGCGCGGCAGGGACAATCCCGCAATGGCAATCGCTTGGATCGGTTGTCATCTGGCCTTTCGTCGCGCTGATGCTGGCCGCGCTGACCTTTAGAAAGGTTGAGGCATGAAACGCTTGGCGCCTATCCTGATGTGCCTTCTTTTGGCGGCCTGTAAAGAAGAGCTGGCACAGGACACCACGCCGTTGCCTCTGAATGCCGATGCGGTGGGGCATTACTGCCAGATGAATCTTCTCGAACATGACGGGCCCAAAGCACAGGCCCACCTGGCCGGGCTTCCCGGTACGCCGCTTTTCTTTAGCCAGGTGCGCGATGCGGTCGCATATCTGCGAATGCCCGAGCAAAGCCACAAGGTTATCGCCGTCTGGGTCAACGACATGGGCGCTGCAGGCGCGCGTTGGGATGCGCCCGGCGCTGACAACTGGATCGACGCAAATGAAGCCATCTATGTGGTGGGCGCGGATGTCATTGGTGGTATGGGCGCGCCTGAACTGGTGCCCTTTTCACGCCTCGCGGCGGCACAGGCATTTGCGGCGGCCCACGGCGGCGCCGTGATGACACTGGACGAAATACCTGACTCGGCCGTTCTCGCGCCGGTCGAATTGAATCAAGACAGCGATGACAGCGCGTTTCGCGAACGCCTACGCGCCCTGTCGGACGAAATGGGAGACTGACATGAACATGATATCCCGACGCCGGGCCCTGACGATCCTGGCTGCTGCGACAACCTTGCCCGCATCCGCAATGGCCGATGTGCCGATATATACATGGCAAGGAAGGGCTCTGGGCGCGCGCGCGACGCTGCGTCTGGCCCATCCTGACGCTGGCGCCATCGCGGCGCGGGCCGCATCCGAAATTGACCGCCTTGAAGATGTGTTCAGCCTGTTTCGCCCGCAAAGTGCGCTATCACGACTGAACCGGCAGGGATCGCTTGAGGCCCCGCCGTTTGAGCTGTTGCAATGTCTTTCATTGGCGGGGCGCGTCCACGAGGCGACACAAGGTCTCTTCGATCCGACGGTTCAACCGCTCTGGCGTGTCTATGCGGATGCAGCCGTTGACGGGCGTTCACCGCGCACCGTCGATCTGTCCAAGGCCCGCGATAAAATTGGTTGGAACGGCGTGCACTTTGCGCCTGACCAGATCACGCTGGAACCCGGCATGGCTCTGACACTGAATGGCATTGCGCAGGGCTGCATCGCCGATCGTCTTGCCGATCTGCTTGCGGCAGAAGGTTTGGACAACATCCTGATCGACACCGGTGAACTGCGCGCCATGGGCGGCGATCCAAACGGGAAATCCTGGAATGTACAACTGGTCGATGGACGCCAGGTTCCGCTGAAAGCACGGGCTCTGGCGACATCTGCACCGCGCGGCACAACGTTCGGTGAGGGGACCAGCGGGGCAAGTCACATACTGGATCCAAAGCGCGGTGTGCCTGTTCCAGCGCAGTGGCGCGAAATTTCCATTTCTGCACCATCGGCAGGCTTGGCCGACGCCCTTTCGACGGCGGCCTGCTTGTTTCCCACCAAATCTGGGATCCAATCCTGCGTGCGATCATTCCAAGACGTCCGTGTTGAAAGGATTTCCGCCGCTTAGGATAGCTGGTCAATCTGGCGAGACAGCGCAAGCCGGGCGCTGACAAATCGCATCGACTGAGCGATCATGGTACGCGGTCTTTTTGGGCCGAATTGGCGGCTGACCCGGATCTGCGCAGTGCTCTCTTGCGCGCGCCGAAGCCATGGCGCGGCTGTTGAGACCGGCCACCGAAACGCAGCTGTGCGATGTCCTGTGTCGCGTTTTAGCTCCCGGGCATCGGCTGCGTGCTCGCAGTGGCCGCTTTGGTCTCGGCCATCATGCCATGGATGAAAACCTTTTTGAAATGCTCTGAAATTTCGTCGGCCGAGGTGGCCGATGACCCATAGTTCCAGAAGGGAAGCCAGTTGAGCGCGCCAAACAGTGCCGCCGAAGTCAGGCGCGGATCACAGCTGTCACGAAATTCGCCGGTTTTTATCCCCTCGGTGATCGCATTGCGGATCAACCAATCCAGACGATTTTTCTTGGACCGCAACTCCAGGCGGACCTCATCTGTCAGCAAATTTTCGCGTGTGAGAACCAGGCAAGCCCCGAAATCAGTCGCCATCCAGCGCGAGTATTCGTCAATGATGAGTTCAACCTTTTTCCCGGCACTGCAACGTTCTCTTTCGACCGAATGCGCAATCCGATCAAGAATCACTACGCTGTGACCCAAGATCTCCATCAAGATCTGGTCTTTGCTTTGAATATAATAGTAAATCGTGCGTTTTGTGATCCCCAGAGACTTTGCAACATCATCCAACGAAGTCTTTTCGTAGCCGTTTTTATTGAACAGGCTAGCACTGGCTTCTACGAGAGCCTGGCGTTTTTTTCGCCGTAATTCATCGCGGCTTTCGACCACGTGATTCCATTGATCTGTACTCATAAAAGTCGCCTAAAATGCTCTTTGATCTCTGAAACTCATGCCGGAGTTTTGTCTCCGTGTAAATCGTTACACTCACAAGTTACATAAACTTGTTGACAGGTATCTCATCGTAGGTGAACTTCACCGCAGAGTGTAATAGGCAAGTCATCAAGGGCGCAAAAATGGCTTATAGCGTTTTGATCGCCGATGTCGGATTGACGAAATTCGGCGCGGCGGGGGGGACAGTTCCCTTTCCAGTTTTCGGCGCCGCGGATGCGGTGACCGTGCCTGCGGCCTTTGCCGAAAACCCTGGACCGCGCACAGATGATCGCAGCGCGGGTCACACGATGACCGCCGATATACACAGCGCGTTCGACGCCTATAACGTGATGCAAATCGTCGGCCATGACATGACCGCCGCTGCATCAAAGCAGCTTGTCGATCAGACGGGTCTGGGTGCCAAGGATCTGGACCTAGTCAAAGCAGACGACTGCTTCGCCCAAAACGAACTGACACATCCGCTAGCGGGCACTTCGAACAAGCAACAGGTCGAAGACGCGCGCACACAGTTCAATGCAAACCTGGCGTGGGCGGAGCCCGTGCCATGACCGTTTTCTAGAACCAAAAATAAGGGGGGGAATATGATTGATAAATCTTACATCGGCTACACGCCGAAACCATTCACCGTTGACATCGAAAAAGGCCGGCTGCGGTTTTTTGCCCGTGCCACCGGACAGGACGATCCGATCTATCTGGATGAGGACGCTGCAAGAGCTGCCGGATATTCCGCCCTGCCCGCTCCGCCAACCTTCCTGTTTTCTATCGACCTAGAGCAGGACAACCCGATGGAATTCCTGGACGTTCTGGGTGTCGATATCGCGCGCATTTTGCACGGGGAACAAGAATTCACCTATCACAAGCCGATCTGCGCCGGAGATCGTATCACGATGCAGTCCCGTGTTGCCGATATCTACGACAAAAAGAACGGCGCGATGGAATTCGTGGTTCAGGAATACAAAGCGACCAATCAACACGGCGAGCATGTTGCCGATATGACCCGCACGATTGTGGTGAGGAACTGATTATGGCCGATACCCTTAGCAACATCGAAGTGGGCGACGCGATCCCCAGCTACACGACCAAGCCAATCACCCGCACCACACTGGCGCTATTTGCCGGCGCGTCGGGGGATCACAACAGGATCCACATCGACATTGATTTCGCGAAAAAGGCAGGCATGGACGACGTTTTTGCGCAAGGAATGCTGCCGATGGCCTATCTGGGCCGTTTGTTGACAGACTGGGTGCCGCAGACAGCGATCCGCAAGTTTTCCTGCCGTTTCAGATCGATCACCCATCTGGGCGACGCAATCACCTGTTCCGGTGAAGTCACTGAAAAATGGGACGATAACGGTGAGACCCTTGTAAAGCTGGCGCTGCAAGCCGCGGACGGCACTGGCGATGTAAAACTAGCTGGCGAGGCGGTCGTTGCGCTGCCAACGAATACCTGAGGGATCTATGGCGTATCTGACCGGCAAAACCGCGTTCACCACAGGTTCTGGTCGTGATTTTGGCGGCGCAGTAGTGCTGAAACTGGCCGCCAAAGGCGCGCATGTCATTGTCGGCGATCTGGACAATGCACCAGCCGCAGAGGTGATCGAAACCATAAAGGCAGCAACCGGCAAAGTGCTGTCGATAGGTGGCAGCATGACACGCGGCTGAAGCCAAACATCGGGGAGGGGGAGCGTCATGGAATTTTCAGACGCAATACAACTATTGGTAATCGGGATATCGCAGGGCTGCGGCTATGCGTTGATCGCGATCGGTTTCGTGTTCATCTACCGCGCGACCGAAATCGTCAATTTCGCCCATGGTGAATTGATGATGCTGGGCGCGTTCATGGTGCTCACGTTCTCGGAAATCTGGGGCTTGGGCTTTTGGCTTGGCTCTGCTCTGGGCATCCTGTCGCTTGGGGTGTTCGGGTACCTGTTGGACGCCGTGGTCATGCGGCGCCTGGTGGGACAGGCGCAGGCCACGATCTTTATCCTGACTGTCGCAATCGCGATGATGCTGCGCGCGCTGGCTGGGATGATCTGGGGCTGGAGCCCGCTTACACTGAGCGTACCGTTCATGCGGGACGTGAACATTGGCGGCGTCGTGATCGGACTGGACCGGATCACCATCATCCTCGGCACGATTGTAATCTCGTTGCTGCTTTACGTCTTCTTCTCGCGTACCCGCACAGGTCTGGCGATTCAGGCCGCCTCGCAAAACCAGCTGGCGGCGTATTATTCGCGCATTCCGGTCAAACGACTGATTGCAGTGGTCTGGGCGATCGGCGCGATGGTTGCCGCAGTTGCGGGCATCATGATGGCGCCTGTGACTCAGGTCGATACCGGCATGAGCATTTTCGGCATCAAGGCGCTGGCGGGCGCGGTTGTGGGCGGCTTCGGCTCTATCCCCGGCGCGTTTCTTGGCTGCCTGATCATCGGCATCGCAGAACCGTTCCTTGATTTCTACTTCCCAGCATTCAAGGGCACATATGCCTATATCATCATGCTGGCCGTTCTTTTCATCCGCCCCGAAGGTCTGATCTCACAGACCTTCCAGAAGAAGGTCTGATGATATGCAGGTACTTTTCAAAACCAACTACGATCAAGACATCAACTACCTTGTGGACCGGGGCGAGCGTTTTCGCGTTCTGCTGGCGCTCGTTCTTGCGCTGATTGCGCCGCTGATCGTGGGCGGATACTTTCTTTCGGAACTCACGATGTTTCTGGTCTACATCATTGCCGGTCTGGGACTGATGGTACTGGTCGGATTTACCGGCATGGTCAGCTTTGGTCACGGTGCCTTCTTGGGGATCGGTGCTTACACCAACGCGGTGTTGTTGGGCTACGGCTTGCCGTTCTTCATCACGTTGCCAGCCGGCGCGTTGGCTGCGGGTCTGATCGGTGCGGCGCTTGGGCGTGCCGCAAGCAAGATGCACGGGTTTTACATGGCCATCGCCACGCTTGCCTTTGCGATTGTCGTAGAAACCGGCATCGGCGCCTGGGAACATGTCACGGGCGGACATATGGGCCTTTCGGTCCCGCCCATGACGGCCTTTGGCTGGGAAGTCACCGCCGGTCCGCTGCAATACTATCTGATCCTTGCACTTGTCGTGTTCTGCATCTGGGGCGTTGCCAACCTGATGCGTTCACCCACAGGACGTGCTTTTGTTGCGGTACGCGATTCCGAAACCTCGGCGCGATCGCTGGGGCTGAACATCGCACGCACCCGTATCAAGGCCTTCTTTATCAGCGCCATGCTGACGGGTCTTGCGGGTGGCTTGCTGTCGCATCTGACGTTCTACCTGTCGCCGGAATCCTTCGGCGTCAACGAATCCCTGAAACTGCTTTTGATGGTCATCGTCGGCGGTCTGGGCACGATCACTGGCGCGATCTTTGGTGCGGTTTTCGTGTCAATCCTGCCCAACCTGATCAATCTGCTGCAAAACGTGCTGCCGCAATCCATCGCGCAGGCTGCAGGGCTGGAACAGTTGTTGTTCGGCGCCATCATCTCCGGGTTCATAATGTTCGAACCGGAGGGTCTGTATGGCCGCTGGCGTAAACTGCGGCTGTTTCTGGAGACCTTCCCTTATTACAAACGGGCCACGTTCACGCGCCAGAAACGTTATCTCAAAACGGAGCGGTTCAGATGAGCGAATTGGAAGTCAACAATCTGGTCGTGGCCTTTGGGGGCGTCAAAGCGATCAACGATGTCAGCTTTTCGGTAGAACCTGGCGAAATCTACGCTGTTATCGGCCCGAATGGCGCCGGCAAGAGCACGATCTTCAACGCGATCAGCCGTGTCTATACGCCCAAATCCGGCTCGATCCGGTTTCAGGGTCAAGAGTTGCTGAACTGCGAGGCACATGAGGTCGTCAGCGCAGGCATCGCCCGCACGTTCCAGAACATCGAGCTGTTCGAGAACGCGACTGTGCTGGACAACTTGTTGGTCGGTCGCGCTTCGAAAGTGCGCACCGGGGCGCTGTCCGAGTTCTTCTTCACGCCTCGGGTACGGCGCGAAGAGCATGAACACCGCCGCAAGGTTGAGGATATTCTTGATCTGCTGGACATGCAGCATCATCGGTATGAAAAGGTCGCCGACCTGTCCTATGGCGCGCGCAAGAACGTCGAACTCGCGCGGGCGCTTTGTGCCGATCCCAAATTGCTGCTGCTGGACGAACCCGCATCGGGGCTGAACCCCGAAGAAACGGCGGACATGTCGTTCTGGCTGAAGGACATCAAGGAAGAACTGGGCGTAACCATCGTGATGGTCGAGCATGACATGAATCTGGTGGGCCGCATTGCCGACCGGGTTCTGGCCATCGCGGGCGGCGAGGTTCTGGCCGTCGGCAATGTCACCGAGGTTCAATCGAACCCCACCGTACAAGCCGCATATTTGGGGACAGACGCATGACCACTCCGCTGCTTGAACTGCGAAACATTGAAACCTTTTATGGCCCGATCATGGCCATTGCCGGTGTCAGCCTCAAGGTTGAGGCGGGTAGTATCGTCACCATCCTTGGCGCCAATGGCGCGGGCAAGACGACGCTGCTTAAAACCATTTCCGGCGCGATTGACTGCCGCAAGGGCAAGGTCCTCATCGACGGCGAAGAGGTGCAAAATCGGGCGCCGGACGTGGTTGCTTCGAAGGGCATTGGCCATGTCCCCGAGGGACGCGAAGTGTTCCCCTTCATGACTGTCGAGGAAAATCTCAAGCTGGGGGCGTGGGGGCGAAAGGATCGCGACGGCATCGCGCGCGATTTCGAAACGATTTATTCCTATTTCCCCGATCTCAAGACCAAGCGCCGCGACATGGCTGGTTTTCTATCTGGTGGTCAGCAGCAGATGCTTGCCATCGGCCGCGCTTTCATGGGCCAACCGCGCCTGATGATCCTTGACGAGCCGTCGCTGGGCCTGTCGCCGCTGCTGACCAAGACCATTTTCGACATCGTGCGGCGTATCAACGCCGAGCAGGGGGTGACCATCGTGCTGGTTGAGCAGAATGCGCAAGCAGCGCTGAACGTCGCCGAACACGGTTTCATCATGGAGGTCGGCCGGGTTGTGATGGACGCACCTACGAGTGAACTTCTCGACTCTGACGACATCAAGGAATTCTACCTCGGGCAGTCCGATGTAGGCGTGCGCGGCGAAAAGCGCTGGAAAAAACGAAAGACCTGGAGGTAGTCATGGACGCCGTTATTACATCCGATTTCGTCTCTATCGACGGGCACGACACACTGGCCAAGCTGTTTCGCGCGCGCGCGAAGGAATGGAGCGACCGTATCGCCATGCGCGAAAAGGACTACGGCATCTGGCGGGCCTTTACCTGGGCGGATTACGAACGCTTCGCCTATGATTGCGCAGGTGGCTTTATGTCACTGGGACTTACGCACGGCGATGTGGTGTCGATCCTGTCAGAGAACAATAAGGAATGGGCCTTTGTCGATATGGGCGCGCATGCCGCCGCACTGACGATAAACGGGGTCTATCCGACCTATCAGGAAGGCCAGCTGCGCCATCTTCTGAACGATTCCCAAACCCGCGTGCTGATCGTCGAAAACGAAGAGCAGCTGGACAAGTATCTGTCGGTCCGTGACGAAGTTCCGTCAGTCTTGCGGGTTTATGTGATCGATTGGAAAGGGCTTCGCGGATTCAGCGATCCCATGGTCGAACCCATCGAAAACCTCTACGAGGCGGGCGCGCTCTATCGCAAAGAGAACCCGGACGCGATCAACAAGGCGATTGACAGCGGCAAAAACGATGACACCGCGGTGCTGATCTATACCTCTGGCACCACCGGCGCGCCCAAAGGGGCGCTGATCCCCGATCGCTATCTGCTGTTCCAGATGTCCGCCGCGCCAGACACCTTTCCGATCACCGGCGACGACGATATCCTGACCTACCTGCCGCTGTGCCACGCGGCTGAACGGTTGATTTCGCTGTGCATGAACCTGGGCCACGGCACCCGGATCAACTTTGCCGAGAGCTCCGAGACGGTGTTCGAAAACATACAAGAGCTGTCGCCGACGGTTCTTTTTGCGGTGCCGCGGATTTGGGAAAAGTTCTATTCGCGCATCAACACCCTGATGACCGAAGCAACGTGGGTCGGCAAGAAAGGGTACGAGATTGCGCTTGGGATCGGGCGCAAGCGCGCCGACTATCTGTTGCAAAACCGCCGGGTTCCGCCCCTTCTGGAGGCGCAATTCAAAATCGCGGATCGACTGGTGTTTCGCAATCTCAAGCAGCTCTTGGGCCTTGATCGCTCAACGTTCCTGTTGTCCGGCGCGGCGCCTATTTCGTCGGATCTGCTGCGTTGGTTTTTCGCGCTTGGCCTGCCGGTCGCGGAAGTCTACGGCCAGACCGAAACCGGGCTTGCGGCCATTACAAATTCCGACGAACCCAATCCTGGGACGATCGGCTTTCCGGTGCCGGGGGTCGAATTGAAACTGAGCGAGCAAAACGAAATTCTGATGCGCGGCCCCTCGATGTTCTCGGGTTATCTCAACAATCCAGAAGCCACACAGAATGCGCTGGTCGATGGATGGATCCACACCGGCGACGTCGGCAAGATCGACGATGACGGTGCCTGGAGGATCACCGACCGGCTGAAGGACATCATCATCACGGCAGGCGGCAAGAACATCACGCCCAGCCAGATCGAGAACGAATTGAAATTCTCGCCCTTCATTTCTGACGCGGTGGTGGTCGGTGACAAGCGCAAGTATCTGACCTGCCTGATCATGATTGATCAGGAGAACGTCGAGAACCATGCGCAAACCCACAATATCCCGTTCACTGATTATCGCTCATTGTGTGCGCACCCCGAGATCATTGAACTGATCGAGGCCGAGATCAATAGCGCGAACAAAAAGTTCTCTAGCGTCGAGCAGGTGAAAAAATTCCGCCTTATCAATGTGTTGCTCACAGCGGAAGACGATGAAATGACGCCTACCATGAAGCTGAAGCGCAAGTTCGTCGAAACCAAGTATGAGAACCTGATTTCCGAAATGTACTAACCGCCGCTAACCTGCGGCATCTGGGAGGAATACCATGACCAACAAACTGCTAACTTATGCGGCCGCCACGCTGATGGCACTGGGCACCACGGCACAGGCCCAGCAAGGCGTCACAGACGACACCGTGAAAATCGGCGTTCAAACCGACTTGTCCGGCCCACTTGCGACCTGGGGCGCACCTGCGACCAACGGCGTCCGGCTGCGCTTTGACCAGGCAAACGAAGCCGGCGGCGTGCATGGCCGCAAGATTGAACTCTTCGTCGAGGACACCAAATACGAAGTTCCAATGGCAGCGCGCGCCACCAACAAACTGGTCCAACGCGACGGTATCTTTGCAATGCTCATGGGGGCGGGCACGTCCCAGACCCTTGCGTCAATGAAGATCCTCGATAGCAAGGGTATCCCCAACCTGTTCCCGCTGACCGGGGCGGCGTCAATGACGGAACCCTTCAACAGACTGCACTTCAGCCAGTTCGCCAGCTACCGTGATGGCGTGATTGCGGGACTTCGCCATTTTGCAGAAGGCGGCGCAAAAAAGATTTGTGTGCAATCCGTGGCCAATGAATTCGGCGAAGAGATCAACGCAGGTGTCGCGATTGCTGTCGAACAAAACGACCTGGAGGTTGTCTACAAAGGGTCGCACAAAGTCACCGAAACAGACTTTGCCGGTGTGGCGACTGCCATCAAGAACACCGATTGTGAAGTCTTGGCCATGGGCTCTGCGATCAAGGATTCGATCACGCTCTACGCAACCTTGCGCCAGTTGGGCTGGGACAAGCCGATGCTTGGCTCGATGGTGCCCTATACGCCCATCGTCGCGGCGGCCGGTGACGGAAAGCTGACAGAGGGCATGTATGTGACCACGTCGGTTCTGGCGACCAATCTGGAAGGCAGCGAGGTCGATTTGGAAAGCTTTGACGAAGATCTGCAAGCCTTTGCCAAAGCGTATGAGGAAGTCTACGGTGAACCTGCAACCCTGCAAGCACAGATGGGCTACGTTGCGGCGGATCTGACGGTCCTGGCGCTGGAAAACGCAGGGCGCGACCTGACGGTTGATTCCCTGATCGCTGGTATCGAACAGATCACCGACTACAACGACATCTTCGGCGGTCCGACCCTGTCGTTCGGCCCTGACAAGCACGCGGGCGGCGACGGCTTCGTGATGGTGCAGAGCCAAGGTGGCGATTGGGTCGTGGTTGAAACCGACCTGCCCTACTGATCTTATCTAGCTCACTAACCTACCGGCGCGGCATAGTCCCCGCGCCGGTCATCAAGGGGACAAGACAATGCTCAGCGGAATACGTATCATCGAGATCGAGGGGCTTGGCCCAGCACCGTTCTCGGCCATGCACCTGGCCGATCTTGGCGCGGATGTCATCGTGGTGCATCGCAAAGGCGGCCCCGGCCTGCCGATCCTGCCTGACGCGCCGATCATTGATCGCGGCAAGCGCTCGATCGAACTGGATCTCAAGGATCCAGACGACGTGACGACGCTGAAAAAACTGATCACCACCGCAGACGGAATGGTCGAAGGGTTCCGCCCCGGCGTGATGGAAAAGCTTGGGCTGGGGCCTGAGGTCTGCCACGCCGTCAACCCCAAGCTGGTTTACGGACGCATGACCGGTTGGGGACAGACCGGGCCGATGTCGTCCATGGCCGGACATGACATGAACTACATCGGGCTATCGGGCGCATTGTGGTATGCCTCGCCTCCGGGACAACCGCCTGTAGCGCCTCCCACTTTGGTGGGTGATATCGGCGGTGGAGCGCATTATTTGACGGTCGGCATGCTGGCCGGAATTCTGCACGCCCGCAGCACTGGCAAGGGAACCGTCGTGGATGCGGCCATTGTCGATGGCTCGGCGCATATGATGAACCTGTTGATGGCCCTTCGCCAAAGCGGGCCGCAAAATTCGACGCGCGGCGCAAGCCTGCTCGATGGTCCACATTGGAGCCGCAGCTACGTCTGCGCAGACGGCGGCTTTGTCAGCGTGCAATGTCTGGAACCCCAATTTTATGGCACCTTCATCGGGCTGCTGGGGCTAAGCGATGACCCCGATTTTGCAACGCAGTTTGATCCGAAAAGCTGGCCAAAGGCGACGGCGCGATTGATCGAACTGTTCGCGACACAACCGCGCGATCACTGGGCCGAATTGTTTGCCGACACCGACGCCTGCGCAGCCCCGATCCTCAGTCCGGATGAGGCGGCGACCCACCCGCTTAGTCAAGCGCGCGGCATTTGGAAGGGCGACGATGGTCCGTTGCAATCAGCCCCTGCACCCCGTTTCGACGGGCATGCCGTGACACCGAACCATCCACCTGCACGCGGCGAGCACACCCAAGAAATTCTCGCTATGCTTGACGATGAACCTGACAGCTGAAGAACAACCGGCGGGGACTGACTGACCCGGATGAGTGGACGGCCAGATGGAAAGGCATTCCCCCAAGATCGACCGTGTTTTGGTGGAACCCAATTGCAAGCGATAACCTCAGGTCGGCGCGCCTGGCACGAAGGCGCGCCGTGATCGCCCCACGGTATCAGACGCTGTCGATCTAGCGGCCAAGCCTGCTGATCCTGGCGCGGGTGCAGCTGATTGTTGCGCAGTCCTTGATGCCGTCAGGTGGCTAGGCACCTGCGCACTCAGGCTTGTTGCGCCGGGCGCCAACACATCAGGCGGCTGATAGCACAATGGGTCTAAGAAAGTTTTGTCAGCGCCTAAGAACAACGGTGCCGCCCCGGGGCCCCACAGATATTCCCGTGTGAAAAGAAAGATGGCGATTGATCACCCCAACCAGGTTTGGTGAGCAGTCGTCACTTGCCGCCCTGCCGCACGGTGTCCCCAAATCGGCAGAATGAGCAAAAGGCAAGTTTATCAACGCCGGATACCTGCCAGGATAATGGGGGCAGCCCAATCCCAAAGTTACAGACGTCCCCGGAACACCTAATGACCAAAGTGAGTTCGGCAATTTTTGGGGCTGGGCCAGATTTTCTCTCATGAGCGGCATCCGCTCGAAATTGTGGCTTGAGCGATTAGCGCTCGAAATCGTTTGCCTGTATGCTTCCTCATGGAGGAAGCTGTTTGCGATTAAAGCTGCCATTTTCACGGCTAAATTTGGCGCAACGCTACATTTGGGGCGCATTGGTCGCCGCGCTCATTCCATTGGCAACCATTGCCGGACTTTATGATCGCTACAGTGCCAATCTTTTGGACAATCTCATCACCAACCGCATGGAGTCCGAGCTCGAAGCAACGGCCGCGAAATTGAACAACTTCATGGCGGTCCAGGTCAATCGGTTGGAAAACATCGTTGATTTGCCCGATACAACCGCGTTCTTTTCAAACCAGGATGCGGGCGGACTGACGCCGTTGTTGGGGGATTTTCTGAGGATTGAAACTGAAAGCCCGGACATCTATGCAATTGAGCTTGCAGACATTGATGGCAATATCCTGCAAACGATTCCGGAAACCCGTCACCGTGGCAAGCCAGATGACTACAATACACTGCCGTTGATCCAACACGGCGCTGTGGGGGTCTTAGGCCCCGTCCTGCCAAAAGGCGGTCGTCCGGGCTGGTTTCTTATCAGTATGCCTGTGAAGCTCAATCAAGAGGTCATAGGCATTGTTTCCTTGCGCATGCGCCTTGCGTCTCTTTCAGAGCAAACCTCATCCCTGGTCGAACCGAATGTCCACCGCCCCCAAATCGTGGTTTTTGACCGCATCAGGCTTTCGGCGGTTGGCACGGCAGCCAAGCCAGGCATCGAAATAGCGGGATCGCGTCAGTTTTTTCCCGGCTGGAAGATTCAACTGGTGAAGGGTCGGGATATCTTCAAGGAGCCTCGAACCTATATCCGCTATCTGCTCATGGTGGCGGCGGCAGCTTCTGCGCTCTGTCTGATATACCTGTTCTTGCAAATGTCAGAACGTTTGTCGCGCAACCTACAGCCACTCAGTGAAGGTGCGCGTGCGATTGCAAACGGGAATTTCAGTGTTCCGGTGTCCGAAGACGCGCCCGGAGAGCTCGGAGTTCTCGCCCGATCCTACAACCAAATGAGAGAACAACTCGGCAAACTCATTGAATCTCGGATTGACGTGGAACGCCGTGCTGCACTTGGCAATATGGCGGCTGGTATTGCGCATGAAATTCGAAACCCACTGACGACGGTATCGGCCACCGTGCATGGGTTGAAGCGCACAGAAAAAGATGCCGAGCGCCAACAAATGCTAGATGTAATCTCGTCAGAGATTGCCCGTGTTGATGGCGCGATCAGTGAGCTTTTGAACTATGCCCGACCGAGCGAGCCAGAAAAAGAACAAGTCGCGATCAAAGAGATCCTGCAATCCATAAAGGTCCTGATCGCGACGACTGCGCATGAAAAAAATGTTGTCGTCAACATCTCGGGTCAGTCGAATTTGCTGCTATTGCTCGACCAGTCCCATCTTCGACAGATAATGCTCAACCTGGCCCTCAATGCGATCGAAGCAATGCCCGAGGGAGGCCACCTGACCATGCGCGCCTATCGCAACAAGCGTAGCGCCGTGCTGGAGGTTTCGGACGACGGAACGGGTATTGATGAGGCGACCAAAGCGAAGGTCTTGCGACCGTTCTTTACAACAAAATCGGATGGTTCGGGTCTAGGGTTGTCGATAACCAATCAGCTTGTCGAGGCCAACGGCGGCACTATGCAGATTGAAAGTGAAACAGGGGTTGGTACCACCGTCACCATTACGTTCCCCGTCATCGATCCAGAGCGAGCGGCGTGATGAGAAAGACAACCGTGCTCATTATTGACGATGAGATAAAGCTGACCCAGTCCTTGGCATTTACGCTTCGCCAAGCAGGGATGGAATGCCTCGAAGCCCACAATGGGCATGCCGGATGCAACCTGGCCAAGAGCCACACACCGGACGTTGCTCTTCTCGACATCAGAATGCCTGGCCAATCCGGGCTAGAGGTGTTGGATTGGATGACGACAGAAACGCCAGATATGCCCGTCATCATGATGAGCGCCTTCGATGACACGAAGGACGCCGTGACGTCTATCAAGATGGGCGCTGTCGATTACATATCAAAGCCCTTCGATATCGATGAGTTAATTCATTTGATCGAAGAAACCAGCCGACGCAAACAACTTGAATCGGAAGTAAAGTACCTTCGCCAACGTTACACGAACGATCCCGAGTTTATTGGCAATTCGCACTTGATCCGAAGCTTGCGCGCGCAAATCAACCGCGTGAGCGAGAGCAATGTGAACACGTTGTTGCTGTCTGGCGAAACTGGCGCCGGGAAAGCCGTGGTTGCCAAGCAACTGCACTTGAAAGGAAGCGAAGCAGACAGTCCGTTCGTCGAAATCAACTGTGCTACTTTACCGGAAGGGCAGATTGAGGCCGAGCTTTTCGGGGCTGACAAGGGCGCCGTTCCTGGCAACGTATCGCGCAGTCGCGGCCTGGTAGAAATCGCCGATGGCGGAACGCTATTTCTTGATGAAGTCAGTGAAATGCCGCTTTCTGTCCAAGCCAAATTGCTGACCTTTATCGAAACTCGGAACTATCGCCCGGTTGGAATAACCCGCGAGCATTGCGCCGACGTTCGTGTCGTTGCAGCCACGAACAAGAATTTGGAGGAAGCCGTTGCGAATGGGTCGTTTCGCCAAGACCTGTTCTTTCGTCTCAACGTCATGCCCATGGAAATTCCACCGCTACGGGATCGAGGTCAGGACATAGAGTTGCTCGCAAGTTATTTCGCGCAGCGCTTTGCGCAAGAGACCGCGAATAAGCCTATTGGCTTTGGCAAGTCCACGATCGCGTTTTTCAATTCATACCCTTGGCCAGGAAATGTTCGGGAATTGCGAAACCTCGTCGAACGCTTGACGATCCTTCATCCGGGACAGGTCATTTCTGCAGATCACCTTCCATCTGAATTTCAATCCGTTGATCCAGTGGGGCCGGTATCCATCGAAGAGTCGATAGATGGCGTTGAAAGAAACATGATCCAGGATGCTCTGTTGAAATCCGGTGGGAAAAAGGGGGTGGCCGCAGAACGGCTGGGCATCTCTCGTCACGCGCTCAAACGTAAAATGCACCGGCTAGGTCTGCAATGAATTGGTTGAAAAGCATTCGGGGTCTGGGTTTCGCAGGTTGCGCGGCGTTTTCAATCGCATCGCAAGCTTTGGCGCAAGTGGTGCCAGTCAAGGTTGGGTGTCTTTATCCCCTGACCGGGCCCGCTGGGCTTTATGGGCGTGACAGCTCTGTCGCGATTCAAATGGCCCTGGATCATATCAGATCTCAGGGCTCTGCAGGCGATCCAGAGCTGGACGTGACAATTGAAGACACGCGGTCGAAGTCCTTGCGATCTGAAAAAATGGCGCGTCGCTTCATCGAAGAAGAAAAGGTTGATTTCCTATGTGGCGTTGTGAGTTCAAGCGTCGCGCGGGCGGTTTCCGCCGAGGCATTCAAGCACGAGACCTTCTTTATCGGAACCGACCACGCATCCCCTAACCTGACAACCGAAGCACTGCACTCCTATTACTTTCGCATGAGCAACGGGACCCGGCAGTCGATGCTCGCTGGTGCCAAATACATTCGTGAAAGTTATCAAAATCCGGATGAACCTCTATCCATTGCCTTCATCGGGCCCGACTACGAATACGGCTATCAAGCCTGGGATGATCTCAGAGAATTCTTGCGGCAGGAGGGCGTGGATTTTGAAATCGCTGGCGAGTATTGGCCTCGCCTGTTTGAAACCGACTACTCACTTTACCTACAACAGCTTTCAGATTCCCCCGCCGATATAGTTGTGAACGGCCACTGGGGGTTGGATCTGGTGACCTTCGTGAAACAAGCGCGCCTGAGCAACCTTTTCGAACGCACCCAGTTCATGAATTTTGATGCGGGGGGCAATTTTGAAATTTTGGCCGAACTGGGCAATGATATGCCCCTTGGTCTGGTTCTGTCGGCTCGACATCACGTCAATTGGCCCCCGACGAACGCCAATCACACTTTTGTCGAAGAGTTCTACGACATAGCCGGCCGCTATCCCAGCTACGCCGCGCAGGGGGCCTATGCGGGTATTTTGGCCATTGCAGAGGCCGTAAAAGTTGCAGGCGGCATGTCTGACAAACAGGCCGTTCGCACCGCACTTGAAAACCTGTCTTTGTCTCTGCCCGAAGACCCGCAAGGCTTTCGGTCAACCATGGATCCGACGTCACACCAACTCTTGCAAGTGCAGGCAATTGGGAAAACAGTTTTCAACAATACTCATGTGCCTGCAACTGTCCTTCTAGGTGAATGGTCGATCTACTATCCACCGGAAACCTGGCCGTCGCTTGACAGCGATCCCGGCTCCGCGCGGTGAAAGCTCCGCGCGTCGCGGCAATTGCGCAATCTGCGCGGTGTGGCGCAAATAACCTGCGGACTTCGTGAGAGTGCAGGGCACGGACTCTACGCAAGGATAGCCAAGCAACAAACCAATGCAATCCAGCTTTTGTGGGCGACACATTCCGCCGACAGGGAGCCGTCGCCTAAAGCGGCAACACGTTCACGACTGCATGCCTCAGAATGGGCTCATATACCCCCCAGGCAGACGTATTTCATCTCTAGGTAATCATCGATACCGTACTTTGATCCTTCACGACCTTGCCCTGACTGCTTTACCCCGCCAAAGGGGGCTACCTCGGTAGAAATCAGACCAGTGTTCACACCAACCATTCCGTATTCAAGCGCTTCCGCGACTTTCCAGACCCTCGAAAGATCGTTGGCGTAAAAGTAGGACGCGAGGCCAAAGATGGTGTCATTCGCTTGCTCAATAACGTCCTCGACACTCGCAAATTTGAACAGCGGGGCAACGGGTCCGAACGTCTCGTCGGATGCTATCAGCATGTCGCGGGTCACATCCTTGAGGATCGTTGGTTCAAAGAACGTACCGCCCAGTTCATGCGCCTTGCCGCCAGTCACAATCGACGCGCCTTTGGACGTGGCATCCTTGATGTGCTCTTTGACTTTCGCAACCGCCTCAGTGCTGATGAGCGGGCCAGCCACGACTCCGTCCGTGAACCCATCGCCGACCTTCATGGCGTCCACGGCTGCTTTCAGTTTTTCAGCGAACGCTTCATAGACGCCGCTTTGAACGTAGATACGGTTCGCGCAGACGCAGGTTTGACCGTTGTTGCGATATTTTGAGATCATTGCCCCTTCAACGGCAGCATCCAGATCCGCGTCATCGAACACAATGAACGGTGCGTTGCCGCCAAGTTCCATCGAGGTCTTCATCACCTGATCCGCCGATTGCTTCATCAGGATGCGACCGACTTCGGTCGAGCCGGTGAAGGTGAGTTTACGGACCTTTGCGTTTTCGCAAAACTCTTTCCCGATGATTGAAGATTGCTTGCTGGTCACGACTGAAAAGAGCCCTTTGGGAAGTCCTGCTTGCTCGGCAAGATACGCCATGGCCAGTGCCGAAAGGGGCGTTTCGGCCGCCGGCTTCGCGACGAAAGCGCAGCCGACCGCAAGCGCCGGCCCAACCTTTCTGGCAATCATGGCATTCGGGAAATTCCAGGGCGTAATCGATGCAACGACACCGACAGGTTGCTTGAGCACCATGATCCTTTTGTCAGGTTGGTGCCCGGGAATGATGTCGCCGTAGACGCGCTTGGCTTCTTCTGCAAACCATTCGATGAAACTTGCGCCATACAGGATTTCACCTTTGGCCTCGGCCAGGGGTTTTCCCATTTCGGCACACAGGATTGCACCTAGATCGTCGACATTGGCGACCATGAGATCATACCACTTGCGCAGAACGCTGGCGCGGTCTTTCCCGGTTTTGCCTGCCCAGTCTTTCTGCGCAACATAGGCTGCGTCAATTGCCGCCCGTGTCTCGTCTATGCCCATGTCCGGCAACACCGCGATCACGTCTCGCGTCGACGGGTTTAGGACCTCAAAGGTATCGCCGGTGGAAGACTCGGCCTGCCATTCGCCGCCGATATAGGCGCCTTTCAGCAGAAGGCTCTTGTTGCTCAACCGTTGCTCCAGAGTTTCTAGAAATTCAGTCATCTTTCTGCATCCCGCTTTCCTGTATCCCAGCCAGCCGCCGGGCGTTTCCTTACTTGTCCCAAAATGTTGGCACGACGCGCGGCCTGGGTTCGGTGTACTTTTGTCGGACCTGACCTGTGCCCAGACCCGGCAACGGATCCGACGGGATTTTTCCGAAGGTCATGGTTTCGATAAGTCTCAGGATACGCATACTGTCTTTGAACTCGACGTTGTCTCATCCCACAAGGACCCGCCGGTCCAGTGCACCAGTCCCGTCTGCCGCTGACACTGTGCCCGAAGGTTATCGCTTTCGTGTAATCCCAGGTTTGCGGATCGACGTGTAGCGATTGGTTGTCCAACATTTCGCGATCCGCGTTCCCTTAATATGCCGCTTGATAGATCGCCAAAGCATCTTCGCGTGTGACCTCACGGGGGTTGTTTACCAACAGCCGGGTCTGGTTCATCGCATCATCGGCGAGCTTGGGAAGCACGTCTTCGGGGATGTCCATCTCGCGCAGAGACTGTTGCAAACCGCAGGCCTCAGAGAGCTTTTGAAGCTCGTCACAGAACGCGAGCGCCCGACCTTGTTCGCCAACCTCGGCAAGTTTGGGGAATGCATAAGGTGCGATGGCCGCATAGGGTTCGGGATTGGTTTCAGCGTTGAAACGAAGCACATGCGGCAAGACCAGCGCGTTTGATAATCCGTGTGGAATGTGGAAATGACCGCCCAACGGGTAGGCAAGGGCATGCACAGCGGCGACAGGAGAGTTCGCGAATGCCTGTCCAGCAAGCAAGGATCCCAACAGCATTGCCGAGCGCGTTTCCAGGTCAGAGCCATCTTGGACGGCACTCAACAAAGATGAGCCCATAAGCCCAAGCGCTTTTTCCGCAAGCATGCGTGAGATCGGATTGTTGTTTTCACTGGTTGATGCGTAGGATTCGATTGCGTGCACCATGGCGTCAATGCCGGTGGCTGCAGTGATATGGGAGGGCAATCCCAGCGTCAGTTCTGGATCAAGTAAAGCGATATCAGGAATGATGACCGGTGACACGACCCCCATTTTTTCATTGGTGCCGGTGGTGACGATGGAAATCGGCGTAACTTCTGACCCAGTGCCCGACGTCGTCGGAATAAGGATGAGCGGAAGACGCGGCCCCTTCGCGTTGCCGACACCAAAAGCGTCCTTGAGGGTTTCCGTCCCAGGCGCCAACAACGCCGCCAGTTTCGCCACATCCAGTGAAGAGCCGCCCCCAAGGCCAATGACACCATACGAACCATGCTCGATGGCCGCTTCGGCACAGAGCATGACCACTTTTTCCGGTGGGTCTGCCTGCACATCCTGAAACAATCTCACCTCAACGCCGGAAGACTTTAGCGCGGCAAGTGCTTTGTCGACGATGCCCGTTGCCACCATGCCTGGATCTGTAACCAGCAGAACGCGCGTACCAATGGTTTCTTTGACCATTTCGCCAAGCTGCGAAATCAATCCAGCACCAAATCTGACACTGGCTGCGGTGCTAAAGGTAAATGGGTTCATTGGAGGGCCTCTCTTTTTCGATCTTATTCGAATATCCGTGTGGTTGTTTTCGTGGGTGCCGCAGATGGCGAAATCGCGCGGCCAAACCCGGGCATCATAGCCCCCCAATAGGGGAAGACGTCTGCAGAGCTCCCGCCGCTACCGGTTTGAATGTCGCCCACATCAACCGCCTCGGTAGCGGAATGCGAAACGGCGTGGCGATCGATCAATCGGAGAAGCTTCGGCCGCAACGGGTGCAGTTCTGAAGTGCGCAAGTTTGGCGCAACTGGCGAGAGCTTGGGAAACTCTATAATCGGCAGCGTCTTTGTTCCCCTCACGATGTCATCACAACTGGTCATCTCAACCGATTTCCCACTCATCCAAACCTGATCGTCTGACATGTTGACGCCCCCCTTGATCGAGCCTTTCGGAAAACTCCGAAATCGATGGCTTCTGTTTCACTGCGCCCCGGTTGGTTCATGTATGTGAGCGTTCTGACAGTGTGTTGGCGGCTAGGCCGCTTCAGTGTTGGTCATCAGGCTGATCTGACCGCGTTCGATCGAATAGACCTTGTCGACCACCTTTTGCGAATGCGTGTAATCTGACTCGGACACCAGGACTGTGAGATGTTCAGACCTGAGATTTCCGATCACTTCCATCAGACGCGCCGCAAGTGCCGGCGCGACACCTTCGAAGGGTTCATCAAGCAGAAGAAGGTTGGAACCGGCGACCAATGCACGCGCCAAAGCGACCAGTTTTTGCTGACCGCCACTGAGGGTAAGCGCCTTTCGATCGGCAAACCGGCCAATTTCTGGCATCAGTTCATAGACCCATTTCAATCGGGCAGTATCGGTGTTTTTGGTGGCCCAGAGGGAAACCAGGATGTTCTCTTCGACCGTGAAATGCGGGACAAGCCGGCGATCTTCTGGAAGATACCCGATACCCAAGGCCGCCCGCTCATGCGCTTTGGCCGTGTGCAGATCGACATGATTGAACCGAATGCTGCCCTTCTCGACAGGCAGGATCCCCATGATGGAGCGCATCAGTGTGGTCTTGCCGGCCCCATTTCGCCCGACCAGACCGCATGTCGTTCCCGTTTCGATTTCCAAGCTCACATCCCGAAGTATGGGCACGCGTTGGATGGATAGGCTGATGTTATCGATTGCCAGCATCAGTTTGCTCCCGTTGGTTGCTTGTCGTCGGCCGCGTTGCGGTGGAGTTCACTGCCAATCACGAATTCACGCACCTTCTGGTTCTCCAGGACCTCTGCTGTTGGTCCATCGGCAAGAATGGTGCCCTCATAAAAGGCGACGCAGCGGGGCGAAAATTCTTCAACGATTTCCATGTCGTGTTCGATAAAGAGAACGGCCGTTTTGGTGGTCTTCAGCGCATCGATAAGAACACGCATGAAATCCATCTTTTCATCCGCGCTGACCCCACTGGTCGGCTCATCAAGAAACAGCAGATCAGGTTCTGAGACGGTTGCCATGGCAATATCCACCAGTTTGCGCACGCCTTGGGGTAGGGTCTGGATCTCTTGGTCGGCGTAGCGCTCGATGCTGAACCGTGCGAGCAACTCATGCGCCTCTTTTTCCAGCTGGCTATCGACGGCAGGTTTGAACAGAACAGGTCTGTCCTGTTTTGCGATCGTCAACGCGATCAGCATGTTTTCGATCACGGGCAACTCAGGAAAGAGCTGCGGAATCTGAAACGACCGACAAATACCCAGCTTGGTAATGTCGCGCGTTGGGCGGCCCGTGATGCTCTTGCCGCGATAGATGATATCCCCCGAAGTTGGCTTGAGGTATCCGGTCACCATGTTGACGAAAGTTGTTTTGCCGGCCCCGTTCGATCCGATGACGCCCATGACTTCGCCGGCCTGGATCGAGATATTGATGTCCTTCGCCGCGTACACGGCGCCGAATTTCATCTCGAGGTTTTTGGTTTCAAGAATTGTCGTCATCACTATTCACCCGCGAACGGTGCTGCAGCACCTTCTTGTTTTGTTGCCGTCTTCTTTCTGGCGATCAGTGACCACAGGCCTTTTGGAAGAAAGATGATTGTGAGCAACATCACCGTGCCCAGGATCATCTGCCAGGTATTCGGAGAGATCTCGACGGCGTACACCCGAATGATTTCCAAGAGGAATGTGCCGATCATCGGTGCCGCGATGTTTCCGATACCCGAAAGGATTGAGACAAACACAAATTGACCCGAGGTCGTCCAATTCGTCATTTCAGGATCAACATGGCCAAGCGGCAGCGCCCAAAGCACACCGCCAATGGCCGAAACGACCGCAGCCAGAACATAGGTGATGTGAACGGCCTTGTGAGCTGACGTACCAAGATATTCTACGCGCAATTCGTTTTCGCGGATGGCTTCGTTGATGTAGCCGATCGGGCTTTTCAGAAAGCGATTCAGCGCAATAGCACAGCCAATCGCGATAATGCACGTCAGCGAATACAGCGTCAGTCGGGCAGTTTCACCGGTTGGGCTCCAGCCAAGATACGACGCTGTTGGCAAGTTGAAGCCGTCCGTCGAGCCCAATTCTTCAACGCCCGAAAGCACACCGAACAGGATCATTGAAACCGCCAGCGAAAGCATGGCGAAAAAGATCTCTCGGTATCGGCGCAACAGAAAGCCGAGCACCGTAGAGAGAACAAGGGCCGCCAGGATGCCAACAACCAACAAAACGAAGAAATCAGTGATGCCAAAGAATTTGGCCGTCATGCCAGCAGCGTATCCGCCGACACAGAAGTAGAGCCCTTGACCGAATGACACGAGCCCTGCGCGCATCTGGATCATCACACCAAGCGCAACAAGGCCTGTTCCCAAGGACACGTGCACGTAATTCACCAGCCATTTGGGCAATATGAAAGCGATGCAAATAAGGATAGGTAGGGCCACGAGAAGCCCGATTTCGGTGCGGTCCAAATTCTTGGTCATATCTTTCTGCTTTCTGCCAGGGCGAACAGGCCATAGGGCTTCACCGCCAAAACTGCAGCCATGACAAGGTAGATTGAGAACAGTTCAGCAGGCGGGTAGAGGTGGACTGAGGCCGCACGCGCGAAACCCACAATAAGAGCGCCCAGCATTGCGCCGCCGATGGACCCCATGCCGCCGATCACGATGACAGCAAACGACAGCACGATGATCTCGGCACCAATGCCGGGTGAGACCGAGATTTCGGGGGCAGTGATTGCGCCGCCCAAGGCCCCCAGCACTGCGCCCAAAACAAATGTAGCGGTGAAGAAGAACGTCACATTGATGCCCAGAGCGCCGCTGATCTCACGGTCTTCAATGACCACAAGAAGCAACTTGCCGATGCGGGTCTTGTTCAGCGTGTAAAACAGCGCAAGCCCAACGACAATCGCCGTGCCGATAATCAGGAATTTGTAGACCGTGTAAGGAATCCCAAACACGTCAATGGTTCCAAAATAGAACGCCGGCTGCCAGGCAACGTAGGAATCCGTGCCCCAAATCAGTTTCGTCACATCTTCGAGGATGAGGAAAATCGCGTAGGTCACAAGCACCATGAGCACTTCATCACGCCCGTACATGAACCTCAGGATACCGCGTTCGACGACCAGACCCGCGATAACCCCCGCGATTAGTGCGGCAAGGGGTATAAGCAAAAACGTGAAAGCAACTGTACTGCCAGTCGCGGTGTAGAGCCCGATGGCCCATGCCGATGAATAGGCCCCAAGGGCATAGAAACCGCCGTGGGCCATGTTGAGAATGCGCATCACGCCGTAGATCAGCGTCAGCCCCACCGATGACAAGAAAAGCCATGCAGCAAAACCAAGGCCATCCACTGCTATCGCTACTGCGGAAAGCATACGTTACTCCAATCATTGCGGGCCGTTCTGTTCGGCGTACCGGCTTGGCCCCGAAAGAAAGCCTGAACCATCTAAATCCCAAGTCCGAGCTGGCTCGGCGAATTGGCTTTCGGGGCGACAGCACGTTGTGCAGCCGCCCCGACAGGGTGGTCACTGTGCTATTCGCACTTTGCGCCTTCGAAGCCGCCATTGATCCAGTCAATGGAAATCGCGCCAGCCGGCGGGTTCACGCATTCGGCAGGGAAGCGGATGATATCCACCAGCGTCGCTGACCCTGTATCCTTGTCGTATTGATACGTGCCATAGGCCGTGCCCTGGATCGCCTGGTGTCCGTTTGCCAGGGCCATGGAAACGGTGCCGCTTGGCCCTTCCCATTCAAGCCCTGTAAGAGACCCAATGATCGCATCCTGATCTGCGCTTCCGGCCTTGTCGGCCGCCGCTTTCACCCCAAGAAGGGCTTGAGCCATCTTGTACGACGGATAGGTCGGCAACGTCCCAAAGCGATCAAAGTATGCCTTGCGGAACCATGTGTTCAGCTCGGATGCGGGTGCAAGATCACCGTGCGGGCCACGCGCGCCAATGATGGTTCCGTCAGGCATTTGGGGGCCCAACCGGTGCATGGCCGTCTCGCCAGTGCTCAGAACGACCTTCGAGCGCTCAAAGATACCGCGCGCGGACCCCTGGATGATAAAGGCTTCCAGATCGCCACCCCAAAAGCTGGAGTGCACCACATCAGGTGTTGACGTCAGCAAGGCTGAAATCTCCGAGCCGTACTGACCCGCATGGATCTTCGGGAATTGCTCTGTCGCGATTTGTGTTCCGCTTTTCAGCTGCGCCATCGTTGCGGAAAAATCACGCCAGTTGTCCTGTCCGAAAGCGTAGTTCTGGTTGATACCGGCGATGGTATCGGATGGCGCCCCGGTCTCGACAAGATATCGGGCCGCAGCAACGCTATCCATTGTCGCGTGTCCACCAGTGCGAAAGGTGTACTTCGGGTCCGTCACGATTTCTTCGAAAATCTGGGGTGTTCCGCAATCAAACAAGATTGTCAGGCGCTCGGCCTTTTCTGCTTCCGGCGCGATCGCTTTGCAGCTGCCCGAAGAGACATAGCCGATGACCATTTCAACGCCGTCTTTTTCGACAAGTTTGAGATAATCCGCGTTCTTTTGTTTTGAGTTTTCATCAACGAAGATCGGATCAATTATGGACCCACCGATACCGGCGGTATTGTACTGCCCGGGCACGGCCCCTGCGTTGATGGCTTCGATCATCAATTCGGCAGCATTGCGTGCAGGCACTCCGAAGGGCCCTGCCGCACCACCTGACAGGAACGTCACAAAACCGACTTTGACGGAACTGTCCTGAGCATGGGCTTCGGACGGAGCGGTAAAAGTGGCCATCAGACCAATTGCGGCAGCGGCGAACAGCGACGTTGTGTTATTGAGTACCGCACCAAACGGCGACTTCTTATGAACGGAATTGTCCATTCTTCTCCTCCAAGTTTTGACCTTGTGAAGGATCAAAATCCGCACAGTCGATCGTGATTGATCGGGGCACTTTGCGTGCCTTCTTGCTGAACGAAATCCTCCCCACACGACCGTCTGATCGCGTCCGCTTATTTCGGCAGACGAGACAACTTCATTCAACTTGCAGAAGAAAAGTACCCGAGCGCATACCGCTCATGATAACTGTTTTCTTGAGCGCATACCGCTCAAACGGGATTTTCTTGGCTTTGGGCACGGTCGATACCAAGGGAAAATCTGTGTGATAGGCCGCTGCGCCGGCTGCCCACCGTCGGACCAGGTCTTCCCTGGCCGACTTGACGCAAGTCGCAACCGCTGCGGTGTCGCAGCAGTCGACCTTTCTGGCCTGGGATCCCCGACATTTCTGCCGGCGAATAGGGGCGGCAGGTTGCACCCCGTTGCCGTCACCGCGCAACACCGCGCCCGACAATTGGAAATCCGCGACGCGTTATTGGCCAATGGATATCAGGTCACACCGCCGCCTATCGAATATTAGGATTTCCCGGCGATCTGTTTTCGTCTCAGGGCGTGGTTGATGTTCCAACCAACGGGCTGGGATTTGATCGCGAAGGGCACATGCGCGCGAGGCGGCGTCCTGCGCCTGACGACCAAGTACGAAAAACTTGCCCCCGCGCCTTGAATGTCCCTAGAGCCGATCGCTGGCTAGAACGAGCACTTGGCCCGGAAACTGACGCCTGCGCCCCCGTCCGGGTGGCGCACGCGCAATTCCTCGGCGTGCAACATCAGGCGCGGGAAATCGCGCGCGGGCCCAGCAGCGTAAAACGGATCGCCCAAAATCGGGTGGCCAATTTCAAGCATATGAACCCGCAACTGGTGTGACCGACCGGTCTTGGGGAACAGACGTACCCGGCTTTCCCCGTCGCGTGCCCGAAGAACACGGTAGTCAGTGATCGCCTGCTTGCCATTTTCGTGATCGACTTTCTGAAGCGGCCGGTTGGGCCAATCCACGATCAGGGGCAAATCGATGGTTCCGGTCTTTGGCGTCAGTTCGCCCCAGACCCGCGCCACATAAGTCTTCTTCGTCTGGCGTTTTTCGAACTGTAGCCCCAAGTGCCGTTGCGCGTGGGGCGACAGGGCAAACACCATCACGCCCGATGTGTCGCGGTCCAGTCGATGGACCAAAAGCGCTTCTGGAAACACGGCCTGAACACGTGACAACAGGCAGTCGGCCAGGTGCGCACCCTTGCCCGGAACGGACAGCAGACCGGCGGGTTTGTCGACGGCCAGAAGTTCGTGATCGTGATGCAGGATAACCAACGGGTCCTGCGGCGGGGCATAGGCGTCATTCATGACGGCGGGGTAACGGTTGACGGTCGGCGCGTCCAGTTGATTGAGTAGTAGGGCCCCGCCGACATCAAAGGCATCACCGTTGTCGGCCGTGAAAATGGCTGCTCCGACCGCAAGCCTCTGTCTTCATCCAATGCACCGACCGCGCCTTGGAGCGGGCGCTTGGCCCGTCAGGTCACGGTCATGCGCGCACAGCGACCAGTCTACACTTCATGCACCCTGGGCGAACACATCCGTCAACATTTCGCTTAACGCATCCGCGTCATGTCGCGTGAAGGCATCGGGATTATCGCCGTCTCCACCCACCCTCGGGCTATGTCCCTTGCGTTCATATCGCCCGCCCGCTGGTGCATAGGCCCCTGCGACCACCTAACCAGTTGTCCCCGCACGGTTGGCGCTGCGGACCAAGGCCAACAGATTCCCTGTGGACTTGGTCGTGGGAATGCTCGGTGCGCCCTTTTGGGGGACTGAGCGCGCTAAACCCGCTCAATCGCGATGGCCGTGCCTTCGCCGCCGCCGATGCAGATCGCTGCGACGCCGCGTTTTAGATCCCGTTTTTCCAAAGCGTTCAGCAAAGTGACGATGATTCGGGCACCGGACGCGCCGATCGGATGACCCAGAGCGCAGGCACCGCCATTCACATTCACGATGTCATGGCTTAGCCCCATCTCGTGCATGAAAGCCATCGGAACAACGGCGAAGGCTTCGTTCACCTCCCACAAATCCACGTCTTCCTTGGCCCAGCCGATTTTTTCCAGCAACTTTTGTGCCGCTGGAACCGGGGCTGTCGGAAAGTGCGCGGGTGCGTGCGCGTGGCTGGCATGGCCCAAAATCCGTGCCCGCGCGCCTTCGGGCGTTGACGCCAGCACCAAGGCCGCTGCCCCATCCGAAATGGACGAAGAATTGGCCGGCGTCACGGTGCCGTCTTTTCGGAACGCAGGCTTCAACAGCGGAATTTTGTCGGGACGCGCATTGGCCGGCTGTTCATCGGCCGCGACCGTGGTTTCGCCTTTGCGGGTCGAAAGGGCTACGGGTGTGATTTCATTATCAAATGCCCCGCTTTCCTGCGCCTCCAGAGCCCGCGACAATGAGGCAAGCGCGTAGTCGTCCTGTGCCTGGCGGGTGAACTGGAAGGCTTCTGCGCAGTCTTCGGCAAATGTGCCCATCAGGCGGCCCTTGTCATAGGCGTCTTCCAACCCGTCAAGAAACATGTGGTCCATCACCTGAGCATGTCCCAGCCGCGCCCCGACGCGCATCTTGGGCAGCAAGTAAGGCGCGTTTGTCATGCTTTCCATACCACCGGCCACCATCACCTCGGCCCCGCCAAGTGCGATCTGGTCGAAAGCAATCATGGCCGCTTTCATGCCCGAGCCACACATTTTGTTCAGGGTGGTCGCCGGCGTTGCGTCGGACAAACCCGCGGCGAACCCGGCTTGTCGCGCAGGCGCCTGCCCCTGCCCGGCCGGCAGAACGCAACCCATCAAAACCTCGTCTACTTGGCTTGGATCTGTCTTTGCGTCCGACAGTGCGGAACGGATCGCCTCTCCGCCCAAATCCGCGGCTGGTTGGTCGGTAAAGACGCCCTGGAACCCACCCATTGCAGTTCGTTTGGCCCCCAGAATGAACACTTCGCGCATGACATCTCTCCCCATCCAAATAGCGAAAACCGATTGGTAACAATTCCTAGCTATTCTGCGTCCAAGTGTCGAGAACAGGAGACATCCCGATGAACCTAGAAATTGATCATTATGCGGATGCCGTTTTGGTTTCGGTCGACGATTCACGTATCGACGCGTCGGTCGCTATTCAGTTCAAGGATTCCATGCGGGCGTTGACTTCTGGCGGGCCCAAACGTGTCATCTTGAATATGGAAAAGGTGGATTTTTTGGATTCGAGCGGCTTGGGCGCGGTTGTGGCCGCAATGAAGCAACTGGATGCGAACCAAACGTTGGAATTGGCCGGACTGACGGAAAATGTCGCCAAGGTGTTTCGACTCACGCGCCTGGATGCCGTTTTCACGATTCACCAGAATGCGAGCGATGCGGTTGCCGGGCTTGCCGATGTGTAAACCTGTTAAGACGACAGGAGGAAACGGTGAACGCCTGTTCGAACGTACCTTTGACGCTTCTTTCAAAGAGGTGCGCGCTGTCTTGTGCGGACTGATTGGATGCCTGCGCGCGCGCAACTATTCAGAAGAAGAGATCGGTTCGGTAGAATTGGTTCTTGCTGAAACGCTGAATAATATTGTCGAACATGCTTACGGAGAGGACAAAGGCGGCAAGGTCGTTCTGACATCGGACCTGACGGACCGGGGATTGAAATTTACCATTCTCGACTTCGGCGCCGCCATGCCGAACGGAGAGCCCCCCTTGGGGATGACGGCCGATCCAACCGCCGAAACTGAAGACCTCGCCGAAGGTGGATTTGGTTGGTTCCTCATCCGAGAGATTGCGCGGGACCTGGAATATTCCCGTGTCGATAATGCAAACCAAGTCACGTTTCGCATTGCCGTCGGCAATGTGATTCAGCTGAACTAGGTCCATATTTCAAAATTCCAGGCAAGGATGCGCGCAAGCTGCGCAATCCTGCCCCGTTTGCGATGAAAAATGCCGCTTGAAATGTGACGTGTGGCCCATCTTGGTGGGCTCTTATGCCTGGCATTCTTACAGTTCGCGCTTAGCGTGTGTCACGTCCCGAAAACGCCTTATTTCGATCAAAGCCACGCCCCATTCAACCGTCAAAAGAGCTGGGTAGCTGCATATAGCTTCCCTCGGCGTCGCGTTAAACAGCCCCCACCCAGTGCGCGGCGCCGAGGAACATATCACACGACACTTACGACTGTATGGTGTGCGTGACTGCTAACCACGCATAAAACAAGGCGTGTGGCGGCGATCAGTTCAACTGGAAGTGGAGTGGATATTGTCCATCCTCAAACGGCCCGAAAAGGTCGGGTAGATCGGGGTGGTCAACCGGCTGGCCAGAGTAATCTGCGATCAGGTTTTGCTCACTCACATACGCAACGTAGTAACTTTGGTCGTTTTCAGCGAGCAGGTGATAAAACGGTTGTTCACGACGGGGGCGTGCTTCCTCTGGGATTGCATCATACCATTCCTCGGTATTCGAAAACTCAGGATCCACGTCAAACACCACCCCCCGGAAGGGATGCTTCCGGTGGCGGACCACTTGGCCTAGATGATATTTCGCACGCGCTCTGAGCATTCGTTTGCAACCCCCGTACTCTGTTAGTAATCCTTTCATTAAGAGCATGTCCATTCATCTACGCTGAAAAATAGGGAAACAGTCTGTGAACCTTGTCTTGACAGTTCTGGAAATTGTCGCCCCTGTTTTTTTGCTCGCACTGGTTGGATTCGCATGGGTAAAACTGGGATTCGAATATAGAATTCAGTTTGTTACGCAACTGGCAATGACCCTGTCGGTTCCTTGCCTTATTTTCACTTCACTCATGAAAACCGATGTCTCGCCGCAAGCCCTTGCCGCAGTCTCATTGGCTTCCATCGTAGCCTATGCTGCGGTGACCGTCGTGATGTGGATTTTGGTGAAGGGGGTCGGCATGGATTCCCGGACCTACTTGGCGCCGCTCATTTTTGGCAACACCGGCAATCTTGGCTTGCCGCTCGCCCTGTTTGCATTTGGGGACGAAGGGCTGGGCTACGCCGTCGTAGTCTTCGCGATCATGGCAATCTGGTCATTCACCTTCGGCGTCTGGCTTGTGTCGGATGGCGGTGGATTGGGGAAGGTCATCAAGGAACCTTTGGTCGGGGCAACGATTTTGGGCGGGATTTTCCTGTGGCAAGGGTGGGAAACGCCGACGTTTCTGACCAACACCCTGACGCTCATCGGACAGCTGGCAATCCCGATAATGCTGATCACACTGGGCGTGGCAATTGCGCGTCTGACCCCAGGCGGATTGGGCCGCGCGATATGGGTTTCAATTTTGAAGTTCGCCTTGTGCGCGGGGATTGCCTGGGGTGTCGGGCTGGCGTTCCATCTGGACCCGGTTGCATTTGCGGTTCTTGTGATTCAGATCGCAACGCCGGTCGCGGTAACGTCCTACTTGCTGGCGGAAAAATATGGCGCAGACGCAGACGCGGTCGCGGGGCTTGTCGTCGTTTCCACACTATTATCAGTGGTCACGCTTCCGCTGACATTGGCGTTTGTGATCTGAATCCTGCGGATTTTCCGTTTTCTTGCAGGCCAGCGCGCGCTATGGTGCCAAAAAACAAAAATGCGAGCGAGGCAAATGAGCAGACTTCTTCGCGCTCTGATATTACTGAGCTTTGCTGCCGCATGCGGCAGCGGCAACTTTTCGGCGCCACGGCAACTGGACAATGCCTGTGCCATTGCCGCCGAGAGACCGCAATATATCAAAGCTATGAAACGATCCGAACGTCGTTGGGGCGTTCCGGTCGCCGTTCAGATGGCGACAATCTATCAGGAAAGCAAATTCATCGGGAATGCGCGGACCCCCTATCAATTCGCCTTGGGCGTCATCCCCATGGGCCGCCAGAGTAGCGCCTATGGATACAGTCAGGCGCTTGACGCGACGTGGAAAGAATACAAGCGCGAGACCGGCAATCGCACCGCGCGTCGGGACCGGATCGCGGACGCGACGGATTTCATCGGCTGGTACATGGATGGCTCGACCAAACGATTGGGCATTCCAAAAACCGACGCCGGGAACCAATACCTTGCCTATCACGAAGGGCGCAGCGGATATGCACGCGGAAGCTATCGCTCAAAGCCCTGGTTGTTGAGGGTGTCGGGCGAAGTGGCGCAACGCGCGCAGCTCTATACCATCCAGATGGCAACCTGTCCGCGGCGGTTTTGATCACAGTCCGCGGCGGGTGATTTCCTGAGGAATGTTGAACTTGGTGTCGCCGATCGCGAGGCCCTTTTCCAACTCGCCCAAAATGACTGTCGTTTCGGATCCGCCGCCGTCGCGAATGATCCATTGACGCAGCTCGACCGGGTTGGCCGTAAAGACCATTTCGATGGACCCGTATTCGGGGTGATCGGGGTCTTGCGCCACCACTGTCGTGGTTGTCGCATCAGATTTGTGCCCGACCACCATGCGGTCGCGCGTCAGATCGACGTTGCGCGCAAGAATCAGCGACAGGGGCGTGCGCGCAAGGGGGTATCGTTCGGGCGATTGGTTCGACTTGCCGTCGAAGATCGCCACCTCGGACCCCCCGGCCATGACCAGCGTTCGTTCCGGCGGATTGTAATCGAAGCGCACCCGCCCAGGACGCTTGATCAGGATCGTCCCGGTCAGGATCGTGCCGTCATCGTTGACTTGGGTGAATTCGCCCGATGCGGTCTTGAGCCCGTTCAAGTAATTGGAAATGGCTTGAAGCGACAGTTTTTCTGCGGCAACTGGCGTAGCGACAACGGAGGCAACAAGAATTGCCAAGGCAAAACGACGTGTAATCATGCCGCAAAGATAGCGCGTGGCAGGCAGGATGACACCACACATTTCAATCACGGTGAAATGAGCGGCACGCGACCGCTCACGCCATTCCACTGGGGCCTTCGACGCCCTTGAATGCGTCGCGTCCAAGACCGCCCCGAACCTTATCGTTCAGGCGCCCTTATTGTTCAGGCACCAGGATTTCGCGCTTGCCGACGTGATTGGCCGCGCTGACAACGCCGTTGTCTTCCATCTGCTCAACCAGACGCGCGGCCTTGTTGTAACCGATGGCCAGCTTGCGCTGGATGTAGGATGTCGAACACTTGCGATCCTTGACGACGATCTGAACAGCCGTGTCATAGAGCGCGTCCTCCATATCGGTGTTGCCGCCGGTGTTCAGCCCGAGCACCGCATCAATGTCGGCTTCTTTTCCGCTATCGGGGCCTTCGACCACGCCGCCGACATATTCGGGGGGGCCATACGCCTTGAGGCAGTTGACGACCTCTTCAACTTCTTCATCCGACACGAAGGGTCCGTGGACGCGGATGATTTTCGAGCCGCCCGCCATATACAGCATGTCACCCATGCCCAGCAGTTGTTCCGCGCCTTGTTCGCCAAGGATCGTCCGGCTGTCGACTTTCGATGTCACCTGGAAGGAAATCCGCGTAGGGAAGTTGGCCTTGATCGTCCCGGTGATCACATCGACCGACGGGCGCTGCGTGGCCATGATCAGATGGATACCGCTGGCACGCGCCATCTGTGCAAGACGCTGGATGCAGGCTTCGATTTCCTTGCCCGCGACCATCATCAGATCCGCCATTTCGTCGACGACAACGACGATATAGGGCAGTTTTTCTGGCTGAAATTCTTCGGTTTCAAAGATCGGATCTCCGGTATCTTCATCAAAACCGGTTTGCACGGTGCGGCTGAACATCTCGCCCTTGGACAGAGCATCGGCCACGCGGCTGTTGTAGCCATCGATGTTGCGCACGCCCATCTTGGACATCTTGCGATAGCGCTCTTCCATTTCGGCCACGACCCATTTCAACGCCACGACGGCTTTTTTCGGGTCGGTCACAACCGGCGAAAGAAGGTGCGGGATGCCATCATAGACCGACAATTCCAGCATTTTCGGGTCGATCATGATCAGCCGGCAATCTTCTGGGGTCAGCTTGTAAAGCAGCGAAAGGATCATCGTGTTGATCGCCACGGACTTACCCGAACCAGTGGTCCCCGCGATCAAAAGGTGGGGCATTTTGGCAAGGTTCGCGACGATAGGGTCGCCGCCAATATCCTTGCCAAGAGCCAGCGGCAGTTTCTGGTTGCCGTCACCAAAATCGCGTGCCGCCAGAATTTCACGCAGAACAACTTTTTCCCGGTTCACATTCGGCAGTTCGATGCCGATCACACTGCGCCCCGGAACGGTGGAAACACGCGTCGACAAAGCAGACATCGAACGCGCGATATCATCGGCCAGACCTATGACGCGGCTGGCCTTCAGACCCGGTGCAGGTTCCAGTTCGTACATGGTCACCACGGGGCCCGGACGAACGCTGACGATTTCGCCCTTGACGCCGTAATCGTCCAGCACGCTTTCCAGCATCCGCGCGTTTTCTTCCAACGCTTCATCGCTCAGATGATGACGCTCAACCTGATCCGGGTTGGTCAAAAGCGACAGCGGCGGCGTATCATATTGGGTGGCCGAACCATCAAAATTCAGTGCCGGCTGCGCTTCCGCAATCGCCTTTCGCGACGGCTGGGTTGCTTTGCGGGGCGCGTGTTGGACGACCGGTTTGGGCGCAGTCCGCTGGATCGGAACCTGAACCGGGGTTTGCACCTCTGGCTCAAGGACCGCATCGGTTTCTGGTGCAGGGGATGGCGAGACGCTTTCAAGGTCCTGAGGCACAAATGCTGTGGCGGTGTCGGTCACCGGTGCAACGTCCTCTGGCATGGTTTGGCCGTGGTTCAGGATCATCGGATCAGGGCCTTTGCGATGCTTGCGAACAGCGGTCGTCAAAGGTGGTTCGTCGCGCACGACACCGGGTGCATGAGCATTGCTGCGCGATTTGATGACATGTGCAATCTTGGCCTTGATCCGGTCATCCCCGTCCAATTCGGGCGCGCTTTCCGGTTCCGCCGCAGGCTCGGGGTTGCGACGCAAGAGCGAAGGTACGCGCGCCAACAGGCCGGGCTTTTGCAATTCGGGCTGCTCAACCAGGGTATCTGCGGCCGGATCGGTCGGCTCGACCAGGGGTTCGGGGCGCATGACACGCGCGGCCTGTGCATCAGACAGCGCGGGGTCCTGAACCACTTGGGCCTGCGCATCACGCCGCTCGGCCCGCATGCTGCGATAGGACGAAATGGCACGCGCACCTTGGCTGATCCCGGCGCTGAGGGCACGCAGCGACATCGCGGCGCCGCGCCGTAAAACATGGCGGATGGCCGCATAGGTCATCACGATGCCCGCTAGAACATAGCGCAGCCCGCGTACGATTTCTGACCGGGTAAAGCCAAGAACAAAGGCAAACATCGCTACGGTGGCCGCCGCAAGCAGCGCCGAAATCAGTTTGAACGTGAATACTGACGTGACACCAAGCAGATTCAGGAACGCCCCAAGTGCCGTTTCGCCAAACATGCCGCCCAGACCAAAGGAATGGGTCCACCCTGCGCCCGGAACCAGTGTGGCCGCGTACACAGCGGCAATGGCGACAGCGATCGGGCCGAACAGGACACGTGGCAGCGCCCGTTCAGCGCCGTGATGGGTCATGAAACGCAGGGCCCAGACAGCACAAATCAGGACAATACCCCAAGCGGCGTACCCGGCGATGACAAACAGAGGCGACGCGACCGATGCACCGAAACGGCCCAGCAGATTGCGGGCCGGTTCATCCGTGGCGGCCAGCCAGCTGGGGTCGGCTGCATCATACGACCCGATGATCATTCCCAGAATAATCGCGACCCCCAACAAGCCCAGCCCGAACAATTCCTTGGTTCGGGCCTCCAAGATCGCTTGGGTATTTCTGTCGAACAGCGGGTCGCGTTGTCTCGCCGGAAAAGATGCCATGTTTACCCTCGTCTCAATTGTAGAGGCAGTCACGCAACTGGATCAGTGCGTCCTGCGTTTCTTGTTTTGGGGCCACCAAGGCGACCCGGATATACTTTGCGCCGGGATTTTTCCCGTTCACGTCGCGGCTGAGATAGGCGCCCGGCAGAACCTGAACCCCCGTTTCACGCCAGAGCTTGATCGTGGCTTGTTCACTGTCACGCACCGGCAGCCACATGAAAAATCCGCCCTCGGGGGCTGCCGCGTCATCGATGCCTGCGAACACCTTATCCGCAAGATCGAATTTTTCGATGTACATGGCGCGCGAGGCGTCGACATGGGTTTCATCGGCCCACGCACGCTCGGCGACGCGCTGCAACGGCAGGGGCATGGGCGCGCCAGCGTAGGCGCGCAATTGGCGAATGGCGGCCATGTTCCTGGGCCCCGATGCGACGAACCCCGATCGCAGGCCCGGCAGGTTCGACCGCTTGGACAGGGAATTGAAGACCACAAGGCGCTCGGGGTTCGCACCGATTTCCTTGGCGACCTCCATCGCACCGCACGGCGGCGCGGCGCGGTAGATTTCAGAATAGCATTCATCCGCAAACACCCGAAAATCATGCGTTTCGGCAAGCTCCAGCAAGGTTTTCCAATACTCGCGCGAAGCGATGGCGCCCTGCGGGTTCGCCGGTGAACAGATGTAAGCGATTGTGGTCCGGTCCAGAACTTCGGCAGGGACAGATTCAAAGTCCGGCAGAAAACCGGTGTCTTTGTCGGCGGGCAGGAAAACCGGATCGGCCCCGGCGGTCAGGGCCGCGACCATATAGACCTGATAAAACGGGTTCGGCATCAGAACGACAGGCTTCTTGCCCGATTTCGTTTCTGGCGAAAGGGCCAGCGCCGCGTTGAACAGCCCTTCGCGCGTGCCGTTCAGGGTCATGAGTTCTGTTTCCGGATCACGGGTGACCCCATAGCGACGGTCGATCCAATTCGCGATCGCGTTCAGCAACTCTGGCGCGCCGTTGTTGGGTGGATAAGAGCCAAACCCTTGTGAATTCTGCGCAATAACGTCCGGCACCCAGTGGGGAAAGGGGTGCTTGGGCTCACCAATAGTCATCTTGCGCTCGGGGCCACCCGGCGCAATGCCTGCCAAAAGCGCCCGCAAACGCGGGAACGCATAGTCCGGCAGGTTCGAAAACCGCTCTGGGAACGCCAGTGTCACGTTCAATGCCTGTATGTGCTGCCATCAGAAGGGGTCTTTGCCCCGATTTTCACCTACGATAACCGCGTGCTGCAGTTCGGTCCAGAAGTCAGGCGCCGGTTTTTCCGCTGTACCGACGAATGTGGCTTTTAAGCCAAGGCGCGTTCCACGGCGCGCCCGACGCGCAGCAAGCGCGCTTCGGATCGGGGCGGCGCATTCAGCATGATCCCCGTGGACGGCACGCCGGTGGGAATGGTCAGCGCACAGTTCCCCATCAGGTTTCCAACACGCGGATTGCGCAGGGCCAACAAATTCTCGGTCACATAGGTGTCGCTGTCGGCCAATCGCGTCATCGCGGGCGGCATGTTCGCGACCGACGGCATGATAACCGCATCGAAACCAGCGGTCGCGCCGTGGTATGCGCGGCGAAGATCTGTCAACTTGTGCCAGGCCTGGCTCAGTTCGACCGCACCAAAGTCAGCGCCGGCACGAAACCGCGCAAGGATTTCAGGGAACATCTTGTCCGGCGCGCCCTCAATGGTATCGCGCCAGATCCCGTAGGCTTCGGCCGTGTAAAGGATGCCGGCCAGGGGAAATGCCTCGGCCACTTCGGGAACGTCGATTTGCGTGATCGTGACCCCCTTGGCCCGCAATCGTGCAACCGTATCGGCATAGGCCTGCGCGGGTTCAGGGCGCAGATCGTCCATCGCAACTGTGTTCAGCTGCGCAAAACGCATGCCGTCCAGGTCCGCGCCGCGCAGATCCGGGGCGGGCGCGCCGGATAATACCGACAACGCCAAGGCACAGTCTTCGACGCTGCGACAGAGCGGGCCGACCGTGTCAAAGCTATCGGCCAGAGGCACCACGCCGTCCAAAGACAAAAGCCCTGCCGACGTCTTGAGCCCCACCAGATCGTTCCAAGCAGAAGGCACCCGCACGGACCCACCGGTGTCCGAACCGATGGCACCGGGCGCAAGCCCAAAGGCGACGGACGCCGCCGCGCCCGACGACGACCCCCCTGCCACCGCGTCGATATCATGCACGCAGGGCGAAGTTTGCGTCACCGGATTGTACCCCAGCCCGGAAAACGCCAGTTCGGACATATGTGTTTTGCCCAGACACACCGTGCCCGCCAAGGTGGCCTGACGCAGAACACGCGCGTCGGCTGACGGGATACGTCCCGCCAACAACGCAGACCCGGCCTCGGTCGCCACGCCCTGTGTGTCGAACAGGTCTTTCCATGACAGGGGGACGCCATCCAAGTGCGACCGGCGCTGCCCGTATTTGGCCCGGACGCTTGCACCCTGCGCCTCGGCTATCGCGCGATCTTCGGTCAGGCGCGCGTAGATTCGCGGTGTCATCTCATGCGCGGTGATCGCATCCAGATAGCTTTGCGCCAATGCCAACGGGTCAATTTCGCCCGCATCAATGCCGCGCCCCAGATCGGCCATGGTCATGTTCAGCCAACGTTCGCTCATGCCTACCCCGCCCTTGCTTGGTGGGCACGGTAGCGTCAGGACAGCGCATGGACAATCCCGCACCGAAGGCCATATTGGGCGACATGGAAACCCATTCGGATATCGTGATTGTCGGCGGCGGGCTGAACGGGCCAGCCCTGGCTTTGGCGCTGGCCCAACACGGGCTGCGTTCTGTCGTGATCGACGCGTTGCCCGCCGACGTGCGGAACGAGGACACGTTTGACGGGCGCGGCTACGCGCTGTCGCACAGTTCGGTCAACTTGCTCCGCGCTATCCGTATTTGGCCTGAAGTCAGTGAAAACGCGCAACCCATCACCCACGTGCAGGTCAGCGATGGAAAGCCGGGCCAAGGGGCCGGTCCCTTTCTGGTCGAATTCGACGAAGCCGAACTGGACAGCGGCCATTTGGGCCAGATGGTCGAAGACCGGTTCTTGCGCCACGCCCTACTGGACGCGATCGCCGCGCACCCGTTGATCACGACCCTACAAGGGACAGTGTCTGCGCAAGACACAAGCGATACCGCCGTCGTGACCTTGACCAATGGCGATACCGTGCGCGGCAAAGTGCTGGTGGGATGCGATGGACGCGCGTCGGGCACCTGCGCGCGCGCAGGGATCAAGCGCACCGGCTGGAGCTATGGTCAGACCGCGTTGGTCTGCGCCATTGCGCACGAACGGCCCCACAATGGAACCGCGCACCAGTTCTTTTTGCCATCCGGGCCGCTTGCGATCCTGCCCCTGCCAGGCAACCAGAGTTCAATCGTCTGGACAGAAACAGACGACAACGCAGCGCGCATCATGTCGATGTCAGATGAAGAATATCTTTCAGTCCTGCGCCCGCGGTTCGGCGCGTTTCTTGGCCAGATCAGCCTGGCTGGCAAGCGGTTCAGCTACCCGTTGAACATCACGATCGCCAATCGTTTCGTGACAAACCGCGTCGCACTTGTCGGGGACGCCGCCCATGGGATGCACCCCATTGCCGGGCAGGGCCTGAACGCAGGCCTCAAGGATGTGGCCGCGTTGGCCGAGGTGTTAGTGCTTGCCCACCGCCGCGGCGAAGATATCGGCATGATCAATGTGCTTGAGCGTTATCAGCAATGGCGCCGCTTTGACACGGCGACGCTGGCGCTGGCCACGGACACGTTCAACAAGATGTTTTCCAACGATAACCCGCTCTTGCGCGCGGCACGCGATATCGGGATGGGCATCGTCAACGGGCTGCCCGGCTTGCGGCGCACGGCCATGCGCGAAAGCGCGGGGCTGATTGGCGACTTGCCCCTGCTGCTACAGGGCCGCGCAATCTAGTCCAGCTTGCGCGCCTCATCGACCAGCATGATCGGGATCCCGTTGCGAATCGGATAGGCCAGATGCGCAGCTTTTGAAACCAGTTCCTGCTTTTCCGCGTCAAAGGACAGAACGCCTTGGGTGTGTGGGCACACCAAAGCTTCGAGCATCTTGCGGTCAAATGTATTTTCTTCGGACATCACATCACCTCGTCATTGGTGCCGCCGTGTAGCGCGAATTTCAACAGCGTGACCAGCGTTTCGCGACGCGTGGAAAGACTGGGCGCTTCGAGCAACGCTTGCTTGTCTTCGGGATCAAAGGGGCAAAGCATGGACAGTGAATTGATCAGGATTTCATCGTCGGCGTCGCGCATGCTGTCCCAGTCGGTGTCCAGCTCTTCTTGCGCGAAGTACTTTTTCAAAAGGTCCAGAAATGTGTCGCGGCAAAACCCCGGATCGTGCTCGGGTTTGCCCAGATCCGCATCAAACCCGTCCCAACTGACGGCGCAGTTCCGGTAGGGGGAAAACCCTTCGATCTCGTGCTTGACCCGGAACCGGGATATCCCGGTCAGCGTGATCATGTAGCGCCCGTCTTCGGTTTCCGAAAAGGCGGTGATGCGCCCTGCGCAGCCGATCTGATGCAGGCGCGGCGTGGCGCCGGGCCCATCTGGCAAGGGCTGTATCATGCCAATCAAGCGGCCAGGGGTTTTCAGCACATCTTCGAACATCTGCAGATAACGTGGTTCGAACAGATGCAGCGGCAACCGCGCGCGGGGCAACAAAAGTGCCCCAGGCAGCGGGAATACGGGGATCGTCCCGGGAAGATCAGAGGAACGGAACATGGCCATGACCTAGCCCGCCCGTCCAATCAGGCAAATATGATCGACGACAGTTTCCTGCGCCCGTTCAGGATGATCGGATCGTTTGCAGGCAACGCATCGAAAATGGTGAAAAGCTGGGTCTTGGCCGCACCATCGTTCCAGTCACGATCTTGCTGGAAAGCGGCAAGAAGTAAATCCACAGCCTCTTCGGTCTGGCCGGCAGCATGCAAGGCGGTGGCCAGGTCCAGCTTGGCCTGCATGTCTGTCGGATCGGCGTCGACCTTTTCGCGCAGGTCGGTCAACGGCCCGGCGTCTGCGGCCTGGCGCGCCAAAGTCAGCTGGGCATGTGCCGCTTCGATTTCCGGGGCGCCGTGCAATTCGGCCGGTGCGCCGTTCAGGACCGCTTCGGCCTGATCCACCTGGTCCAGCGCCAAATACGCCCGCGCCATGCCGCCAAACGCGGCCGCGTTCATCGGGTCTTCTTCCAGAATGGCAGCGAACGTCGCCTGTGCGTCGGCAGCGGCGCCCGCCGCCAACATTTCTTCGGCCGCCGCAACCGCGTCATCCAACCCGCCACTGGCGTCGCCGTCAGACAGCTTCAACAGACCCTCAATAAAGCGTTTGATTTCTGAACCTTGCACTGCCCCTTGGAACCCGTCCACGGGCTGACCCTTGTGAAACGCATAGACCGTCGGGATCGACTGGACCCGCATCTGGGACGCAATCTGTTGGTTTTCGTCGACATTGACCTTGACCATCTTGACCGCGCCGCGGGCCGCTTTGACCTCTGCTTCCAGGGCCGGGCCAAGGGTTTTGCACGGACCGCACCACGGGGCCCAGAAATCGACGATGACGGGCACATCGTTCGAGGCTTCGATGACGTCTTGCATGAAGGTCGCTTCCGAACTGTCTTTGATCAGGTCTTCAGCGGGCGGGGTCTGTCCGAGTTCAAGCATCGGGGCCTCCTATCATTCCGGTTGCTGCATATATGCGCCCTACGGGGCGGTTTTTAAAGGTCGAAGGTGGCGAAAACGGGGGCGTGGTCGCTGGGTTTTTCCCATCCGCGCGCGTCGCGCAAAATATGGCTGGAATGACCCGAATTCGAGATGTCGTCCGTGGCCCAGATATGATCCAGCCTGCGGCCCTTGTCGGCGGCATCCCAATCGCGTGCCCGGTACGACCACCAGCTATAGAGCTGGCCCTGCGGAATATCCTGACGGGTGATATCGACCCAGCCGCCCGCATCTTGCGCTGCGCCCAGGTGGTCAACTTCGACCGGCGTGTGACTGACGATCTTGAGCAGGCTTTTGTGATTCCAGACATCATCTTCGCGCGGGGCGATGTTCAAATCCCCGACAAGTATGGATTTTTCCGGCTTATCCACATGAAAGGCGTCGCGCATTTCGGTCAGGTAATCCAGCTTTTGGCCAAACTTTTCGTTGATGTCGCGGTCGGGTTTGTCGCCCCCCGCGGGGACGTAAAAGTTGTGGATCGTCACCCCGTTTTCAAGTTGCGCGGCCACGTGGCGGGCATGGCCCAGCGCGGCATAATCCACCCCACCGACGTCTTTCAGCGGCAGTTTCGACAGGATCGCAACGCCGTTGTACCCTTTTTGGCCGCGCGCCACGATGTGCTGATAGCCCAGCGATCGAAAGCCATCCAAAGGGATTTTTTCGACCGGCGATTTGCATTCCTGCAGGCACAGAATATCGGGTGATTCTTGGGCCAGTAGCTTGAGCACGATGGGCTCGCGCAGGCGGACCGAATTGATGTTCCATGTCGCCAGTTTGAATGTCATCTGCGCCTCCGAAAATCAGGTGTGGCGACCCTAGACCGATCGCCCGCAAACCGCCAGCCAATGGCCAAAATCGCCCGTCGGCTATGCGTCGGCAACGCGTCTGCAACCTGTCTGCGAAGCGTCGGACATCTGTCGGGCAAAATGTCGGGCACACGTCTGGTGCCGGAAATGCGCAGAAAATCGCACAAAAAACGGGACGGACCGCACCAGGCGCCCGCCCCAATTCGTCACGCCACCAGACGGTATCCGCCGGATTCCGTCACCAGCAGCCGCGCGTTCGACGGATCGGGTTCGATCTTTTGGCGCAGGCGGTAAATGTGGGTTTCAAGCGTGTGCGTCGTGACCCCGGCGTTGTATCCCCAAACCTCGTGCAGCAGCACATCGCGCGGCACGATGCCATCGGGGGCGCGATAAAGGAACTTGAGGATGTTCGTTTCTTTTTCCGTCAGGCGGATTTTCTTGTCGTCCTCGGTCATCAGCATCTTCATCGCCGGCTTGAACGTGTAATGGCCCAGTTGGAACACCGCGTCTTCAGATTGTTCATGGGTACGCAGCTGGGCCCGGATACGCGCCAGCAGCACCGGGAACTTGAACGGCTTGGTCACATAGTCATTCGCGCCGGCATCCAGACCCAGGATGGTATCGGCGTCGCTGTCATGGCCCGTCAGCATCAGGACCGGGCATTTGACACCGGATTTGCGCATGCGCTTGCACAGCTCGCGCCCGTCTGTGTCGGGCAGCCCAACGTCAAGAATCACCAGATCGTAGATCCCGTCCTTGACCTTTTCCATCGCGCTGGCGCCGCTGTCGGCTTCGAAGACGTCGAAGTCTTCGGTCATGACAAGTTGTTCGCTCAACGCCTCGCGCAGGTCGTCGTCATCATCGACCAGCAGAATTTTTTTCAGGGTGGCCATTTGCATGCCTCCGTTGTTCAGATCTGACACCGATGTGAGGAGCCATCACCGATCCGACAAGATTTGCTGCAGATCGCTCACGCAACCGTGTGGCCTGCGCACCAAATGTTTCAAAATGCTGCAAAGATCGCTACATGGAACGGGTCTGAAAGGAAAACCGCATGAGCCTGAGCCCCACACCCGTCGAACGTCTTGCCCGCGCCCGCGCCGACCTGCGCCTGGGGCTGCCGGTTGTGTTGGCAGGACATGGCGGCGGGGCGGTCATTTTGGCCTCGGAAGCGGTGTCCGACGAAAGACTGGCCGATCTGCGGGCCCTGGGCGACGTGGCGCTGGCGATCACCGCACGCCGGGCCGAAACGCTGAAAGCGCGCGTTTATGACGGCGATCTTGCGCGAATCGCCCTGCCCCGTGATGCCGATGCGGGCTGGGTTGCGGCCGTTGCCGATCCGGCGGACGATCTGACGCACCCGATGAAGGGGCCGCTGCAAAGCTGGCGCGATGGCGACACGATTCCGGCGCGTGCGGCGCTCCAACTTGCCAAGTCGGCGCATCTGTTGCCCGCGGCGCTGGTGGTGCCGGTGGATCACCCGACGCAATTGGCCAATGCCCATGCGCTGTCGCTGTTGCCCTTGGGCGATGTCGCAACGCTGGCCGGGGCGCTGTCGCCGTTGTCGGCGGTGGCCGCGGCGCGCGTCCCGATCGAAGCATCAAAGGCGGGCCGGGTGCATGTGTTCCGCCCCCAGGACGGCAGCGAAGAGCATTACGCCATCGAAATCGGTCATCCCGACCGCGACAAGCCGGTGCTGACGCGGCTGCATTCGGCCTGTTTCACCGGCGATGTGCTGGGCAGTCTGAAATGCGATTGCGGCCCCCAGTTGCGCGCGGCGCTGGCCCAGATGGGCGAGGAGGGCGCAGGCGTTCTGCTCTACCTGAACCAGGAAGGGCGCGGCATTGGCCTGGCCAACAAGATGCGCGCCTATTCGTTGCAGGATCAGGGGTTTGACACGGTCGAGGCCAACCACCGCTTGGGATTCGAGGATGACGAGCGCGACTTTCGCATAGGCGCGGCGCTGCTGAAAAACATGGGGTTTGGCGCGGTGGATCTGCTGACGAACAACCCCCGCAAGGTCGGCATGATCGAAGCGCAGGGGATCCAGGTGCGGCGCCGGGTGCCGCTGAAAGTCGGTCTGAACCCGCTGAACGCGGCCTATCTGGATACCAAGGCAAAGAAATCCGGGCACCTGTTGTGACCACGTGCGCCATGGTTGCGCGGCGCGCAGATATGGTGGTCACCCGCTGGGGCGCGCGGTTTGCGGGGCGCCGATTCCCGGTGGCCATCGGACGCGCCGGCATGACCAACGACAAGCGCGAGGGCGACGGCGCCACCCCCTTGGGTGTGTGGCGAATGATGTGCGGCGGCTATCGGGCCGACCGGCGGGCGGCGCCGGGCGCGCCATTTGCGATGCGCCCCGTGCGGGCGGGCGATTTATGGTCGGACGATCCCGGCGCGCCCGCCTATAACCACGCCGTGCGCGCGCCCTATGGGCCGTCGCACGAACGGCTGCGGCGGGGCGATGGGCTGTATGACGTGGTGATCGTGACAGACTGGAACTGGCCCGGCGCTGCCCCGGGCAAAGGATCCGCGATTTTCGTGCATTGCTGGCGCGGGCCGCGCCGCCCCACGGCCGGATGTCTGGCGTTTCGCCCCGATCATCTGGACTGGATCTTGGCGCGCTGGACCCCGCGCAGCCGAATCATCCTGCGTCAGCCGTAGTCGCGATCGCCAAAGATCGCCGAGCCGACGCGCACATAGGTGGCGCCCTGGCCGATCGCGGTTTCGAAATCGGCGCTCATTCCCATCGACAGGTCAGGCAGATCGTTGCGCGCCGCGATCTTGGCCAGCAACGCGAAATGCAGCGACGGCTCTTCGTCGGCGGGGGGAATGCACATCAGGCCGATGATCGGCAGGCCCAGATCCCGACACTCGGCGATAAAGGCGTCGGCGTCGGCGGGCAGAACACCGGCCTTTTGCGGCTCTTCGCCGGTGTTGACCTGGATCATCAGGTCGGGGCAGTGGCCTTCTTCTTGGGCGATCCGGGCGATGGTGCGGGCCAGCTTGGGGCGATCCACCGTTTCGATCACATCGAACAGTTGCATCGCTTGCCGGGCCTTGTTGGTTTGCAGCGGGCCAATCAGGTGCAGCGTGACGCCGGGAAAGCGGGCGCGAAAATCGGGCCATTTGCCGGCGGCCTCTTGCACCTTGTTTTCACCGAACAGGCGATGGCCTTGCTGCAAGACCGCTTCGACCCGGTCGTTCGGCTGGACTTTGGACACGGCGACCAGCCGGACCGAATCTGCGTCTCGGCCCACACGCTGGCACGTGGCCGCGATACGGTTCTGAATATCGTTCAGCGACATGGCGGGGTCCCTTTTGGGTTTCGGTTACACACCATGTCCGCCAAAAAGAAAAGAGCGGGTCCAAAGACCCGCCCTTTCCCTAGACAATAATCCGTTAGGATTAGAAGCCCATGGTGAAGCCCAGCTGTGCTTCGGTGTCGCCGTCGACGCCTTCGCCGATACCAGCGTGTGCAGTCACACCGCCGCCCAGCGAGTGAGCAACGCCGATTGCGTAAGTTTCGCCGATGCTGTCACCCATGTCGGTGTAGACAGCGCCGATCTTGGTGGCGCCCATCGAGTAGTTGCCCCAAACGCGGAACTGCTCGCCGGTGACGTCGCCGTCACGGAAGATGGCACCAACAACGAAGTCACCCGAAGCGTAGGAACCCGAAACGGCCCAGTTGTCGTCGTCGTCGCCACCAGCAGCAACGGTGATACCGTTTGCCGAGTATTCAGCAGCGAATTCAGTCGACGTGTCGCCAGCAACCTGGGACGAAGCAGCGATCGAGAAATCGCCGAACGAGTAACCAACCTGCAGGGTCTGGTTCGATTCGTCATCAGTGTCGAAGCCGCCGGTCAGGTTTTGACGTGCCAGAGTGGCGTCGAAACCAAGACCACCGTCCCACAGACCAACGATGTCAACGACAGCACCGTTGGAGTTACCCAACGCCGCTTCGAAGCCCATGCCCGAGATCATGACAGTCGAGTGCAGTTTGCGGAAGTTGCTGCCGTTGGCACCAACAGCAACGCCTTCTTCCGAACGCGAGTCCAGACCAACGCGAGCGCCGAATGTCAGGCCAGCGTCAGTTTCAGTCGACATGTTGAAGTGAACGCGAACACGCTGGATTACCGACGTTTCGTCAGCATTGCCATCGTCGTATTTCAAACCAAAGCGTGCGTCTCCACCTACGGAAACGTCAGCAACGGCGGCGCCAGCGAGCAGCGACAGAGCCGAAGCGGTCAAAAGAACCTTTTTCATCTTGTTTTCCCTCATTAGAGTTCAAAGGTGCACCTCAATCCAAGGAAAACATGAATTGAGTATGGGAGGGTATTTCCCGCTTTCCCCCGCCTAATGCAAGCGCCGCCCTGACCCGGCAAATGAACTTGGTAGGTATTGATGCAAACTTGTCACAACGCAGTTTGGGCGCCAAAATGACATGGTCCTGCCACGGGTTTGCGGCCGCCCCGATAACAATGGGTTGTCGGTGCCCCTAGGCTTGGATACTAATTCGCCCCAACGCGGGCGTGGGAGCGAGAGAATGATCAAACCGGTTCGAGCACTGATAATCGCAGCCTTGGCTGGCCCGCTTGTCCTGAGCGGGTGTGAAAACGGCCTGGCGCCGAATACCACGGCCTCGCTGCCCAAATCGAATGAACTGGATACATTGGGCGCCCCGATCGATGCCGAAGGCCAGGGCCTGTTCGATCTGTTCAGCCCGTCGGACAACCCCAACACCACCGTCGGCGTATCGAAATACATCTGGACGGCCACGTTGGATGTGCTGGGTTTTCTGCCGGTCACCAACGCCGATCCGTTCACCGGGGTGATTGTCACGGGCTTTGGCACGCCGCCGGGCGGGGGGCGTGCCTATCGCGCGGTCGTCTATATCACCGACCCGGCGCTGGATGCGCGATCGCTGAACCTGTCACTCTATACACGCAACGCCGCTGTAGACCCGGCCACCGTGCGCGCGGTCGAAGATGCGATCCTGACGCGTGCGCGCCAATTGCGCAGCGCCGAATCCCGGCTCTAGACCCGACGCCTCATTGCAATTATCACACGCGCCGGGCCATTCGCCCGGCGTTTTCACTTCCCGAAGGACCAGACATGAGCCGCTATATTCCTGCCGAGATCGAGCCGAATTGGCAGACCGCCTGGGACGAGGCCGGAATTTTCACCTCCAAGCGCGACGATTCGAAACCCAAGTACTATGTGCTTGAGATGTTCCCCTATCCGTCGGGGCGCATCCACATCGGGCACGTGCGCAACTACACGATGGGCGACGTGGTGGCGCGCTACAAGTCCAGCACGGGCCATGCGGTACTGCACCCGATGGGCTGGGACGCGTTCGGGATGCCGGCCGAAAACGCCGCGATGGCATCGGGCGGGCACCCGGCCGACTGGACCTATCAGAACATCGCCGACATGAAGGCGCAGATGAAACCGATGGGCTGGTCGCTGGACTGGAGCCGTGAATTCGCGACCTGCGATCCCGAATATTACGGCCAGCAACAGGCTATGTTCCTGGATTTCCTGGACAAAGGGCTGGTCTATCGCAAGAACGCGGTGGTCAACTGGGACCCGGTGGACATGACCGTTCTGGCCAATGAACAGGTGATCGACGGCTGCGGCTGGCGCTCGGGGGCGCCGGTCGAGCGGCGCGAACTGACCCAGTGGTTCTTCAAGATCTCGGACTATGCCGACGACCTGTTGGCATCGATCGACGCCCTGGACGACTGGCCCGAAAAGGTGCGCGCGATGCAGCGCAACTGGATCGGCAAGTCGCGCGGGCTGCAATTTGCCTTTTCGCTGATCGACGGGCCGCACGGCCACGACCGGGTCGAGGTATATACCACCCGGCCCGACACGTTGATGGGCGCATCTTTTGTGGGTATTTCGCCGGATCATCCGCTGGCAAAGGAACTGGAACGTTCGGACCCGCGCGTGGCGGAATTCTGCGCCATCGCGCGCCAGGGTGGCACCACCGAAGAAGCGCTGGAAAAGGCCGAAAAGCTGGGCTTTGACACCGGCCTGCGCGTGCGTCATCCCTTTGATACAGCTTGGGAATTGCCGGTCTACATCGCCAATTTCATCCTGATGGACTACGGCACCGGCGCGATTTTCGGCTGCCCCGCGCATGACCAGCGCGATTTCGAATTTGCCACCAAATACGGCCTACCGATCAAAGCCGTGTTCGCGCCGCACGACGCCCCCACCCCTACCGAGCTGACCGAAGCCTTTGTGCCGCCCAGAACCGAAAAGGTCCGCTACATCCGCGGCTTCGCCGGCGACGCCGTTCAGACCGGCGAAGAGGGTGTCGAAACCGCCGTCGACTTTTGCGAATCTCAGGGCGTCGGCCAGAGCGTGACGAAATTCCGCCTGCGCGACTGGGGGCTTAGCCGTCAGCGCTATTGGGGTTGCCCGATTCCGGTGGTTCACTGCGACGCTTGCGGCGTGGTGCCCGAGAAAAAGGAAAACCTGCCGATCGAATTACCCAAGGACGTCAGCTTTGACGTGCCGGGCAACCCGCTGGACCGTCACCCGACCTGGCGCGACTGTACCTGCCCGGCCTGCGGCGCACCCGCCCGGCGCGAAACCGACACGATGGACACGTTCGTCGATTCGTCCTGGTACTATGCGCGTTTCACCAGCCCGCACGCGTCCACGCCCACCGTGGCCGAAGACGCCGATTACTGGATGAACGTGGATCAATATATCGGCGGGATCGAACACGCGATTCTGCACCTGCTCTATTCCCGCTTTTTCGCGCGCGCGATGAATGTCTGCGGCCATCTGCCCGACAAATCGCGCGAACCATTCGACGCGCTGTTCACCCAAGGCATGGTCACCCATGCGATCTATCAGACCGAAAGCGCCGACGGGCGGCCTGTCTATCACTACCCCGAAGAAGTCGAACTGCGCGACGGCAAGGGGTTTCTGAAAGACGGCACCGAAGTGCAGATCACCCCGTCGGCCAAGATGTCCAAGTCCAAGAACAACGTGGTCGATCCGGTCAACATCATCGCCGAATTCGGCGCCGACACCGCGCGCTGGTTCGTGCTGTCCGACAGCCCGCCTGAACGCGATGTGGAATGGACCGCATCCGGGGCCGAAGCCGCGCACAAGCACCTGTCGCGCGTCTGGCGCATGGCCGACGACCTGCGCGACGCGGCGGACGGCGACACCGATGCGGCGCTGGAAAAGATCACCGCACGCGCCATCCTGGACGTGACCAACGGCATTGAAAGCTTTGGCTTTAATGCCGCAATTGCAAAGCTTTATGGGTTTACCAACGCGATCCAGAAGGCCAAGGCCAGCGACAGCGCCAAAAAGGCCGCGATGAAGGTGTTGGCCCAGTTGATGTCGCCCATGACGCCGCATCTGGCCGAAGAAATCTGGCATATGCTAGGCGGCGAAGGGTTGGTGGCCAGCGCGCCCTGGCCCGTTGCAGACGAAGCGCTGCTGGTCGAAGACACCGTGACCCTGCCGATCCAGATCAACGGCAAGCGCAAATCCGAAATCGACGTGCCCAAGGACATGCCCAAGGATCAGGTTGAAAATCTGGCGCTGGCCGACGATGCTGTGGTCAAGGCGCTGGAAGGTCGCGCGCCGAAAAAGGTGATCGTTGTGCCGGGGCGTATCGTGAATGTCGTCATTTAACCGCCGAATCGTTGCGCTGTCGCTGTTGGCGCTTGGCGCCTGCGGCTTCACCCCGGCCTATGGGCCGACGGGCAGCGGGGCGGCGCTGCGGGGCGCGGTGACAGTGGCCGCGCCGGACGATCAGGCATCCTACGCGCTGGTGCGCCAGCTTGAATCGCGGCTGGGCCGGCCAGAGCGCCCGATCTATGATCTGAACTATACGATAGAAACCCAGCGCCGCGCCGTGGGCATCACACCCGAACAGGAAACCACCCGCTATCATCTGACCGGCACTGTGACCTACGTGCTCAGCGATCGGGCCGGGCAAACGGTGCACGACGGCGTGGTGCGAAGCTTTACCGCCTATGCGGCAACCGGGTCGACCACATCCACGCTGACCGCAACGCGCGACGCCGAAGAACGGCTGATGGTCATTCTGGCTGATCGGATCGTGACCCGGCTGGTCGCGGATCTGGCGCGATGAAACTGGCCGCACGCGACGCGTCACGCTATTTCGCCAAACCCGATCCGGGCAAGACCGGCCTGTTGATTTTCGGCGGCGATGCCATGCGGGTTGCGATGAAGCGGCAGGAATTCCTGGCCGCGCTGCTGGGCAAATCCGCCGAAGAGGAAATGCGCCTGACACGTATCCCCGCGGCCGAGCTGCGCAAGGATGGCGCGCTGCTGCTGGATGCGATCAAGGCGCAGGGGTTTTTCCCCGGCCCGCGCGCCGCCTTTGTCGAAGATGCAACCGACGGCTTGGCCGACACGATCAAATCGGCGCTGGCCCAATGGCGCGAGGGCGATGCGCAGATCGTGGTGACGGCCGGATCGCTGACGGCGAAATCCAAACTGCGCAAGGCCTTCGAAGAGCACCGCAACGCCTTTAGCGTCGGACTCTATGACGATCCGCCCAGCCGCGACGACATCGAAGCTGAACTGGCGCGGGCCGGGCTGACCCGCTTTGCACGCGGCGCGATGGAAGACCTGACCGTGCTGGCGCGCGAACTGTCTGCGGGCGATTTCCGCCAGACGCTGGAAAAACTGGCGCTGTACAAGTGGGGCGACGACAGCGATGTGAGCACGCAGGACATTCTGAACTGTGCGCCCGCCACCCATGAAGCGGTGATCGACGACCTGCTGAACGTGGTGGCCGAGTCCCGCACAGACGAAATCGGGCCATTGATGGCGCGGCTGGAAGGCCAGGGCCAGCAACCCGTGGGCCTGGTGATCGGGGCGACGCGCCACTTTCGTCAATTGCATGCCGCCGCAGCCGATCCGGGCGGGCCGGGGCAAGGCATCGGGCGGCTTCGCCCGCCGGTTTTCGGCCCCCGCCGGGATCGCATGGTGCGTCAGGCGCAGGCATGGGGCATGTACAAGCTTGAACAGGCGCTGCAAATGCTGACCGATACGGATCTGCAACTGCGATCAGGCGGTCAGACCGCGCCGCAAATGGCGGTGATGGAACGCACCCTGATCCGCGTGGCGATGCTGGGGCGGCGCTAAGCCAGGTACTGCGCCGCGCCGCGCCCGGCGGCCCGCCCCGACGCAAGGCAACCGGAAATCAGGTATCCGCCCGTCGGCGCGTCCCAATCCAGCATTTCACCCGCCGCGAACACACCCGGCAGCGCCCGCAACATCAGCGATTCGTTCAGCGCATCGGGCGCGATGCCGCCGGCCGACGATATGGCGTGGGTGATCGATTGCAGCCCCGATTGGCGAATGGGAAGCGCCTTGAGGATCGGCGCAAGATCATCCGGCAGCGGGCGTGCGAATTCATTGATCAGCGCGATCTTGACCGGCGGCAGACCCAGGGACTTGCGCAGATGTGTGCTCAGCGTGGCCTTGCCGCGGGGGCGCGACAGGCGGGCGCGGACGGTATCGAGCGTCAGGTCGGGCAACAGATCGACGTGCAGCGCGGCGCCGTCACGGATCGCGGCCGAAAGCGGATAGATGCCGCCCCCTTCGATGCCCTTGGCGGTGATCGTCACCTCGCCGCGCGACAAGGCCGGGCCGGCGCGCAAGGCGACGGATTTCAACGGCGCACCGAAATGTTTTGCCATATGCGCCGACCAGTCCACCGACAGGGCCGCGTTGGACGGCGCAAAGGGGGTGATCGTCACGCCGCGTTCGGCCAGCCATGGCACCCAGGCGGCGTCCGAACCCAGCCGCGGCCAACTGGCGCCGCCAAGCGCAAGAACGGTGACGCGTGGTGTCAGCAGGCGCGGCCCGGCGGGGGTTTCAAAACGCAAAGCGCCCCCCTGCCAGCCCTGCCAGTGCCAGTTGCGCTGCAGATCGACCCCCTTACCCGCCAGCCGGGTCAGCCAGTTGCGCAGCAGCGGCGAGGCTTTCATGACCTTGGGAAAGACGCGCCCGCTCGAGCCGGTGAAAAGCTGTTGCCCCAGGGTTTCGGCCCAGACCTGCACCGCCGCGTTGTCAAATTCGGAAATGATTTCCGGCCATTTTGTTATCTTGGTATCAAAATGCGCCACAAAATCCGAACTCGGTTCGGCCTTGGTGATGTTCAACCCGCTTTTGCCGGCCATCAGGAATTTGCGGCCCGGCGACGGTTTGGCTTCGGCCACGGTGACCGCGTGGCCGGCATCGGCCAGCGTTTCGGCCGCCATCAGGCCAGCGGGCCCTGCCCCGATCACCACGACAGCGGGTTGTTCCAGATCGCTCATGTCCATCACCTTGCCCGTCCATCACCTTGCCCGGCGCGCAGGCGCTAGATCAGTGCCTTGATCCCTGCCACGTGGCTAGGCGTGGCGGACAAGGCATCGGCGGACAATTCGCCAATCGTATCGACCAGCGCATCGCGTTGAACGATACGGTCGATCAGCCCCATTTCCAGCGCGTCCGGCGCGGTGATCTTTTGCCCCGCCATCAAGATCAGCTTGGCCCGTGACGGCCCGACCAGCGCGGCAAGGCGGCGCGGATCCGAGGGCTGCGGCAGAAAGCCCAGCTTCATGACCGGGTAGAAGAACCGGGCGTCGGGCACGGCGATGCGCAGATCGCATGCCAGCGTCATGCCGAATGCGCCGCCCGCCAGCGTGCCGTTCAGCGCGGCAATGGTCAGGCAGGGCAGATCGGCAATGGCGCCCGAAAGGCGTTCCCACACGTCCGATGTCGCAAGGCCGGCGCGCACCATGTCCAGATCGGCGCCGGCGGAAAACACCTTGCCGGTGCCGGTCAGCACGAAGACCTTGGCCTTGCCCTTTGCTTCGGTCGCGAAATCGGCCAGATCCGTCAGCATGTCCAGGGTCAGCGAATTGGCCTTTTCGGGCCGGTCGAGGGTTGCAGTCCAGAGCGCATCGCTACGGTCAAAACGGATCATGAGGGTAACTCCAGTTTGGCGCGAATCGCATCGTCGCGCAGGGACACATCGCGGCCCAGAAAATCGTCGCTGTCAGGGCTGCACATCCAGATCAGCGCAGCGGCGACCCATTCGGGGGGCACGTGATCGGACCAGTCAAGTTTGCTGACCGGGTTGATGCCCGAGGCCTTGATCTTGCGCTGCATCTGCGTGGCCACGGTGCCCGGCGACAAGCCCAGGGCGCGGATACCGTTTTCACGTTCTTCGGTGTCGAGCATCCGCGTCAGCATCAGCGCGCCGGCTTTTGACGCGCAATAATGGCTCCAACCTTCGATGGGATTGCTGGCCGCGCCGGACGATATGTTGATGACCGTGCCCTGCCCGGCGGATTTCATCACCGGCAAGGCCGCGCGGATGCCGTTATAGACCCCCTTGAGATTGATATCGATCGCCTTGGACCAATCGTCAGGGTCCGACGCGTCGAGACGTGCAATCGGGTCAATCACGCCGGCGTTGTTGATCAGCACGTCCAGCGCACCGAATGTTTCGACCGCCGCCGCAACGGCCGCGTCGACTTCCCAGTAGCGGCTGATGTCGCAGGGGATTGCCAGCGCCTTGGGGCCGATTTCCCCGGCCAGTTCGGCAATGGCGTCTTCGCTGCGCGCGATCAGGACGACATTCGCACCCGCGCCGGCAAAGGCCCGCGCCGCCGCCGCGCCGATCCCGCGGCTGGCCCCCGTGATCATGACTGTCTTTGATTGCATATCCGACATGGCCCCCTCTGCGCGCTTGTGTGGGTTGTTGGAACCGACTCTTAGTGCCCCTGCAAGGCGGTGACCAGTCCTTGACCTTGCCAAGCGCGCAGCAGAGAGTGCGGGCGAACCATTTTCAGGACACGCCGAATGACCCGCTTTACTGCTCTCATTTCCGCTGCCATGGCCGCAACTTTTGCGATGCCCGGCTTTGCTGACGTTACACCCCAACAGGTCTGGGACAACCTTTCCGGCAGCCTTGAACGCGTGGGCATGTCCGTGGTCGTCGCCGATCAGACCCAATCGGGGGACACGCTGGTCGTGGACGGGCTGAGCCTGGTGTTCCAGATCGGCCCCAGCCGCAGCGTGAGCGAAATTGAACAGCTGCGTCTGGTCGGACAGGGCGACGGCACCGTGGCCATCGAAATCGAACCGGCGATCCGCCTCACCACCCAAACCCGCATCGACGACGAACTTTTGGCGCAAAACACGGGCCTGGTGACGTTTTCGGGGCTGGGCATGATCGCCTCGGGCGAGGCGGGGCGCATCGTCTATGACATGGGCGCCGACCAGGTGGTCAGCGAAACCAAGGTGGCGGCGACCGACCTGACCCCGATGGCGCAGCTGAGCACCATGACGCTGTCCGGTTTCACATCCCAAGCGATCGCCGAAATGCAGGGTCAGGACATGCATCTGCAGACCACAGGGTCAGCCGAATCCTATGCGGCAAACATGGCCACCGAAGCGCCCGAAGGGGCGGCGGACCTGCGCGTGGATTTCACCGGCAGCGATTTCAGCTTTGAAAGCACCGCGGTCCTGCCCCCGGCGGGGGACGGCAACGGGTTTGACGCGATGATGCGCAACCCGAACGGGCTGACGGCGGCCTATGGGCTGGGCCCGTCCACGATGTCGATGGTGTCCGACAGCGGCGGGGGATCATTTGCGTTGGAATTTGCCAACCAGGCCCTGGCGTTCAACCTGGACCTGCGGGACGGTGTGGTCGGATATGACGTCACCACACGCGGCAACGCGTTTTCCGTACTGACGGGGGGCCTGCCCCCGTTGTCCGGGTCAGCCGAAGTCGCCGATTTCGGTTTGCGCATGCCCCTGGTGCAGACCGACACGCCGCGCGACATGGGCCTGACACTGCGGATCGGGCAGGTTGCGCTGGACGAAACGGTCTGGGCCATCTTCGATCCGGGACAGGCCCTGCCGCGCGACCCGGCCGATCTGAGCGTTGATCTTGCGGCCAAAGGGGCCTGGACGGCCGACCTGATGGATCCGCGATCGATGGCCGAAGCGGACGCCGCGGGCGCGATGCCGATCGATATGGACAGCGCAACGCTGACATCCCTGGTGCTGGATGCCCTTGGCGCGCGGATCGAAGCGCAGGGCGAGGTGGAATTCCAACAGGCCGACGACGCGCCCGTCCCGGTGCCGGTCGGCGCGGTGTCGGTGTCGGCCCAGGGCGTGCAGGGGCTGATCGAAAAGCTGCAGGTGGCCGGGCTGCTGCCGATCCAGTTCGGGACAATGGCGACGGTGATGCTGGGCACGTATGCAGTGCCCGCCGAGGGCGCTGACAGCTATACTTCGCAAATCGAATTTGAACAAAATGGCGGCATCACCGCGAACGGGCAACCTCTGCGCTGAGGCCACAAAGCCAGCGCGCGACGGGATGCGGGAACGGTCAGGGAAAGACGAATGGATAGTTTAGCCAATTTGACACAGGCGCTGGTCGATGCGGCCCGCAAGGCCGGCGCCGATAGCGCGGACGCAATCGCGGTGTCGGGCACATCGGTGTCGGTGGGGGTGCGCGCGGGGCAACTGGAAGATGCCGAACGATCCGAAAGCACCGATATCGGAATCCGTGTTCTTGTCGGCCAAAAGCAGGCCTGCGTGTCGGCCTCGGACACCAAGCAACAGACCATCGACGATATGGCGGCGCGCGCCGT
>NZ_JBNFVY010000009.1:0-105880 GCF_049943335.1 Aliiroseovarius sp. PTFE2010
CCGCGCCCGCCAAGGATCACCCAGCTTTTCCAATCCCCTTCGGGCGGGATCTGGTGATCCATCGCCCAGAAATCGAAAAGGTAGGGCAAGGCCCCCAATGTCTTGGGGGCCTGTTCCATCAGCTCATCCAGAAACTTCGTCCTGACCGATATGCGCTGCGAGCAGAGCCAGGCGGAGTTGTACGTCTTCGCGCGCATGGTCGAGGTCGAGCTGTACGCCATTTTGGTCACCTTTGTCTTTGTTCCGTTCGGCTTCGACCCTTGCAATCTTGTCGAGCACCGAAGTCAGGTTTTTGTCGAAATCCAGAATCTGGCGCGTGATCAGCGGGCAGTCACCGGGATCGGACCGGTGCGCCTGGTCAATTTGCTGATCGAGATACGTCGCAGCGCGCCAAAAGGATTTATGGGCAACGGCCAGGATCGACGAGCGATCGGCCGCCTCGGGGGGGGTGGGTATTTGTGCCATGTATGAAGTGCCTCATGCTTTTTTTGCTCCGCATGAGTGACAAGAAAAAAAAGCGGCCCCGGCGCCCCATTGTTTGGGGTCATCCAACAACCGCTCGTCATGTCTTCTAGCTGGGAAAAGGGTGCCGGAATTCCCCCTGCCAGTCAAGAAATCTAACGTAAATCGGGCGTTAACCCCTGCGCGCCGCGCGGCAGATCCGGCGCGCGTTAACTTTTTGCCGCGCGAAAACAATGGCATTCGCGAAAAGGTTAATGACCCTTGTCGCCATGTTTTTTTGGATGCCCCCCACCGTACGATGGCCCCGCGCCCCGCATTGTGGGTCGCGGGGGGGGGGCGTCAGGGGTTACTGGCAAGGGGGCCCGCCACAGCCGGGCCAGCCGGCCACTACAGGGTGGGCACCACAAGGGCGGGCCGGGCGACGGGGGGAACGCCTATTGCTGGGCGCGTTCGGATTCGATCTGGCGCCAGCGGGCGACGTTCTTGTTGTGCTCGGCCAGCGTTTCGGCAAAGGCGTGTCCGCCGGATCCGTCTGCCACGAAGAAAATATAGGGCGTGTCGGCCGGGTTCATCGTCGCCTCGATCGCGGCCAGTGACGGGTTGGCGATGGGCGTCGGCGGCAGGCCGGGGATGATATAGGTGTTATATGGCGTCTCGCGCGACAGCTCGCTCTGGCGCAGGCCGCGCCCCAGAATGCCCCGCCCGTTGGTGACCCCGTAGATCACCGTCGGATCGGTTTGCAGGCGCATACCCTGACGCAAACGGTTCACGAAAACGCTGGCCACCTGGCGCCGTTCGTCAGGCAGGCCGGTTTCCTTTTCCACAATGGACGCCATGATCAGCGCCTCTTGCGGGCTGTCATAGGGCAGCCCGTCGACCCGGTTCGCCCATGCCTCGGCCAGGCGCTGCGATTGCAGCTCGCTCATGCGGGCGATCAGGTCCGCGCCTGTGTCGCCGCGCCGGATTTCGTAGTCGCGCGGGGCCAGCGATCCTTCGGGTGGCACCGTGTCGGGCACCCCGTCGACAAAGCCCGAGCTGCGCAGCCCGTCAATCACCTGCCAGCTGGTGACGCCCGGCACCACGTCCAGGATCAGACGCGTGTCGGCCTGCGCCCGGCGGGTTTCGTATTCGGCCGGGATCGCATCGCCCTCGTCGCCGTCCGGGCCGGGGACGAATTCGGCAATTATTACCAGATCATTCGTGGCCGGATCCAGTTCACGCACCTGCACAAGGTTGCGCCGCACGCCCACCCGCCAGATGATTTCCGTGCCGCAAGTCGACGCGCCGCCGCGGGTCACGATGTCGACGATTTCTTCCATGCTGGCACCTTCAGGCACCAGAAAAGCCCCGGCCTTGAGCTGGCGGGTCTTGTCGGAATATTCCGCCCCCATGCGGAAAATCGCGCCGCTTGAAATCGCGCCCTGCGCTTCAAGGTCCTCGGACACGCGGGGCATCGTGCTGCCAGGGGGAACGCGCAGGCAGATCGCCTGATCCAGCGGACCGGCGGACTTATATTGACTCTGCCCCCACAGGATGACCCCGCCAAGCACGAACAGCGCTACCACCAACAGCGATAGCGCGTTAGACGCGATGTTGCGCCACATCAGCTTACTTTCTTGAGCACAAGCGACGCATTGGTGCCACCAAACCCGAAGGAATTGGACAGGGCCACGTTGATTTCACGCTCGCGCTTGGCATTCGGGGCCAGGTCCAGTTTGGGCTCAAGCGCCGGGTTGTCCAGGTTGATCGTCGGCGGGGCAACCTGATCGCGGATCGCCAGCGCGCAGAAGATCGCTTCGACCGCGCCGGCCGCGCCCAGCAAGTGACCGATCGACGACTTGGTCGAAGACATGGTGGCCCCTGCCGCCGCATCGCCCATCAGACGCTCGACCGCGCCAAGTTCGATCACGTCCGCCATCGTCGATGTGCCATGGGCGTTGATATAATCGACATCCGCCGGGGTCATGCCCGCCCGGTTCAGCGCCGCCTGCATCGAACGATAGCCGCCATCGCCATCTTCGGACGGAGCGGTGATGTGATAGGCGTCGCCCGACAGGCCATAGCCCGCCACTTCGGCATAGATCTTGGCGCCGCGCGCCTTGGCGTGTTCGTATTCTTCCAGCACCACGATGCCCGCGCCCTCGCCCATGACAAAGCCGTCGCGGTCTTCGTCGTAGGGGCGGCTGGCACCTTGGGGGTCATCTTCGCGCTTGGTCGACAGGGCCTTGCAGGCGTTGAAACCGGCAATGCCGATTTCGCAGATTGCAGCCTCGGCGCCGCCGGCAACCATGACATCCGCATCGCCCAGCTGGATCAGCCGCGAGGCATCGCCGATGGCATGCGCGCCCGTGGAACAGGCCGTCACAACGGCATGGTTGGGGCCCTTGAAACCGTATTTGATGCTGACCTGTCCCGAAATCAGGTTGATCAGCGATCCGGGGATAAAGAACGGCGACACGCGGCGCGGCCCCTTTTCCTTGATCAACACAGCGGTCTCGGCGATTGACTGCAGCCCGCCGATCCCTGATCCGATCATGACCCCCGTGCGCAGGCGATCTTCTTCGTCTTCGGGTTTCCAGTCGGCATCAACCAGCGCCTGCTCGGCGGCCGCAATCCCGAACAGGATGAATTCGTCGATCTTGCGCTGCTCTTTCGGCGCCATCCAGTCGTCGGGGTTGAAAGTGGCGTCGGACCCGTCGCCGTAGGGCACTTCGCAGGCATATTTCGTCGTCACGCCGGACGCATCGAATTTGGTGATCGGCCCCGCCCCGCTTTGCCCGGCCAATAGCCGCGACCACGTCTCTTCGACCCCGCAGGCCAAAGGCGAAACCATTCCCAATCCAGTGACGACCACTCGGCGCATGCTGCTGCCCCCCTTGTTCTTACCTCGCTACTGATTACACGGCATTTGGAACGGGGAAAAGGGGGCAGCGCGCGCGGATGGCGGGTTTGCGCGCCCAGCGTGCGGTTGTGCGCCTTGAGCCGCCGCGACCTGAGAGGATGAGCGCGCCCCAGTGCATTCGGCGCCGGGTGCGGCGCGTCTTTGCCGGGCGCCTGTGGAACGGCGCTTGCGGGGGGCTGGGCCGGGCGGGCTGGCCAACGCACCGACCCATCGCACTGACAACCGATGCGTGCACCGATCGCCATGACCGGGGGACTTGACCCGCGCGCCTGCATAGCGCTCCGGTTGGGCCCTGCACGCTCTGCCGTTCATGGCGTGGGGTCAGGTGCCGGATTGTGGCTGCACCGGCGCAAACACTGCGCCACGGCCCAAAAAAGAAACGGCCCAAAAAGAAACGGCCGCCCTCGATCTCTCGGGGCGGCCATCAATGGTCTGACAAAGGATCAGCGTCGGATCAGGAAGCTTCCTTGATAAACTTCACCGCGTCGCCGAAGGTCTGGATGGTTTCGGCGGCGTCATCGGGAATCTCGATGCCGAATTCTTCTTCGAACGCCATCACCAGTTCGACCGTGTCCAGCGAATCGGCGCCCAGATCGTCGATGAACGACGCACTTTCGGTGACCTTATCCTCTTCAACGCCCAGATGCTCGACGACGATTTTCTTTACGCGATCTGCGATGTCGCTCATGGTTCTTCCTCACGTTACCTCGGGGCCTGACGCCCGATTAGACTTGTGGCCCAGCGGCCGGTGGTTCTGGCCGGGACAAGCGCCCCACGCCTGGACGGCATATTGCGCCCCTTTGATCTGCGCCGCCTATAGCACACTCGCGCGCCGTGGCAAATGGTTTGTCCGGCATGCACGCAGACCGTGCAGCAGGTGGTATTGCCTGTGCCTGAAACCAAGCGCGGACCCCCAGATCGTCGCATATTTGCGCGTTTTTGCGCAAGATGCAGATCAGATCATCGCCATGCCGCCGTTCACATGCAACGTGCTGCCGGTCACGTAGCCCGCTTCGGGACTGGACAGGTACAACACCGCCGCGGCGATTTCTTCGGGGCTGCCCATGCGGGCGGCCGGGATCTGCTTGTTGATGGCGTCTTTCTGCTCGTCGTTCAGCTTGTCGGTCATTGCAGTGGCAATAAAGCCCGGCGCCACGCAGTTCACGGTGATCCCGCGGCTGGCGACCTCATAGGCGATCGACTTGGACATGCCGACCATGCCAGCCTTGGACGCGGCATAGTTCGCCTGCCCCGGATTGCCCGTGGTCCCGACGATGGAGGAGATATTGACGATCCGCCCCCACCGCGCCTTCATCATCCCGCGCATGACCCCGCGGCACAGCCGCATGGTAGAGGTCAGGTTGACCTCAAGCACCTGGGCCCAATCCTCGTCTGACATGCGCATGAAGATCTGGTCCCGCGTGATGCCAGCGTTGTTCACCAGCACATCGACCGATCCCATCGCTTCGGCCGCCTGTTTGGGCAGGGCATCGACCGCGTCGGCGTCACTCAGGTTGCACGGCAACACATGCGCGCGTGCACCCAGCTTGGCCGCCAGATCGTCCAGCGGGCCTTGCCGCGTGCCCGACAGGGCCACCGTGGCCCCAGCCGTATGCAGCGCGACGGCAATCGCCCCGCCGATCCCGCCCGACGCGCCCGTCACAAGTGCATTCTTTCCGGTCAAATCAAACATGTTTCGCAGTCCTGCTTTTCTTGTGTTCCAAAATAGCCCCGGGTGAAGGGGCCTGACGGGCCCGCAGCGGCAGCATCCCGGCCCCTGCCCCGCTTGTCCCTGTCGCGGTCAGCCGGTCACCTTGGCCACGTCTTCGGGTGTGCCCACCGGGCTGCAGGCGATATCGCGCGCAATACGCCGGATCATGCCCGACAGTGCCTTGCCCGCGCCAATCTCCCAGATCTCGTCCACGCCCTGGGCGGCCATCCACGCCACGCTTTCGCGCCAACGGACCGACGCGGTGACCTGCTCGACCAGCAGCGCGCGGATCTCATCGGGATCGCTGACAGCGCTGGCACGCACGTTTGCCACCAGGGGCACGGCGGGCGCCTGGATCTTCACGCCTGCCAAAGCCTCGGCCATCACGTCGGCCGCGGGGGCCATCAATGCACAATGGAACGGGGCGCTGACCGGCAGCAGCATGGCGCGCTTGGCCCCGGCCGCCTTGGCCAGATCGACCGCGCGCTCAACCGCCGCCTTGTCGCCGGACACCACGACCTGGCTGGGGTCATTGTCATTGGCCGCCTGGCAGACCTGGCCCTGCGCGGCCTCTTCGGCCACCTTGGTAGCGGTCGCGAAATCCAGACCCAGAAGCGCCGCCATGGCGCCCTGCCCGACTGGCACGGCCTCTTGCATCGCTTTGCCGCGGGTGCGCAACAGCTGCGCAGTGTCTGCCACGCTCAGCGCGCCGGCCGCACAAAGGGCCGAATATTCGCCCAGCGAATGGCCTGCGACAAACGCGGCATCTGTGATCTTGACCCCTTCGGCCCCAAGCGCGCGCATCGCGGCCAGTGAGGTTGCCATAAGCGCGGGCTGCGCGTTCTGCGTCAGGGTCAGCTTTTCCTGGTCGCCCTCCCAGATCAGGGCCGACAGGCGTTCACCCAAGGCCTCGTCCACCTCGTCGAACACGGCCTTTGCCGCCGGGTAGGCATCGGCCAGGGCCTTACCCATACCGATCGTCTGCGCACCTTGTCCGGGAAATACGAATGCTCGGCTCATGCCGCCCCTCCTGCTTTTGCTTTGCAGAACGGTCTAGCCTGTGGCGCGTTTGGGGTAAAGTATGTGCGTGCGTGCGCGCCAATTCGGCCGGGGTTCGGGCAGGGTTCGGGCAGCCTTCAGGCGGCGTCGGCCCGGCGCACGGCACTTGGCGGCGCCACGAGATCGGCTGCAAGCCGGTCCAGCAGGTCTTCCAGTTCGGCTTCGGGGCCACAGGCCACTTCGATCAGCACTTCGGTATCGCAATAACGCAGGAACAGGCGGCTGGGAACGAACGGGGCGTGGCTGCGATGAATAAACGCGCTGCCCACTTCGTCGAAATCCATGGCAGTTTGCACCCGGGCCTTGCCGCGCCGGTTGCGTGCCACAAGACGCACCTGACCTTCGACCAGATCGATCTGCACTTCGGTCGCCAGCCCACGCTGTGCGTACCACATCAACACACCGCCAAGCAGCACAAAAACCAGGGTCGCCCCGGCCTTGATCCCCAGAACCTCTGGCCCTGTGGTCGCACCGGGCAGGATCCATTGGCCCAGGCCGGCAATGATCAGCATGACCGAAAAGAACAGGCATAGGACCTCAACCACCGACGCGCGGCGGTTCGCAGCCGAATTGGGAACCAGGATATAGCCCCAATATGTCGACCGCAGCGTGACCGATTTCAACTTTCTTGGTTCGGACTGATATCCGCCCGCCGGTTTCGCTGTCGTCTGCGCGATGGTCATGTCCCCTGCTCCTACCTCGTGCCCCCCACGAACACTGGAGTCGAATCCAGGCGAGAATTGGGCCGCCTCGGTGCATTTTCGTGCCGGCCGTTTCTGGGCGCCAGCGCGCCGCGATCATGGGTTGATCGCCGCCCCGATCCCTGTATAACGCGCGGGTCCATCCGCACTGCATTTGAAACAGCGCGACCTCTCGTGGTTCGGCCCCGGATGGCATTGGCCGAACCTTTGAAGTGCGCTTGAAAGAACTGGAGCGATCATGCCGCTGTATGAGCATGTCTTTATCGCGCGTCAGGACCTGTCCAACGCGCAGGCCGAAGGGCTTATCGAACACTTCGGCGCCGTCTTGTCCGACAATGGCGGAAAACTCGTGGATCACGAGTATTGGGGCGTCAAGACGATGGCCTACAAGATCAACAAGAACCGCAAGGGCCACTATTCCTTCCTGCGCACCGACGCCCCGTCGGAAGCCGTTCAGGAAATGGAACGCCTGATGCGCCTGCATGACGACGTGATGCGCGTGCTGACCATCAAGGTCGACGAACACGCCGAAGGCCCGTCGATCCAAATGCAGAAACGTGACGAACGCGACGACCGTCGCGGCCGCCGGAACTGATCTGAAGGAAAGGACCTAAGTCATGGCCGCTAAACCATTTTTTCGCCGTCGCAAAGTGTGCCCCTTCTCGGGCGATAACGCACCCAAGATCGACTACAAGGACACCCGTCTTTTGCAGCGCTACATTTCCGAGCGTGGCAAGATCGTGCCGTCCCGTATCACCGCCGTTTCGGCCAAGAAGCAACGCGAACTGGCCCGTGCCATCAAGCGCGCCCGCTTCCTCGCCCTGCTGCCCTACGCCGTGAAGTAAGGAGAGACCCCATGGATGTCATTCTTCTCGAACGTGTGGCCAAGCTGGGCCAGATGGGCGATGTGGTGAAAGTCAAAGAAGGCTACGCCCGCAATTTCCTGTTGCCCCAGAAAAAGGCCCTGCGCGCCAGCCAGGCCAACATCGACGCCTTTGAAAGTCAAAAGGCCGAACTGGAAGCCCGCAACCTGGATTCCAAGAAAGAAGCCGCAGCGCTGGCCACCCGTCTGGATGGTGAAACGCTGGTGGTGATTCGCCAGGCGTCGGACTCTGGGTCGCTCTATGGCTCGGTCACCCCGCGTGACGTGGAAGCCGTGGCCAAGGAAAACGGCCTGTCGATCGACCGCAAGCAGGTCGTCATCGGTGCGCCGATCAAGGAACTGGGCCTGCGCGACGTGACCATCGTGCTGCACCCGGAAGTGGAAGCCACGATCGCCCTGAACATTGCCCGCTCCAGCGAAGAAGCTGAATTGCAGGCGCAGGGCAAGTCGATCCAGGAACTGGCCGCCGAAGAGGAAGCCGCTGCCGATTTCGAGGTGGCCGAACTTTTCGACGACCTCGGCGCTGCTGCGTCCGAAGACGACGATCTGCTGGACACCGCCGACGAAAGCGGCACCAGCGAAGAGCAGCCCGAAGAAGATTAATCTTCTACGCGCAAGACATGTCAAAGGCCGCCCCCCGCTGGGCGGCCTTTTTCTTTGCCGCCACAGGATAGGCCGGTCAATCAGTCTGACGCGCCACCTTGGCCATCCCCGCGCCAACGCTGACGCCGACCCGGTGGCGGTGCTTTAGAATACGCGCTCAAGTAATCGAAAAACTGATGCCGCCTGGCGCGCGTGCCAAAGGCGTAGCGCGCATCATTATCGGTTTGCAGGGTCGGTCCAGAGGTTCCGGGTTTTCACCAGAATGGCGCACAGACCCGCGCCGATGTCGCCAACGCGGTGGGGGCGCGGTAGCAACCGGCATTCACACCAACCGCGGTTTCCAGCCGTGCGGGGCTTATCCGAAGGTGTCGCCGCCACCCAAAGGCTCTGTCCGCACCAAACGCGAGGTCAAGACCCCCGCTTGCCTGTGTATCATCGCGCGGCGGTATTCCGGATCATAGATCATATCGATAAACGCCTGAACCGACGGGTATTCGGCGATAAAACACAGATCCCAGTGTTCGTCTTTCGGGCCGATCAGCATGATCTCCATCGCGCCGCGCCAGACAATCCGCCCCCCGACACGTTCAAGTATCGACCCGGTTTCGCGGCTATAGGCGGCATAGGCTTCGGCCCCGGTGGCACTGCGCCCATCGTCATATGTTGCCTGATCCTTGAGCTTGATGAGGTTGAGCATATGGATCGGACCCGTTCGGTCGACGCCTTTGAACGCCTCGAATGTAGCTTTGTCAAAGCCAACATAGTGCTCGGTCATGGCATACCCCCCTGCTTTCGCCGTTTGTGGATAATTCAGGCTATTTCACGTAATGTAAAGGCGTGTTGCTTGACCGCCCGGTCACGCCACACGATCAGCAAAGCCATATTGGGTTATCAACGGATTGGAACGTGGCACGCGATGACACAGCGTTGGCCCGAATCCTGCCGAGACGAATGAAAAGCGACCTGCAGGACGCGGCCGGACGGGCCACCGAATAGACGGGTCTCTGGCTGCCCCTGCATCGAACAAAAAACCCCGCAGCGCGATCACGCTGCGGGATTCTTCATTGTACAAAAAGCCTGTAAGGGGCGGCTGCCGTTGTGGCGGCGACCCTCACTGGCTCGGCATTGTACGCGTTATTCGTCGTCCAACGCGTCCACGGCCTTTTGCAGATCCTCTTTGGATACTTCTTTTTCCGAGGTCTCGGCCTGCTCGAACACCCAGTCCACGACCTTGTCTTCAAAGATCGGGGCCTGCAGCTGCTGACGCATCTGCGCGTTCTGCTGAACGAATTCGAAGAACTGGCGTTCCTGGCCGGGGTATTGGCGGGCCTGGTTCATCACGGCCTGGGTCATTTCGGCATCGGTGACTTCGATGTCATTTTTGCGGCCCAGTTCGGCCAGCAAAAGGCCCAGCTTGACGCGGCGTGCGGCCAGCGTCTTATGCTCGTCGGTGGGTTCGACCTTGTCGTGATCGTGGCCTTCGACGTCAGGATTTTCCTCGTGCCAGAGCTGGTGAGCGATCTGGCCGGCTTCGGCGTCCAGCAGCCCCTCGGGCAGCGGGAAGTCAACCTTCTTGTCCAGCTCATCCAGCAGGGCGCGTTTCATGACAGCGCGCGCGGCGCCAGCATATTCGGCCTCTAGACGCTCGGACACCTGGGTCTTCAGGGCGGCCAAATCTTCGGCGCCGAACTTCTTGGCCAGTTCGTCGTCGATTTCAGCAGCCTTGGGTTGCTTGACCGCGTGGATCTTGCATTCGAACACGGCCTGTTTTCCGGCCAGGTTTTCCGCGCCGTAGTCTTCGGGGAAGGTCACGGTCACGTCCAGTTCGTCGCCCGCCTTGACGCCGACCAGCTGCTCTTCAAAGCCCGGAATAAAGCTGCCTGAACCCAGCACCAGCGGGTATTCTTCGGCCTTGCCACCTTCGAACGGTTCATCGTCGACCTTGCCCAGGAAGTCGAACACCACCTGGTCGCCATCCTTGGCCTTGCTGCCCTTCTTGCGGTCTTCGAAATCCTGCGCCGTTTCGGCCAGGTTCTTGAGCGCGTCTTCCACTTCGTCATCGCCAGCTTTGACGACCATCTTTTCCAGCTTGATGTCGGACAGGTCGGTGTCGGGGACGTCAGGCAGCGCTTCGTAGGACAGGTTGACAACGACATCGTCGCCCTCTTTCCAGTCTTCGCCAGCTTCCATCTGCACGTCGGGCTGGGCTGCGGGGCGATCGCCCGTTGCTTCGAAATGCTCGTTCATCGCACCATCGACAGCTTCCTGCATCGCTTCGCCCAGCAGGCGCTGGCCAAACTGCTTTTTCAGCAGCGGCATCGGGACCTTACCCTTGCGAAAGCCCTTCATCTCGACCTCGGGCTGGGCTTCGATCAGCTTTTCAGTGACCTTGGCCTCCAGTTCGTCGGCGGTGACAGTGATCTGATAGCCGCGCTTCAGACCTTCGTTGAGGGTCTCGGTGACCTGCATGTTGGCGTCCTTTTACGTCTTCATCCGGCCACGCGCACGCAGCCCCATCTAAATCAGCGCCCTTCTAGAGACGCCCGCGCCCCCATGCAAGACGAAAGCGCGTCAGCGCAGCCGGAACCGCGTACGCAGCCCAAGCCCAAGGAAAAAGAGAAAGACAAAGCCCAGCACGGTTTGCGCCCCCGACAGCAGTTTCATCCAGCCGGGTGCGGCGCGCAGGAAATCGATGAAATAGAGCCGGTGAAACCCGAAAAAACCGAACGTGTTGGCAAAGGACAGCCCCAGCGGATTGGGCAGATCCGGCGCGCACCAGTCCACCGCGCGAAAACAGCCCCATTCGAACGCTGTCATCAGGATCAAAGCCGGGATCACGAACACCCCCAGCAAGAACATCGCGGGCCGCCAGATCGAATAGCCAAATTCGGACACCACTTCGAACACGCGGTAGGGCAACCACTGCCATAGGGTCCCGATCCGCGCGTTGAACCACATTTCCTTGCGAAAAAAGAAATGCTCTTCGTCCGGCAGGGCCTGCTTGGTCATTGCGTGGCGCAAAATCGCGGCCATGCCGCGCGCCTGGCGCCATTCGCTTGGGTCGATCGCATCGAGCGCGGGCCAGAACCTTCGCCGCTCGGTGACATCACTGGCAACATCACCGGGAACATCCACATCGCCTTCGTCTTCGCCATAAACCTGGATGGTTTCGGGCAACAAAGCCGCGTTCAGCATCGGAAACTCGGTACAGAACGACGTTTTTGTGCACCAAAGATAGCGTTCGATGGTCGCATTTGAAAAGTTGGCCTTGGCCAGAAACTGCGCCCGTTGCAGATTGATGCCCCCCTTGAAGACCGTGCCAAAGCACAGGGCATCAGGTTCAAAAGTGGCTTGCGAAAAATTGACGGTCCCCGAAAAATTCGCTTCCGAGAAGACGGCTGCGCTTTCCCCTTCGAACCGGGTGGACACGAACGACACCTTCGCATCGGCCTGGCAGCCATGAAACGACGCCGAGGTTTCGAAAACCGCCGAACTGACGGTCAGGGTGCCATCAAAATGCGCCCCGCCAAAGAACGCAGGCCCGCCGAACCGCGCGCGCGAAAAATCGGCCACATCGCGGAAGCGGCAGTTCGAAAAATCTGCCGTCCCGATAAACTGCGCGTTCCGGAAATTGACACTGCCCATGAAAACGGCCGATCGCGCATTGAACCGCTCTTTGACGATCAGATTGCTCCACTGGACGCGCCCCATGAACACCGTGCCCACGGCCGAAAACCGCGCCGCGATGTGGAACCGGGGAACCCGCCCGAATCGCACGACCATTTTGTCCAGGCACAGCGTTTTGGCAAAGCTGATGGGGCCCAGGCGAATGTCCTCTGTTGGCGCGGGCAAGACCGCCTTTGGCCCCAGTCGCTTGGCGAAGGCGTCGGCCAACGCTTTTTCCTCTTTGGTCGTCAGGGGGACAAAGTCCCCGGGTGGCAAGCCGGTGATGTCGATCAATTCCTGCTTGTCGGCATCGGGCAAATGCCCGCAATGCCAACGGTTCCAGGTCGTTCGGTTCTTTTGGTGCAGATTGTCGCGGGGAAAGCGCTTTTCCTGCTCGCCCCAGATCGTCATCAGAACATACCACGGGTTTTTATCGGCACGTTTCAACGTGGTGCCGTCATTCAGTCGCACCGTGTCGTCGCGTGTGTCGATAATGTCGTGGGCCGGTATGGTGGGGTCGTGCAAGCGGGCTGGGTCGGCGGGCATGAAATGGCTTTCGGGCAAACGGTCACTGGATCAATGCCCCAGCCTAGCCCGCGCGCCCTGCCCTGCAAAGCGCGGGCTTTGCAAATCGTCCAGCGCCAGGAAAAACGCCCGCACCGGCGGGTACGGGCGTTTCGGTAATGCGGTTTGGCGCGCGGTTGGTGCGGTCAGTCCTGCGCGACAAGATAAACGTTGATCGACGCGCTGTCGCCGACGCTGAGCATATAGGCGCCCAGTTCATCCGCGCCGGGGCCGTAGAACATGCCCGCCGCCTCGTCCGCGGACACGGTGCCCAGAACGCTGGCTGTGATGTCTGCGCCGCTGCTGTCGTGCAGCGTGACGGTGCCGCCGGAAAACGTGTTGCCGTCAATGGTCAGCCCGGTGGCGCGCGCTTCTTCGAAGGCGCTGATTTTGGTCCCTGTCATGGCCGACAGGTCGACCGTGCCACTGGCGAAATCGGCGCTGGCGCTGGCGGCGCCCGCGTCGAATGCGCTGATTCCACCCGTTGTCAGGATCAAGAGCGCGTCACCCGTCGTATAATCGGCCGAACCAGTCGTTGGCACATCATCGGGCATGCTCGACACACCGAAGACCAGGTCAAATTCGGAATTGTCGCCCAACCGCGCCGAGCCGATGCGCACGTAATCATAGCCGCTCTGGTCGATGGCGGTGCGCGTGCCGGTGCCCAGGTACTGGCCGGCCAGACTTGACCCGTAGTACGACGCCCCCCCGACCGTCGTCAGCCCATCGTTGTCGACAAGAACGACTTTGGTGTCTGTGATCGCGATGTTCCCATTGGACAGATCGCGCAGGCCATAAACGTATTCGCCATATTCGGGTGCACCCGACGGCGCGTTGGCAGTGGTATAGGCCCCGACCCCTTCGATGATCACCTGACCGGTGCCGGTGTCCTGGAACAACGTCGCATAGGTTTGCGAACTGGGCAGGTTGACCCGCTCGATGCCAAGCGTCTGGTCCTTTGCAATCGCATTCACCTCTGGCCCGGTCGGCGCGCCCGGCAGGCTGCCCGCCCCGCCGCCGCATGCGGCCAGAAACGCGCAGCCGATCAAAGCTGGATACCTGTTAAACATATCATAACTCCCCGAAATCATCGCCGGCAACGTCCCGCGCTTTGACAAACCTTAGGGCCATTCCACCACAAGATCACGCGCCTTTGTCGTATTGTTCTGCCTGTCACCGGGGAAACACAGCGTTTCCTTGTTCGGCCACGATTGACGCGGATCGGCAGCCGGGGTGAGCGCAGACTTTCCACAAGGGATCGCGGGGGCGCGGCGGCCATGAAAAAGCGGGCGCACCCATGTCAGGCGGTCGGGGATTGGTGCGGGTGGAGGGACTTGAACCCCCACGCCTTGCGGCGCCAGAACCTAAATCTGGTGCGTCTACCAATTTCGCCACACCCGCATTGGCGCGCGTCTTAGCAAAGCCAGCACCGCTTGGCGAGAGGCAAAACACACCTGAGTCCCATTCGTCACGCACCCGGAAAATGACACATTCCGCCACAAAGAAATCAGATTTGGCGACCAATTCTTGCCATAGTCTGGGCAAAAAATCAGGGCAGAAATAAGGTGAGGCCAGAAATGACCATTCAACTTCCGCTCCGCAAAGCCGGTTTCGACAGCGCGCTTGCCGTCACGTCTGACCATCCCGCTTTTCACGAAGGGCTGAGCGCCGGGACCGAGGTTTTGACCGCCGACGGCGCCCTGCCGATTGAATTCCTGTCGCCGGGGGATCGCGTTATCACCCGCTCGGGCATGAAGGTTCTGCGCGGCGTCGACACCCCGGCGCCCAAGCGCTTTGTCCTGGGCTTTGACGGGGACGAGGTGATTTACGCCGACGGCCTGCAGGTGTCGGCCCGGACCGGCCAACCCTACCTGCACTAAGACAAAATCAAAATCCACTCACGCAAAAAATCCACTCACGGACGGCCCCCATGCGGGGCCGTTGCACGTTTACGCCCCGATATCGCGCAGCACCTGCGGCAAAAGTTCGGGCAAGTCTTCGGCGATCAGACCAGGACCGAACGCGCGCGCGCACGCCGTATGCAGCCAGACGGCGGTTTGGGCCGCCTGCATTGGCGCAAACCCGCGCGCCAGCAGCCCGGTGACGAACCCGGCCAACACGTCGCCCGCCCCGGCGGTGGCCAGCCAGGGTGCCGCATGCTGGGTATTGGCCGGGTTGATCGCACAGTGGCCATCGGGGGCCGCAATCACCGTCGCAGGGCCCTTGAACAGCACCACGCAACGGGCGCGCTTGGCCGCGTCGCGCGTCGCGTCGACCTTGGAATAGGCCGGGCCTTTGCTGACCGCACCCTGCAGCCGTTCGGCGATATCCGGGAACAGGCGCGCGAATTCACCCGCATGGGGGGTCAGGACGGTATGTTCATGCAAGCCTGCCATCAACGCGGGCCTCTGACTGAGCGCGCTCAGCGCATCAGCATCGAGCACCGTCGCCCGGCCCGACGAAAGGATCGGCGGCACATACGCACACGCACGTTCGATCCCAAAGCCTGGCCCAAGGCAGAGCGCGTTGATCCGTTCGTCCTTGAGGACCGCGTCCAAAGCCCCCGTGTCACCAATCTGGGCCAACATGATGGCGGTCATATGGGCGGCGCTTTCGGCCAACGCCTCATTTGGGCAGCCCAGCGTCACCAGCCCCGCGCCGATCCGCAACGCGCCCCGGGCCGCCAGCCGCGCCGCGCCGGTCTTGGCAGAGGGGCCGGAAAGGATCAGGGCGTGGCCGTGGCTGTACTTATGGCCTGTCGGGGCCTTGGCCAACGCAGATGTCAGCGGCGCACATATGCGCGCCGCGCCTTTGACTGGTCGCGGATCCAGACCGATGTCATGCACGACAACCCTGCCGCACCACGGCGCCCCGCCCTGCGGCGGACCTTGGGGTGCCAGGACGTGCCCGACTTTCGCGCAGTGGAACGATACCGTCAGATCGGCGGGCCACGCGCCGCCTAGGTTCCGGCCCGAATCGCTGCACAGCCCACTGGGAATATCCACGGCAACGTATTTCGGCCGCTCGGACGGGTGCACATTCAGCACACGCGGCAAAATCGCATGCAAGGTCTGGGTTGTGTCATCGGGCATTGCGCGCGTCAGACCCGTACCGAACAACGCGTCCACGACCAGGTCATGATCGGATGCGTCAAGGCGTTCCTTGATCGCCTTGTCATTCCACGCCTGCGTGGTGCCAAGGTTTTGCCAGTTCGCATAATTCTGCCGGGCGTCCGCAGGCAACCGGTCCGGATCGCCAAACAGAAACACGTCAACCTGCCAGCCTCGCTGTTTCAGCAGCCGCGCCACCACGAACCCGTCGCCGCCATTGTTGCCGGGCCCACATAGAACAACGGCCCGGAAAGACGTTTTCGCAAGGTCGGGCCATTCATCGAAAATCGCGTCGACCACGCCGCGCCCGGCGCGCTCCATCAACGCCAGCCCCGTCACTTGGCCACTGTCGATCGCCGCCTTTTCCACGGCGCGCATTTGGCTGGCGGTCAGGACCTGGGTCATCCCCACCCCAAAGTTTTTACGTTGCACATTTTTTCACCATTTTGCATAAAAACTGCGCGCAAGGGGAATTTCCCTGTGCAGAGTCCTGTCCCGTCTGCCGCCACGAATTGTTGCGGTGATTGAGACATGATTTTCACCCATTGAGCAATTCTTAGGGAGTCGATAGCCGATGAAAAAGATCGAGGCGATCATCAAGCCGTTCAAGCTTGATGAAGTAAAAGAGGCACTTCAAGAGATCGGTGTTCAAGGTCTGTCGGTGGTCGAAGTCAAAGGCTTCGGGCGCCAAAAGGGTCACACAGAACTCTATCGCGGCGCCGAATACGTGGTCGATTTCCTGCCCAAGGTGAAAATCGAAGTTGTCATCCCGGCCGATCAGGTCGATGGCGCGATCGAAGCCATCGTCGCGGCCGCCAAGACCGACAAGATCGGCGACGGCAAGATTTTCGTTTCCTCTGTGGAGCAGGCCATCCGCATCCGGACCGGCGAATCCGGTCAGGACGCGCTCTGATCCACCCCACTCACCGCGCCCAGGGCGCTGATGACCAATTTAAAATCTGAAGGGACAAGGTCAAAATGAGCATCAAAGACGTTCTCAAGACCATCAAGGACGACGAAGTGGCCTATGTGGATATCCGCTTTACCGATCCGCGTGGCAAACTGCAGCACGTGACGGTCATGTCCAGTGAAGTCGACGAGGACTTCCTGGAAGAAGGCTTCATGTTCGACGGCTCGTCGATCGCAGGCTGGAAGGGCATTGAAGAGTCGGACATGAAACTGATGCCCGACACCGAAAGCGCCTACCTGGACCCGTTTTATGCCGAAAAAACGCTGTGCATTCACTGTTCGGTCGTCGAACCGGACACCGGCGAACCCTACAATCGCGACCCACGCGGCACCGCACAGCTGGCCGAAGCCTATCTGAAATCGTCGGGCATCGGCGACACCGCCTACATGGGCCCCGAGGCTGAATTCTTCCTGTTCGACGATGTCCGTTTTTCGGTGTCGATGAACAAGGTCGGTTACGAGGTCGACGCGCTGGACGCATCCTGGAACAGCGACACCGAATACGAAATGGGCAACACCGGCCACCGTCCGGGCGTCAAGGGCGGCTATTTCCCGGTCAACCCGATCGACGACGGTCAGGACATCCGCTCGGAAATGCTGACCACCATGAAGAACATGGGCATGAAAACCGACAAGCACCACCACGAAGTGGCGTCCTGTCAGCACGAGCTTGGCCTGATCTTCGACAGCCTGACCAAGCAGGCCGACGAGCTGCAAAAGTTCAAGTATGTCATCCACAACGTGGCCCAGGCCTATGGCAAGTCGGCGACCTTCATGCCCAAGCCGATTTCGGGCGACAACGGCACCGGCATGCATGTGAACATGTCGATCTGGAAAGACGGCAAGCCGCTTTTTGCTGGCGATAAGTACGCTGATCTGTCGGACGAAGCCCTGTGGTTCATCGGCGGCATTCTGAAGCACGCCAAGGCGCTCAACGCGTTCACCAACCCGTCGACCAACAGCTACAAACGGCTGATCCCGGGCTTCGAAGCGCCTGTGCTGCGCGCCTATTCGGCCCGCAACCGGTCGGGTTGCGTGCGTATCCCTTGGGCCGAATCGCCGAAAGCCAAGCGTGTGGAAGCGCGCTTCCCCGATCCGTCGGCGAACCCCTACCTGTGCTTTGCGGCCCTGTTGATGGCCGGTATCGACGGGATCAAGAACAAGCTCGATCCGGGCGCGCCGTCGGACAAGGATCTGTACGATCTGCCCCCCGAAGAGCTGGCCGAAATCCCCACGGTTTGCGCATCGCTGCGTGAAGCCCTGGAAGAGCTGGAAAAGGATCACGAATTCCTGTTGGCCGGCGATGTGTTCACCAAGGACCAGATCGATGGTTACTGCGAGCTGAAGTGGGAAGAGGTTTACGCCTACGAGCACACGCCTCACCCGATGGAATTCAAGCTGTACTACAGCTGCTGATACTGTCGCATATCTTGAAAAGGGCGCCCATCGCGGCGCCCTTTTTGTTGCGTGGATCGTCGTGCATTGCAGGACAATCACGCCACGGTTAACCTACCATTTCGGCTTTGGAACAAATGCCCTGAAAAACATCCGCTCTTGCCAACAGCATGCGCCAAAGCGGGCACAATTCCGCCGTGCTTGCGGCCCACAATGTTCGCATCCACAGACAGGATCGATCATGACCCAGTGCACATCAGACGTGACCGCGACGCTGCTCTATGGGGGCGGCTTGCCTGTAATCGATGACTGCCTTGGAAATCACCTGACAAGCCAGGGGTTCGAACAAGTCGAAACCGGCTGGACCGATGGGGCGTTTGTGGTGACCTGGGCCGCTGTGCCGTCGCCCTGCCCGGCCGCGGATTTCACCGGAGCGCTGAACTCGGCCTATATGCAGGACAATCATGGTGGGCTGGGCAATGCCGTCGAACGGCACCGAAATCACATTCGCCTGTGCGTGCATGGCAGCGGGTCATTGCTGGACAGGCTGACCCTGCTTCACGCGCTGGCCTGTTGCGCCGCCCGCGCGGCGATGCCGATGGCACTGCATTGGCCAGCTTCGGGCCAATTGCTGACCGGGCCGCAATACATGGACATCGCGGGGGTGACGCACCCTTGGGCGCTGTTCGTGCGCCCCGTCATCAGCCCTGCCGGCATGGACGCCGAAGGGCGCACCCTGCACCGTCTTGCGCTGATCGGGGCCGAAGATTTCATTGGCGTGGGGCTGACGCTGGCACCGTCCCCGCTGGACCGGGCCGAGATGCTACGCATCGCGCTCGGATCACTGCAGCGCCTGGTTGAAACCGGTGCGGCGCCGCAGACTGGCACAATGCTGGCGTCGTCGCGCACCGCCCGCATCGAAGGGCACTGCGTTGACGGGCATATGACGCTGACCGCGCATTGCCGGGCCCGTGCCCTGCCAGCGGCGCGTGCACCTGTCGATACGACCAACCCACGTGCATCCAAGCTGCGCAGGGCGATTGCCGCGACAGGCATCGCGGCGGCGGTGGCATTGTGTATCGGGTTGGCAAGTCAGGTCATGCAGCCGCCCGCAGTGGCCTATTCCATCGCCAAGATCGACGTTTCGGTGCTGCCAGCCGCGAACTGATCCAGATCCCCGTAGGGGGTGCTTGCTGCCGCGTAACGGCAACGAAAAGGGCGCAGCCGGGGTGGCTGCGCCCTTGGGGTTTCCTGCAATTTGATCTGCGGGTTGGAACCCGCCAGGATCAGCGGCGGGCTTTGTCGACCAGCGCCCAAAGGCTGGGCACCAGCAGCGCGGCCAACACCAGTTTCAGCACGTCACCAACCAGGAACGGCGTCAGGCCCCATTCCAGGATCGGCTTGTCCCAGCCATAGAGCTGACCCAGCCAAGCCACGCCAGGAACGTAGATCAGAACGTTGGCGATCAGCAGAGCGGCGGCCATTTTGACAAAGCTGCGATCCCAGCCCATGCGTGCCAGATAACCCAGAGCGACCGTGGCCAGCACATAGCCGACCAGATAGCCGCCGGTGCCGCCCATCATATAGACCAGCCCGTTGCTTTCTGCCGACGATCCGGCGAACACGTCAAACCCGAGCGCACCGATCAAGATATAGCCAAGGATCGTTACCAGACCCAGACGTGCGCCATAAGCTGCGCCCAGCGTCAGCACCGCGAACGTGCCCATGGTAATCGGAACCGGCCACATCGGCACACGGATCTTGGCCGCTACGGCCAACACGATGATCCCGATCGCCACCAGCGCCACCTGCTTGATCCGCAGCTTCGCGCCTTCGCTGGGGCCGAAAGCTTCGGCCAGTACTTTATCTGTCATTGCATATGCCATATTCGCGGACTCCACCTGTTCATTTTCTCTGTTTTGCCGCAGGTTCGGCCTAATCGCAAGCCCTCAAGCCGGATGCGCTCATCTGAACTCGCAAATATGCAAAATCAGTGCAAACCGTCCCGGCAAATTTGCAAAGTCGTTTGACACCGCTGCTAAGGGCGGGAAAACCGGCTGACACTGCGGTAATCCTTGCGCGGTCCGCGCACCCGCCAGATCATTTGCCACACTGGCCAATCAGCAAATTGGTAGGTTACTTCATACCGGTCGGGGGCGCAGTCATGTAGCGCGGACGGGTCGGATTGGCGCGGATCAAAGCTGTGAAACGGGCGCCCATCGGCAAAAAACACATCGATGCGGTTTTCACCGGATCGCCAGACATAGCTGCGTTCGGCGTGCACGCGCCCGCCCTGCAAGGTAGTCAGCCAGCCGCTTTCCGACAACTGCATTCCTTGGGGGCCGGTCGCGTCGAACCGGGCTGTCCCGTCAAACGGCAACGCCTTGCCGGATCGGAAATCTTCGATCTCGCGCACAAGGTGCCATGTCCCTTGAAATCGGCTCAGCAGTCCATCCGTCATGGTGCCGCTATCTCACAGCCGAAAACCAGACACCATGCAAAACAACCCCGCCCGCGTTCATTCCGGATCGAACAACCCGTCAAGTTCTTTCGCGGCAGCAACGACCGTTGCCAGATCTTCGTCAGTCCAAGTGCGGCGCGAACGTTCCAACACACACAACGCGCCCAGCGGTTTGCCGCGTTCGCATCTGTATGGCGCGCCAAGGTAGGACATGATCCCCAAGGTTCGGATCATGGGCTGATTGGTCAGCAGCGGATGCGTCATCACGTCTTCGATCAGCAACGGGAAGTCCATGGCCTTGACATGTTGGCAGATCGACAAGTCCAACGGCATATGCGCCGCAATCTCGGGTGGAATGGCCAGACCCTCGCCGCCAAGAATAACCTGATGGTCGTGCTCGACCTTCGTCACCAGAACCGCCATGGCCCCGATCTTTTCGCGCAGATCCCGCGCAACGCGATCCACTATTTTCTGATCATACGACAAAACAGCAACCCTCTTACCAGCCTCAGTTTACTGCAAACACGCGAAAACCGGTAAGAAAAAATTGTATCCGGAGCAGGCATCGGCCACGGGCGACGGGCCGCGCCCCTTGCTCCCTGCCCCATGCCCGGCTACACCGCGCGCGATCCATATCCAAAGAGGTTGCCCATGATCCCCCGCTACGCCCGTAAAGAGATGACCGATATCTGGGAACCGGCCACAAAGTTCCGCATCTGGTACGAAATCGAAGCCCACGCCTGCGACGCGCAGGCCAAGCTGGGGGTCATCCCGCAGGAAAATGCGGACGCGGTGTGGAAAGCCAAGGATGTGGATTTTGACGTCGCCCGTATCGACGAAATCGAGGCCGTTACCAAGCATGACGTGATCGCGTTTCTGACCCATCTGGCCGAGCACATCGGCAGCGAACAAGCGCGGTTCGTGCATCAGGGCATGACCAGCTCGGACGTGCTGGACACCACGCTGAACGTGCAGCTTGTGCGCGCCGCCGACATTCTGTTGGCGGACATGGATCGGTTGCTGGCGGCCCTGAAAAAGCGCGCCCTGGAACACAAAGACACCGTGCGCATCGGGCGCAGCCATGGCATACACGCCGAACCCACCACCATGGGTCTGACCTTTGCGCGTTTTTACGCGGAAATGGATCGCAACAAGAACCGTCTGGAAAAGGCAAAATGGGAAATCGCGACCGGTGCGATTTCAGGCGCGGTCGGCACCTTTGCCAATATTGATCCCGCCGTCGAAGAACACGTGTGCGAACAAATGGGTCTGCGCCCCGAACCGATCAGCACGCAAGTCATTCCGCGCGACCGCCACGCGATGTTCTTTGCCACGCTTGGGGTGATTGCCTCCAGCATCGAAAACGTCGCGATCGAGATTCGCCACATGCAGCGCACCGAAGTGCTCGAGGCCGAGGAATTCTTCTCAAAGGGGCAAAAGGGCAGCTCGGCGATGCCGCATAAACGCAACCCGGTGCTGACCGAAAATCTGACCGGGCTGGCCCGGCTGGTGCGCATGACCGTGGTTCCGGCGATGGAAAACGTCGCGCTTTGGCATGAACGCGACATCTCGCACAGCTCGGTCGAACGCGGCATTGGCCCCGATGCCACGGTGACGCTGGATTTCGCGCTGAACCGTCTGGCCGGTGTGATCGAAAACCTTGTCGTCTATCCCGACAACATGCTGGCCAACATGAACAAATTCCGCGGCCTGATCATGAGCCAGCGCGTTCTGCTGGCGCTGACCCAAGCCGGCGTCAGCCGCGAAGATGCGTACAAGCTGGTGCAGCGCAACGCCATGAAGGTGTGGGAACAGGGCGCCGACTTCAAGGAAGAGCTGCTGGCTGACGAAGACGTCAGAAAGGCCCTGAGCGCCGAGGATATCGACGAAAAATTCGACCTCGGCTATCACACCAAACACGTGGACACGATTTTCAAGCGCGTGTTCGGCTGATTCCGTGCTAGGCTCTGCTTACGTCAATTCAGGGAGAGCCTGGCATGAAATACTTGTTCGCAATCATTTTGACCGCCCTGCCGTCGATCACCTATGCCGCCTGTTCGGGGCACCCCGAACAGGTGTCGTCCTGCGCCGAAGGCCATATCTGGGACGGCACCGCCGGTGCCTGTGTCGTGCAGGTCGGAACCTGACGAAAATTGCCCGGTTGGTCACCGGGCGTTAATCCTTCTGGCCGACACTACCCGCAAAAGATCGCGGTCAGGAGGCCCAGAATATGGACGGATTGCCAGCGCTCGGGGAACCGATGGGCGGTGGAGATGCAGGTTTTGGCGCGATTCCGATCCCGCCCAGCCCTCCGAAAGTCTCAAAAAAACAAAAAGCCGCGATCGTCGTCCGTCTGCTTCTGTCCGAAGAGTGCGAGATCAAGCTGGATAAACTGCCCGAGGAAATGCAGGTCGAACTGACCCGGCAGATGACCCAGATGCGCTACATTGACCGCGAAACACTGCGCTTCACGGTCGAGGAATTCATCAGCGAACTCGAAGCGATCGGCCTGTCTTTTCCCGGCGGCCTGGAAGGGGCGCTATCGGTGTTGGACGGCACAATTGCCCCTGAAACGATTGCGCGTTTGCGCAAACAGGCCGGGTTTTCACTGACCGGTGATCCGTGGGAACGCATTGCCGACATGGACAGCGACAAGCTGCTTCCGATCCTTGAACACGAAAGCATCGAAGTCGGGGCAGTGCTGCTGTCCAAACTCAAGGTCTCAAAGGCGGCCGACCTGCTGGGCCGCCTGCCCGGCCCCCGCGCGCGCAAGATCAGCTATGCGATTTCGTTGACCGGCGGCATCGCGCCGGATGTGGTCAAACGCATTGGCATATCGCTGTCCGCGCAGCTGGACGCGCAACCGGCCAAAGCGTTTTCTGACGGGCCGGTCGAACGGATCGGCGCGATCCTGAACTCTTCGCCCGCCACGACGCGCGACGATGTGTTGGCCGGGCTTGAAGAAACCGATGCGGCTTTTGCCGACCTGGTGCGCAAATCCATCTTCACCTATGCCAATATCGCCACCCGGGTTGACCCGCGCGACATTCCCAAGGTCGTTCGCGATGTCGATCAGGAAACGTTGATCAAGGCCATGGCCGGCGGCACCGGCGACAACCAGGCGTCGACCGATTACATCCTGTCGAACATGTCGCAACGCATGGCCGACGGGCTGCGCGAGGAAATGGCAGCGGTGGGCAAGGTCAAGGAAAAAGACGCCGAAGATGCTATGGCCGCAGTGGTCGCAGCGGTCCGCGCGCTAGAGGCTGACGGCGATATTTTCCTGATCGCAGACGACGAATGAGCCACGGCTGAGCTATGGACAGCCCCGCGCGCGCGGCCTAAACCCACGGGCGATGACCAACGCACCCAATTCCGGCGGGCTGAGCGACCAGTCCAAAGCGATCCTGTTGATGATCGCCTGCATCTTGTTCCTTTCGCTGATGGATGCCACGGTCAAGGGGCTGGGAGACCGGCTGGACACGGTGCAGATGCTCTGGGCCCGCTACACCGGCCAGACCCTGATCGTGTTTCTGATCATCCTGCCCGCGTTGTCACGCCACTTGCGCACCCGCAATCCGGGCCTGCATTTCGTGCGCTCGATGGTGCAAATGGGGGCTACGGGGTTCTTTTTCTTTTCGCTCGAACATATCGGACTGGCCGAGGCGACCGCGATCATGGACATCGCGCCCATGCTCATCACGCTGGGCGCTGCCGCGTTCCTGGGCGAATCCCTGGGCTTGCGCCGCGGCCTGAGTATTGGCGTGGCTCTTTTGGGTGCGCTGATCGTGATCCGCCCCGGTTCGGCGGTGTTTTCCCCCTGGGCGCTGCTGCCGGTTGCGGGCGCGGTCTGCTTTGCCGCCTACGCGCTGCTGACGCGCTTTGTCGGTCCGGACGAAGGGGCAATGACTTCGCTGTTCTATACCGGTGTCGTCGGGACGGTCGTGCTGTCTGCCTTGGTTCCGTTTCACTGGGTGGCGCCGGGGCGGCTGGATTGGGCCTTGCTTGTGCTGATCGGATGTTTGGGGGCGGCGGGCCAGTTCGCCATGATCCGCGCGCTCACCTTGGCCGAGGCCGGATCGGTGGCACCGTTTACCTATGTCGGGCTGATCTTTGCCACGATCTGGGGCATGGTGTTTTTCGGCGAATACCCCGATGGCTGGACCTATGTGGGGGCCGCGATCATCGGGGGCGCGGGCCTTTATATCTGGCACCGGGAAACACGTGTGGCTGCCCCGGCGGCCACCATCGCCGCCGCTGGCCCTGCTGATCTGGCCGTGCCCGAAAGGCCCAAGACATGAGCCGCCGGCAGGACATCCAATGGCGGCTAGAAGACGGGGCATTCCGCGCGATGTTATGGGCTTTGTCACGCTTGCCCTATGCGCGCCGGGTCCCGATGATGGGCTGGGTCATGTCCCGGATCGTCGCGCCGGTCGCCGGGTATTCAAAGCGGGTGCGCGAGAATCTGGCCTATGCCTGCCCCGACCTTCCCGCGGCTCAGGTCAAACAGCTGGCGCGCGATGTTCCGGACAATGTTGGCCGCACCCTGATCGAAATGTATTCGGGGCCCGACTTTGCCGCCCGCATGGCCGCCGCGCCGCTGCAGGGCCCAGGGGTCGATGCGCTTCTGGACGCGCGCGATACCGGGCGCCCGATCGTTGTGGTCACGGGGCATTTCGGCAATTACCTGGCCCCGCGCGCGGCACTGGCGGCGCGCGGCATCGCGGTGGGCGGGCTCTACAACCCCATGAAAAACCCGTATTTCAACGGCCATTACGTCGCCGCCATGCAAGCAACGGGCGAAACGATGTTTCCACGGGGTCGGCAGGGCTACGCACGGCTGTTGCGCCATCTGAAATCCGGCGGCGCAGCGGGGATCCTGATTGACCAGTACATGCACCGCGGCGCGCCATTGCAGTTTTTTGGCCGCCCTGCCCGCACCGCTCTGTCCGCGGCGGACCTGGCGTTGAAATACGACGCGCTTCTGATCCCGATCTATGGCATCCGCCAGCCTGACGGGTTGAGCTTTGTGATGCGCGTTGAAGCGCCAATCCCGCCCGGCACACCCGAAGAGATGACCCAGGCAGCCAACGACAGCCTTGAAGCGCTGACGCGCGAACACATGGCGCAATGGTTCTGGATCCACCGCCGCTGGAAACCCGAGCGCGAGGCGGCTTAACGGGCGCTCCCTGCCCCCAGCACCGGCCCCGTCCCGGCGCGCTGAACGATGATGGCGACCGCGTCCGGCCCCTTGGTTTCAACCGTGGCGACAAACGGCTCTTGCCCGGACCATGCGCCCAGATTGCCCCACTGTGTGACGATATTGGCGTAGTGAATGGTACGCCCCGCGTTTTCGCCGCGTTCGATCGCGACCTCGCGCTGGGGGGCGTAGCGGACGAACTGGATGACGGCACCACCCTCGGGCAGAGCGGTCTGGGCCACAGCTTCGATCCGTGTGATCGCGCCCTTGCGTTCAAGCCGGACCGTGACCGGATCAGGGTTGGCAGCGTGGCGCATGATCTGATCGACGACCTGCATCGGCTGAAAGCCCACCACTTGGTCCTGGCCGTCAATGACCATTTGCGGGGTATAGATAGACCGGCTGCCGGCGCTACGGGCATAGGATTTTTGGCGGGTGGTAAAGGCGGGATGGGCGAAGTCATCCTTCCAGCCAATGTAGTCCCAATAATCAACGTGCAGCGACAGGGCCAACACGTCGTCCCTTTGCGCAAGATGTTCAGCCAGGAACCGGTCTGCCGGCGGGCAAGACGAACACCCCTGCGATGTAAACAGCTCAACCACGACAGGTCCGGCCGTGGCAGGACCGGCAAGTCCGCTCGCGACAACAAACGCCGCGGCGGCACGTCGTATGGAGTCTTTTGATCGTGGCAGCATGGATGCCCCTATGTGTCGCGCTTGTCTTCGACAGTCCTAGCCAGCCAGCCCGCAAGGAGCCAATCAAGGTTTAGCGAGTTTCCGGTAACATGTGTTCCAAAACCCACGCCCGTTCGTTCTACCGGCGTCGACATTGCGCGCGCAGCGGCTTTTCGGTATGCCGTGGTATACATTTTCCAGTTCGCACTTGAACCCAACGGCAAATGGGTCACATTGGAACTAGCGAAACCCCTCAAGATGACGGGAGGCCAAAGCCCCATGACAGTCCAGGTCGGTAAAGACAGCGCCAAAACACGTAAAACGTTGAAAGTTGGCGAAAAATCCTATGATTACTATTCCATCCCCGCTGCGTCAGACGCTGGTCTGGGGGATTTTTCCAAGCTTCCGGCGTCATTGAAAGTGGTCCTTGAAAACCTGCTTCGGTTCGAAGACGACGGGTTTTCCGTGTCAACCGATGACATCAGGGCCTTTGCAGAATGGGCCGAAAAAGGCGGAAAGAACCCGCGCGAGATTGCGTACCGCCCTGCCCGCGTGCTGATGCAGGATTTCACCGGCGTGCCGGCCGTGGTCGATTTGGCCGCAATGCGCGACGGGATCAAGGCGCTTGGAGGCGACGCGCAGAAGATCAACCCGCTGAATCCGGTCGATCTGGTGATCGACCATTCGGTCATGATCGACGAATTTGGCAATCCGCGTGCTTTCCAAATGAACGTGGACCGCGAATATGAGCGCAACATGGAGCGCTACGAGTTCCTCAAGTGGGGCCAGACCGCGTTCAGGAATTTCCGGGTCGTGCCACCGGGCACGGGCATCTGCCACCAGGTCAACCTGGAATATCTGTCCCAGACCGTCTGGACCGACGCCGATCAGAACGGCACCGAAATCGCCTATCCTGATACGCTCGTCGGAACTGACAGCCACACCACCATGGTCAACGGCGCTGCTGTTCTTGGCTGGGGTGTTGGCGGTATTGAGGCAGAGGCGGCCATGTTGGGCCAGCCCATTTCCATGCTGATCCCCGAGGTGGTCGGCTTCAAGCTGACCGGCGAGATGATGGAAGGCACCACCGGCACCGACCTGGTGCTGAAGGTTGTCGAAATGCTGCGTGAACACGGCGTGGTCGGCAAGTTCGTCGAATTTTATGGCGAAGGGCTGGACAACCTGCCCTTGTCGCAGCGCGCCACCATCGCGAACATGGCCCCCGAGTATGGCGCCACCTGCGGGTTTTTCCCGATCGACGGCGAAACCCTGCGCTACATGGAACAGACCGGCCGCGACAAGGACCGTATCGCGCTGGTCGAAGCCTATGCCAAGGAAAACGGGTTCTGGCGCGGGGCCGATTACGCCCCGGTCTATTCCAGCACCTTGCAACTGGACATGAGCACCATTGTCCCGGCCATTTCCGGCCCCAAGCGTCCACAGGACTATATCGCGCTGACCAGCGCCGCGACAGCATTCGCGCAATACGTCAAAGGCGTGCGCGAAGGGGACGACGCATCGACCAAAGAAGAAATCCGTTGGGAAGGCGAAGGCGGCGCGCCCGAGCCGCGTGATATCCCCGGCGACGAAGGTCACCACAAGCGCGGCTATGTCGAAACCGACGATGGAAACTACCAGCTGCACGATGGCTCGATCGTGATCGCTTCGATCACCTCGTGCACCAACACGTCGAACCCTTATGTGATGATCGGGGCCGGTCTGGTCGCCCGCAAGGCGCGCGAACTGGGCCTCAACCGCAAGCCATGGGTCAAGACATCGCTTGCGCCGGGTAGCCAGGTTGTGTCCCAGTACCTTGAAGCCGCTGGGTTGCAAGAGGATCTGGACGCGATCGGGTTCAACCTGGTCGGGTATGGCTGCACCACGTGCATCGGTAATTCGGGCCCGCTGGATGCGCCGATCAGCAAAGCCATCAACAAATATGACCTGATCGCAACGTCCGTCCTGTCGGGCAACCGCAACTTCGAAGGCCGCATCAGCCCGGACGTACGGGCCAACTATCTGGCCAGCCCGCCGCTGGTGGTGGCCTATGCCCTGGTCGGCGACATGAACGTCGACCTTGCCAGCGACCCAATCGGTCAGGACAAGGATGGCAACGATGTCTACCTGAAGGACATCTGGCCTTCGAACGCGGAAATCGCCGAACTGGTCGAAAAGACCGTAACGCGCGAGGCCTTTCTGTCGAAATACGCCGATGTCTTCAAAGGCGACGAAAAATGGCAAGGCGTCGAGGTCAACGGCGGCGAAACCTATGACTGGCCGCCGGAATCGACCTACATCCAGAACCCGCCCTATTTCCAGGGCATGGGCCCGGAAAAAGGCACCATCGAAAACATCGAAGGCGCCCGCGTTCTGGCCATTCTGGGTGACATGGTCACGACCGATCACATCAGCCCTGCCGGTTCGTTCAAAGACACCACCCCGGCCGGCAAGTATCTTGTCGAACATCAGGTCCCGGTGCGTGAATTCAATTCGTACGGGTCGCGCCGTGGCAACCACGAAGTGATGATGCGCGGCACCTTCGCCAACATCCGCATCAAGAACGAAATGCTGGACGGCGTGGAAGGCGGTTACACCAAGGGCCCGGATGGCGAACAGATGGCGATCTATGACGCCGCCATGGCCTATGGCGAAAAGAACACGCCGCTGGTCATCTTCGCCGGTGAGCAGTACGGCGCAGGATCGTCACGCGACTGGGCGGCCAAGGGGACGGCCCTGCTGGGCGTCAAGGCGGTGATCGCCGAGAATTTCGAACGCATTCACCGCTCAAACCTGGTGGGTATGGGCGTGATCCCGTTCGAATTCACCGGCGGCGACACCCGAAAAACACTGGGCTTGAAAGGCGATGAAACCGTCAGCATCGAAGGGCTGTCGGGCCATCTGAAACCCCAGGCGACCGTGCCGTGCCACATCACCTATGGGGATGGCAGCAAGACAACCATTCAGATCAAGTGTCGGATCGATACCGCGCCCGAGATCGAATACGTCGAAAACGGCGGCGTACTGCACTACGTGTTGCGGAATCTGGCCAAGGCCTGAACCCGTCGCCCACGCCATAATGATGCTCCGCGGCAGTGCGGGGCATCATATGCTGTTCGGGCCTGTCACATGGGGCATGGTTACGCAGGTGGTTCGCGCATTGGTTGCAACGCCCTGAGCGTTCGCCGGCGCGTCTTTCCAGACGTTCCACTGCACGCGGCCTGTTTTTATCCGAAATGGGTCGACCAGCGGCACCTTGATTCCAAAATGTTTTTTTGGGTCAGTCAAGCAGCAGGGGAATTATTGTTTACGTTATGTCAACAATGGGCTTGCACGTCCGCCCATTCGAGTAAATTCTGGGCGGCGCTCATGGATTTTTTACCTTTTTACTATTTTGAGTTATTTTATGAAACGTGTTTTAAAGACGCTTGCGGTACCATTCAGTGCCCTTCCCCTTCCAGAACTGATCGCCCTGTTGGGATTCTTTGGCCTGATGATCTGGGCGTCTTAGCGGGCGTCGTCGATCTTGGGCAGAATCGTGCTTTGCAGAATTGACGCAGTGATCGGTCCGGCAAACCGAAAGGTCACTGTGCCCTCTGCGTCAACGACATAGGTTTCAGGAACCCCGTAAAGGCCCCACTCCAAGGCATTGCGCGCTTCAGGATCCGCCCCGAGCGCGGCATAAGGGTTGCCCAGTTCGTCCAGAAAGGCCAGCGCCTTGTCGGGGTCATCCTTGTAGTTGATCCCGATGATGTCGATCCCTTGCGCAGCCAGCGCTTCAAGCTGGGCGTGTTCCGCCCGGCACGGGGCGCACCAGCTGGCCCAGAAGTTGACCAGCTTGACCTCGCCCGTGCGCAGCATCGCGTCGATGGCCTGCGGGCCATCCCCCAGCGGGGTTAGCGCCAGGACCGGCGCCGATTTGCCTGCCCGCGCGGCCGGCAATTCATCCGGATTGTCGCGGGCCATGCCAAAGACGAACAATCCGGCAAGCGCGGCGAACACAAGCGGCGGGGCCAGCATCAAGGGGGACAACTTAGCCATTGCGCCGTTCCTCGGCCGCGTCCAGCCTGCGTTTGACGGCGCGCGCGCGCAGCACCGAAAGAACCAGAACACCCAGCAAAAGCACAATCGTGGCGCCATAGGCCGACAGCACTGCGCCTGCGTATTTTCCCAGATCAGGCATCATGACGACATCCTTTCCCGCAATTCCAGGGCCTGCAACCTGCGCGCCCGAATTTCTGTGCGCGTGCGCAACAAAAGCAGCGCCACGAACAGGGCGATGAACCCGCCAATGGAGAGCAAAACCGGGAAATAAAAGACATCGGCAACGTTTTCTTCCTTGTCCAGCGACAGCGACGCGCCTTGGTGCAACCCCTGGTTCCAAAAGTTCACCGCGTAACGCGACAGGACCGCAAAAACCGATCCCACAAGGCACAGAACCGCCGTCAGATCAGCCGCCGTATCGGGGTTGTCGACCGCCGCCCAGAGCGAAATATACCCGACATAGAACAGGAACAGGATCAAAAACGACGTCAGCCGCGGCTCCCAGGCCCAGGCCGTGCCCCACATCGGCTGGCCCCAGATTGCGCCGGTGATCAGGGCAATCAGCGTCATGGTGACCCCGATGGGCGCGGCGGCCTTGGCGGCCAGCGCGCTGACGTGGTGGCGCCGCACGACCCAGATCAGGGACGCAACCAGCATCATCACCCAGATGTTGATCGCCATCATGGCGCTGGGCACGTGAATATAGAGGATCTTGACGGTCGACCCCTGCCGGTAGTCATCGGGGGTAAAGAAAAACCCCCAGACCAGCCCGCCGACGATGGCGATCGCCGCGATGACCCAAGCCACGGGCATGACCTTGCCCGACCAGCCCATGAACTTGCGCGGATTTGCGAATTCCCAGAACGACATGCATTTCCTCTAGCTTTTCGCCGGCAACCCGGCAAGTCACAAGGCCGCCAGCCCCTAGCGCAGATTGACGCGGAGCGCGGCCGCCGCAGCAAATGGCAACAGCGCGACCGCCCCTGCGGTGATACCCGCCAGCATCGCCAGCGGAGTCGCCGTGGCCAACGTGGCGGCGCCGCGCTTGACCACTTCGGCCCCGAAAATCAGCGTCGGGATATAGAGCGGCAGGACCAGGAGCGACAGCAGCAGCCCGCCCCGTTTCAGCCCCACCGTCAGCGCCGCCCCAAAGGCCCCGATCATCGACAGTGCGGGCGTGCCGAGCGCCAGCGACAGCACCAGCCAGCCGTATGCCGGCCCCGGCAGGTTCAGCAGAATGGCAAGCACGGGCGCAGCCAGCACCAGCGGCAGGCCGGTCGTCACCCAATGCGCCGCCGCCTTGGCCACGACCGCCGCCTCTAGCGGCACCGGCGCGGTCGCCAGAAGGTCGAGCGAGCCGTCCTCGTAATCCAGGGCAAACAGCCGGTCGAGCGACAACAGGCACGACAAGAGCGCCCCAACCCACAAGATACCCGGCGCGATACGCGACAAGAGATCGGATTGGTGACCGACACCGAAGGGGACCAGCGTGACCACGATCAAAAAGAACGCCAACCCCAGCCCAAAGCCGCCCCCCGCGCGCACAGCTATGCGCAAATCGCGCGTAAACAATCGGATCACAAGAAAGCCTCGTCATCGAAAGCGCCTTCGTGGCGCGTGGCGCGAAACGGTGACAGTTCGAGCACCCGCGCGTCCAGCCCCAGATCGATATGCGTCGCTAAAAGCGCGGCGCCACCGTTCGACAGGTGGTCGGTCACCGCTTGGGCGAACAACCCGACACTGGCCACATCAAGCGACACGGTTGGCTCGTCCAGCGCCCAGACCGGACGATTGGTGACAAGCAGCCGCGCCAGCCCCAGGCGCCGTTTCTGACCGGCCGACAGGCTTTGGGCCGGACGATCGCACAAGCCCATCAGATCAAATCCGCGCAGTGCAGCGTCGATCCCCGCGCCGCCGTAAACCCCTGCCCAAAACTCAAGATTTTCCGTGACGGTGAGCGTCGGTTTGATCCCGTCGGAATGGCCCGCATAGGCAACCTGGTCGTCGGCCCCGATCAGCTGACCCGCCAATGGCGGTTGGAGCCCGGCCACGCACCGCAACAGCGTCGTTTTGCCCGCTCCGTTCGGCCCGCGCAGCACCAGCGCTTCACCCGCCGCCAAATCGAAGTTGACGCCTTGCAACACCGCCATCCCCCCGCGCGCGCACGAAAGGCCCCTGGCTTGCAGCAGCGGCTCGCTCATTCACCCGGCCCGACTGGCAGCAAGGCGGCCCCGACGCGCCGGCCTTCGCTGAGCAGCACGTTGAAGGTCCGGCAGGCTGATGGGCTGGACATCGGCTCCAGGCCCAACCCTGCCTCTTCGACCGCTTCGCGCAGCGCCTTTGGTGGATGGGCCAGCGTGTCGCCCATGCCGATGAACAGCACGTCCAACTTGCCGGCCAAGGCGGTCAGGGTCTGTGCATCGTTCAGCCCGCCCCAGGGACGCACCCCCGCCGCTTCGACCACCAACGCGCCGTTGTAGACCTGCCCACCGATGCGGAAAAATCCCGGCCCGTACCCGTCGATCGGCACTGCGTCGTCGAATGTCACCTCGGTGAATTGCATCCTGTCCTCATCTTGTGATCCCAACTATCCCCGCCCGAGGCGAAATGTCCATGCTCAGCCGAATATCGGCAATCCTGTCACGATGGCCAGCGCGATCACCCCAAAGGCCACGCGGCGGTAGAGCACCTCGCGCGTGGGCGTGAACAGGCGCTGGCCCACACTGATCGCGATGGCGTAGGGCACCATCAGGACCAGCCCCAATGCCAGCGCCTCGCCCCCTGCCAGACCCGCCAGCCAGAGGTTGACGATCACCCCCACGTCCAGAAACGCCAGAAACAAAATGACGTTCGCTCGCACCGCCGAAGCGGCGGACCGGCCCGCAAGGTAAAACAGGATGACCACCGGGCCCGTCAGGCCGGTCATGCCGCCAAGCAGCCCTGCAATGGCGCCAATGATCACCAGGCCGGGCCGCGTGACACGGCCCGTGAACCGCCACCCACTGACCAGCGCGGCCAAGGTCGCAGCCGCGGCAATGACAACGATCCAGCGGGTTGTTTCATTGTCTGCGACCGCCAGAACCCGCACGCCGATGGGCAAGGTTACCAGGGCGGCCAGCGCCAATACCGCCACCTGGCCCACGTCGCCCTCGCGCAGGGCGCGGGGCAACAGCACCGGCAGCGACACAAAACCGGACACCGTGATGACGACGACGGCCACCGGGACCGGCAAAAAGATCGTGGCCACGGGCATGAAGATCAACGCGGTGCCGAACCCGGAAAACCCGCGCACAACGCCCGCGACCAAATAGGTCAGGACCAGCCAGACAAGGCCCGGGGTGGCCAGCACCCCGGTCAGTGCCTCAGGCATCAGTGCCGAACTGGTTGCCCGCGTTTTCTGGCGCCGTCTTGGACCAGTCGCGTTTCACGCCCAGCCATAGCAGCAGGTTCGATGCCACGAAGACCGACGAATAGGTCCCGACCACGACGCCCAGCGTCATGGCAAAAACGAACCCGCGGATCACATCGCCCCCCAGAACCAGCAGCGCGATCAACGCAAGAAGTGTGGTGCCCGAGGTCATGATTGTCCGGCCGAGCGTTTCATTGATCGACAGATTCAGAACGCCTTGCAGTTCCAGCTTCTTGTACTTGCGCAGGTTTTCACGCACCCGGTCAAAGACCACCACGGTGTCGTTCAGCGAATAGCCCACGATGGTCAGCAGCGCCGCGATGATGGTCAGATCGAATGGTATACCGAAGAGCGCGAAAATCCCGATGGTAATCAACACATCATGGATCAACGCCGCCACCGCGCCCAAGGCGAACTGCCATTCAAAGCGCAGCCAGATATAGAACAGAACCGCCGCCATGGCGGCCAGAACCGCCTCGATCGCGGTCCAGATCAGTTCACCTGACACTTTGGGTCCGACGCTTTCCACCGAAGGGAAGGTGATCGTGGGATCGACCGCCTGCAACGCCTCTTCGACAATGCGGATGGTTTCGGCGCTGACCGCATCGGTTTCGTCCTGCGCTTCGATCCGGACCATCGCGACATGCTGGTCCTCGTCGAAGTTCGGATCGAACACCTGCGTGACACTGATATCACCCAGCTCCAACGGGGCCAGTGCGGCGCGATAATCCCCCACATCGACGGCCGTTTCGGATTGGGTACGGATCGTGGTTCCACCCCGGAAATCAATTCCAAAATTCAGCCCCATCACAGCAACCAAGGCAATACTGGCAACAACTGCGACCACCGCGCCGCCAAAGGTAATCCTGGCGCCGCGGAAAAAGTCGATTTTCGTGTTTGACGGCACCAGTTTCAGGCCCTTCAACCGGAAGCCCTTTGCGCGTTTCGGATTCATGTACCACACGATCAGGGCGCGGGTGACGTAGATCGCGGTAAACACCGATGTCACAATGCCGAACACCAGCGTGACGGCAAAACCCTTGACCGGCCCCGACCCCATGACGAACAGGATCACGGCGGTGATGAAGGTGGTGATATTGGCGTCGATGATCGCCGACAGTGCCTTTTCATAGCCCAATTCTATGGCGCGGGCCGCGCCCTTGGCCGTCTTGAGCTCTTCTCGGATACGCTCAAAAACCAGCACGTTGGCGTCCACCGCCATACCCACGGTCAGCACGATCCCCGCAATGCCCGGCAAGGTCAGCGTCGCGCCCACCGCCGACAACAATCCAAACACCATCGCAACGTTGATCACCAACGCGATATTGGCAAACAGACCGAACAGACCGTAGCTGACGACCATGAACACAAGCACCGCGACACCAGCCACCATGGTGGCCATCTTGCCCGCTTCGATACTGTCGGCGCCCAGTTCGGGGCCGATGGTGCGTTCTTCAAGGAAATTCATTTCCGCCGGCAAGGCCCCGGCGCGCAGCAGCACGGCCAGCTGCGTGCTTTCGTCTACCGAGAACGACCCGGTGATCTGGCCAGAGCCGCCCCGGATCGCTTCCTGGATCGTGGGCGCGCTGATCACCTCGTCGTCCAGAACGATGGCAAAGGGCGAGCCGACGTTTTCGGCCGTATAGTCGCCGAACTTGCGCGCGCCGGTCGCATTAAAGCGGAACGTCACGCTGGGCCGGCCATTCTGATCAAACGCCGGCTGGCTGTCGGTCAGCTCGTCGCCGGTGACAACGGCGGTCTTTTCAAGGATATAGTACGTGCCCTCTTCGTCCATGGACGGCAACAGCATGTTGCGCGCGCCGGCGGGCTGGCTCGGATTCGATGTGCGGCTGACCACGGGGTGAAAGGTCAATTTCGCCGTGGTTCCGATCAATTCCTTCAGTTCGCTGGCCGACCCGATACCGGGCACCTGGATCAGGATGCGATCGTCGCCCTGACGCTGGATAGTTGGCTCTCGGGTGCCGACCTCGTCCACGCGGCGGCGGATGATTTCCAGCGACTGTTGCATGGTCCGGTCGTCGGTCGCCCGCTTTTCGGCATCCGACAATTGCACGGTGATCACGTCGCCCGTCGCACTGACGGCCAGATCGCGTTCCCCGACCGAAGTGACCGACACCACGTTCGTGGCCAGGGCACGAACCGCTTCCAGCGCGGTGGCCATGCCGTCCTGTTCGCCGATACGAACACGCAGTTCGCCTTCGGGCGCGTCAATCCGCCGGATCGTCCCCACCGCGTCACGTTCATCGCGCAGGGCATCGCGTACCTCGGGCCAGAGCGCATCCATGCGGTCGGCATAGACGTCTTCGACTTGCACTTCGGCCAACAGATGCGCGCCGCCGCGCAGGTCCAACCCCAGGTTCACCAGGGCGTTGGGCATCCACCCCGGCCACGCATCGCGCGCCGCCACCCGTTCGGGCGTTTCACCGGCGGTTTCGATGGCCGCGACGGCATCGTTGTGCCCTTCGACGCGGGAGTAGAACGCATTCGGCAGGGCCATCAACAGCCCGATGGCCACGAGGCCCCAAATGACAATACGCTTCCAAAGCGGAATCTGCAGCATGTGCCCTGCCCTGTTTCGGTGTGTTTGGCCTGCTTATTGCTCGGCAGGCTCGGTTTTGGAAACCACGTTGGCCAATGTGCCCTTGATCACGCGCACTTTGACGCCATCGGCGATTTCGACTTCGATTTCGTTGTCGTCGCGCACTTTGGCGACCTTGCCGACGATCCCGCCCTGAGTCACGACCTGATCCCCGCGCCGCACTGCCTGCACCATGGCCTGGTGATCCTTGGCCTTTTTCTGCTGCGGACGGATCAGCAGGAAATACATGATCGCAAAGATCAAAATCAGCGGCAGCATCTGGGCGATGACACCTCCCGAGGCGCCTCCGGCGGCCTGGGCGTAAGCGGGCGTAACAAGCATCAGCGAATCCTTCCTGAAGTCAGGGCGCACCGAACGGTGGCCCGAATTGGCGCGCACCCTATATCTGGCCCCCATTGTTGGCAAGCAAGGGGCTGCGCACATTTTTCGCCCCCGTTCAGCTGCGCACATTTTTCGCCCCCGTTCACGGGAATTTCGGTTGGCCGGGCCCGGGCTTCGGGGCAAAGTCGCCGCAATGACCAAGCGATCCACACTATTCGCCCATTTCGCCCATTTCGCTCTGTGCCTTGCGCTGTTCGTTGTGGCCCCGGCCCCGGCCCGCGCCAACGATCCGAGCCCCCTGACCGACCGCCAGCATCAGGACTGGCGCGCCATAGGGCGGCTGAACTGGGCCGGCGGGCGAAACCGCGGCATGTGCACCGGCACGCTGATCGCGCCGGACGTGGTTCTGACGGCGGCCCACTGCCTGTACAAGAGCACCCCGAACGGCGCCCGGCTGGCCGAACCGGGGGATCTGATTTTCGCCGCCGGCTGGCTGCGCGGCAAACCTGTGGCCCATTCCGCCGCGGCCAGGACCTGGGTGCACCCGGGTTATCAGCAAAGCCAGAACCACATGATGCAGATCGGCTATGACCTTGGCCTGATCCGCTTGCAAACACCACTGGACCCGGCACTTGTCACGCCGTTGCCGGTGGCCACCGCGCCCGCGCCTGACCGCCCGCTGGCGCTGATCGGGTACCGCGGGGATCGCCCGCACATGCTGTCGGCCAGTTTCCGCTGCAACCTTCTGGGCGAAGACCTGCGTCTGATGGCTCTGGATTGCCCGGTGGTCGGTGGCAATTCGGGGGGGCCGATTCTCAGCCAGATTGACGGGGTTTGGCACGTGGTAGGCGTGGTGTCGTCGCGATCAAACCGGACCGGGCGCAAGCAACAACTCAGGTCGCTGGCCGCCCGCCCGGACGAACCATTCCTGAACAGTGTCCTCAACAACTGAAACCGGGGCTTCAAAAGCGCTGCGTTTTGCGGCATATGGCGCGGGCAAGTTCACCGCACGGGGCCCGACATGCACGACATCAAAGTGATCCGCGACAATCCAGACGCCTTCGACGCTGCCATGGCACGGCGGGGCCTGTCGGGCATTTCGGCTGAAGTGCTGGCGATCGACGCTGCGCGGCGTGCCAAGATCCAGGCAGCCGAAGACGCCCAGGCCGAACAGAACCGCGCGTCCAAGGAAGTCGGCGCGGCCAAGGCCCGCGGGGACGAAGACGAATTCCAGCGCCTGCGCGCCCTGGTCGGCGAAAAGAAGGCCGAGGTCGCGCGCCTGAACGACGAAGCCAAGGCCGAGGATGAACGCCTGCGCCTGCGCATGTTGGAACTGCCCAATACCCTTTATGATGATGTGCCGGACGGCGACGACGAAAACGACAACCTCGAGATCCACCGTTGGGGCACGCCGCCCAGCTTTGATTTCACCCCAAAAGAGCACTTTGAACTGCCCGCGGTCCAGGACGGGCTGGATTTCGAAACCGCAGCCAAACTTTCGGGCAGCCGCTTTGTCTTGATGTCTGGCGGTGTGGCGCGTCTGCACCGCGCGCTGGCGCAGTTCATGCTGGACACCCATGTGGATCAACACGGCCTGACCGAAGCGATCACCCCGGTTCTGGTGCGCGACGAAATGATGTACGGCACGGGCCAATTGCCCAAATTCGGCGAAGACAGCTATCAGACCCGCGAAGGAATGTGGCTGATCCCCACGTCCGAAGTTACGCTGACCAACATCGTCAACGGCGCGACGCTCGCCGAAAGCGACCTGCCGCGCCGCTATTGTGCGCACACCCTTTGTTTCCGCTCGGAAGCGGGCAGTGCCGGGCGCGACACGGCCGGGATGCTGCGTCAGCACCAGTTCGAAAAGGTGGAAATGGTTTCGGTCGTTCACCCCGACGACAGCGATAGCGAACACCAGGCGATGACCACGCGCGCGCAGGCGATCCTTGAGGCGCTTGGTCTGCCCTATCGCACGGTCAAACTGTGTGCCGGCGACATGGGCGCCACAATGAAACGCACGCATGATATCGAAGTGTGGCTGCCCGGTCAGAACACTTACCGCGAAATCTCGTCGATTTCGACCGCTGGCGATTGGCAGGCGCGACGGATGAACGCACGCTTCAAGCCCGCCGCTGGCGGCAAGCCGGAATTCGTGCACACGCTGAACGGGTCGGGCGTGGCCGTGGGCCGCTGTCTGATCGCAGTGCTGGAAAACGGCCAGAACCAGGACGGATCGGTCACCCTGCCAGAGGTGCTGGCACCGTATCTGGGCGCCAAAAAGACCCTGTCCGCCGACGGCACCCTGCGTTAGGTCAAAAAACCTGTTGAATTTGCCTGAATGGCTCGGAACCAAATCGGCCAGCAGGTATTGATCAGGTATGCAACGCATGAAAGCCATACTGCTGTTTGTTGCCGCGCTCAGTTTCGCGGCGGCGCCATTCATGACGACGGGGTTCGACGGATTCGACCCCACGCGTTATCCGATCCCGCAATATGACCCCCCGGTTCAGCCCGCCGGGTATGCATTTTCGATCTGGGGGATCATCTACGTCTGGCTTGTGATCCACGCTGGGTTCAGCCTGTTCAAACGGGATGTCGATCGCGATTGGGACGCACCGCGCTGGTGGCTGTTCGCGTCGCTGACTGTGGGAACCAGTTGGTTGTCGGTGGCCACGTTTTCACCGTTTTGGGCCACGGTTTTGATTTGGTTCATGTTGATCACAGCGCTTGTGGCCCTGTTTCGCGCGCCCGTGCGCGATCCGTGGCTTGGGGCCGCGCCCCTGGCGCTTTATGCCGGGTGGCTCAGCGCGGCCAGTTTGGTTTCTGTCGGCATGTTGGGTGCCGGGTACGGCGTGCTATTTGGACAGATCGGTTGGGCATATGCGTCGATCGTCGCTGCCAGCACCATCGCGATCTGCGTGCAACTGGCGCTTGGTCGCGCACCGCTCTACGGGGCTGGTGTGGTCTGGGGGCTGATCGCAATCGCTGTGCAGAACGGCGCCGAGCAGATCAGCGTGACGGTCATTGCCCTGTTGGGCGCAGCGTTGGTTGCAGCCGCCGCCCTAGGTACTGCGCGGCGCCCTAAGGGCGCGTCAACGCCCAACTCCAGCACCACCCAGCCCAAGTAGTCGACCAACCTGGTCGGCCAACACAAAAACAGGCTTTGACCGCTTCCCAAGCGCTGCACGACCGGCCCGGGGCAAGCGTATCGCGCCTGCCGCTGATGCTGGCCCGCAAGTTCTGGGCTGAACCCACGGGGCCGGAACGCTGCATCGATCCGCATCACCTCGGGCCCACGTCCGCTGACTGCGCGACAAATTTGCGGCCAACGTTTCGTCTAATGACGTTTGCGGCGTCGTCACCAGACAGCATTGACTTGGCTCATGTGAACAATTTCAAAACCATGCAATGATTGTTTCAGAAACGCGTTCAGTTTCGAGGAGAAAACAATGTCACTGAAACTCATTTCGATAGCTCTTTTAACAACCAGCCTTGCCGCACCTGCATCGGCTTCGCTGATAGAAACCTACCACTATTCCATTGGCGGATGGGACGGCACTGCCTCGCGGGTTGTGGGCTTTTTCTCGGGAACCGATCTCAATGGCGACGGGTTCCTGACGATTGACGCCCCGGACCCGGCCTCAACCGCGTCCGAGGTGGACTACCTGTCGATCGGATTCCCGGGCAGCGCAGACTTCCCTGCCCTGTCGCTGTCTTCAGATCTGCAATTCGGTGTCGGATACCAGTTTTTCCCGGATTTCGGGGATTACGCACTTTCTTTCAGTTACGAATTGGGAACCTCTGATGGGTTTTCGATGGATTTCACGACCTTTGGCATGACCGAGATTTCCGTCGGGATTTTCTCGACGGGTGGCGTGATGAGCTGGATCGATTATTCCGGATTGCCCGATGTGCCGGACACGATCTACAGGCTTTCGGCCGCGGGGGTGCCAAGCGTCAGCAAGGTTCCGCTGCCAGCCAGCTTGGCCCTGGGTGGGCTGGGGCTTGGGGCATTGGGGGCGCTGCGCTTGCGCAAGTCTTGACGCAAAGGGCCGCGCTTGCCGGGTTATTCCGCCGCGATCCGGCCCTTGGCCGCTAAAATCTGTCGCAAGTAGCGTCCGGTGTGCGACCCTTCGACCATCGCCACGTCTTCCGGCGTGCCGGTGGCGACCACTCGGCCGCCACCATCGCCCCCTTCGGGGCCAATATCGATGATGTGATCGGCCGTCTTGATCACATCCAGATTGTGTTCGATCACGATGACCGAATTGCCCTGATCGACCAACTCGTGCAGCACTTCGAGCAGTTTGCGCACGTCTTCGAAATGCAGGCCCGTGGTCGGTTCATCGAGGATATAGAGCGTGCGTCCTGTCGAACGTTTCGAAAGCTCTTTGGACAGTTTTACGCGCTGCGCCTCGCCGCCGGACAGGGTGGTCGCCTGTTGGCCGACCTTGATATACCCCAGCCCAACCCGCATCAGCGCATCCATCTTTTCGCGAATGCTGGGGACGGCTTCGAAAAAGCTCTGCGCATCTTCAACCGTCATATCAAGAACGTCGGCTATGCTTTTGCCTTTAAACTTAATTTCCAGCGTTTCGCGGTTGTAGCGCTGGCCTTTGCAAGTTTCGCATTCGACGTAGACATCGGGCAGAAAGTGCATTTCGATCTTGATGACGCCGTCGCCCTGGCACGCCTCGCAGCGCCCGCCCTTGACGTTGAAGCTGAAGCGCCCCGGCTTGTAGCCACGGGCCTTTGCCTCGGGCAGGCCGGCAAACCAGTCACGGATTGGGGTGAAGGCACCGGTATAGGTGGCCGGATTGCTGCGCGGGGTGCGCCCGATGGCGCGCTGATCGATGTCGATCACCTTGTCCAGATGTTCCAGCCCCTTGATCGTCTCGCAAGGCGCAGGTGTCTGGCGCGCGCCATTGAGGCGCATGCTGGCGGTCTTGAACAGGGTTTCGATCGTCAGGGTCGACTTGCCGCCACCTGACACCCCGGACACAACGACAAATTCACCCAAGGGGAATTCCACCGTCACATCCTTGAGGTTGTTGCCAGAAGCCTTTACAACCGTTACCTTTTTTTCGTTTCCGGTGCGATGGGTTTCGGGCACCGGAATCTCGCGCGTGCCGGTCAGGTATTGCCCGGTGATCGAAGCGCTGTCGGCCGCGATATCGGCCGGGGTGCCCTGGGCCACCACCTGCCCGCCATGCACGCCAGCGCCCGGCCCGATGTCGAACACATAGTCCGCTTCGCGGATAGCTTCTTCGTCATGTTCCACCACGATCACCGTATTGCCCTGATCGCGCAGGTTCTTCAGCGTGCCGATCAGCCGGTCATTGTCACGCTGGTGCAGCCCGATGGATGGCTCGTCGAGCACATAGAGCACGCCGGTCAGACCGCTGCCAATCTGACTGGCCAGCCGGATGCGTTGGCTTTCGCCGCCCGAAAGCGTGCCGGCCGCACGGCTGAGCGTCAGATAGTCCAGCCCGACATTGACAAGGAAACCAAGACGTTCGCGGATTTCCTTGAGGATGGCACGGGCGATTTCTTTCTTTTGCTTGGACAGATATTCAGGCGCTTGTTCGACCCAGTCCAAGGCCTCTTTGATCGACATTTCGACCAGTTGGCCAATGTGCAACCGATCTTCGGGCGCGCCATCTTCGGGGCCGATCTTGACCGCCAACGCCTCGTCGCGCAGCCGGTAGCCACCGCAATGACCGCAGGGCCGGTTGTTCTGATAGCGCTCAAATTCCTCTCGCACCCAGTTGCTGTCGGTCTCGCGGTAGCGCCGCTCCATGTTGGGAATGACCCCTTCAAAGGCCCGTGTCACTTCATAGACCCGCCCGCCATCATCGTAGCGGAATTTGATTTCTTCGTTGCCCGAGCCATAGAGAAACATCTGCTGGACTTTTTCCGGCAGGTCTTTCCATGGCTTGTTCGACTTGAAACCATAGTGCTTGGCCAGTGCTTCGATGGTTTGCAGGAAATAGGGCGACTTGCCCTTGCGCCACGGTGCGATGGCCCCGTCTGACACTTTCAGCGCCGCGTCAGGCACGACCAGCCGCTCGTCAAAGAACAGCTCGACCCCCAGACCGTCGCAATGCGAACAAGCCCCGTTGGGCGCGTTAAAGGAAAACAGGCGCGGCTCAATTTCCGGGATGGTGAAACCAGACACGGGACAGGCGAAATTTTCGCTGAACGTGATGCGTTCGGGGTCGCCGTCTTTCGGGGCGGTTTCCAAAATGGCGATGCCGTCGGCCAGATCCAGCGCGGTGCGCATGCTGTCGGCCAACCGGGTTTCCAACCCCTCGCGAACCACGATCCGGTCGACAACCACATCGATGTTGTGACGGTATTTCTTGTCCAGAACCGGCGGCTCTTCCAATTCGTAGAACTCGCCATTGACCTTGACGCGCTGGAAGCCCTGTTTGCGGAGTTCCAGAAATTCCTTGCGGTATTCGCCCTTGCGGTCACGCACGATGGGGGCCAGCAGATAGCCGCGTGTGCCTTCTTCCAGCGCCATGACGATATCCACCATGTCCTGCACCTGCTGGGCCTCGATCGGCGCGCCGGTGGCAGGGCTATAGGGGGTGCCGGCGCGGGCAAAGAGCAGGCGCAGGTAGTCATAGATTTCCGTGACGGTGCCAACGGTCGAGCGCGGGTTTTTCGATGTTGTCTTTTGTTCGATCGAAATCGCAGGGCTGAGACCGCTGATATGATCGACGTCCGGCTTGCCCATCATGTCCAGGAACTGGCGCGCATAGGCGCTGAGCGATTCCACGTAGCGCCGCTGTCCTTCGGCATATATGGTGTCGAACGCCAGCGATGATTTGCCCGAGCCAGACAGACCGGTGATCACCACAAGCTGATCGCGGGGAATATCGACATCGATCCCCTTCAGATTGTGTTCGCGTGCGCCGCGCACTTCGATGTTCTTCAACTCGGCCATATGATACTGCCCCTGTTAACGGTCTAGAAATAGGCGAAGCGGGACGAGTCTCCAATAGAAAAATGAGAACTTAACATGAACATTTGACATTGAGACAAATTTTCTGCACCTGCGAAAGGGTTTACCGGATTACCCCTTGTCACATTCATTTCCCCGCATACATTGTGCGCAAACGCAGGTCGTCCCACGCATGTCATCCCACAGAGTCCTACGGAGCCATCGATGCTGAACTTTCTGAACCCGCGCGCCGGTCACGGCGTGATGCACATGGCGGCCCAAGAGGCTATTGACGCCGCCGGCCGGGATGAAATCGTCCTGATCGACGTGCGCGATGGCAATGAACTGGCGGCGACCGGCAAAGCCAAGGGCGCGATCCACCTGCCCCTGATGTCGCTGCGTATGAAAGCAGATCCGCGCAGCCCCGAATGCGCCCCCGAACTGAAATCGAGCAAACCGCTGGTGCTTTATTGTGCAACTGGCGCGCGCAGCCATTCGGCGGGCGTCATGCTGCGCCAGTTCGGATACGAAGACGTGCGCAATATGGGCGGTATCCGCGATTGGGCCATGGCTGGCGGTGAATTGGAGCGCTGAGACGCCCACCCGCTTGGCCTTTAGCGCAGGCCGCATGCCAAGGGCGCCAATTCGGCGCCCTTTTCGGTTGCCCGCCCGGGTGCAAAATCAGATGTGCAGCGCCCTGCCGTAAGCGGCCAGCACGCTTTCGTGCATCATCTCGCTCAGCGTGGGGTGCGGGAAGACGGTGTTCATTAGCTCTTCTTCGGTGGTTTCCAATTGGCGGCCCACAACATACCCTTGGATCAGCTCGGTCACTTCCGCGCCGACCATATGTGCGCCCAAGAGTTCGCCCGTCTTGGCGTCGAACACGGTTTTGACCAGTCCTTCGGGTTCGCCCAGAGCGACGGCCTTGCCATTTCCGATGAACGGGAACTTGCCGACCTTGACGTCGAACCCGGCCTCTTTTGCCTTGGCTTCGGTCATGCCGACGCTGGCAACCTGCGGCTGGCAATAGGTGCAGCCCGCGATTGACCCCGGTTTGATCGGGTGCGGATGGCCGCCCGCGATCAGCTCGGCCACCATCACGCCTTCGTGGCTGGCCTTGTGCGCCAGCCAGGGGGCACCGGCGATGTCACCGATGGCGAACAGCCCTTCGATCCCGGTGCGGCAGAATTCATCCGTGACAACGTGGGTCCGGTCCAATTTGACGCCCAGATCTTCCAGCCCCAGACCTTCGACATTACCAACGATGCCGACAGCCGAAATCACCGTGTCGAATTCTTGCGTGGTGGTTTTGCCGCCCGCCTCGAGATGCGCCGTGACCTTGCCTTTGGCGCGATCCAGCTTGGTCACGGTGGTTTTTTCGAGGATTTTCATCCCCTGTTTTTCAAACTGTTTCTTCGCAAAGGCGCTGATTTCGGCGTCTTCTACGGGCAGCACGCGGTCCATCACCTCGACCACGGTCGTGTCGGCGCCCAGCGTGTTGTAGAAACTGGCGAATTCGATGCCGATGGCGCCCGAGCCGATCACCAACAGCTTTTTCGGCATCCGCTTGGGCGTCAGCGCATGGCGATAGGTCCAGACCAAGTCGCCGTCCGCCTCGAGCCCCGGCAATTCGCGCGCCCGCGCGCCGGTGGCCAGAATGATGTGCTTGGCTGTCAGCTCTTGGGTGCCCTTGTCGGTTTTCACCGACACCTTGCCCTTGGCCGGGATCGTGGCTTCGCCCATGATCACCTCGGCCTTGTTCTTTTTCAGAAGGTGCTTCACGCCGCCTTCCATCTGTTTGGCCACCCCGCGTGAGCGTTTGACGACCGCACCCAGATCATAGTCCGGCTTGGCCGCTTTCAACCCGAAGTCAGCGGCGCGTTCGATCAGATGGAACACTTCCGAGGATCGCAACAACGCCTTTGTCGGGATACAGCCCCAGTTCAAACAGATGCCGCCCAGGTTTTCGCGTTCAACCACGCAGACCTTCAGGCCCAACTGTCCGGCCCGGATCGCAGCCACATAGCCGCCGGGACCTGCCCCGATGACAACGACGTCAAATTGCTTGGCAGCCATGCCTGCTCCTCCCGTGTTCAAGGTAGTTTGACGTTAAACTATCTTTGAAACGCAAGCAATCGGGCAAGCGATGCCCAGGCGCAAACCCCGCGATGTCCGCGATGCATGACTGTAGCGCGCGTCAGGCGCTCACCTGCTGCAGGACGTTCTCGTAACCGCCTTCGTCCAGAAACCGGCGTTCTTCGGCCGTCGTCGGGCGGCCAAGCGCGTCGTTGCGAAAAGGGAACCGGCCGAACTGGCGGATCACTTCGCGGTGGGCGCGGGCGTGGCGCAAGTTTTCCTCGCCCATGTCAGCCAGGCGTTCGTACACCAAACGCACGCAACGGTCCTGATCGGTCAGATTTTCCGAATGCATCAGGGGCAGGTAAAAGAACTGGCGCGCCGGGGCGTCAATTTTCAGATCCCAGCCTTTGGCAATGGCGGCCTTGGCAGCGGTGCGCGCGATCCCGTCAGCGGCAAAGGCCTTGCTTTGCCCGCGGAACATGTTGCGCGGAAACTGATCGAGCAAAATGACATAGGCCAGCGCCCCGGACGCATAGGTCAGCCACAGCGAATAGGCCCCGTCGCTGGCCTGCTCATAGGCCGCGCCGAAACGGTCGCGAATTTCGGCGTCCAGACTGTCGGGCGGGTTGTACCAGCCTTCCGGCCCGACCTCGTCCAGCCAAAAGGACAGAATTTCTGCCGAATCTGCCATCGCCGCGCTCCCTTTTTCCGCCTTTTCTGTGCCCGCTGAAAAATCGTTGCAAAAGCGACAGATAAAAACAAGCGCGCTGAGGGAATTTGACTGTTTTGACCTTGCGCCCTGCGGTCACTGTTGCGCGGGGGACGCGCCTTGGTCGTCTGTGTCTGTTTCGGCCTGGTCGATGGCCCATTCCTGCGCCACTTCCATCGCCACGGGCGTGGCCGACGGCAAGATCGGCGCATAGCTGGCAGTATCTTCGACGGCCACCGATGGGCGCTGCGCCATTCGCCATGCCGCATAACCGGCCACGGCAAACATGAACCCTGCAATCACCACCCAGAACCCGCTCGGCCCGACCACCCCCATGAGCCAGCCGCTGATCAACGGGCCCAGGATGGCCCCCACGCCGTTCAGGAACAGCATCCCCGCCGAGGCCGAGGCCATATCGTCCGTCTCAAGGTGATCGTTGGCATGGGCCACGATCAGCGAATAGAGCGGGTTGGCCGCCCCCCCGGTCAGTGCCGCCGCCCCAAGGATGATGACATAAGTGTTGGCCATGATCGCCCCGAACAGCGCCGCCGCCCCGCCCAACACGGCCACCACCATGATCAAGACGCGCCGGTCCATCCGGTCGGAAATCCAACCGATCGGGAATTGCAGCGCCAGCGCACCTGCGTAGATCGCCGCCACCAGCGCCGAAATCTGCCCCACGCTCAGACCTGCCATCGCGCCGTAGACCGCCGCCATTCCGAACTGGGTCGAAAAAACGCCCCCCATCAGAAAGATGCTGACGCAGCCCAATGGCGAAATCGCATACAGCTCGCGCAGGGTCATCCGTTTGGTGGTCTCGAACGGCGGGGTCGGACTGACCGACAAAAGGATCGGCGCGAATGAAATCGACACCAGCACCGACGGGACAATGAACAAGATGAACCCTGACGGCTCGCCTATGGCCACGATGCCTTGGGCCGCAATAATCCCAAGCGTCTGCACGATCATATAAAGAGACAGCGCCTTGCCGCGGGTTTCATTTGTCGCCGAATTGTTCAGCCAGCTTTCCGCCGTCACGTAGATCCCCGAAAAGCAAAAGCCGACGATCACGCGGAAGAGAACCCACGCCCAGGGCTGCACCACAGTGGGAAACAGGATCAAGGCGGCCGACACGAAAGACGCCAGCGCGGCGAAGACACGGACATGGCCCACGCGGCGGATCATTTCCGGCGTCAGGCGTGATCCGCCGAGAAACCCGACAAAATACGCCGACATGATCACTGACATCTGGCCGGTCGAGAACCCTTCAAGCGCACCGCGCACACCAAGCACAGTGCCTTGCAGGCCATTGCCGACCATCAGCAGCAGCAGTCCGAGCAAAAGTGCCCATGATGTGGCGAGGACCTGAATCATGCGCCGACCCTGTGGCCAACAACGTCGCGCGTCAAACCGGTTTTTCCGATCCCGGGATCAAAAGAGACGCATCGCCATAGGAAAAGAAACGATACTGCTGCGCGATGGCATGGGCATAGATCTGTTTGATCCGGTCATGGCCCATCAGGGCCGACACCAACATCATCAGCGTCGATTTGGGCAGGTGAAAATTCGTCATCAACGCATCGGCCACACGGAATTCGAACCCCGGGCGAATGAAAATGTCGGTTTCGCCGACCCACGGCGCCACCCCGCCCGCGCCCGCGGCGCTTTCTATCAGGCGCAGCGCGGTGGTGCCCACCGGGATAATGCGCCCACCGGCCGCCTTGGTGGCATTGATCTGGGCGGCGGCGTCTTCGCTGACCTCGCCCCATTCCGCGTGCATTTTGTGTTCGTCCGGATTGTCGGTCTTGACCGGCAAAAAAGTGCCAGCCCCGACATGCAAGGTCACATGGGTTGTCGCTACGCCCATTGCCGCCAAGTCGCCTAGCAGCGCGCTGTCAAAGTGCAGCGACGCAGTCGGGGCGGCCACCGCGCCCGGGCGCCGGGCCCAAACGGTCTGATAATCGTCGCGATCCTGCGCATCCGCCGGGCGCTTGGCCGCGATATAGGGCGGCAGCGGCATCTGCCCGGCCGCATCCAGCGCCGCATCGAACGCCGCGCCCGTCATGTTGAATCGCAAGATCGCTTCACCCTCTTCGCGGCGTACCATCGTGGCGGCCAGCCCGCCTTCGAACGTGACGATTTCGCCGTCAGCCAGCTTGCGCAGGGGCTTGACCAACGCGCGCCATTCCGCACCCCCGGGCATTGGATCAATCAGCGTCACTTCGATCCGGGCACTGACCTGACCCTGGGCGCTGTCGCGGGTCCGGGTGCCGAACAGGCGCGCAGGCAATACCCGCGTGTCGTTCAGCACCAATCGATCGCCAGGGGACAGGAATTGCCCCAGGTCGTGAACCTGCGCATCGGTCATCTTGTCCGGTGTGGCAACCAGAAGGCGCGCCGCGCTGCGCGGGCGCGCGGGCCGGGTCGCGATCAGGTCCTCGGGCAGATCGAAATCGAAATCGGAAAGCTTCATCTCACTCGCTCGGCAATTTTGGCGGTGCGCGCCGGAAGATGTCGCGGATACCGCCCGGAGTGAGAATGGACAAGGGGTTGACCGTGGTGCGCGGGGTCTCTGCCGGCCCCTGCATGCGAAAACTGAAGCCAAACAGCCCCTCGCGGTTGCGCGAAATGACCTGTCCGATGGCGTTCAGGAAATAGACGGGCGATAGCACCCCGCGCATGTCCACTTCATGGGCTTTCAGGTCATAGTATCCGTCCAGCGACACCCCCAGCGACGGGCCGATCGCCGAAGATTTCGTCAACGTCACCTTGTCCGGGTCAAGGCGGAAGCGGGCCTCGACGTCCGTGAAGCGAATGCCCGGACCCGACAGTTGCTCGAGCAGGCCAACGATAGACAGGGCAGACAGCACTTCGGCCACGGGCGAAGCGCCAACGATCTTGGTATCCTTGATCGACAGACGGCCATCGTAGACCCGCGGCGCAATCGGGGTCAGTGTCAGGTCCAGCGCCCCGCCGCGCGCACTGCGAAACACCCCCGCGTCCCGCATCACGTCGCCCCCTTGCTTGCTGCGGATCCGCACAACAGGGCCCGCGCGGGATGGCGCCAGGGCGCCGGAAATAGCCGCCCCGCCGTTCACGCGCGCCGTAAAATCGCCGTTGAAACCGCCTTTCTGCGAAAACTTCCCCTGGAAATTGCGCAGCGTGATCCCGTCGGAAACGATCACGCGGTCGAGCACGGCCGTGATCGGACCGCTCATGGTGGCGCCGCTTTCGCTGCCCGGTCCGCTTCCCAGTCCGCTGCTCAGTCCGCTACCAGGCACACGGCGCAGGTCCAGCCGCCCCCCGGTCAGTTCGATCTGGGGCGGCGCGCCGCGCCCCTGCCCGATCAGCCCGACCGGCGCCTCTAACCACGTGCCCAGTTTGACACGGTCGAACCGGGCTTCGGCCAGACCGCCATCGGCACCGATCAACACCCGCCCGCCGGTGGCCGAAAGCCCCGCCGCCGTCAGCTCCAGCGTCGAAATGTCGGGCCGTTCACCCAGCTGCCCCGCCACCGTCAGCGAACCGGTGGCAGCGCGCGGTTTGTTCCAACCCAGGGCCGACAGGCGCAACCCGAGCGCATTCAGATCAGATTTGAGTTCAAAGTCCGGCGCTGCGTCGGGGCGCAGCGTCAATGTGAACTGGCCGCGACCTTCGCCATCGACCGACCCCTTGGGCAGGTCAATTCCGAACTCATCCAGTAACGCCTGGTTCAAACGCGCAACGCCCGTCACGGTTGACCCTTGCGCGCCGGGGCCAAGCTGGCGGAGCCAGCTGCCTTCGCCCGCCGCCTGGCCAATCCGCGCCGCGCCGGCAATTTCAACCGCCTCGGGCGATGCGGTCAGGTGCAAAAGATCCGAAGAAAACTGGCGCGGCGCAACCAGCTGATCAGAGGTGGCATCTTCGATGGTTCCCGCAACCTCGTACGCGACCTCGCTCAGCGGCAGACCCTTGCGCACCGGCAGGGAAATCTGCGCCCGCATGCGCGCGGTCCCTTGCACGGCCCCAGGGGTCAGATCTCCGGATTGCAGAATATTGAATGGCGGCAAATCCAGGATCGCCAGCGAGGCTTGCGCGCTGGCATTGGTGAGCAGGTCGATCTGCATCCGGGCCGGTCGCTGGGTGATATCGGCGATACGCAAAACGCTTCCCGCGACATCGATATCGCCCCCTTCCGGGGCCGACACCACGCCTTGTTCAACCACAAGGGTAAAGGCGTTGTTTTCGATGCTGCCATAGCCAGCGCCCCCAGTGACCGGTGGCAAGGTCTTGAGAAAGCGCACCTGCGCATCGGCCATGTTCCAGCCCAGATCCACACGCGGCGCGGCGCCGGGCGCGACGCGGATCGCGGCCGTCGCGGTACTCATCGTTCCGGCCTGCACGTTGTCGGCCACCCACGCGCGGGTCTTGGCCAGTGTTTGCTTGGGCCACATGTTCAGAACCGTCTTCAGATCGGCGCGCTGCGATGTCAGATCGGCGGCCAATGTCCACCCGTCCGGCCCGGCTGCGACATGACCCCGGCCATGGACCGTCGCTTCGTCGCGACGCAGCATCAACTGTCCCACCTCGATCGAAAACGGATCGAGCCGCAAGCGCAGATCAACCGCACCGCTGTCTGCCGTCACAGCGTCGGCCGCGACCAGGCCCGGTTCGGCCCGGATGTCGGCCAGAACAAACTGCCCAACGAAAGCGCGCGGCCATCCATCGGAAAATTCGCGCAGAAACGCGTGCCCATGCGCGCGAATACGCGCGGCTTCGGTCCGTGCGGACAATTCGGAAAATTCGAGCCGTTCATTAACCGGGTCATAGGTGAAATAGGCGCGCCCGGCCTCGAACCCGACCCCGGCCAGATCTGGCGTCGGTTGCAACGCCCCCTTGCCGATTTCCAGCGTCCCGGTAAAGGCGCCGAGGTTGCCGTCGCTGTCGGTCCTGCCACGCAGTGCGCCGGAAATCGGGGCATCCAGCACCGACAGGAACGCCAGGGCAGGCGTTTGCAGGGCAATATCGGCGGCCGCGGCATTCTGGAACCGCGCACCGAATGTCACTTCCGGCCCACCCTTGGTCTTGGTGAAGTTGATCTGTGTGGTCGCCAGTTCCTCGGTGCCGTTAAAGACCTCGAAACTGGTCGACAATTCGATCTTGTCGGCATCGTGGGTCAAGGTCATCCGCCCGCCCGTCACCTGCCACAGGCGCCGGGTCCGTGCATCTTCCAGCGTGATGGTCAGATCGCTGACGGTGACGCCGCGAACCGACGCCAGCGGCGGGCGCGAAAAGCCCGTGTCGATTTCGTTCAGCGCAGTGACGATTGTGCCGGTCGTGGGGCCTCGCCCGCCGCCGAATGACAGGTCAAATTGCCCGTCCGCACGGCGCCGGATGGTCACTTGTGCGCCCGACAAGCGCAGCGTCTCAGGGGCCAGGCGCCGGTCCCACAATGCGGCCACGGACAGCTCTGCCCCTGCATCATTCAGGGCCGCAACCATCGCCCCCCCGGCATCGAAGACCAGCACATCGCGCAAATGGATGCGCGGCACACCGCTGTCGTCGACCATGACATCGATCTGCCCCAGCCGAACGGATCCGGCCTCTTGTATTGATGTATTGATCCGCGTCTGAACCCGGTCCGTCACCCAATCGGGGGCCACGATGGCCCGGCCCTGCAAGAACAGTGACAGCCCCACCAAAAGCAGCACAAGAGCGGCCAACACGCCGAAAATTCCGATGATCACCTTGCGCCAAATTCGGCGGGGCGGCTGGGGGGCGGTGTCCGGTGGTTTGGGCGGCAAGGGCGGCAACCCCGCATGCGGGGTCCCAAGGCCGTTGGCCCCGGTGTCTTGCTGGCCACTTTCTGACGACATGCCCGACCGTTCGTTTGATCTTTATTTCGGATGGTTTTGCCCTAAAACAGGGGCTGACACCAGAGCCAGAAGGATCCCTTGCCATGACAAACGCGCTCTTGCCCGAAGGCAGCGACGCCCCAGCTTTCGAACTGCCCCGTGACGGCGGCGGCGCGGTCAGCCTGTCGTCCCTGTCGGGGCAATACGTCGTGCTCTATTTCTATCCGCGCGACGACACGCCCGGCTGCACCACGCAAGCGCTGGATTTCACGTCACGCGCCGATGCGTTTGCTGCGCTCAATGCCGTGGTTCTTGGCGTGTCGAAGGACAGCGTGCAAAAGCACGAAAAATTCGCCGCAAAACACGGGCTGACCGTCGCCCTATTGTCGGATCACGACAGTGATACGTGCGAAACCTATGGCGTCTTCGGGGAAAAGAAGATGTACGGAAAGACCTTTATGGGGATCACGCGCACGACCTATCTGATTGGCCCTGATGGAAAAATCCTGCGTGTCTGGCCCAAGGTCAAGGTCGAGGGTCACGCCGAGGACGTCCTGTCAGCCATCCGCGAGCATTGCGCATGAGCCGGACCCTGACCCAAATGGCCTGCGAAGTTCTGACCACTGCAGGCGGGCGCGAAAAGGCGGCGCTCAGCCGGCGTCACGCTGCCGACTGGTTCGCCGCGCGCGCCAGCGATACGCCGATCGCAATCGGAACGGCGAACCCGCCGCTGCGCCCCGCCCGGCCCGACAAGCCCGAACTGTTGGACCCGCGTGATGTACCGCGCCGCAAACCAGGCAGCCCCGAGGGCAGGCAAGCGATTTTGCACGCAGTTGCCCATATCGAACTGAATGCGGTCGACCTGCATTGGGATATCATCGCCCGGTTTGGTCATGTCCCGATGCCACTGGGATTTTACGACGACTGGGTCAAGGCCGCCGATGAAGAGTCAAAACATTTCAATCTTGTATCGGACGCTCTTGAAGCGAACGGATCGTATTACGGTGCGTTGGCAGCGCACGCCGGCATGTGGCGCGCGGCCGAAGACACGATCGACGATCTGATGGGCCGGCTGGCCGTGGTGCCGATGGTGCTGGAAGCGCGCGGGTTGGATGTCACCCCCGGGATGATCAAGATCTTCCAGAACGCCAAAGACGCCCAAACCGTTGACGCGCTGAAAGTCATCTACGGCGAAGAGGTCGGGCATGTGGCCTATGGCAGCAAGTGGTTCCACTTTTTGTGCGGGCGCGACAATCTGGATCCCAAGGATGTCTTTCACGCCTTGGTGCGAAAGTATTTCCACGGCGCGCTCAAGCCGCCTTTCAACGATGAAAAACGGGCCGAAGCGGGGCTGCCGCCGGATTTCTACTGGCCGCTGGCGGACGCGGCGCACTAGGCCTGCGACACCCAAAAACGATCCAAAAATCGCGCGGCGCAGGCCCTATTGCCGCCACAGTGTTGCTGATGGCGCCGATGCGGGCCTTTTCAGTCGGCAAGAATTCGCCAGTTTTCGGGTCGATCCATCCCACACATGCGTTTCAGGGGCAAAATCGTTGCCACCTGGGGCCCGGGCAGTTATCCACATCAGGAACATGCTCGGGTGTGGGGGTCCTCAGTCAAAAATGACGAGTTGACCGAGCGAAGGCAGAATTGGGACGACAGGATGAATCAGGTAGCTCACAAGCTCAACCGACTTCTCGAACGCAGGTTTCCAGAACGCCGGGTTTTCCTCCGATCTGACACCGACACCCGCTTTATCCACTTGACGCCTTCGGCGCAGTTCGTCGGCTTTTCTGGATCGGCATTGCTGGTCGGCTGGGCCATCGTCGCAACTGCGATCATTGCCATGGATGCCGTCGGCAGTGGCAGCATCCGCGAACAGGCCGCCCGCGAACAGGCCCTTTATGAAACACGGATCAACGCGTTGGCGGGCGAACGCGACACCCGCGCCAACGAAGCTTTTCAGGCCCAGGAACGGTTCGCCGCCGCGCTCAAACAGGTTTCACAGATGCAGACTGCGCTGCTGAAATCCGAAGAACGGCGCCGCGAACTTGAGCGTGGCATCGAAGTGGTTCACGCCACGCTGTCGGAAAGCATGTCGCACCGCGCCGCGTTGGAAACCCAGGTGGCCACGCTTGAAGGGGAAATCGCAGGCGCCGCCGATACCACCAACCGGATGGCGTCTCTCGACACTTACACCACGCTGGACGTGTTGACCGAAGCGTTGACCACCACCGCCGCCGAGCGCGACATGTTGGCCCTGGCCGCGCAAGAGGCAGAAAAGATCGCCGAAAATCTTGATCTGGAACGTCGCCTGCTGGAAGAAAAGAACGACCGCATTTTCAGCCAGCTTGAAGACGCCGTCGCAGTGTCGATGGAGCCGCTGGACAAGATGTTCAGAAACGCCGGCCTGCAGCCCGATCATATTCTGGACACGGTCCGCCGTGGGTATTCAGGTCAGGGTGGCCCGCTGACGCCGATCACATTTTCCACCAAGGGTCGCGAACCCGACTCCGACAGCCTGCGCGCCAATGGCATCCTGAACCAGATGGATCGCCTGAATGTCTACCGCATCGCCGCGCAGAAAGTTCCGTTCGGCATGCCGCTGAAATCCAGTTTCCGTTACACCTCGGGGTTTGGTCCACGCTGGGGGCGGATGCATGAAGGCACCGATTTCGCCGCCGCCTACGGCACCCCCATCTACGCAACCGCTGACGGCGTGGTCATCAAGGCCGGTTGGAGTTCGGGATACGGACGTCTGGTGAAGATCCAGCATGAGTTCGGGATCGAAACCCGCTATGCGCATCAGGCAAAAATCCTGGTGAAAGAGGGACAAAGGGTCTCGCGCGGGCAGCAAATCGGTGCTATGGGGAATTCCGGCCGTTCGACAGGCACGCACTTGCACTATGAAGTGCGCGTCGGTGGCAAGGCCGTGAATCCGATGACCTATATCAAGGCAGCCAAAGATGTTTTCTAAGAGTAGGATCAACGAGCCCGGTCCGAAGGCCGATGAAACCGCCAAGGACAGCGGCGCACACTCCGCTGGCAAGACACCGAAAAGCGAGAGCAGCGTTCCGATGAGCACCGCCCCCAAGACCAAGGCGCCCGCGTCGGTGCTATCGACGGACCTGACGGTGGTCGGGAACCTCAAATCCACCGGCGATATTCAGATCGAAGGCACCGTCGAAGGCGACATTCGTGCCCATCTGCTGACGGTCGGCGAAACCGCAACCGTGCGCGGTGAAGTCGTGGCCGACGATGTCGTGGTGAACGGGCGCGTAATCGGCCGGGTGCGTGGCCTCAAGGTGCGCCTGACGTCGACCGCCCGCGTCGAAGGCGATATCATTCACAAGACCATCGCGATTGAAAGCGGTGCGCATTTCGAAGGTTCGGTTCAGCGGCAAGAAGACCCGCTGGCCCAAGGGGCAAAAGGCGGGGCGCAGCCCCCGAAGCCGTCCGAGCCACCAAAGGCCTGAGCTGAATGAAGTAAACGACGAGGCGGGTGTTTCAGCCCGCCTTTTTCTTTGCCTGAACGGGATTGATGTGCTGCTGATCATTCTTCGTATCGCCGCGGTCAGTTTGGTCATCATGGCGCTTATCGCGATCGGACTGATCCTGTCGCAACCTGCCCGGCCTGTGAACCCCGCATCACCATCGCTGGATTTTGGCGCCATGCACAAAGCGCGCGGTGACGCGTCGCCCACTGTGCAAGCACCGGACCACAGCTATACCGCGCGCGACGGCAGTACCCTGCCCTATCGCTGGTTTCCGACCGACAACCCCGCCGCGCCCACGCTGATCCTGTTGCACGGATCGGCTTGGCATTCAGCGCAGTTCATCGCGTTGGCGACGAGACTGGCGCAGGACGGCTCTGCCAATGTCGCCGCGCCGGATTTGCGCGGAGATGGGTTTGATCCCAAGCGGCGCGGCGACGTGGATCACCTGGGTCAATTGGAAGAAGATATCGCCGATCTGATCGCACATCTGGCCCCAAAGGGCCCGGTGATCCTGGGCGGGCATAGTTCGGGCGGCGGTCTGGCCGTGCGGTTTGCTGGCGGTCCGTTTGGCCATCTGGCGAACGGGTTTGTTTTGATTGCCCCTTTTCTCAAGTACAACGCCCCGACACAGCGCCCCAATTCCGGCGGGTGGGCCCAGCCACTGACGCGGCGTCTGATCGGGGCTGGCCATGCTGAACGCGGCCCACATCCGCGCGCTGAACGGCCTGACCGTGATCCAGTTTGCCATCCCTCAAGCCGAACGCACCAAACCGCTTGGGGCGACGTTTACCGACGCCTACAGCTACCGGCTGAACGCTTCATACGCGCCGCGCAGCGACTACAAGGGCGATCTGGCGGCGATGACCCAGCCGTTTCTTTTGGTCGCAGGGGACGCAGACGAAGCGTTTTATTCCGGCAAGTACGAATCCGTAATTTCAGAGCAGACGGGCGCAGGGTGCTACAGAATTCTGCCCGGCATTGGCCATCTGGACATCGTCGACAATGCCAGCGCGTTTCGCGAAATCAGTACCTTTATCCAGGGCTTGTGATCACTCGACCGGCACCAGCGCCTGCCGATAAAGATGCCATGTCGCATGGCCCAGGATCGGCAGCACAACAATCAGCCCCAGAAAGACCGGGATCATAGCGAGGATCGTTGTTATGGCCACAAAACCTGCCCAGAGCAGCATGACCGGCAAGTTTCGCACGACCAGTTGGAACGACACGATCATGGCCGACACAAAGTCCACCTCGCGGTCCAGAAGCAAAGGCATCGACACGACCGTCAGCGCAAAAAGCACAAAGGCCAGCACCCCGCCGACCAAGAACTGCACGGACATCATGGTCAGCCCGTTGGGTGTCAGGAAAACCTCATAGGACGTGGACACGTTTGTCATGACGCTCAGCCCCATGAAAAGCGCGAAAATCATATGCGACAGGAACGACCAGAACAGCACGTAGATCAGGATGATCGCGCCGATCCAAGGCATCTGGCGGTCTTTTTCGGCGTGGATCACCCCGAGCACCTGATACCAGTCCAACGCATCGCCCTGTTCAATGCGGCGCGACACCTCATAAAGCCCAACGGCGGCAAATGGCGCAAACAGCGGAAAACCCAAGCAGATCGCGATGGTCCACACGAACGTGCCCGCCCCCAGCCAAATCAGCCCCAAGCCTGCAATGGCATAAACTGCGCCAAAAAAGATGCCAAAGCTCGGCGCGCGGCGAAAATCCCGCCACCCGCTGACCAGCGCCGCGCGCAAATCTGAAACGCGCACGCGTCCCGGCTGCGGCACTGTATCGCCCGGCACCTGAAGGGTATCCGACATTGGGTTCATCCTCCCTGCCCAAAATTCGCACCGTGTATCTTGCGCGAGCCAGCCTCAGGAATCAATGATCTGAATATGTGCGCGGCCGGGACAGCGGGCTCGCGCGGCCACAATGCCCAAAAATCAGCGCGGGCCGACTGGCCCGCACCGCTGGATCAGTCGTCGGTTTGCGCGTCGGCGCGGCTTTTGCCGCTGACATTCATGGCCAGTGTCGCGGCCATGAACTTGTCCAGATCGCCGTCCAGCACCCCTTGGGTGTCGCTGGTTTCCACGTTGGTGCGCAGGTCCTTCACCATCTGGTAGGGCTGCAACACATAGTTGCGGATCTGGTTGCCCCAGCCGGCATCGCCCTTGGCCTCGTGCGCGGCGTTGATCGCTTCGTTCCGTTTGTCCAGTTCCAGTTGGTAGAGACGCGACTTGAGCGCCTTCATCGCAATGTCCCGGTTCTGGTGCTGAGATTTTTCCGAACTGGTCACCACAATCCCGGTGGGCATGTGGGTGATCCGCACGGCCGAGTCGGTCGTGTTGACGTGCTGCCCGCCCGCCCCGGATGACCGATAGGTGTCGATACGGATGTCGGCCGGGTTCACGTCGATCTCGATGTTGTCATCGACAACCGGATAGACCCAGACCGAACAGAATGATGTGTGCCGTCGCGCCGCGCTGTCATAGGGCGAAATACGCACCAGACGGTGCACTCCGCTTTCAGATTTCAGCCAGCCATAGGCATTATGCCCGGAAATCTTGTAGGCGGCGGATTTGATGCCCGCCTCTTCCCCCGGTGATTGCGATTGCAATTCCACCTTGTAGCCGTGTTGTTCGGCCCAGCGGACATACATGCGCGCCAGCATTGACGCCCAGTCGCAGCTTTCTGTCCCGCCCGCACCCGAGTTGATTTCAAGAAAGGTGTCGTTGGCATCCGCTTCGCCGTTCAGAAGTGCTTCCAGTTCCTTTCGCGCGGCCTTTTCAGCCACAGCTTTTAGGGCGGCTTCCGCCTCGGCGATGACCTCCTGGTCCTCTTCCATTTCGCCCAGTTCGATCAGCTCGACATTGTCATTCATGTCCTGTTCGATCGATTTGGCGGTCGCAATCGCGTCCATCAGCGCCTGACGCTCGCGCATCAGTTGTTGCGCCCGTTCCTGATCGTCCCACAGGCCGGGATCTTCGATCATCGCATCGAATTCTTCCATGCGATGCCCGGCTGTGTCCCAATCCATCCGCTGTTTCAGCAGGTCCAGGGATTTCTGGATTTCGTTGACGGTATTCTGCGTATCCGCGCGCAAGGGGCGACCTCCGATATTCTGTCGCACCTAGATACTGGTTTGCGCGGAAAGGACAAGGGGCGGGCACATGCCACCCGCCCCTTGTCGACCAACTTTGGTGCGGGTCAGGCGACCACCAGCACCGGATCAAAGTCCAGGCCGACGATGATCGGGTCGTGGTCGGATGTGCGATAGGGCACGTCGCCGTCGAACATCGCCGTATCGCGGCCGAAATCGGTGTTGTAATCGATGGCACCCGGCTCGGACGAATTGATGTGCCACGCCTCGGCCCCGGTGACATTGTCCATGATGTCGGACGATCCGAAAGCATAGTCCAGCGTGCCGGTCTGCCCGTCGAACACATAGGTTGTTGCGCCGGGATTGAAGAATTCTTCAAGGTTCACATAGCCTTCGGCGGCCATCAGATCGATCGGGTCTTCGGCGGCGTAAGCGTTGAAGTCGCCCAGCACCAAACTGTCGGCGTCGGCCCTGGCATCCAGCCACGCTTGCATGACTTCCACGCCCTCGCTGCGCATTTCGTTCGACGCGCCTGCCCCGTCGCCGATATCGGCGTTCGTGCCCTCGCCCGAGCCCTTGGATTTCATATGGGTGACGGTCACGCTGAAATCCTCGCCGGTGCCAAGGTCGATGAACTCGGCCGTCAGCGGCGAGCGGTTGGTGCCCGCGCCTTCGAAAACGCCCAAGCCATCGTCGTCCAGAGCGCCATAGCCAAGCGCATCCAGATCGGCGTCGGTCAGGTAATCGACCGTACCCGGCACGACGCTGACCGCACTGGCATCATAGATCATGCCCACAGCGATCGCGTCATCGCCAACATGGTCCGCACCCGGGCGCACCCAGTCATAGATATCGCTGCCGAGGGTCGCGTTCATTTCGCTCACAAGGGTTGCAATTGCGTTGTCGCTGGCCCCTTCGGCAAACTGGTTTTCCAGCTCGACCAGTCCAAAGACATCCGCATCCGTATCCAAAAGCGTGCCGACCAGCTTTTCAGTCTGGCGCGCGAATTCTTCGGCCGTATCGGCGCCGCGCGGATCAAAGCCCAGGTCGGTCGATGCGCCGCTGGCGTCGATGGTCACGAAGTAGTTCAGCACGTTGAAACTGACCACCTTCAGATCGCCCCCCACCGCGGGCACGGTGTCTTCGCGCGTGTCTGTGTCAACGAAGGTGTTCGCCCCCTCTTCGACGCTTCGAACACGCCAGGTCGCCGGGCTGGACGAACTGCCCGCCCAGCTATAGCCAATGACGCCGGTCAGCCCGGTGACCGTGTCGCCCATGGTGAACCCGTCCGAGGTGTCGAACACCCCGTCGCCATTCAGATCGACATCAGACAGGATCGACTGGTTCTGAAAGTTCAGCCCGTCGTCATAGACGATCTCGTCGCTGCCGGTCTGCTGCTGATAGGCATCATAGGCAGCGACATCGGGATCGTTGGATTGGGTGAACTGTTCGGGCCGGTCGCCTGCGGTCAGACGCATTTCGTTGAACCGGTCTAGCTGGTACAGTTCATTCACCGTCAGCGTGTCGTCGATTGTGACGAGCATGCCTTCGTAAGCTTCCAAATCAGGCACATAGTTGCCGCTATCGTCAGTCGTGACCGCATCGATGCCATCCACACTGATATGCGCGGCCATGGTGTTTACGTCCGACACGGCGCCCGCAGCGATCACTTCGACACCGGTTGCGACGATCTGGGTCTGGCCGAAATATTCGCTGACCACACCGGTCACCAGCACCCGGTCGCCAAGCGCGACATCGGTGATGAAATCGCCCGTGCCTTCGTATACAAAAATGCCCTCTGAAGTGCTGGCATCACCGTCGCTGTCAGCGGCCTCTTCTTGCAAGAAGAACCCTTGCAGATCGCGCAGCGTGTCCGCATCGCCGTCCTGGAAATCGCCAACCACGATCGCTTCGACGATCACCGTTTCGCCGACCATTGCGCCGCCGTCGCCCGATCCTTGAACGGCCGAGATCAGCGCTTCGGTTGCGCCGCCGCCCGACCCGCCGTCGTCGTTGGCTTCGCCCGGGGTTTCGTCGGCCGGGCCCTGCCAGACGCCATCGGCGTCGCGCCAGAGCGACTGCCCCAGATCGGTTGAGCTGGTTTCAGCCACGCCGATGTCAGTCGACGTCATGCCTGCGGCCGCGCCGCTTGTGGCCGTCATCGTGCCTTCGTAGGACAGGAATTCCACGACTGTGCCGGCCTCGATCAGAGCAAACCCGTCCGGTGCGCCGTTCTGGATGCTGGACGGCGACCAGACGTAGTAATCAAAGGTACCGTCCGTGGTCATTTCCATCGTGCTCAGCGCGGCGCTGTCATAGTCCGCCCCGTTCGAACCATTGTAGAGCGCAACCGACAGGCCCGAGACGTCGGCGCCTGCGTTCACCCGCACTTCGACGAATTCACCCACGTCAGCGCCGGCGTTGTCGTAGTGGATTTCGTTGAGACGTGCATCGGCCACCAAGGCCACCTCGGCGACTGTGGGGCTATAGGTGGCTTCATCGGAAAAGTCGGTCATCACCCAATCGCCCGTGCCATCGGGGCTGCGGGTCGCGCCGGCGGCCATGTAACTGCCATCCGGGCCGACAACCGCGCCCGAATAGGCCCGATCGTCGGCGGTTGCGTCAATCAGCGCGACCGAGTCCAGCACCGCGCCATAGGGGGTGATATCCAGATTGCCGTCGTCGTCGGTATCCAGATCGTCGCCCACTGCGCCGGTAAAGTCCTGTACCAGCAGGAAGGTGCTGGTGTCGTTGACGAAACTGTCGTTGCCAATTGCGTAGTCGGCAGTCAGGCCAAAGGTCAGTTCGGCCTGCGGGCTGGCCAGCAGGAAATATCCGTTTGCGCCGATCTCGTGCCCAGTCAGGTCGAAGGCGCGATAGACGCTCCCCACTGTGCTGTCGTCACCGCGCACGACGACCAGTGTCAGCCCGTCCAGTGAATGGCCCGGCTCTCCGTAGAGTTCGGCAAATTCCCAGTCGGTGCCGGATGTATTCACCGCCAGTTCGTTCAGCACCACCGCAGGCGCGAACATTCCGCCGGGCGAGCCGACATCGCCTTCGGTTGACACATAGGTGTCGCCCGCCGGGGTTGCGGCGCCGTCGCTGGACAGGGCCCAGTTGGCCCCGTCGTTCGGATCGGCCGTCAAATCGGTCAGATAGATCGATCCGGACCCGTCGTCAGCGGGCCAATCGCCGCTATCGTCATAGGCAACGGTGGCGATGGCATTGGCGTGGGTCGCGTGATCGCCGTCATACGCATCGAACGACGACCAGACCGACACCGTGTCACCCGAATTGTTCAGCGACATGGCCGACCAGTTCGTCACCGCGATCAGGGTCACGCCTTCGCCCCATTGCGCGGCAAAGGTGGCGGCGCTGGAGCTGTCGGCGTTGAACAACACCGCTGTTTCGCCCGCCGCGATGACCCCGCCCGCGATGTTCGCGCCGCTATGCGCGGTGCCGTTGATATCGTCGATCACAAAGCCGGTCAGATCCACGTCACTGGCGCCGGCGTTGTAAAGCTCGACCCATTCTCCTGCAGGCTCAGACGTGCCGGGGTTGTACATGATTTCGCTGATGACCAACGAGATTTCTTCGACATCCGTCACGTTGACCGTCACGGCCGCGCTGTCGCTCAGATCGCCGTCGGTGACGCTGACTTCGACGGCGTAGCTGTTGTCGCCGTCAGCGTCGCCCGGCGCTTCAAAGTCCGGGGCGGCGATGAAGGACAGCGCGCCGGTGGCCGCATCAATGGCAAACAGCGCCGCATCCGCGCCACCGCTGATCGCATAACTCAGATCGGTGCTGTCCAGGTCGGCGCTATCGATCACGGCCACCGGATCGGTGCCGTTTTCAGCGTAGCTGACCGATACCGGCGCAATGATCGAGGGGGCATCGTTCACGCCGGTAATCGTGACCGTCACAGTGGCGGTGTCGGTCCCACCCAGGCCGTCATCGGCGGTATAGCTGAACGTGTCCTGGGCGGTTTCGCCCGCCGCAAGGGCATCAAACAGGCCCGCGTGGTCATAGGAAATCACGCCGTCGGCAAGACTGACACTGGCCCCCGCGGCCGATGTCGCATCAACAGACGTGACGGAAATGGCATCGCCGTCAAACTCGGCGTCGTTGGCCGTCAAATCGGCCGCATCCAGCGTCAGAGCGGTGTCTTCGTCAGTGGAAACGCTGTCATTGCGCGCCAGCACCGCGTTGTTGGTGCCGTCCAGGTTCAGCGTGTAATCATCCGCCGCGAAATACAGCGCCTCAACCCGCAATATGACATCTGTTCCCGCCCCTTCGGGGGCAGTGTGCAACCGCGTGATGGTCGTTGGTTGCCACCAGTGCGTCGGGGTGGAAATCTCGTAGTCAGCGGCGCTGCCTGCATAGCGCACCGTATCGCGCCCGGTTCCGCCATCGTACCGATTGTCACCCGACCCGGCGATGATGGTATCCTTCCCGCTGCCGGCGAACACTCGGTCGTCCCCCCCGCCGGACGAAATGACGTCATCACCGCGCAGACCCAGTATGATGTCACGCCCTTCGCTGCCTGCCAGGTCGTCACCGTCCATTGATCCGACAATAATTTTGGGAATGGCTGTGGTGCTTAAGAAACGGGAAAACATGGCGGGGCTCCTCATTATGATTGGGGGGACCATAGCTTCCCCAAGATCACATGAGTGTGTCAGCCGCTGCTGGACCTGCCAAGAACATGGTTAATCGCACCTGGAATTGTTGACCACACGCTCAAATTTCAGGCGGATTTCCGCCGGTTCGGCCTGCGGATCAGTAAAGCCCGCCCGCCGACAAGGTCCCAAGGGTCGCTTTGTTGGGGACTTTGACCGTTTCGCCGGTCGAAGTGCGCACATCGTTTGTTCCTGCATTTGTTCCCGACGGCCCGTCCGGCAGGAACATTGGCAGGTTCGAACCCATGGCAAACCCGCCATCAAATGCGATGCCGAACACCGGTTCTTCGCCATCGCGGAAATATTCGGCGACAACGTTCGGCCCCGAGGCTGAATCCGCAAGCCGCGCGCCCGTGAACCGATCGATCTTGATAAAGTGCCCGCCCGGCGGCACCCGGAACTTGCCACCCCCGTATTTGGCCGTAGCGTCCTGCATGAATTCGTTGAAAACCGGCGCACAGAATTTGCCACCCGACGCGCCCGGCATCGAACGCGGGCGGTCATATCCGATATAACACCCCGCAACGATCTGGCTGGTAAACCCTACGAACCACGCGTCCTTGCCATCGTTCGTGGTCCCTGTCTTGCCAGCGACCGGCACGGGCAGATTGACCCGGCCCCTGGCGGTGCCGCGCTGCACGACGCCCTGCAACATCGAGGTCAGCTGATACGCGGTAATCGCGTCAATCACCCGGCCACGGTTCGATACGATCTTGGGCGCCAGATCCGGTGGAATGTCGGCGCGCGTGCAGTCAACGCATTGACGCTGATCGTGCCGGTAAATCGTCTGCCCCCAGCGGTCTTGAACGCGGTCAACCAGGGTCGGTTCCACGCGCTCGCCGCCGTTTGCAAACATCGCGTAGGCCGCCACCATCTTGAACAGGGTCGTTTCATCAGAGCCCAGAGCGTTGGCCAAATAGGGCTGCATGTTGTCATAGACGCCAAAACGGTTGGCGTAGCTGGACACCAGATCCATGCCCACTTCCTGGCCCAGACGGATCGTCATCAGGTTGCGCGATTGTTCGATCCCGGTGCGCAGCGGCGTCGGACCATAGAACTGGCGGCTGGCGTTTTGCGGGCGCCAAACCCCGTCGGGCGTGTTGATTTCGATCGGAGCATCCACAAGGATCGTCGCCGGCGTGAACCCGCTGTCCAGGGCCGCCGCGTAGACGAACGGCTTGAACGATGAACCCGGCTGGCGGGTGGCTTGCGTGGCGCGGTTGAACACCGAATGCTGATAGGAAAACCCGCCCTGCATGGCCAGAACACGCCCCGTGTTCACGTCCATCGCCAAGAAGCCGCCCTGCACTTCGGGCACTTGGCGCAAGGTCCAGCGGATGAAATCGCCGGTCCCGTCATCGCCCGTTGTCATGCGGCGAACGTGGACCACGTCACCGACATCGAAATTGTCACGCAGCGACCCGCGGAACCACGCGGTGTCCTTACGCCCCACGATCCAGGGTTCGGCGGGGTCTTCGTCGATCCCTTCGATCAAGATATCAAGTTGCTGATCGCCCACGGCTTGCACCACCGCAACATGCCATTTCCCGTCAAGATCGATGTCGCGGGCCACGCGCAGGTCCTGAAGCGCCTCGCGCCAGGTGCCGTTTTGCAGGGCCGCGGGATCAATGCTCTGCCCGGTGCCGCGCCATTCGCCCCACGACCGGTCCAGATCCTCTAGCTGGGCGCGCAGCGCCCGCGCCGCCTTCGCCTGCAATTCCGGATCTACGGTGGCCCGGATCGACAGGCCGCCCTCAAAAAACTCTTCTTCGCCAAAGTTCTTGCTCAGCTGGCGGCGAATTTCGTCGGTGAAATAGTCACGTGTCGGCAGGCTGCTGCGGAAACTGTCGTAATCGCCGTTCTGCACCGACAGAATCGGTTGATTACGGGCCCGTTCGTATTCTTCGACCGGCAGATACCCGTTTTCGTACATCTCTCGCAGCACGAAATTGCGCCGTTGAAGCGCGGCATCGTAATTCTTGACGGGATGATAGGAATAAGGCGCCTTGGGGTGGATCGCCAGAAACGCAGCCTCTTCGCTGGAAAGCTCGCTCAGGGACTTGTTGAAATAGGTCTGCGCGGCGGCGGCCACACCAAAGGACCGTGCGCCCAGATCGATTTCATTCAGGTAAAGCGCAAGGATGTCATCCTTGCCCAGTGTCTTTTCAAGCCGCGAGGCCAGGATGATCTCTTTGATCTTGCGCTCGGCGGATCGGTCAGACGACAGCAGGAAGTTCTTCATCACCTGCTGCGTAATCGTCGACGCGCCGCGCAGGGTCCCGCCATCGACTGCGGCCAACGCCGCGGCGATCATGCCACGCAGATCATAGCCCTTGTGCACATAGAAATTCTTGTCTTCGGCGGAAATAAACGCGTGCTTGACCAAATCAGGGATTTCGTCGGCGGGCACGAACAGGCGCCGCTCGCGGGCAAATTCGTCGATGATCCGCCCTTCGTTGGAATAGATCCGGCTGATGGTCGGCGGCCTGTACGACGCCAGCTGCTCATGGTTCGGCAAGTCCCGGCCATAGACCCAGAAAATACCGCCCACGGCCAGCGCGGCCATGACCGAACCGATGGTCAGGGCCGAAAAGATGGCGCCGAAAAATGACAAAATGAAGCGGATCAAGTCCTGTCCTCGCCCGAGTGCACTGACTTCCCACTATACCGGAGCTGGCGCCAAGGCAAAACGGGGAAAAACGCCTTGTGCGTCAACAGCGCTCACGTCCACGTGACGTTTGCGGCTATTGCCGGATCAGCTGGGCCTCGGCGGCGTCGGCCTCGGCCCATCGCTGCAGCGCGTCGCGCATCGCCCAGACTGCCTTGGCCCGCCATGCCGGATCGCTCAGACGCTGGCGGTCGCGCGCACTGGACAAGAACCCGATTTCCAGAAGAACAGACGGAATATCCGGGGCTTTGAGCACCGAAAAGTTCGCCCGGTGGCGCGGCTTCTTGTGCATCTTGATATTCTGCGTCAGCTCTTCGACCAGGATTTTGGCGAACCGCTCGGTGCGCGGAGCGGTTTCCGTGCGGGCCAGATCCATCAACACGATGGCGATTTCGTCCTCGGTATCGCTCAGATCGACGCCGGCCAGCAGATCGGCGCGGTCATGGCGTTCCGCCAGTTGCTGGGCTGCGCGATCGGTGGCTTTTTCGGCCAAGGTGTAAACCGATGCGCCTGACGCGGTCCCTTCCGCCAGCGCATCGGCATGCAGCGACAGGAACACGTCTGCGCCAGCTTCGCGCGCGATGGTGATCCGGTGCTCGAGCGGCACGAAACTGTCGTCGGTCCGGGTCAGAACCACATGGAACCCGCCAGACCGGATCAGCATGTCACGAAGTTCCTGCGCGAAGGTCAACATCAGGTGGGATTCAACCATTCCGTCGGCCTGTGCTCCGGGATCGATGCCGCCATGGCCCGGATCCAGGACAACCACCAGCGGGCGATCCCCCTGGTAGCGGCGGCGCGGTGCGGCAGTCTCGGCTGCGGGCGGGGTGATTTGCGCGTCGGGCGGTGCCCCTGCCCCTTCGGCAAAGGTATCGTCATCGATCTGTTCGAACGTCATCGTGATCAAGGCGCCAGATGCGTTTGCACTGACATCGGCGATGACAAGACCAAGGGGCACGCTCAGATCCAGCACCATGCGCGACCAGCCCGGCTGAAAACCGCCAACACGCGCGCCGGACACGCGAAAGGACCGGTTCATCGCGTCAGGGTCCAGCCCATCCCAGACCACTTCGGACAGATCAATCACCATGCGGCGCGGATTATCCAGCGCGAATATGCGGAACGGAACCGGCTGGCTGAGCGCAAGTTCCAGCACAGTGTCGCCTGAGACTTCGTAAATCCGGGTGTGCGCGGGATCAACGCGGGCCAGCCCGGTCAGGCGATCCGTCTGGGCAGATGCGGCCACTGCAAAACAGGCCACCACCACGGCAAGCCAAACGCGAACGATAGGGATCATGACACTGCTCTCATCATGGCCTCTGCTGATGCCTTGTCCGCATCATATGGCGCCGCGCGCGGCCATGAAAGCCTGCAATCGGCGCAGACCCTCTTCGATATCCGCGCTCGCGCGCGCATAGGAAAAGCGCAACGTCTGATGCCCGCGCTTTGGGTCAAAATCCAACCCCGGCGTCACTGCCACCCCGGTCTGGTCCAAAATCTCGGCGGCGAATGCGCGGCTGTCATCGGTCAGCTCGGACACATCGGCGTAGACATAAAATGCCCCGTCCGGCGGCGCAAAGCGCGTGAACCCGGCCTTTGGCAAGCCGTCGATCATCAGGGCACGGTTGCGCGCGTAAACGGCCAGGTTCGCCGCACATTCATCGCCCGCATCCAGTGCGCCAAGTGCTGCGATCTGGCTGGCATGAGGCGGGCAAATGAACAGGTTCTGGGCCAAACGCTCGATCGTGCGCACGTGGTCGGGCGGGACCACCATCCAGCCGACACGCCACCCGGTCATCGAAAAGTACTTGGAAAATGAATTGATGACATAGACGTCATCACTGATTTCCAGCGCACTGACCGCCCGGTCGCCATATTGGATGCCGTGGTAAATCTCGTCCGATATAAAGGAAATATCGCGGCTATGGGCGGCTGTGATCAGGTCTGACATCGCAGCGCGATCCAACATTGTGCCGCTAGGATTGCCCGGCGATGCGACGATCAGCCCGTCCAAGTCATCCGGCAAATCGCCCGGAACCGGTTGCAATCGGTTGCCCGCAGAGGTCTGCAGCCCGACCGGTTCAAGATCCAGCGCCGACAGAATCTGGCGATAGCTGGGATAGCCCGGTTCGCCCAAACCGACACGCGCGCCCGCATCGAACAGTGCGGTAAAGGCCAGGATGAACGCCCCGGATGATCCAGACGTCACCACCACGCGGTCCGGGTCCAGATCGACACCATACCATTCACCATAGAGCCGCGCGATCCGCGCCCGAAGCGCCGGCAGCCCAAGCGCCACTGTGTATCCCAGCGAACCGGCATGCATTTCATCGATCAGGGCACGGCGGGCAGCCGCCGGCGCGGGCGTGCCAGGTTGGCCGACTTCCATGTGGATGATGTGACGACCGGCCTCTTCTGCGGCACGGGCTGCCTCCATGACATCCATCACAATAAAGGGATCAACGTTGCTGCGGGTTGAGTTTTTCATTGCCGATATCCTTAATGCGCCCGCGTTGGTTGGCATTGCCATCGCCCGCCGTCAATGGGGGGATGGCCGGGTTACCACGGCTGGCGCATGTGATACGCAGGCCAAACGTCAGCAACCGGAGATTCGCCCATGCGCCGCCCATCCTTCCCCCTCGCCCGCTCCATCGCGCTCTTGCTGGCCATGTCGTCGGCAGCGGTCGGCGAAACGGATATGACCAAGCTGAACGATGCTGAACGGGCCGCCTTTCGGGACGAGGTGCGCAGCTATCTTCTGACCAATCCCGAAGTGCTTATGGAAGCGATCGGGGTTCTTGAACAACAGCAGGCCGAAGCGCAAAGTGCGGATGACGTCACGCTGGTTCAGGTCAACGCCGCCGCCATATTCGACGACCCGACGTCTTTCGTCGGCGGCAATCCGGCAGGTGATATCACGGTGGTGGAATTTGCCGACTACAACTGCGGATACTGCAAAAAGGCCCACCCCGAGGTTTCACAATTGCTTGAGACGGACGGCAACATCCGTTTTATCGTCAAGGAATTCCCGATCCTTGGCGAAACGTCCGTCCTGGCATCACGATTCGCGTTGGCCGTGCGCGAAGTTGCTGGCGATGACACCTATGAGCGCGTCCACGACGCGTTGATGGAAGGGCGTGGCAAGATCACCGACGCCAGGCTGGACAAGATGGCCCGCAACATGGGGCTGGATGTCAGCGCGGTGCGGGCACAAATGAACAGCGACAAGATCAACACGATCCTGACCGAGAACCACGCCCTGGCCCAACGTTTGCAGATCAGTGGCACACCGACATTCGTCATCGGCGATCAGCTACTGCGTGGATACGCGCCGCTGGACGCAATGCGCGAAATTGTGGCCGACGCCCGCGCCGACGGGTAACAAAGATCTGAACGCCTCGGGAACGGGTTGGCACTAGGTCGCCCCCCAAGGACACGCGCGGCGCCACCGACATTGCCAAATCGATACGGGCCAGATCGATACGGGCCAGATTTCGGCGCGCTCCTGCACTCTCTACCAGCGCAGACCCCGTATATGAGCGAGTTGAGTTGGCCATGAACGGCAGTGACGTTCTGAGCGCTGGCGAAAGCGCCGCAGTATTCCAAGCAGACGCGGTTGGCGAGCGCCCCGCAGCTGTGGTTCCGCCCGAACCACAGCAGGACCTAGCGGGCTAATTTGGCCGGGGCGGGCTAATTTGGTCGGGGCCGAATTCTATTCGGCCGCCTCTTTGGCGGTTTCGGCGTCAAGCTGGGCGGCCCGTTTTTCGACCTGCTCAACGATGTGGTCAACCATCTGGTCATTCGACATCTTGTGGCTTTGTTTGCCTGCCAGATAGACCATGCCGCTGCCCGCGCCGCCGCCGGTAAAACCGACATCGGTCATCAACGCTTCGCCGGGCCCGTTCACCACGCAACCGATGATTGACAGCGACATGGGCGTTTTGATGTGTTCCAGCCGTTTTTCCAGCGTCTCGACCGTCTTGATTACGTCAAAACCCTGACGGGCGCAGGATGGGCACGAAATGATATTGACCCCGCGGTGGCGCAGGCCCAGCGATTTGAGGATTTCGTAGCCCACCTTAACCTCTTCGACCGGATCGGCCGACAGGCTGACGCGCACCGTATCGCCGATGCCCATCCACAGCAGGTTGCCCAGTCCGATGGCGCTTTTGATCGTGCCTGACGTCAGACCGCCAGCTTCGGTAATGCCCAGATGAATCGGGGCATCGGTTGCTTCGGCCAGCGCCTGGTAGGCGGCGGCTGACAGAAACACGTCGCTGGCCTTTACGCTGATCTTGAATTCATGGAAGTCGTTGTCCTGCAACAGTTTGATGTGATCCAGCCCGCTTTCGACCATCGCGTCGGGGCACGGTTCGCCATATTTTTCCAACAGGTGCTTTTCCAGCGATCCCGCGTTCACCCCGATGCGGATCGAACAGCCATGATCCTTGGCCGCTTGAACGACCTCGCGCACGCGCTTGGAATCGCCGATATTGCCGGGGTTGATGCGCAGACAGGCCGCGCCTGCCTCAGCCGCTTCGATGGCGCGTTTGTAGTGAAAATGAATATCCGCCACGATCGGCACGGGGCTTTCGCGGCAAATTTCACGCAGGGCGGACGTGGCGGCTATGTCTGGCGCGCTGATGCGGACGATATCGGCGCCCGCTTCGGCTGCGGCAATCACCTGGGTCAGGGTCGCCTTGACGTCACCGCTGTCGGTGTTGGTCATGGTCTGCACCGATATCGGCGCATCCCCACCAACCGGCACGTTTCCAACCATGATCTGGCGGGATTTGCGGCGGTAGATGTTGCGCCAAGGACGGACGTGGTTCAACGACATGCGCGACCCCTTGCGTTAGGCTGGTTTCGTTCAACACAGCAGATAGTTGCTCGGCCCGCGCAGGGCAACCGATCACTCCGACGCAGGGGGCGCCTGTTCGATCATCAACCCTTCGGCCTGCGCGACGCGAACATAATCGGCCAAGGCGCTGTCTTTGGACAGGTCAGCAACCTCGTAGGTGCTCTTGACCTCGGCCACGCCGATCTGAACGTTCTTGACCACACTGCCATCGGCCCCGACCGGGCCATAGGCCTGCCCGTTTACCGAAAAATAGATACCGCCCGCGTTTCCGGCCCGCAGAGTAGGCAGGCCTTCGGTTGCCGGCAGAACGTATTGTTCGTTGGCGTCCAAGGTTTTTTCAAACAACACGGTGCCATCGGCGGCGCGCACGCGCACCCACGAAGGGCGAACGGCGAACAAGACGATCTCGGGCAGATCGGCTTCGACAACTTGCACCGGCGCATCCGCGACATCGGCGTTGGGCGCCAGGTCTGACGGTGCCATGCTAGCGCCAAGCATCGGAAGGTCCGTGTTCTGCAACGGGCTATTCAAGCCGGCCAGAGCGCCCGTAGTCGACGGGTCAATGGCCGCGATTGGACCATCGCGCGCCGTCAGCACAGGAACATCCAGCGCCTGCGGGCGATAAAGACGATCAAGCGCATCAGAGCTGGGCGCGGTTGCCAAGGCAGCGACCTGCGTGTCGCTCAGCGGATCGGTGCTGGTGACGGCGCCATCCTGCAGTTCGGCCACGACGCCAGGCGCCTGGTCCAGCGGGGCAAATTCAACACGTTGAATTTCCTGCAGGACCGACCAGCCACCATAGCCGATTGCGCCAACCAGCATGGCCAGCACCGCGATTGATCCCAATGCGCCCGGCTGAATGCGCGAGATCATGGCATCTGTGCGCGGCACGAAAATCGCATCTGGATCGCCCAGCGGATCACGCTTTGCGGCCAGGGTTTTCTTGGTCTTCTTCGCCCCGGATGCCGCTGGCGACATCCCGTGAGAAACCTCGAAATTCCCTTCTTTGCAGAAGGTGTCATAGGCCCATTCGGCGTCCAGCCCCAAGTACCGTGCGTAGGACCGCACATACCCGGCAATGAACCCCGGCGTCTCAAACGCGGCTGGGTCAGCATTTTCGATCGCGGCAATATAAGTCGCTTTGATCTTCAACTCGCGCTGAACATCCAGAAGGGATTTGCCGAGCGTCGCACGCTCACCCCGCATGATATCGCCTAAACGAAGATCATACGCGTCGAACCCTTTGGGTTGCGCGTCCACCTCATCCGTCGTTTCTATATCACGACGGCCAATCACAGGACCTGCCCCTTGGCTGCCATCTATGTCCCCAATTTGCCGGCGAATCGCCTGTGATCGCCAGCCTATTGGAAAAAGATTACCACATATCGTAACCAAGCACAGGGAATAGGATAATCCCACCCGTGACATAGGCGGCATTTGGCGCAAATTGCTTTAACCGGCCAGTTCGCTTCTGTTCAGCGCACAATGCGACCACAGAGCATCCAGTGCCCCGATCAGCGCGTCCATTTCACGCGGGCCGTGAACCGGGGACGGGGTAAACCGCAACCGCTCGGTGCCGCGTGGGACGGTCGGGAAATTGATCGGTTGGACATAAATTCCATGATCTTCCAACAACATGTCAGACAACCGCTTTGTGTGCACCGGATCCCCGACGATCAGCGGGACGATATGACTGCCGTGATCAATGATCGGCAAGCCCAGCCCTTTGAGCCGGGTCTTGAGGATCTTTGCCTGGGTCTGGTGCCGTGCGCGCAGCGCCTGATCGGTCTTGAGATGCTTGACCGACGCGGCGGCCCCGGCGGCAACCGCAGGGGGCAGTGACGTAGTAAAGATGAAGCCCGGCGCGTAAGACCTTATTGCGTCACACATTTTCGCACTGGCGGCGATGTAGCCCCCCATCACGCCATAGGCCTTGGCCAGCGTCGCGTTGATGATATCGATGCGGTGCATCAGACCGTCACGTTCGGCCACGCCCGCCCCGCGGGGGCCATACATGCCGACGGCGTGCACTTCGTCGATATAGGTCAGCGCGCCGAATTCATCGGCCAGGTCGCACAGCGCTTCGATCGGGCCAAAGTCACCGTCCATCGAATAGACCGATTCAAAGGCGATCAGCTTGGGCGCATCACGTTCGTCAGCCTCAAGAAGCTGGCGCAGATGCGCGACGTCATTGTGACGGAAAACCCGCTTGGTCCCGCCATTGCGGCGGATGCCTTCGATCATCGAAGCGTGGTTCAATTCGTCGGAATAGATAATCAGCCCCGGAAACAGCTTGGGCAGCGTGCTCAGCGTGGCGTCATTGGCGATGTAGGCGCTGGTGAACAGAAGAGCCGATTCCTTGCCGTGCAGATCGGCCAACTCGGCCTCAAGCTGATTGTGGAATACGGTGGTGCCGGAAATATTGCGCGTTCCGCCCGATCCCGCACCGGCGGCATCGATGGCGCCGTGCATGGCATCCAGAACCGTCGGATGCTGCCCCATTCCCAGATAATCGTTTCCGCACCAGACAGTTACGGGGCGTTCATCACCCGATGGGTGACGCCAAGTCGCGTGCGGGAAATGCCCGTTGCGACGTTCGATATCGATAAAGGTGCGATAGCGGCCTTCGTCATGGAGTTGCTGCAGGGCTGCGTCCAGCTTCGCGTTATAGTTCACCCTGATCTCCCTTTCGCGCATTGTTCGGTCCCAAGTATTTAGCTGCTACACGCAACACATTCAACAATTGAGACCTGTTCCTGTTCACATACCGGTTATAGGGCCAATTGGGCCAACACTGTTTGATCTAAGTCAACAAGTTGCGACACACCATTGGACACCGCGTCGCAGATTGATAGGTCTTGGTGAATGACCCTTTGACGGAGCTCTGAAATGTCGCTCGACCAAGTCCTCGAAACCATCGAAACCGATCTGCCCGCCGCGATGGACCGGCTGATGCAATTGCTGCGCTACCCGTCGATTTCGACCGACCCGGCCTATGCCAGCGCCTGCACCGAAGCCGCGCAATGGCTGGCGCGCGATCTGCAGTCGCTGGGGGCCGACGCCGCGCTGCGCCCCACGCCCGGCCACCCCATGGTCGTCGGCCATATTCCCGGTGACGGACCGCACGTGGTGTTCTACGGCCACTATGACGTGCAGCCGGTCGATCCGCTGGACCTGTGGGACCGTGACCCTTTCGACCCCGAGGTTCAGGACACACCCAAGGGGCGGGTGATCCGTGGTCGCGGCGCGTCGGACGACAAGGGCCAGTTGATGACTTTCATCGAAGCCTGCCGCGCCTGGAAAGCGGTGCACGGCACCCTGCCCGGCCGGATTTCGTTTTTCTTCGAGGGTGAAGAGGAAAGCGGATCCCCTTCGCTGGTGCCGTTCATGAAAGAAAACGCGGATGAGCTGCGCGCTGATGTCGCGCTGATCTGCGACACGGGGATGTTCGGCGATGATACCCCGACCATCGTGACGCGCCTGCGCGGACTGCTGGGCGAAGAAGTGGTGCTGAAAGCAGCCGACAAGGATTTGCATTCCGGCATGTACGGCGGCCCGTCGCAAAACCCGGTTCGCGTGCTGGCGCGCATCATCGCCGCCCTGCATGATGACGCAGGCCGTGTGACCGTGCCTGGCTTTTACGATGGGGTCCCTGATCTGCCACCGGAAATTGCCGCGCAATGGGCCGCCTTGGGGTTCGATGCAACACAGTTTTTGGGCGACGTGGGCCTGTCGGTTCCGGCGGGCGAAGCGGATAAAACCGCGCTTGAACAGATCTGGTCCCGCCCCACCTGCGAGGTGAACGGTATCACCGGCGGCTATACCGGCGCGGGGTTCAAAACAGTCCTGCCGGCCGAAGCGCGGGCGAAAATATCGTTCCGGCTGGTGGGCAAGCAAGACCCCCATGCGATCCGCGACAGTTTCCGCACCATGGTGCGCAACATGCTGCCGGACGATGTGCAGGTCGAATTCCATCCACACGGCGCATCGCCTGCGTCGCAGATGGAAACCGATCATCCGCTGTTCGAAGCCGCACGTCACGCGCTGAGCGATGAATGGCCCAATCCGGCAGCCTATGTGGGCTGCGGCGGGTCGATCCCGATCGCGGGGTATTTCAAAGACATTCTGGACACCGACGCCATGCTGATCGGCTTTGGAAAAGACGACGACCAGATCCATTCGCCGAACGAAAAATACGATGTGGAAAGTTTCCGCAAAGGCATTCGCAGCTGGGCGCGAATCCTTGATCAGCTCAGCAAGATGTAATTGGGGTGACGGGGCGGGCGCCTAGGTGCGGCCCGCCAATCCCATCCGGATCAGTTTGGCGATCAACAGGACCCAAGGCGTACCATGCAAAAGCAGATCGAAGATATCGATCGGCGCCTTCAGCTGTCCTGACACCAGCATTTTCAGCTTTTCCCAGATGTGCGGTTCGGGGACAAACGGCGCAAGGCCCAGCGTAAGAGACGCCAGAATCAGAAGATTGAGCGGGATGTCATCAAGCCATGCCATAGGCAAAGGTCCCGCAGATCAAAGCGACGCGCCATGCGACGCAGAGGCGCAGAAACAAAACAACGGCCATTGCGAAAGCCTGTGGACAAGGTTGTGGGAAATGGCGCGGTTGACGGGACTCGAACCCGCGACCTCCGGCGTGACAGGCCGGCACTCTAACCAACTGAGCTACAACCGCGCATCGGTCGTTTGCCCTACCCGGGCCGGGGTGGCAGCGGTGGCGCGGTTGACGGGGCTCGAACCCGCGACCTCCGGCGTGACAGGCCGGCACTCTAACCATCTGAGCTACAACCGCTCACTGCCCGCACGGGCCATGCCCGAGCGTGATGGGCGTTCTATGGCCGCCCGCGCGTCCCGTCAAGCGTCAAAACCATGTTTTCGGAACTTGGTTTTCGACGGCGGGCGATTCCCCTGTAAAGACCCCAGGCAGGGCCCCTGCGAAAGCGACAACTGCGCGCCCTGTGACGGCGCAAGAAATCCGCGTGACATGCAATCTAGGGGGATCGCTCCCTTCGCAGCGGCTGCGGGCAGGCCCATACAGACGCTCGCCCGCTCGAGGGGTGGGTTTACTGCGTAGGCTGCGGGGGAAATGGTGGGTCGTGAGAGGCTCGAACTCCCGACATCTTCGGTGTAAACGAAGCGCTCTACCAACTGAGCTAACGACCCGTGGGCGCGCTGATAGCCCAACTGCAAGGCGCTGCGCAACCCTTAATCGTATCTCAGCGGTGCACGGTTTCCACACCGCCGACAAGCTGGATCACATAGCCCTGCCCCCGGTCCAGTGCGCGCATCTGCGCATGATCAAGCCCGCGCGCCAAACCCCGCAAAACAGTCAGCGCAATTCCGTGGCTGACGATGATCGCCGGACCGCGCAAATCGCGCAGGAACGCGCCGATACGGTCCTGCAGATCGGCAAGGGTTTCGCCCGGACTGGCCAGGCACAAATCAAAGATATTCAGCGCACGCAGGTCGGGGTTTTCTTGCAGCAAATCAGCATAGTAGCCCCCTTCCCAAGCGCCCAGCGAGACCTCTTTCAACCGATCGTCACACGTTATCCCAACGCCCAGCGGCGCAACGGCAATATCGGCGGTCTGGCGGGTGCGCAAAAGTGGGCTGACATGGGCGCAGATCCCTGCGGGCAGTGTCAAACCCGCCAGAATCTCGCCCTGGCGCGCGGCATGCCCCCTGCCCGTTTCGGTCAGTTCTGATTCCATCTGGCCCTGTATCCGACGATCGCGATTCCAGTTGGTCTGTCCGTGGCGCATCAGGTACAGGGGCGGCAGGTCTAGCATCGGTGTGATCTCTTGCGGGTGACGAAAAAGGCGCGCCGCAACGGGCGCGCCTGAAATGTCGGTGGTGGGTGATAAGAGATTCGAACTCCTGACATCTTCGATGTGAACGAAGCGCTCTACCACTGAGCTAATCACCCGCCGTGGCGCGGTATTTAGCGTCAGTCCTCGGGCGGCGCAAGGGGGGTCTCAGCCACCTCGTCTGTGCGTTTGCGGCGCAGGCGAACCACCGCGATATCAGCCTTGTCGGTTTGTTTCGTCCGATTGACCGTCAGCTTGCCGAGGGGCGGCAAATTCATCGCTTCGCCCGCGGCCATGGCCTTGCCCAGTTCGTTCAGAACGGCATCCATCACCGGTTTGATCTGGTTCGGGCGAAATTCGGAATTCTCGGCGACACGTTCCAGGAAATCGCGCCGACGCACAATCACCGAGACCGTTTCGGGCGCCGGGTCGTCCTGGGGCGCGCGCTCAGCAGTGGCCTGATCCGGGATCTGATCTGTGGTTTGATCCATGGTTTGAACGGGGGCCTGATCAATGGTCGGGTCTGGTTTTGCCGTCGTCGTGGCTGCATTCGTCACGCTGTGAGTGGTCGCGTTCTGTTTCGTGCTCTTGCGCCGTGCCATTTTACCGCTCTGCTTTTTGTTTCTTATTTCGAAACTGTTAGCAGGAAAAAGCCAATAAATCTAGGCACCTTGCACGATAGGGCAACAGAGTCACCCTGACTGCCCGCGCCCACGCAAAAGGGCGCCATGACCGGGCGCCCTTCTACTTGACCTTACGGTTTTCGCTTTCAGTGGGCGGTCGCTGACGCCCCGCCGTCCTTGTTCATTGCGCGAGCCAGGCGTGCCGCCTCGGCAGCAGCCTCATCCCATTCAATGGCCTTGGGCTTGCGAACCAGCGCATAATCCAGAACCTCGGACACGTGGGTGACGGGAATGATCTTCAACCCTTCTTTCACGTTGTCCGGAATATCCGTCAAATCCTTGACGTTTTCCTCTGGGATCAGAACGGTCGTGATACCACCGCGAAGCGCCGCCAGCAGCTTTTCCTTTAGCCCGCCAATAGCCGAGGCGTTGCCACGCAGCGTCACCTCGCCCGTCATGGCAATGTCCTTGCGCACCGGAATTTGCGTCAGCACCGACACGATGGACGTCACCATCGCCAGACCGGCCGAAGGGCCATCCTTGGGCGTGGCCCCATCCGGTACGTGCACGTGGATATCCAGCGTATCAAAGACGGGTGGCTTCACGCCAATCGTGGGCGCGATCGATTGCACATAGCTTGAAGCGGCATCGATGGATTCCTTCATCACATCGCCCAGCTTACCCGTCGTCTTCATCCGCCCTTTGCCGGGCAATTTCAACGCTTCGATCTGAAGCAGATCGCCCCCGACGCTGGTATAGGCCAGCCCGGTCACCACGCCGATCTGGTCTTCTTTTTCGACCAGGCCATAGCGGTACTTTTTTACCCCGAGGAATTCTTCGAGGTTATCAAGCGTGACAGCCACCGTGTCGGTATCGCCGCGCACGATGCGGGTGACCGCCTTGCGCGCCACTTTGGCGATTTCACGTTCAAGGTTCCGCACGCCGGCCTCGCGGGTATAGGTGCGGATGATCTCTTGCAGCGCCTCGTCGGACAGGCTGAATTCATTGGCTTTCAGGCCGTGATCCTTGACCTGTTTGGGGATCAGGTGCTGCTTGGCGATCTCTTCCTTTTCCTCTTCGGTGTAGCCGGCAAGCGGGATGATCTCCATCCGGTCCAGAAGCGGACCCGGCATGTTGTAACTGTTCGAGGTGGTCAGGAACATCACGTTCGACAGATCGTATTCGACCTCAAGATAGTGATCGACGAAGGTGCTGTTCTGTTCGGGATCAAGCACCTCAAGCATTGCGCTGGCCGGATCGCCACGGAAATCCTGCCCCATCTTGTCGATTTCATCGAGCAAGATGAGTGGGTTCGTGGTTTTCGCCTTTTTCAGCGCCTGGATGATCTTGCCTGGCATCGAGCCGATGTAGGTCCGGCGGTGACCGCGAATTTCGCTTTCATCGCGCACGCCGCCAAGGCTGATGCGGATGAATTCGCGCCCGGTGGCTCTTGCGACCGATTTGCCAAGCGATGTCTTGCCCACGCCCGGCGGGCCGACAAGGCACATGATCGGGCCTTTCAGCTTTTTGCTGCGCTGTTGCACGGCCAGATATTCCACGATCCGTTCCTTGACCTTTTCCAGGCCGTAATGATCGGCATCCAGCACGTCCTGGGCCCGGCCAAGGTCTTTTTTGACGCGCGATTTCACGCCCCACGGGATCGACAGCATCCAGTCGAGATAATTGCGCACAACCGTCGCTTCGGCGCTCATGGGGCTCATGGATTTGAGCTTCTTGAGCTCGGCTTCGACCTTTTCAGCCGCTTCCTTGGACAGTTTGGTGGCCGCGATCTTTTCTTCCAACTCGGCGATTTCGCTTGCGCCATCCTCGCCGTCGCCCAGTTCCTTCTGAATGGCCTTCATCTGCTCATTCAGATAGTATTCGCGCTGCGTGCGCTCCATCTGGGTCTTGACGCGGGTCTTGATCTTTTTCTCGACCTGAAGCACGGACATTTCGCCCTGCATCTGGCCAAAGATTTTCTCAAGTCGTTGCGCGACATTCAGCGTTTCCAGCAGGTCCTGCTTTTCGCCAACTTCAATCCCCAGATGACCGGCCACAAGGTCGGCCAGCTTGGCCGGTTCGCGCGTTTCAGCAACTGCGGCAAGAGCCTCTTCGGGGATGTTTTTCTTGATCTTGGCATAGCGCTCGAAATCCTCGGCCACCGAGCGGACCAGCGCTTCGGTTTCGGCCGCATCACCGGGCTGCTCAAGCAAGGGTTCAACCGCCGCTTCAAAGAAACTGTCGTTATCAAGGAAGTCCGCGATTTTCACACGCTCGCGCCCCTCGACCAGTACCTTGACCGTACCGTCGGGCAGTTTGAGCAACTGCAGCACATTGGCCAGCACGCCAACACGGTAAATACCATCCGCCTGCGGATCATCGACCCCAGGGTCGATCTGGCTGGACAACAAAATCTGCTTGTCATCACCCATCACTTCTTCAAGCGCGCGCACCGATTTTTCACGGCCCACGAAAAGGGGAACGATCATATGGGGAAAGACAACGATATCGCGCAATGGCAGCACGGGAAACGTCGTCTGGGTGTGTTTGGTCATGCTCAATCCTTAATCTGGCTTCTAGGCGCTGGCCCCACGTGCGTCTGGCGGCACGTTACGTTTGGCGGCACTTGGCCTGTCTCCGGTCTTAGGTCAATATCTGGGCATTGACCCTGCCATGTTCAACCGCATTTCGAAACGGCTTTGCACCCAGTTTGCATTTCGCGGGCGGCAGGGGCAAGCACCGATCCACTAAAAGCCACTGTGGTTTTCGTGGCGTCATTTTCAAAAGGCACCGCTCCTTTTGCCAACGCATTCCGCGAGAAATTGGCGGGTCAGACCGCTTCAGGGCCGGCCGCCGCCATAAAATTACGGAAAAACGAAACACTGAAAGTTTTCCGAGTATTCGGCCCGAAAGCGCCGCAATTGCGCCGCACTGGCGGCGGCCCCGTCCGGTCATCTGGCGGTATTGCGCGAACATGGGAGAAGTCACGATGCTGCGAGCTGCTTATTTACATCGGCGCCGATTGGGCATCGGCGTGGCTGGCGTCGCCGCGTATATGGCAATCTGGCAAATCCCTCAGGCAACGATGGGGGCCCAGGGCCTGGTCCAGGTGACACTGGGGGCCCTTCTGCTCAGCCTCGGGTTCGTGCTGCCGGTCTTTGTGGCGCTGCAACGCCTGCGCGAACTCTTTCTGATTGTGATCGACATTGTGGTCCTTGCGTTCTTACCGTTTGCGCTGATGCGGATGTTTGGACCGGCCCATGATCTTCTGTCCCATGGCGACCTCGAAGCGGTTCTTCTGTTGGGGGCCAGTTTCACGCTGTCCTATTGGGCCCTGGCGGGCAATATGCTGGATCGTTTCACGATGAAGCCCAGCCGGGTTGCGAACGTGACCTTCAAGTCCGAGGTCAGCGCGCAGCGGGCATGGCGGGCCTTGGTCCCGCGCCCCGCGCACGAGGTTGGGTACGCCTTCGCGGGCACCAAGTTTGTCGTGGACCAGGACGCACCCGTGTTCGATTGCAGGACACCGCGTGAAATGACCGTCTGCTTCACCAATCAGGACTGGGCCATTTATTCGGTTTTTCAGATCGAAGTGACAGAAGTCGTCGAAGGGCGCTATTTCCGCGCAACTTTCAAACCGCTCGATGCGGCAGGCGCCCTGAAAGATATTGCCGGCTGGTTTGCTTTGACCTTTGCGCCGCAGCCCGACGGATCATGCGCGCTTCAGATCGAATTACAGGTGTTGTCCTGTCCTCTTCGCTGGCGGATCAACTGGTTTCTTGGCGATGCGCATCAAGCATTCGCCCGCATTTTGGGGAACAACATTCTCACACAGATCAACCTGGTTGACGATGCCCATGACGGGCCAACGCCCGCCCATGCAACCGCGGCCTGACGGTCAATGAAGTGCCAGACAACATGATCAAGACAATCTACAGACATCGATACCGGCTTGTCCTTGGCACGATTGCCGGGGTTATCGCGCTCAGTCTCGGGTTTCCCCATTCGCCGGTGCTTGCGGCATTGCCGCGCGGCGAAGCACTACTGATCGCGGCCACGGTGTCCTTTATTGGCGCGCTTATCTTTTTGGTCGCCGCGCTGGTAATCAGCCCGCGCTCGCCCCGCCTGGTTGAGGCCGTGGCGATCACCTATGCAGGCTACGCTGTGCTGGTGCATATGGTGCCTGCTCTTGATCCGGTCGCGATCAGCGGCTTGCACGGGTTCGCGGTCTTTGGCTTCAGTGCCTTGCTGATTTATGGGCTGCTTTACGGCGCCGCGCTTGATCCGTGGACCATGGTGCCGAAAATCGTCATGTCGGGCCGGATCAAGGTCAACGCCCCTTGCGAACACATTTGGCGCTGCGTCGTGCCCGCCCCGGGCCACGAACGCTATTTTTTTTATCGTGACACTGAATTCGTCGTCGAAGACTCAAGCCCGGAAACCGAATGGCTGGCAATCGTGCGCGATCCGCGGGCCGTGTTCAGTTCTTTGAACGAAATCACCCTGCACCAGATCATTCCGGGCGAACATTTCAAGTTTGGCTTCAGGCCGGTCGCACCGGGGGCAGACCTGGGCGACGCGCGGGGCGCGATCACCCTGACGATTGTGCCCGCACCGAACGACGCGAACTGGATCGATTTCACGTTCGAGGCCCACGATGCCCCTTTGCGCGTCTGGCTGAACTGGGTGCTGTCGGACCGGTTCAACGATCAGATGAAGCTGATAAAGTCGCGCTGTGAAGACAAGGCCCCCCTGAAAAAGGCAACGCAGGGCGATTTCCGCGCCGCTCTGCACACCGCCGAATAGGGTTAGAGCGGCGCGATGTCGCCCGCGGCGCGCCCGGCGTGAAACCCGGCCTCCCAGTCGGCGAAGGTCCCTTGTGCGATTGCGTCCCGCATTTCAGCCATAATATCCTGGTAATACTGGATATTGTGCCAGGTCAGCAGCATTCCCGAGATCATTTCACCCGCACGGAACACATGGTGCAGGTAGGCGCGCGAATAGCCCGTACAAGCCGGGCAAGAACAGCTTTCGTCCAACGGCCGGGGATCGTCAGCATGTCGCGCATTCTTGATGTTGACGACGCCGTGCCGGGTAAAAGCCTGCCCCGTGCGCCCCGAGCGTGACGGCAACACACAATCCATCATGTCGACGCCGCGCTTGACCGCGCCGACGATATCATCGGGTTTGCCGACCCCCATCAAGTACCGTGGTTTGTCCGCCGGCAGCAGATCGGGCGCATAGTCCAGAACCGCGAACATCGCCTCTTGTCCCTCGCCCACGGCCAGCCCACCAATAGCATAGCCGTCAAAACCGATGGCCCTCAGCGCCTCGGCGCTTTGCGCGCGCAGGTCCTGTGTCACGCCGCCCTGCTGAATGCCGAACAAGGCATGGCCGGGCCTGTCGCCAAAAGCATCGCGTGATCGCTCGGCCCACCGCATCGACAGTTCCATGCTTTGACGAACCGCCTCGTCCGTTGCGGGCAAGGCGGGGCATTCGTCGAAACACATCACGATGTCGCTGCCCAGAAGCCGCTGGATTTCCATCGAGCGTTCGGGCGTCAATTCATGCCGCGAGCCATCGATGTGGCTTTTGAAAGTCACGCCGTTTTCGGTCAGCTTGCGCAGTCCGGCCAGACTCATGACCTGAAACCCGCCCGAATCCGTCAAGATGGGTTTGGACCAGTTCATGAATTTGTGCAGCCCGCCCAGACGGTCGATCCGTTCGGCGGTGGGCCGCAGCATCAGGTGATAGGTGTTGCCCAGCAGGATATCGGCGCCCGTTGCGGCGACGCTTTCGGGCATCATCGCCTTGACCGTTCCGGCCGTGCCCACAGGCATAAAGGCCGGGGTCCGAATGGTGCCGCGCGGCGTGTCGATCCGGCCCTGCCGGGCCTTGCCGTCGGTTGCGCTGAGCGTGAAGGTAAATCTGTCGGTCATCGCGCCGCCCTACCCCGACAAGGCGCATGGCGCAAGTCGCAGGCTCATTCGTCGGCGTGCTCGGCGTTGCTCATGGCGCGCTGCCTTCGAAATTCAGCCAGCATCGCGAGGGCGCGTGCCTCGGCCCGGCGCACGCGGACTGCGGTCTGGTATGCCTCTTGCAGGGTTTGCGACGATGCGCCCAGCGCCTCGCCCACCCGGTCGACGATCATTTCATCGCCGCTGTCTAGCTGCGCCTTCAACGCTTCTTGGGCCAGTTCGTCGGCGACGTTCTGCAGGATGTCCATGTTTTGAATGCCTCGTTGTCAATGGGTTCCGGTTTAACGCCCTTCTCGGCGCTGTCAAAGCCTCTGCTGTGACTGGACCTTGGCCTACCCATACCCTATATAATCACTCGGAAATCATAAGAGGCCAGCATGACCGCTGAAAGCAACCCGGTTGAGGGGACTCCCCTGATCAAGCCATCCAGCACGGACCATCCGCTGTACGACAATGTCGTTGAAGCGTGTCGTACCGTGTACGATCCGGAAATCCCGGTGAATATTTATGATCTGGGGCTGATTTACACGATCGAGATTTCGCCCGAGAACGAAGTTCGCATCATCATGACGCTGACGGCGCCGGGCTGTCCCGTCGCTGGCGAAATGCCCGGCTGGCTGGCCGATGCGGTCGAACCGCTGGACGGGATCAAACAGGTGGATGTGGAACTGGTCTGGGATCCGCCCTGGGGCATGGACATGATGTCGGACGAGGCCCGACTTGAGCTAGGCTTCATGTAACACTGCGCGCACCCCTTTTGGGGTGCGTTTTACTTTTCGCACCCCAAAAGGGATGCCTTGCGAATAGCGCCCCCTCAAAGGCACCCTATATGGGTTGCTTTTCTTATAATGCATCCTATTATGGATGCGAAATGGCACCCCGAGAAAGCAAAATATCCGTCCTGACCGGCGACATCGTCAACTCGACCCAATTGACTGACGACGAACAGGTGCGTGCCCACGCAGCGCTCGCCCGCTGCGCCGACATGGTTCAGGACTGGGCCGACGCGCCGCTCTGCTATACCCGGCACAGGGGCGACGGCTGGCAGGTCGTCATCAGCCCATCTGCGTTGGGGCTGCGCAGCGCACTGGCATTTCGGGCCGCCATCAAGGCGCTGGGCAAACGGTTCGATACGACCATTGGCATCGGCGACGGTATCGTTGAGGGCCCAATCCCCACCGACCTGAACATCGCCACCGGCACGCCTTTTGTCCAATCCGGCCGGGCCCTGGAAAAAACCAAGCGCCAGGCCGTTGCTGTCTTGCACGGTGGCAAGGGCAGCCTGGATGCCGTCACCATTCTGGCGGCAACCATCAGCGATGACTGGACCCCGGCCCAATCGGCCGCCATCTATCACGCGCTGAATCCGTTGGCAGATCCGGTGTACACCGAAATCGCCGCAGCACTGGGCAAATCACGCCAAGCCGTCACGAAAGCGCTGGATGGGGCCAAGTGCAACCGGCTACGTTCCGCCCTGACCCAGCTGGAATCGGACGACCACCATGTTTGAAACCATTGCCGCCCTGTTCTTTGCCCATGTGTTGGCCGACTACGTATTTCAAGCGCGCTGGATGGTGGAAAACAAGCGTAACCCCCTGGTATTGTTGCTGCACACCGCCATCGTCATCGCCACGGCGCAAGCTGCCATCGGCACCGTCACCTCGGCTGAGGTGCTTGTGCTGGGCGCCATTCATCTGACCATTGACGCGTTCAAGACCTATGCCCTGCCCGACACGGTCGGGGTCTATCTGATTGACCAGGCGGCGCATGTGGCCACGCTTGCCGGTTTGGGGTTCTATGCACCGGGCCTGTGGGACACCGGGTTCTGGGCCAGCCAGCCCTATGCCCCGGCCCCGGCGATCTTGCACGCGATGGTGATCGCGGGCGGGGCAATCTATGCGATCCGCGCAGGCGGGTTTGCCGTCGGCAAGCTGATGGTCCCCTTTGCGGACGGGTTTTCGTCGGGTGGCCTGCCGTCGGGCGGGATGATCATCGGGGTGCTGGAACGCGGTCTGATCTATGTGCTGATGCTGGCGGGACAGATCGGCAGCGTGGGTTTCCTGATCGCGGCCAAGTCCATCATGCGGTACGAAGCCTCAAAGGAACAAAAAGCCGCCGAATACGTCATCATCGGCACTTTGGCGTCATTCGGTTGGGCCATCGCGATCACAATCGCCGTGATTGCCCTGCGCAGCGCCCTGCCCCCGCTTGAGATCGCGCCCGCGACGCATTAAGTTAAGCTCAACGCAGCGAAAGAGAGCCCCATGTTCGGAATTCCCGGAAAACAGGCCGTCACCGTCACCCCGGCCGCCGCCAAGCAGATCGTCCGTCTGATGGACCAGGACGACGCAAAAGGCCTGCGCATCGGCGTGAAAAAGGGCGGCTGCGCGGGTATGGAATACACCATGGACTACGTCGCCGACATCGATCCCAATGACGAAGTGATCGAACAGGACGGCGCGCGTGTGATGATTGCCCCAATGGCTCAGATGTTCCTGTTCGGCACCGAAATCGACTATGAGGTGTCGCTGCTGGAAAGCGGCTTTAAGTTCCGCAACCCGAATGTGGTCGACGCCTGCGGCTGCGGCGAATCCATTCGCTTTGCCGAGGATGGCGCGCAAGGTCAGCCCTGATATGGCCGTGCGCGACGACGACGTCGCGTTCGTCCACGAACTTTACGCGCGCCTCGGCACGATCACCCACCGCAAAATGATGGGCGGCCTTTCAATCTATTGCGACGGGCAGATTTTCGCGATTCTGTCGGCGGGCGGGCGCCACTATCTCAAGGCAAGCGGCGCATTCGCAGATGAAATGGAAGCGCAAGGGTCGGAAAAATTTTCGATGGGCGACGGGAAATCCATGAACTACTGGACCTTGCCTGACGCCGCCCTCGACGATCCCGAGCTTGCCGCCGATTGGGGCCGCCGCGCGCTGGACGCGCTCTAGCGTCATTGGCCGCCTTGCAGGTGAACTTAGGTCTCGTTTAACCGTTTCGTCGGGGCCGGCGTGCGGATCGCCCGGCGCGCCTATAGGTGCCCCAGCGGCGATTGGCGTCTATCGCGGCCATATCCACAGGGGGCCTGACGCCTTGGGGTGGATGAAAAACGCCGTGATCGGCTTTGATGGCGGCTTCAATTTCGGCATGGTTCAGCCTGATAATAACCACGGTCAGACACCCGACCTTTTTTTCCCGTTCGCAAACACGCCATGACCGCGGTGACCTGCGCCGGACTTATTTTGGGGATCATCGACCGGATTTTGAAACCCGGGCGCATTGTTTTTCCACCCCCGTCGCCCCAGATCCAGTCCTGTGCAACCCGCTGTAGCCTCATTGTGCTTTCAGCCTGCATCACACCGGGCTAAACTGCCCGCAACACAGGGAGATACCACGCATGACACGCCGCAAGCTTGCCGCCGGGAACTGGAAAATGAACGGCACGACCGCCGATCTGTCCGAAATCGACGCGCTGGCCTCTGCCCAACCCGACCCCACGGCCGAGGTGCTGATCTGCCCGCCCGCCACGCTTCTCGCCGCCATGTCCGCCGCCACACAAGGTACCGCGATCGCCACAGGCGGGCAGGATTGCCACGCCCAAGGCAGCGGCGCGCATACCGGCGATATTTCGGCCGCCATGCTCAAGGATGCCGGGGCCAGCTATGTGATCCTTGGCCATTCGGAACGCCGGGCCGATCACGGTGAAACCGATGCCGATGTGCGCGCCAAGGCCACGGCGGCGATTGGCGCGGGCCTTGGCGCCATCGTCTGTGTGGGTGAAACCCTGGCCCAGCGCGAAGCTGAAACGACACTCGACGTGATTGGAACCCAACTGGCCGGATCGATCCCCGACGGCGTCACGGGGGATACGGTCGTCATCGCCTACGAGCCGGTCTGGGCCATCGGCACGGGTCTCACCCCAACCCTTGCGCAAATCGGCGAGGTGCACGATTTCATACGCGCCGAACTCACAAAGCGCTTTGGCGATACGGGCGGCGCGATCCGCCTGCTCTATGGTGGATCGGTCAAGCCCGCGAACGCAGCCGAGATTTTCGCAACGTCCAATGTCGACGGCGCGTTGGTCGGCGGCGCGTCTCTCAAAGCGGCCGAGTTCAGCGCCATCATCGACGCCGCAAACGCGGCCTGATCCTTCTTGTGCTGGGAAACATCCCGGCACATGCCCCGGCAAATGCGACGGGCTGGCCGCTCTGCCACAGAAAGGCCACAGAAAGGCACGGGCGCGAAAGGGCTTGCCCCCCGTGCGCCATTACGCGGTCACGTCGTGATCGAAAATCCAGCGGTAGTGGGCCTGCGGGATACGCGGGAACAGCTTGCCGCCCAAAGACATGACCCCAAGCTGAAGCCCGCGCAGCGGCCCGCGCTGATGATAAATTTGCGCGTTGCGGTTTGCCACCCCGACGATGCGATTGACCCTCGGGCGGCGCAGCGCTGCGTATTCGCTCAGCCCGATCTCGGGGGTGTTGCGGGCCAGACAATCGGCCAACACCCACGCGTCTTCCAGGGCCATGTTCGCGCCTTGCGCCATGAACGGCAAAGTCGGATGGGCCGCATCGCCCAATATCGCCGCACGAGGCAGCGACCAGATCGGGGCCACGGGGTGGCGGTGCAGCCCCCACTGGTTCACCGTTTCGACCCGCCCAAGCATCTCGCGCGCGCGCACAAAGGCATCGAAGGCCTGGCGCATCGCGATCGGGTCGCCTTGGCGGATCCAGCTTTCGCCGGTCCAATCGCGCCGTTCCTGGATCCCCACCAGATTGATCATGGTGCCCCCGCGCAGCGGATAGCTGACCAGATGCCGCCCGGGCCCCATCCAGATGCGCGCACCAGCCGGATGGCTGATCCCATCGCCCGGGATCACCGCGCGCCAGGCCACCTGCCGGGTAAAGAAGGGATCCCCTTCGTCCGGGTTCAACGCGGCGCGCAGGACCGAATGAATGCCATCGGCCGCAATCAGCACGGCGGCGTCTTCCCGCACGCCTTCAGCGTCTGTCAGTTCGATCCAGCTGTGCACCTGGCGCACAGACTGGACACGGCGCCCCGTTTCGATCGCAACGCCCAATTCGCGCGCCCGCGACACCAGTGCGCCGAGCAGATCCGCGCGGTGCCACAGCCGATAGTCCTGTCCGCCCAGGTCTTGATGCAGCACAAGACGGCCGGTCAGCCCGTCCCGCAACTCGACCGACCCGGCCGGCATCCCACCTGCCACGTCCACGCCCAGCGCATGCAGCACGCGCATTCCGTTCGGTGAAATCTGGAGCCCCGCCCCCACTTCTGTCAGCGCCGGGGCTTGTTCCAGCACGCGCACGGATGCGCCGCGCATGGCCAGAGCTGCGCCAGCAGCCACGCCGCCAATCCCGCCGCCCACGACCGTGATGTCTTGCCCTATCACCATGACTGCCCCCTATCCCCCTTGCAAAACCACAGCGGGACCAGCGCGTCCAGCCCCTAGCTTGCGCCGCTCAGGTCCGCCCAGATCGGCAGATGATCCGAAGCCCGTCGGCTTTCGTCCGTTTCGCATACGCCGGCATCGCGCAGATCGAAATTGTCCGAATAGGCGATCCGATCCAGCGCCGCCATGGGCCGCGAGGCGTGAAAACTGCGCCCGGGGGCCAGCACGCGATACGCGTCGTGCAAGGTATCCAGCCCCTTGCGCATGGACCATTCATTGAAATCGCCCATGATCAACGTCGGCATTTCCGGCAGATCGTTCAGTACGGCGCGGATATGTGCCAGCTGCGCGATGCGCGACCAGCGCAGCAGGCCCAGATGCACACCGACCACGCGCAAATGCGGCAAGTCCACCGCCAGCGCGCCGCGCGGCTCTAGCCCCGGAAGGTCGATCCGGGTGATCTGCCCCGCCGCGACACCGCGTCGCACAAGCACCGCGTTGCCATGCCAGCCAACCGACACGGGCGACGTGGCCGCAGGCACCACCTGATAGTCTGTATGGGTTTCGATCAATCGCGGCGGCAGCGCTGCAGGACGGGGGCCCAGCCGCATATCTGCCTCTTGCAAGGCAATGACATCTGCTCCGATACTGTTGATCACGTCAATCACGCGGCCGGGCGCACGCTTGCCATCGGTGCCGCGACACTTTCGCAAATTATAGGACGCAAACCGGGTCGCGCCTCTCTCGGGGCTGTGCAAAATCGTCATTCTTCCCATATGGTCCCTCAAGACCGTTAAACCAAGCGAAAGGCCCTAAGGTTTTGTCCCGGATCAACTGGCGCAACTTTTCACTGACCACCAAGATCATCTGGGCCTTTCTGGCCTTTGAAATCATGGTCGGGCTGGTCGATCGCAACTACTTGTCGTCGTTCGTGGCCTCGTTGACGTTGATCATCTCATTGGTGCCGCTGTTTTTTGCGCGCCGCTTTGGGGTGGAACTGCCGCGCAACTTCATGAGCGCGGCGGTAATTTTTGTCTTTGCCACGTTGTTCCTGGGCGAGATTGAGGATTTCTATAATCGCTTTTGGTGGTGGGACGTGGTTCTGCATGCTGGCTCGGCCATCGGATTCGGCCTGATCGGTTTTCTGGCCATGTTCATGCTGTTCCAGGGTGATAGATACGCGGCGCCGGCCTGGGCCATTGGCCTTTTCGCCTTTTGTTTTGCCATGGCGATCGGCGCCCTGTGGGAGATTTTCGAATTTGCAATGGACCAGACGTTCGGCATGAACATGCAGAAAAGCGGCCTGCCCGACACGATGAAGGATCTGATCGTGGATGCCGTGGGTGCACTGATCGGGGCGACGGCAGGCGTTGTCTATCTAATCCGGCAAAGGGGGACGCCATTTTCCGGCACGCTGCGCGAATTCATCGCCCGCAACAACCGGTTCTTCGACAAATCGAACCGGCGCAAATGAAAAGGCCGCCCCGATGGGCGGCCCAAGCCATCATATCCGTGCTGATCAATCGTCGCGATGGACTTTTTCACGCCGCTCGTGACGTTCTTGCGCTTCCAGCGTCATCGTTGCAATCGGACGCGCATCCAGTCGTTTGAGCGAAATCGGCTCGCCGGTCACTTCGCAGTAGCCGTATTCGCCTTCTTCGATCCGGCGCAGCGCCGCGTCGATCTTGGTCACCAGCTTGCGCTGCCGGTCGCGTGTGCGCAATTCCAGTGCGCGGTCGGTTTCTTCACTGGCCCGGTCAGCGATGTCGGGAATGTTGCGCGTTCCGTCCTGCAGCCCTTCGATCGTATTGCGGCTTTCGTCTACCAGTTCGGCCTTCCAGGATAAAAGCTTGCGACGAAAATATTCCAGCTGGCGATCGTTCATGAACGGTTCATCCTCGGCTGGATGATAGTCGTCCGGCAAGAAACTTTCTGCTTTCATGCCCGTACCCTCTCTACGCTTGATTGCACCCACCGATGGTGTTTGCTCTTCAGGTTGTGCCATAAGGCCTCCCTCCATCTGGCGCGTGATGTATCCTTTTTGGAAGGGGATGTCACTATCTCAAAACCCTGATATGGATGGAAAGTGAACCCATCATCATCTTACACCAACTTCAAACAGTAGGGTCCTGATAAATAGCATGAAATTCAACGGAACCGATAATTACGTGGCCACCGAAGATCTTACGGTTGCCGTCAATGCCGCTGTCACGCTCGAACGCCCGCTCCTGGTCAAGGGCGAACCGGGCACGGGCAAAACGGAACTGGCCAAACAGGTCGCCCAGGGGTTGGGCCTGAAAATGGTCGAATGGAACATCAAATCGACCACCAAGGCGCACCAGGGCCTGTACGAATATGACGCCGTCAGCCGCCTTCGCGACAGCCAGCTGGGCGAAGAACGCGTGCATGACGTCAGGAACTACATCAAGAAGGGCAAGCTTTGGCAGGCCTTTGACTCTGACGAAAAGCTGGTCCTGCTGATCGACGAAATCGACAAGGCCGACATCGAGTTTCCGAACGATTTGCTTCAGGAACTCGATAAAATGGAATTCCACGTCTACGAGACCGGCGAGACGATCCGTGCCAAGCAGCGCCCGATCATCATCATCACCTCGAACAACGAAAAGGAACTGCCCGACGCGTTTCTGCGCCGGTGTTTCTTCCACTATATCAAGTTCCCCGATGCCGAGACGATGAAGCAGATCGTGGATGTGCATTTCCCCGGTCTCAAACCGCAGCTTCTGACCACGGCCCTGACCCAGTTCTATGAAATCCGCGAGACGCCGGGCCTCAAGAAAAAGCCGTCTACGTCCGAAGTGCTCGACTGGCTGAAACTGCTTCTGGCCGAAGACCTGGACCCAAAGGATCTGGTTCGCAACGGCGCCGATGCACTGCCCAAATTGCATGGCGCATTGCTGAAAAACGAACAAGATGTTCATTTGTTTGAACAGCTTGCCTTCATGGCGCGCAGACAACGCTAAGTCGCTTCGAACTGCCGTCTCAAGGCGGCAGTTCCAAGACCGCAGCTACAGCGCGGCCAAGCCCTGAATGACGCCTTGCGCGTCCGGTATCGACCCCCCGTTTCAGTGGGGGTCGGCCACCCATTTCCGTCACTCAGCCCCCTGGCAAGCCCCCGGCAAGTCACTAACAAGCCCCCAGCATTTTGACGACGTGTCGCCGTAACAGGCCACTTCTGGTCCAGCCATTTGATGGTAGCGGGATGGTGGCGGCCAGCCCCATCAGGCAGGCGGCAGCCCTGCCATGATTGAACGCAAAACACAACAACGATTGCTTTTCTGCAATAGCGCCCGGTAACCTGACCCGAGTCTTACCTGCTTTGCGAACGGAAAGCGCCCATGACCACCGCGATCGACATTCGCCCCATCGCTGCCCAGGACCAATCCGTTTGGTCAGGGTTGTGGCGCGACTACCTGGCCTTTTACGAGACAACCGTATCCGACGCGCAGTACGAGCTGCAATTTTCCCGGTTGATCGGCTCTGATCCGCAGGACTTCAACGGGTTCCTGGCCTGGATTGATGAACGCGCGGTCGGCTTGGTTCATTTCCTGTCCCACCGCCACGGTCAGACAGAAAACAACGTGATTTACCTCCAGGATCTTTATGCAGCCGCGGATCTGCGTGGCCGCGGCATCGGCCGGGCCCTGATCGAAGCAGTCTATGCGCGCGCCGATGAAACCGGTGCCCCACAAGTCTATTGGCTGACACAGGAATTTAACACAACTGCACGAAGACTCTATGATCAGATCGCAACGCTTACGCCGTTCGTGAAATACCAGAGGAGCTGACAGATGCGCTTGGCCATGCTCGTATTGCTAGTCACACATGTTCTTGGCGCCTGTGCGCCTGGCAGCCACCCGCAGGACGTCAGCCGGACCGATCATATGCGTCTGTCGTCAACGTCCATGCCCGCGATGAAGTCCTTTGCAAGCCAGTCCACCAAGCCCACGCGCCGCGCAAATGCCACCATTGCCCGGGATTTTCTGGACCTGTCGTTTCGCCTGGAAAGCGGGCGCGACCTGCCGGTCTTTACACGGTTCGAAGGGCCAATCACGCTGCGGGTGACGGGCAATGCACCGTCGTCGCTGGGGCGGGACTTGCGGTTTTTGCTGGGCCGCCTGCACCGCGAAGCGGGCATCGCCATCACCACCGTTCCACCCACTGCGCAAGCCGCGATTACCATCGAAATGGTCCCGCGGGCGCAATTGCAGCGCCTGGTCCCGCATGCCGCATGTTTCGTCGCGCCGCGCATATCCAGTTGGGCGGAATACAAAAAATCGCGGCGCTCGGCCAAACTGGACTGGAAGACCCTGACCGAGCGCGAGCAATTGGCCATTTTCATTCCCGGCGACGTGGCCCCACAGGAAATCCGCGATTGCCTTCACGAAGAGCTGGCCCAGGCGCTTGGCCCACTGAATGACCTGTACCGGTTGTCGGACAGCGTGTTCAACGATGACAATTTTCATACGGTGCTGACCGGCTTTGACATGCTGATCCTGCGCACCTACTACGCGCCCGAATTGCACTCGGGCATGACCCGGTCCGAGGTCGCCGACCGCCTGCCGCTTGTTTTGGCGCGGCTGAACCCGGCAGGTGGCCGCGTCACCCCCCTGCCGGCTGAAACCACGCCGCGCCAGTGGGTCGATGCGGTGGAAACCGCCCTGTCCCCACGCGCCAGCAAAACCCGCCGTAAAGAGGCCGCCAACACCGCCGTGCGCATTGCCCAAAGACGCGGCTGGACGGACAACCGGGCGGCGTTTTCCCTCTTCATTCTGGCGCGTCTGACCGTTGCAGACGAAATTGACACGGCGCTGTCCGCTTTTCTTGAGGCGGGCCGCCTTTACCGCGCCAATCCCGAAACCAGCTTGCAGGCGGCCCATGTCGGCATGCAGCTGGCCGCCTTTTCGCTGTCCGCCGGTCAGGCCGAGGCGGCCATCGGGATCGTGAACAGGCATTTGCCGGTCATCACGGCCTCGCAAAACGCCGCGCTCTTGGCCACGATGCTGATGGTCAAGGCCGAAGCATTGGAAACGGTCGGTCGTGCCTCTGAAGCGCGGGCGGTGCGGCTCGACAGTCTGGGTTGGGCGCGGTATGGCTTCGGCTCGGACAGCGAAGTGCGCGCACGCCTGTCCGAAATCGCGGCGCTTGCGCCGAAACAGACAATGCTCGAAGCGAAGGCAGGCACGTTGTGATCGTCATTATTCTGGCCCTGATCGGGGGCGCCATCGGCTACCGAACCGCATCCAAACGCGGCGGCAACCGGTTGGATAAACTGCAATATACCGTGATCTACGCGCTTGCTTTCGCGATCATCGGCCTGTTTGCCACCGTCATCCTGGAACGGGTGCTCTGAGCCCGTTTTTTGTTCGAAACCATCTCGGCTAGAGCGGCCGGCTGCCTTGCGCATGTAGACGCTGACCCTTTGCGGGCATGGCGCCCGGCCTCGGCCCCTTTTCCCCCGCCCGCGGTCGCGCTACACTGCGGCCAAACGAAAGGCCCGGCGATGTTTCTTCCCTTTTTTGAAAACCTGCGCGACGGCGGCGTGCCCGTTTCCTTGCGCGAATATCTCAGCTTTCTCGAAGCGGTGCAGGCCGGCCTGGTCACCTATGATATCGACGGGTTCTACTATCTGGCCCGCGCCGCCATGGTGAAAGACGAACGCAACCTGGACAAGTTCGACCGGGCCTTTGCCGCGACATTCCAGGGGCTTGAGCAAATCAGCGCGCAGGCCATGATCGACCGGGTCGACCTGCCCGAAGAATGGCTGCGCAAGATGTCGGAAAAACACCTCAGCCCCGAAGAAATGGCCGAGATCGAGGCATTGGGCGGGTTCGAAAAGCTGATGGAAACGCTCAAGGAACGGCTTGAGGAACAAAAAGAGCGCCATGAAGGCGGCAGCAAATGGGTCGGCACCGGCGGCACCTCGCCCTTTGGCGCGAATGGCTACAACCCCGAAGGTGTGCGCATCGGCCAGGAAAAAAGCCGCCACCAGCGCGCGGTCAAAGTCTGGGACAAGCGCGAATTCAAGAACCTCGACGACAATGTCGAACTGGGCACGCGCAATATCAAGGTCGCGCTGAAACGCCTGCGCCGCTGGGCCCGTGACGGGGCCGAAGAGGAACTGGATCTTGATAACACGATCCGCGCGACCGCCGAACACGGCTATCTCGACGTCAAGACCCGCCCCGAGCGGCGCAATGCGGTCAAGGTGTTGCTCTTGCTTGATGTGGGCGGATCGATGGACCCTCATATCCGCGTGGTCGAAGAGCTGTTTTCAGCCGCCCGTTCCGAATTCAAGCATCTTGAACACTACTATTTCCACAACTGCCTGTACGAAGGGGTATGGCGGGACAATCGCCGCCGCTGGACAGACCAGATTTCGACCGCCGAATTGTTGCGCACCTTCGGGGGCGATTACAAATGTATCTTCGTCGGCGACGCCTCGATGAGCTCGTATGAAATTGCCATGGCGGGCGGGGCCAACGAACACTGGAATCCCGAACCCGGGCAGGTCTGGCTGCAACGCGCCCGCGAAACATGGCCCAGCAACCTGTGGATCAATCCAGTGCCGGAAAAACACTGGGAATACACCCATTCGATCAAAATGATCCGCGAGATCTTCGACGACCGCATGGTTCCAATGACGCTGGAAGGGATCGAACGGGGCATGCGCGAGCTGACGCGTTGACCGCTGCCTTGCCCAGGCCGCGCCCTGCCCCCATATCTGGCGCATGTTGAAGTTTACCCCGATCCTGCTTGCCGTCGCCTATGGGTTGGTGATGTGGTTCTTTTCCGTTCGGCGGCTGAAATCTGAACTGGATGAAAAATCCACCGAATTGGCCGACCCCAAGTTGCGCAAGATCACGGCGCGTATGGCCGATGCATTGGACATCGACCGCATCCCGGTGAACATCTACGAGGTCGCGCCGGTCAACGGGCTGGCCGCGCCCGACGGGCGGATCTTTATCACCCGCGGCTTTTACCAGCGCTACTTGGCCGGCGAAGTCAGCGCCGAAGAAATGGCCAGCGTCATCGCCCACGAACTGGGTCATGTCGCCCTTGGCCATTCGCGCCGGCGCATGATCGACTTTTCCGGCCAGAACGCCATGCGCACGGCGCTGGCGATGATCTTGTCGCGGTTTTTGCCCGGCATCGGGGCATATATCGCCAATGCGCTGGCCTCGCTTTTGGCTGCGCGCCTGTCCCGCCAGGACGAATACGAGGCGGACGCTTATGCGTCGGCGTTGCTGATCAAGGCCGGTCTGGGAACGGGGCCGCAAAAATCGCTTTTTGGCAAGCTCGAAGCGCTGACCCAGTCGCGCGGCGCGATGCCCGCCTGGTTCATGTCGCACCCCAAAACGGCCGACCGGATCGCCGCGATCGAGGCGAATGAGGCCAAGTGGCTAAGGCGCTAACGCCTTACCCAATCGCGGCAGGCGGGCCTTTTTCAACAGTTTGCGCATATCCCACGGCGTGCCGGACATCGCTTCGGCCTGGGCACGCACCTGCTCGGCAGCTGTGCTGACGGCCGACCCGTCCTGCGCAAAAAGCTGGATCAACAGGCTGTCCGGATCGATCCGCTCCAGCCCCTCTTCTTTCAGGACATTGCGCGGAAAATCGCCCGCGTTCAGCGTGACGATTGCGTCTGCATTTCCCCCGATGGCGGCTGCCAGCACGTGGATGTCGTCTTTGTCCGGCAACCACAGACGGTTTTCCAACCCGATGTGCGGTGGCACTTCGGCCTTGGGAAAACTGGCGCGCACCACGGCAATCTCGGCGCGGGCTTGCGGCTCGCCCGTTGGTCCCAGCTTGCGCGCCGCGCGGGCCCATTCCTCGAGGATGCGCGCGCTCCAAAGGGGGGTGAACAGCCCCTGCTGGGCCGTTTTCAAGAGCACCTCGCGCATCACCGTCGGGTAGAGCACGCAGGTGTCCAGCAGCAGCTTCACGCCATCAGCCTGTAGAACAGCGCCTTGAGGTATCCGCTTTCGGCCAGTCCCGGCATCAGCGGGTGATCTGGCCCCGCAAAACCGGTGTGCACGATTTGCGCGTGCCGCCCGGCTTTGCCGATCCCGGCGTTGCACGCGGCGCGAAACCGCGTCAGATCGGCGGCGTGCGAACACGAACACAGGCCCAGATATCCCCCCGGCTTGACCAGTGGCGCGGCCAATCGCGCCAGGCGCTCATAGGCGCGCAACCCTCTGTCCAAAGCCGGTTTTGCCGGGGCAAAGGCGGGCGGATCGCACACGACCACGTCAAATTGCGCCCCTTCGCCCGCCAGCGCCGTCAACACGTCAAACGCATCCCCGCGCCGGGTGGCAAGCGCGTCGGACCGGCCCATCGCCGCCGCGCCCTTCGCGGCCAGCTCCAGCGCCGGAGCCGCGCTATCCACGGCAAGGGCCCCGGTTGCGCCGCCGGCCAGCATGGCCAGAGAAAACCCGCCAACATGGCTGAACACGTCCAGAACCTGGCCACCGTTTGCCAGCTGCTGGGCGAAGGCATGGTTGGGGCGTTGGTCAAAGAACAACCCGGTCTTTTGCCCTTCCAGAAGATCGGCCATGTAGATTGCGCCGTTCATCGGCACCGCGACAATGCCGGGGGCAGACCCAATGGCGACCTGGGTGATATCGTCCAAGCCTTCCAGTGACCGGGCCCGGCCAGATGCGTTCTTGATCACGCAGGACACGCCCGTCACATCAACCAGCGCCGCGGCCAAATCGTCGAACAGAACGTCTGCCCAGGCCGCATTTGGTTGGACCACCGCCGTGTCACCAAAACGATCGATCACCACGCCCGCCAGCCCGTCAGCTTCGGCGTGGACAAGCCGATAAAACGGATCGGCGAACAGACGCGCCCGGTGATCCTGCGCGGCTTGCAGACGGGCGGTCAGCCACGTGCGATCAATACGCGCCGACGTGTCGCGCGTCAGCATCCGGCAGAAAATCTTGGAATTGGGATTGACCGCCACCAAGCCCATGGGGCTGCGTTCGGCGTCTTGCAATTCGGCGATGGTGCCCGCCGGCAAGGCGCGGGTACGCCGGTCGGTGACGACTTCGTTGGCATAGGCCCAGGGAAACCCGTGGCGGATTGCGCGGGCGTTGGCCTTGGGGATCAGGCGGACGACAGGATAGTGCGGGGCGGTGGGGTCAGGTGAACTCATGCCGCTTCCCTAGTGGGTTTTTGGCGGCGCTGCCAGTGGATTACGCGCCCGGTCCCATCGCCGTTTGCTGGGCGACGAATTGCGCAAGGTAGTCGGTAATTCGCACTTTTTGCGTCTGACCCAAGGCTTCGGCGCGCACCGCAGCCAGACCGCCAAACCCCTTGATTTCGGCTTGCACAAGGCGCGGCGGCGCCAGTGGCAGGCCGGTTTCGGCGTTCAGGAAAGTCAGCTTGAATTCGAACTCATGCCGGCCGCCGACGGTGTAGCGAGTGCGCTCGCTCAGGGCGTGGAATCGGCGAACCTCGATGTCCAGATCAACCGGTTTGTCGCCGCGCGTGATCGCGATGGCACGCTCGGCAGCGCCCTGGACGACCGCTTTGACCTGTGCGTGCCGGTCGCCAAACGGATCGCCATGCCAGACGATATCGGCGCGCGGATAGTAACTGTTAGATTCCGACGGTTCCAATTCGTCCGGGACACGCACATAGACCCGGCGCAATCGATAGTCTGGCTGCAAGATCGTTTGCGTGATCCCCTGAGCGTCAAGCGACGTTGTGGTCTGCCCGTTCAGCAGCGCAGCAACGTGCGGCGCCCCCCGGGTCGGCGCGTCTTGCGCTGGCAGCGAACACCCCGCCGCCAAGGTCGCTGCACAGATCAGAATCGACAGTTTTGCCCGCATTTTGTTGTCCCATCTGCTGGCCCGATCTCTTTCGGGCCGTCGTTGCAGTTAACAAACTGTCAACGAAATGGGGCCAAAATGGGAAAATCCCGGATTATTTCCGGGATTTTCGAAACATTCACGCTTTGGCGACGGGCCGGTCAGACAGGTGGTCAGACAGGCGCGCGGCCATTCGCTGACGGAAAGCTGAATACGCGGCGCAGCCACATGCGCATGGATTTTGTGCCGTAGCGGATCGCCTCGCCGCGCAGTTCGCGGGCTTTCTGCTCAACCTCGAAAAGGCTGAATTCGGCGTCGGAATTGATGCTGGCGCTGGAAAAACTGGAATCGCTCATGTTTGAACCCCTGATCGTGTTCGTTTATCGATCTCCCTTGCCCAATAGATAGGTCAGCATTGATGCCCTTACTAGCGCCATCTCGGTAATGCCGCTATGCAGCATTCGCAGACCTCTGAGCGACAAGGACAATTCCCACTGGAAACGTTAGCGCTAACAGACTATAATACACGTGGTAGCAGATCACAGGACAGACCATGGCACTTAACGCCCGTATCGAAGACGTCACCCAACGGATTATCGCACGCTCGAAGGATCAGCGCGGCGCCTATCTGGATCGGATGCGCGCCGCCGCCGATGCTGGTCCCGTGCGCGCGCATCTGAGCTGCGGCAACCAGGCCCATGCCTTCGCCGCGATGGAGCGCGACAAGCCCGCCCTGGCCGGCGGCACCGCGCCGAACCTGGGGATCATCACCGCCTACAACGACATGCTGTCGGCGCACAAACCCTACGAGCACTTTCCAGACCGCATCCGGTCGGCGGCCCGGCAAGCGGGCGGAACGGCCCAGGTCGCCGGCGGCGTTCCGGCCATGTGCGACGGTGTCACCCAAGGCCAGCCGGGCATGGAATTGTCGCTGTTTTCGCGCGACGTGATCGCCATGGCGGCCGGCGTTGGCCTGTCGCACAACTGCTATGACGCGGCGCTTTATCTTGGGGTGTGCGACAAGATCGTCCCGGGGCTTGTGATCGCGGCGGCGACATTCGGCCATATCCCGGCAATCTTTGTGCCCGCCGGCCCCATGACCAGCGGTCTTCCCAACGACCAAAAGGCCAAGGTTCGCCAACAGTTCGCCAGCGGCGAGGTCGGGCGCGACACCTTGATGGAGGCTGAAATGGCCAGCTATCATGGGCCGGGCACCTGCACATTTTATGGCACGGCGAACACGAACCAGATGCTGATGGAATTCATGGGTCTGCATTTGCCCGGTGCCAGTTTTGTAAACCCCGGCACCGATTTGCGCGAGGCGCTGACCGACGAAGCCACCCACCGCGCCATGGCAATCACCGCCGCCGGGAACGATTACCGCCCCGCAGGGCAGGTACTGGACGAAAAGGCCTTTGTGAACGGGATCGTCGGGCTGATGGCGACGGGCGGTTCAACCAATTTGGTGCTGCACTTGCCTGCCATGGCGCGCGCCGCCGGGATCATTTTGGATTTGCAGGATTTTTCAGACATCTCGCAGGTCACCCCCCTGATGGCCAAAGTGTACCCGAACGGCTTGGCAGACGTGAACCATTTCCACGCGGCGGGCGGTCTTGGCTATATGATCGGCGAATTGCTGGATGCCGGCCTGCTGCACGATGACAGTTTCACGGTCGCGGGCGACGGTCTGCACCGCTACACGCAAGAGCCCAAGCTGCAAGACGGGCGCATCGTGTGGACTGATGGCCCCAAGACCAGCCTGAACGACAAGATCCTGCGCCCGGCGTCCGATCCGTTTGCACCGCACGGTGGCCTGGTCGATCTGCAGGGCAACCTGGGGCGCGGCGTCATGAAGGCCAGCGCCGTCAAGCCCGAGCACCATGTGATCGAAGCCCCCGCGCGCATTTTCGAAGATCAAGCCGATGTCAGGGCCGCCTTTCAGCGCGGCGAATTTACCGAAGATACGGTCGTGGTCGTGCGCTTTCAGGGCCCGCAGGCCAACGGCATGCCCGAATTGCATTCCCTGACGCCGGTTCTGGCCGTGCTTTTGGATCGTGGGCTCAAGGTCGCGCTGGTCACTGACGGGCGCATGTCGGGTGCGTCGGGCAAGGTTCCGGCGGCAATCCATGTGTCGCCCGAAGCGGCCAAGGGGGGCCCGCTGGCCCGGCTGCGCGATGGCGATATCGTGCGGGTCGATGCCAAGGCGGGCACGCTTGAAACGCGCGCCGCCGATTTCCAGGACCGGCAACCGCATCCCTTCGATGCTTCGAAAAACGCCTACGGCATCGGCCGCGAGTTGTTCAGCGCATTTCGCGCATCGTGTTCCGACGCGACAGAGGGCGCGTGTTCGATCATCGCGTGACCTTGCCGAATGATCCCTAGAAAGGACATCACATGACCCCAACCGAGGCATCCACCCGCGCCGAGGCGATTTGCAAGCTGGCCCCGGTGATCCCGGTCCTTGTGATCCACGATGCTGGCAAAGCCCGCGGCCTTGCAACCGCGCTTGTGGCGGGTGGCCTGCCCGCGCTCGAGGTGACGTTGCGCACCGATGCGGCGTTGGACGTAATCGGCGAAATGTCGAAAGTACCGGGGGGCCACGTTGGTGCGGGCACCCTTCTGACCCCTGACGATGTCAAGCGCGCCAAGGATGCGGGCGCGACATTCGGGGTATCGCCCGGCGCGACGGATCGGCTCTTGCAGGCGTGCGAGGATGCCGAATTGCCGTTGCTGCCCGGAGCCGCCACGGCGTCGGAAGCCATGCGCCTTCTGGAACGGGGCTACACGGTACAAAAGTTCTTTCCGGCCGAAGCGAACGGCGGGGCCCCTGCGCTCAAATCCCTGGCCTCGCCACTTCCACAAATTCGGTTTTGCCCAACGGGCGGCGTGACGCTGGCCAATGCCGAAACATACCTGGGGCTGGCGAACACGCTCTGCGTTGGGGGCAGTTGGGTGGCCCCGCCCGATATGGTGGCCGCAGGTGACTGGAGCGGTATCGAACGCCTGGCCGCCGCAGCCGCCGCCCTGCCGCGCTAGCTGGCCGCGCAGGGCACCGAAACGCCAGTCAGCCGGTTGAGCGTGCACCCGCGGTCTCGGCAAAAGGGCGCGCCAGCAACGCATCGATAATCGCGGACGCCTGCGTCGCCCCGGTGCGAAGCTGTGTCGACAGATCGCGCGGCGTGTCCGCCCCCGATTGGCGCAGAATGAATTCCCTGGCGCCCTGCCCTATGGTTTTGGGGTCCAGTTTGTCGCCCGTCAGCAATCTTGCCGCCGATTGCAGACGCCAACACAGCCGATACTGCGCCGTTAACGTGGCCTTTTCATCGTTTGTGATCCAACCGGCCGCCACACCCGCTGCCAGTTGATCGTAAATATCGTGGGCCGTGTCCCCCGCCAAAAGCGCGGCGGCTTCGGCAAGCAGTTCGATATCCATCATCCGTCCGGGGCCATTTTTCGGGTCCCACGCAGTTGCGGCGGGTTTGGATTCGGACAAGCGCTTGCGCATCTCTTGCGTGTCCTGACGGATCGCTGCGTCGTCCTTTTCACTGGCCAGAAGTGCGGTGCGAAAGCCCGTGACCTTGGCACACAGCTCTGCGTTGCCGGCCACGGGGCGCGCGCGTGTCAGCGCCAGATGTTCCCATGTCCAGGCTTCGTTTGTCTGATAGCTTTGAAAACTGTCGAATGACGTGGCCACCGGCCCCTGGCGCCCCGATGGGCGCAGGCGCATGTCGACTTCATAGAGCGTGCCTTCCGGCATCGGAGCGGTCAGCGCCGTCACCAACGCCTTGGTCAGGCGGCTGTAATAAGTGCGCCCGTCCAGCGGGCGGCGGCCATCCGATTGTGCGTCTCCGGGCGCATCGTAAATCACGATCAGGTCCAGATCCGACGCCGCCGTCAGCCGCCCCGCGCCAAGCGAGCCCATTGCAAGCGCCATGGCCCCCGTGCCGGGCGGACGCCCGTGTTTGGTCGAAAATTCGTCCACCACATGGGGCCAGAGCCCCCCGACAACCACTTCGGCCAATTCGCTATATTGTCGGCCCGCTTCATCGGCGTCGATCAAGCCGCGCAACAGATGGACGCCTGCGCGAAAGTGCCATTCCTTGGCCCAGCGGCGGGCTGTGTTCAGGCGGGCTTCGAAATCAGGGGCGCGCTCAAGCGTCGCCGCCAAGTCGTCGCACAACACCGACCGGGCGGGCCAGTCGGAAAAGAAATCGCCCCCGATCACGGCGTCAAACACACCTGAATTGCGCGACAGATATTTGGCCAGATGGGGGGCCATGGCACAGATATCGATGACAAGGTCGACAAGATGCGGATTGGCTTCGAACAAGGAAAACAGCTGCACGCCCGCCGGAAGCCCGGCCAGAAACCCGTCGACATGCAGCAGGGTTTCATCGGGCCGGTCCGTGCGCGCGATCCGGGCCAAAAGATCCGGGCGCAACCGTTCGAAAATCGCGACGGCCCGGTCTGAACGCAGGGCCGGATAGTGTTCCCACCGCGCCAGGATCGCCTTGGCCGTGTCCGACAGCTCGGGCGTGTTGGCGGCCGGGGTCTGGCCGTCATATCCCGGGGCAAAGAACCCTTCGGTCAGTTCGGCAACGCGTTCCAGCCGGTCGCGCAGGTCAACTTCCAGCGTCTCGGGCGTCACGTCCATAAAAGCGGCCAGGCGCGCAAAACCTTCCGGGTTGCTTGGCAGCGCGTGGGTCTGGGCGTCGGCAACCATCTGCAGCCTGTGCTCAACCTCGCGGTGAGCGCGATAGTCTTGGGTCAGGGCCTCTGCCACATCGGCGTCGACCCATCCCTTGGCAGCCAGCGCACGCAGCCCGCTGACCGTCTCGCGCGAGCGCAGTTCGGGATCACGCCCCCCTGCGATCAACTGCCGGGTCTGCGTGAAAAATTCAATCTCGCGGATGCCCCCGCGGCCCAGTTTCATGTCGTGCCCGGGCAAGGTGATTGCCCCGTGCAACCCCTTGTGATCGCGAATTTTCAGGCGCATGTCATGCGCATCCTGAATGGCGGCAAAATCCAGGTGCTTGCGCCACACAAAGGGTCGCAGGGTCTGCAGGAACTGTTCGCCCGCCTCGATGTCCCCCGCGCAGGGCCGCGCCTTGATATAGGCCGCGCGCTCCCACGTGCGGCCCACGCTTTCATAGTACCGCTCGGCCGCGTCCATCGAAATACAGACCGGCGTGACACTGGCATCCGGGCGCAGGCGCAGATCGGTCCGAAAGACATAGCCATCGCCGGTTCGATCGCTCAGCAGCGCGGCGGCCTTGCGCGTCACCTTGATAAAGACGCTGCGCGCCTCGCCGCAATCGGCCGGGTCGAACTGGCTTTCGTCGAACAGGCAGATCACGTCGATGTCCGAGCTGTAGTTCAATTCGCCCGCGCCCATCTTGCCCATGGCCAGCGCGACCATCCCGGCGCACCGGTCCAGATCGTCAGGCCCCTTGCCCGGCACCTTGCCACGGGCCAGCTCGGGCTGAAGATAGGCGCACAGGGCGGCGTGAACCGCGCGGTCTGCCAGTTCGGTCAGCGCGCCAGTGACCTGTTCCAGCGCCCAAACGCCGCCCAGATCGGCCAGCGCGGCCAAAAGCGCCACGCGCCGCTTGGCCTGGCGCAAGGCGACCGCTTGCGCCGAAATCGCCGCACGCGGGTCGATGTCATCGAGCACGGCGCGCAGGACCGCATCGGGATCGCCCGCCAGCGCGTCGCGGATCCAATCCGTTTCAATATCGATGACGCCGGCCAGAAATGGCGAACATCCCGCCGCGCCCGCCACCAGATTGGCTGTGTCGCCCTTGGGCAGACCCAGTTTGGCAACCGCATCTGATCCGCGTTCAGGCTCGTAAGGTCGCGGTGTCCGCGTGATCCGTGAAGAAAAGTCCATGATCCCAGTTTTGCCGTGGACGGGGCGGAAACACAAGCACACCACGCCCTTTGCGCGCCCCGCTGGCCAAGCGGCCCGACACCTGTCACGATACCGACGAAAACAGCGGAGTGAGACATGAGCAAATCTCTCCGGCGCGTCACCCAGGCCCTATCTGACGCCGGCCTGGACATCGCGCCAATGGAAATGGACGGCGAAACCCGAACCGCACAGCAAGCCGCCGACCAAGCCGGTTGCAACTTGGACCAGATCGCGAAATCCATCGTGTTCGAAGGTCAGGACAGCGGCGCGATCCACCTGTTCATCACGGCGGGCGGCAATCAGGTCGATCCGGCCAAAGCGTCTGCTCTGATCGGCGAACCTTTGGGCCGCGCTGATGGTCGCAAAGTTCGCAGTGAAACCGGGTTTGCCATCGGCGGCGTCGCGCCCATCGCGCACCTGACACCGCCCCGGATCTGGTTCGACCCAAGGCTGATGGATTTTGATGTGATTTGGGCCGCCGCAGGCACGCCGCAGCATATTTTCCCGATTCAGCCCGCCATCCTTCTGGAAATTTCTTCCGCGCAAGCTGCTGATTTTACTTAGCTATAAGCAGGAATGTAAAAAACATTCACATACCCCCTTGCAAATGGACCCCGCCATCCCGATCTTGAGGATGTGAAAGCAATTAACATCCCCCCAACCCCAGAGGTCCAAATGCCCCAAGTAGAAATGTCCCTGCCAAACGAACCCGCCCGCGCCGGTTGGTTCTCGCGCGCTGAAGCGTGGCTCGATGAGCGCGGGAAAGCTGCCTGGATCGCCGCGATGGTGCTGGGCTTTATCGCCTTCTGGCCCGTTGGCCTCGGCCTTCTGTTCTACATGATCTGGAGCAAGAAAATGTTCAAAGGTTCCTGCGCCGCCAAGCGCGCCCTGCAAGGGCACCCCATCCGTGCCCAAGGTCAACACTTCCGCAGCTCGGGCAACACCGCATTCGATGCCTACAAGGCCGAAACCCTGCGCCGCCTGGAAGAGGAACAAGAGAACTTCGAAGCTTTCCTTGAACGTCTGCGCGATGCCAAGGACAAGGCTGAATTCGACCAGTTCATGCAAGACCGCGCCAAGCGCGTTCAGGACACGGACGACGACGCCGAACAATCGTGATCCCATAGTGATCCCCTGGGCAGGCCGCCGTCCCCGGCCTGCCTGCGGCG